>CBDUPR010000005.1:0-107410 GCA_965369175.1 uncultured Nitrosomonas sp.
ATTTATCTCATATCAGAGCTTAACAATTTGTCCAGTTTTGCGGTACCACTTCACACAGTACACTCGTACTGGGCCATCTGGAGTGAGCCCCGCGAAGGAGGCAGCCTGCTCCAGCAGGCATTAAAAGAATCAGGTTGGCGTGGCCCGCGAGAAACGGGAGTGCAACGCCGGCAGCGCATTCTTGATTGTGGACGCACAGAGCGTGAAGAACACGGACACGGCAGGCCAGAAGGGTTATGACGCGGGCAAGAAGGTTTCGGGTATCAAGCGTCACATTGTAGTGGACACACAAGGGCTGCCGCACGCGGTGGCCGCAACCACATCAAAGGCTGTTGAATAGATCAGGTATATGTTTTATTCTTCTTATCCTCCTTGAGCCAATGGTTGCCATCCTGACAATGACGCGAAACGTACGCGAGGTTCTTGCCTCGGTGAGATCCCTTTTGGGCGGCACTGCTGCCTTCGTGGCAGGCAACAGTCTGCTCGGTATTGTCCTGCCACTTCGCATGGAAACGGCAGGCTATCCTGTGGCGTTGACTGGGGCCATCATGGCAGCCTACTACCTGGGCCTAGCGTTTGGGGGGCTGCGCGGAAAACGAGTGATCCTTCGCATCGGGCATATCCGTGCGTTCGCTGTTTTTGCGGCGCTGGCGGCTGCAGTTACACTGGCTTATGCAACCATTTCCCATCCGGCTGTGTGGGTGTTCCTGCGGATTGTCAACGGCTTCTGCGTTGCCGGTTTGACGGCTACAATCGAAAGTTGGTTGAACACCAAAAGCAGTAATAAAACGCGCGGGCGCGTCCTCGGCTTTTACATGTTGACTTTCTATCTTGCGATGGCGTTTGGTCAAACCCTGGTCAACCTCACTGATGTCGGCGCGCCTGATCTCTTCATGTTGTCCGCATCGCTGATCGTGCTTTCGCTAGTCCCGGTCGCAATGACGAGGCTGGACGAGCCTAATCTCAGCGAGAGCCAGGTACTGAACGTGAAGGATCTTTATTCGGCTTCTCCTATTGGCATGGTCGGTGCCGGAGTTGCGGGTTTGATGGTTGGTTCCTTCTATGCTCTGGGTGCCGTTTTTGCGAGCAGGATCGGACTGAGCGTGTCCGAGGCCGCCTTGTTTATGAGCGTCGTGGTGCTCGGTGGTCTGGTCTTCCAGTTCCCCATGGGCATGCTGGCGGATCGGTATGACCGGCGTATCGTTATCTCCATTACCTTGCTGGTCGTCGGCATCACTTGGGGGTTGCTGGCGGGTGTCATCGCCTCCGAATTGCCCTTTTTTGCCTTGTTGATTATGACACTGGGGTTCGGAGGTGCAATGAGCAGCATCTATCCGCTCTGCGTCGCGGAGACCTTCGACCGCCTGGAGCGTAGATACTACGTCGCGGCGTCAGGACGTTTGCTGATGATCTATTCCATTGGCGCCACGCTCGGTCCACTGCTCGCCTCGGCGCTCATGTCGATCTACGGTCCACCCAGCTTCCTTATGTTCGAATCGGCCGTGGCTTTACTCTACGCTGTATTTGTCCTTGTTCGCGTTTTGCAGCAGCCATCGTTGCCTGTGGATAAACGGGAAAAATACGTACCGCTCCCAGGCGCGGCGCCGATTGCAATGGGTCTCGATCCACGTGCTGATCTGGATGAAGGCGAAGACGGGCGAGCTTGACATGAAATCGCGACCGTCTTGGTTCTGTCGCATTAAGCAAGATCATCGATACCTTCGTCTAGACTGTTAATATTGAAAAGATGGTGAGGCTACATGCTGGTTGTAAGAGGAATGCAATTTCTGATTGAGGTGACTCTGGTCTGTATCCGCCGGTACGCGGCATATCCGTTAAGTTGCCGGCACCTGGAAGAAATCATGGGGGGAGCGTGGTGTATCTGCGGATCATTCTGCAAAGGCTTTTGCGTCACTCTGATATGTCATTAAAAGGATAAAAAGCGGAAACAATGCAGAAAGTAAACAACAATAGACCCCATCATAGAGATATAACCATCGACCTGTTAGGAGAAATTAAATTATATAATCTCAGGCAACAAAAAATATATTGAAGTTTTGCAAAGATCTCTACTTGTCTTTATTTGAAACTCTGTTGCCAAAGCTGACGCAATTCATCTGCCGAGAACAAGGTCAGCCATTCGCTTGTTAGACGAGTAGCCAGATCCACCCGAGATGCAGCCTTTGATATTGAAGCCAGCGTACTTAATATGAGCATGATGGCTCTCGGTTGACTCAGTCGTTGACGTACTAGCATCTGATAGCGAATAGCACCCTGATTATTCCTGCTTTTATTTCCAATGCCCCCAGTTGAGTTTTAAGTAATTCTGAGGATTGAGGCCAGCATTTTAAATACTCGATTGCTGCACGGACACGCCCTTGCTGGTCAAAGCAGTTTGCATGCCATGATCTGTCAAATTACCAGGCAGGTGTTTTGCTGTTTCAATCCGCGTTAATCCATTTTCTTAAAAAACTTAACCAATTGCTCCCAGGATTCCTGGTTTGATTTTGTACCCGATAATTTCTCCATCTCTTGTCTTCATTCCATAAATTAACTTTACGAGAACTATGGACCGCATGAAGATTGGCATATTTCATTTTTATATATGATTTATTTACTGAAGGTTATGAATTTTTGTGGACTGCTGCGGATAGGGGCATGGCGGAGGCGGTGAGATTCGAACTCACGGTAGAGTCACCCCTACGGCAGTTTTCAAGACTGCTGCCTTAAACCGCTCGGCCACGCCTCCCAAAGACCAACAGGCTGAATAATACCTTCTAGTCAGCTTTTTGGCCAGCAAATTACACAGTTTTCATGAGACGTAGTGAAAAACAGGAGAAACTAACTAACAGATCGAACCTGTTTAAAATTTCTAACAGGCAATTTAATAAATTAACTCTTGAATGCTTCAAGACGTTCATTTAATTTTTTTATCTCTTCATCAGCCCGAATTTGCCGAGTCTGATCATACTGAACCCCCAGGAAGTAAAGCAGATTTCCATTAGAGTCAAATAAGGGTGTCATTACCAGGTGATTAAAGAATAACTCACCATTTTTTCGATAGTTTCTGAGCGTTACCTCTACAGGTCTTTTATTTTTAATGGCTTCTCGTAATTGATCGATTTCTGCCTGTTCGCGTTCCGTTCCTTGAAGAAAGCGACAATTCTTACCTAATGTTTCTTCTTGCGAATAACCCGTTATATTTTCAAATGCTTTATTTACGTATACAAGTGGCAAATCTGCTTGATCAGGATCAGCCAATGTCACGCCATTTACACAAGAATCCAGTATTTTAGACAATACTTGTGGAATCAATCCAGGATCTTTTTCGACGATAAAGTCCATGGTTCTTTCTCCTCCAGATTATTCAATCAATAGCGAATAAAACCCACTAACGACATAGCACATTAGCCAGTATAGCTGATTAAACAGATTCAGAGCTTGCTGGTTCGATCAATCTTTTAATATTTCTCACTGTTCTTTCAGTTCCGTCCTGAACAGCAATTCGAATGAGTTTCTCAAAGGGCCGCATGTGTAATTCAATGGTGAGTAATTCAAAAACAAACGTAATGCGGCTATCTGTTGGATTAACCGATTCGATTATATAATCACATCGGTAAGGATTAGAAATACCTTCAAAACATATACGCGAACCTGCTTCAAAAACCTTAACTTTAAAGGTCGATTCCGAGCGATTACCCTGATCAATGCGCACCTGGCGGCATAAGGTGCCTTCTTTTACTGGACCATCTGTCAGTTTTTCCAATTCACGTACTTCTGGCGACCACCTGGGATAATTAATCAGTAAATCAGTGCCGATAAAATTAAAAAGTTTATCGCTCGGATTTTGAATGAATACACTGGCTTTACCAACAACAGGGGTATCTTTGAATAAACCAAGCATAACCAAGCCTCCTGCGTAAATATTGCTAGATCAATTTTACTATACTAAGTAAGTATCTATCCCCATCAATAATAAATCGTACTGTGTTTCTACCAATTCTTTAATTGCCAACGCCGGAATACCCGTCACTACGTTACCTTCCGAAACTAACCAGCCTACTGCATCTGTAGATCCAAGACTTACAACGTAACCTAGTTCACGATGTATATAAGGTTCAAGCAATTTAAATATACTCGAATGACGTAGTATGTTGCGTGCAGCCAATTTACCTTTTCGAACTGCAGATTGCGCTGTTAGTGTATTCGATCCAAGAGAATGATAATAAGAGCAATCTCCTGCAATAAAAATATTCGGTAACGTTTTCTCGTCAACGATAACTTGGCCGAAGGCATTGGCGTTAAATAATTTCTCGGTCTTTTTGCCCAGAAACAAAAGCGACAAGCTAGATGGCAGGTCGAATTGTTTTTCGGTCAGTTTATCTTTCAATAGAATTTTATCAGCCTGCTGCTCGCAATAATAAGTATTGGGATAAAAATCGATACTTAAGTCACGCATGCGTGACTGTACGTAGGAATCAAAGCCTTTAGGAAACTGTTCCAGTACTTGATTGCCTGAATTAATCAAACGTAGCTTGCTTGCAATTCTATGCCGACAGAGAAATTGCTTGATCTCGAATAAAAATTGTATCCCGGTCGCCCCACCACCCACTACAGAAATAAATAGCTCACTCTTGCCATGCTTAACGATATGATTAGTTAATAAATCTGATCCTGCTGCAACCATAAAGTTCTGCAAATCCAGAATATTCTCTGATCGTCCAAGCTCCTGTTTTTCACAACCAGATGCAATCAAAAGATAATCAAACGGCAATACCTCATCATCGAGGAAAATGCATCTATTATTCTGCCATTGTTGAAATATATGTTCTTTTAGAATGAGTTCTGAACGAATATAGCGGCAACCAAAACGGGCTGCTAAATCGGTATATGACACCATAACATCAGACAACGGATATCGAAATGTTTCGTGCAGATGAGTAATTTTAATATGCTGATCTTTAGGGTCAATAATAGTGATATCAATATGCTGTGCATAATGTAATAAAGTGGTAAATGCCGCGATACCAGCGTAACCACCGCCTATAATCACTACTTTTAATCGCGTATGCCTAGTAGGTATATAAAATGGCAAAAAAGCCACAATTTCTCCTTTGTAATACTGAGGAACGATAGACTATATTATGTTATTGTTCTCTTTATGTTTCCTAAAATATTTTTAACTGCTTTTTAGTTTACATGCTAATGCAGCCAGCGTATCTCATTGCAGCGTAGCATAAATTATGATCATTTATACGTTATTGTAAATATAGTTTTTTCCTGAATGTGCTGTTAACGTAATGATGGTGATGGAATTTTATGTGACTGCCAATTTCTTATTGCCCATTGCCAAAATGATGGAATATCACTTTTGAATAGTTCTATCGGCGGCTCTTGGCCCAGGAAACGTATCGCCGCTACAAGTTGTGATAAAGCATTGATTAAATCAATGGGAGCAGCATAAGTTTGTTTGCTCAGCTTTTCACCGGTTTGATTCATTACCAAAGGCAAATGCATATAGGCCGGAGTTGTATAATTTAGCAGCTGCTGCAGATAAATTTGACGGGGTGTGGAACCCAGTAAATCACTTCCGCGAACAACATGTGTTATCTGTTGTTCAGCATCATCTACTACTACGGCCAATTGATAAGCATAAATGCCGTCTGCCCGACGTAACACGAAATCACCGATATCACTGTGAAGTCGCTGACAGATTGATCCCTGCAGATTGTCTGTGAAACGAATTGGATCATTCGTAGTTTGAATGCGTAACGCACTGGTTTGTTCAAATGCGTATGAATGATTACGGCAGGTACCGGGATAGATGAGGCCGCCTATTCCTCTGGTACTAGAGTCAGCTATTTCTTTACGCGAACACTGACAAGGATAAATTAAGCCCTGTTTTTCGAGAGAAGCCAATGCATCTCGGTAAATTTTATTACGCCGACTTTGATAAACGACTGCACCATCCCATTCCATCCCCAGTTTTTCCAGCATATTGAGAATGCTGCTGGAGGCACCTGAAACGGTGCGAGGTGTATCCAAGTCTTCAATTCTAACTAACCATTCGCCACCATGGTATTTTGCTTCCAGATAGCTACCGACAGCAGCAACCAGAGAGCCAAAATGTAATGGCCCTGTAGGGGACGGCGCGAAACGCCCACGATAAGCAGAAAAAGTAGAAGAGATAGCTAACACGGGATATCATTGCAATCGCCAGCACATCTTTTAATTTTTTACAATGCTGATAGCAGTCATTAAAAAATGCATCATTACAATTTACGTTGTCATTGTTGGGATAGGCTATAATTCTTAACGATCAAAAGCAATTCTAATTCACTTAAAAAAATAATTGATTCTTTAGTAAAGGTTACTGACCAGTGCATATTCATATACTCGGCATTTGTGGCACCTTTATGGGTGGAATTGCGGCCATTGCGCGTGCATCCGGACATAAAGTTACAGGGTGTGATACTAATGTTTATCCGCCCATGAGCACTCAGTTAGAATCTCAAGGAATTGAATTAATAGAAGGATATTCATCAGAGCAAGTACTCTTAGATCCTGATATATTTGTGATCGGCAATGTCATTTCACGTGGCAATCCCTTGATGGAAGAGATACTTAATCGTAACTTATCTTATACATCCGGGCCACAATGGCTTTCAGAGAATATTTTAAGAGATAAGTGGGTGCTGGCAATAGCAGGTACTCACGGTAAAACGACAACCAGCTCAATGCTGGCATGGATACTGGAATATGCCGGTATGAATCCCGGATTTTTGATCGGGGGCGTACCTGAGAACTTTGGAATATCAGCAAGAATCGGGGTGAGTGATGGAATATCGAATAATGTCGAGAGCCCGGCTCAAAGTATGGCAGAAGTTTCACCTTTTTTTGTTATCGAAGCGGATGAATATGATACTGCTTTTTTTGATAAGCGCTCCAAGTTCGTACACTATCATCCCCGCACTGTTGTTCTAAATAATTTAGAATTTGATCATGCCGATATTTTTTCGGATCTTGCTGCAATCGAACGCCAGTTTCATCATTTAGTCCGTTTAGTGCCTAGCAGGGGGCTGATTATCTCAAATAGTCAGGAAGACAGCTTGAAGCGTGTTTTAGCGGCAGGATGCTGGACACCGGTTGAAGAGTTTGGCGCAGACTCGGAATGGCAGGTTGAGCTGCACACAGAAAATAATCAAATTGGGATTTATTACAAGAGTAAATTTCAAGGAACGCTGCAATGGGGCCTGTTGGGGGCACATAATGCTCTGAATGCACTTGCAGCCATGATTGCTGCACGTCATGCTGGCGTGCCGATTCAAGTCGGCATTGAAGCATTGGCACAGTTTAAAAATGTTAAGCGCCGTATGGAAATCAAAGGTATCGTTAATAACATCACGATATATGATGATTTTGCTCATCATCCAACATCCATTCGAGCAACTATCAATGGTTTACGCAATAACGTTGGTTCTTCAAATATTATTGCTGTGCTAGAGCCGCGTTCTAATACAATGCGGATGGGTGTATGGAAGAACGATTTTGCTGATAGTTTAATGGAAGCTGACCAGATATTCTGTTATCTGAATGATTCGGAATGGGATGTCCGGGCCGCATTGCATACATTAAATAAAAAATATAGTTGTCATGATGATCTGATGCAATTAATTACATCAGTTTCAAGTATCGTCCGACCGGGCGATCATGTGCTCATTATGAGTAATGGCAACTTTGGTGGTATTCATGAAAAATTATTGACTATATTGAGTGAGAATTGCTAGATTTTTCGGCTAATTGAATCATGGATAGTAATACAAGCTGATAATTGTGCAACAGGGTTAATCGTATCACTTAAATTGAAAGTATTATCAAGTTAATAAAACTGGAAATATCGGTTTTATATTTAATGGATGAATATGAATTAACCAGGCTTTGGCTGGCTATGTGCTTTCTCAATTACCCTCGAATTCACACAGTGCGAAAACTTCATATCCTGATTTTTCCAGACGTGCCCGTCCTCCAACGTCTGGCAAATCGATGACAAAACAACAAGCCACCACCTCCCCGCCCATATCTTCTATCAATTTAACGGCAGCCTCTGCTGTTCCGCCGGTGGCAATAAGATCATCTACCAAAAGTACGCGATTTCCCTGCTGAATGGCATCTACGTGGATTTCAACACGATCGCTTCCATACTCAAGTTGATAATCGCGTCCAGCTGTCTTAGCAGGCAGTTTATTTTTTTTACGTATGGGTATAAAACCGGTATGCAATTGAAAAGCAACGGGCGTACCAATAATAAAACCACGTGCCTCAATACCGACTACGGTATCGATTTTAGCTTCCTTATACTGGTTCGCTATTTTTTCGATAGTCAGACGTAGACCAACGGGATCTTTTAATAGCGTTGTGATGTCACGGAACATAATACCCCGGTGCGGATAATGTGGAATAGTACGGATTCGTGATTTAATAGGCATCGTATATTGAAATAATAAACAATCTCAAATTATATACCCTGACGCCTTACAAAAGGGGATTGTATTTATTTGTTAAAACCTGTCTATTTTCAGCGCCATAGGCAGAATAGTTTATATCCAGCAGATCCAGATTATTAAATTAAGTTTGAATGGGTTGTTGTGCAAATGAATGGATAATTGACAAGCAAGAATCCCTTCGATAGGCTTTCCGGATAAAATTTACCTGCCATGTAATTTTGTAAATCGATATACATTCGGGTTTTACTCCCGCGTGATTGTTGTCCTTTAGTTCACGTAAATATTATTTATATGAGCACATGTAATATCTTTATTATTACATTTTATAGCCAGTAAACTTAAGATAAATGAGCTATTATATTAATTAACATGATGATTATAAATTAGATCCTTTTATTTTAATTACCTATATCATAATAAATCAATCACATTAAAAGGGGGTAATTCATGGCGCTTAAAGGATCTAAAACAGAAGAGAATTTGAAAGCCGCTTTTTCGGGTGAATCTCAAGCTAATCGCCGCTATCTTTATTTTGCAGCTAAAGCAGATGTGGAAGGCCAAAATGATATAGCGGCAGTCTTCCGCTCTACTGCTGAAGGTGAAACAGGCCATGCCCATGGTCATTTGAAGTACTTGGAAGCTTGTGGCGATCCTGTTACAGGCTTACCTTTTGGTTCTTCTCGAGATAATCTCAGAACAGCAATTGCTGGCGAAACGCATGAATATACCGACATGTATCCTGGTATGGCCAAAACTGCAAGAGATGAGGGTTTTGATGAGATTGCTGACTGGTTTGAAACACTGGCTAAAGCTGAGCGTTCTCACGCGAACCGTTTTCAACGGGCATTGGATAATTTTGTAGATTAATTTGTTGAAAATTCACTACTGCTCACTTGACAGATATATGGGGAATGGGAAATTTTCAAATTAAAAACAACCAATAGTAAATATAGCATATAAATTCCGTTTCTACTCTAATTTGGTAATTTTTACCGTGCTATTCTTGTTTTCTATGCTTATCCCTAAAGGCAATCGCGATAGCCCTGTTTGGTCCTTTTAGATACTTGTATTACAAAATTAAAGTGAGCCACTAAGAGTTCATTTTAAGTAATTTTTGAAGAAGATAATCCCTTATTTTTTGTCATTTGAACATACAGAATATTGATGGGGAACCTGGGATATGCGACAACTGATTTTGAGTGAGAAAGTGAGCATAGTTGAATGTTGTTCGAATCATGATGGGACCTGAAGCATAAAAAATGAATTTTCAGATTTCGACCACATGAATAATGATGTAACCGTGCAGCACAAACAGAATTCTGATATGGTCACCATAACAGGAAAACATATGGCTAAAATTACGCGTGGCAGCTTAATGACACCGGAAGCCTATACGAAAATTCGGCAAACATTTCGTGCTCAGGTTATCGAGCATAAGAAATGCCGCAGAATTTCTTTAGGTTCTAACATTACACTGATATTCGAAGATGAATTGACCATTCGCTACCAGATTCAAGAAATGCTGCATGCGGAAAAAATTTCCGATGAAGAAGCGATTCTTTATGAACTGAGTATTTATACACCATTAATCCCCGATGGTAGTAATTGGAAAGCTACGATGATGATTGAATATCCGGATCCGGTTGAACGGGTTGCAAAGCTGGCAACTTTAATCGGGATAGAAGATAAAGTATGGATAAAAGTAGCCGGACATGCGTCCATTTACGCCATTGCAAACGAAGATATGGAACGACGAATTACCGGTAAAACTTCTTCGGTACATTTTCTACGCTTTGAATTAACCGCACCAATGATTCAGGCATTGCATCAGGGCGCAACCTTAAGCATGGGAGTTGAACACCCCGCTTATCAGGTATCTATTGATGTGGTCGATACAAATCAACGCAAATCCCTGCTGAGTAATCTCATACTATGAAAAAATTTTTATTGCTGTTATGCGCCTTACACATGGTAGCTTGTGCCAATCAAAAGGTATTTAAAGATGAGTTCGATGATAAAAAATCCTGGGTCGAATTACAAACACAACTACCTGCTTTCCCTGAACAGAGAAATTTAATTAAATTTACTGTGAATGCGGCTAACAATAATTTGCATTATGTTGATACCACATCGATTAAAATAGGGAAGGATGGGGTGATACGATATAGTCTGGTAGTACAATCTTCAGCAGGTGCCTTGAACGTTAGCTATGAGGGAATACGCTGCGACACTGATGAAAGAAAATTATATGCATTGGGACGTGATGACAAAACCTGGTCTCAA
This sequence comes from uncultured Nitrosomonas sp., assembly GCA_965369175.1. GTDB lineage: Bacteria > Pseudomonadota > Gammaproteobacteria > Burkholderiales > Nitrosomonadaceae > Nitrosomonas. Next base: position 10,788 of record CBDUPR010000005.1, read on the forward strand.
CCACGTACATCGGAATGGCAAACGCTAGAAAACGTGATTCAGCATTATGCTCAACGTGAGCTTGCAAAATATTTCTTCTGTCCAGTTAAGCAAATTGTAAAAAGTCCAGAAGAAGCTATTCGAGCGCTAAAAAAAGGGGTTCATCCGAAAGCAATTCGTTAGCTAGGATTTACCTTATACAAAGAGGCATCGGGATTTTCTAATTTAATGTGAGTTTAACCGTTTGCATACAATTAATACATCACTCACTTGTCACAGTTACAGTTACGCTAATCCGCAGAGATTATTCTTTTCTTGAATACTAGTCTCTAATCTTGAGAGGTCATCAGGTGTTGATCGATTCAGCTCACATTACCTAAGAATCTGCCTATTTTTAATAGTACTATCTTAATTAGATACCATAATCTTGGTAGCAACCAAATGGAAAAACAGATAAAAATTATAAACAGAATCAGAAAAATGACCGGATGGTTTAGTGCCGTCCATAAACCGGCAATAACTAAAAAATCTTCGCTAATTGAAGCAGACCAGTTAGTGCATGGCTCCGGTGATGTGTTAATTAAAAGACGGGTTCCGCTCTTAGCCGCATGACTTGTCGCAGCAATACCGCCGCCAAGAATACCCGCAGTAATCTCTAAGACTGGTGTGATATCTCCCACTGCGCCTGCTGCAAGCATAGCACCAGCTGGAATACGAATAAAGGTGTGAATGGAGTCCCAGGCAGTATCAATACCTGGAATTTTATCTGCAAAGAACTCGATAAAGTACATTATACCTGCGGCACCAATAACCAGGGGATCTTGTAGAAACACCAGCTCGGTGGGTAAAGTAATATTTCCTGTTAATCCACCAACACCGAGTACGAGTAATGCTGCATATAAATTTACACCACTGGCCCACGATACTCCCATCGTCAATGCTATCGTCGCTAATAAAGCGTCATAATTCTCCATATTCAATCTCTCCTGGTCTTGCCATAAGAACTACTTTATCATGAGCGATTCCTGACCGATGTTTTCATGTTTCTCTATTCTATCTTTCTGTTAGATTGATAAAATCAAATACTCAGCTTTATTTTTACTGTTTACTCTCAATATAGAATTAAATTAAGCGAATGTCGGCCTATCAGATAGAGGATAATAGGTTGGACTTGAAGCAATTTATCATACGTGGGGAAAAAAGTATGTGGGTCATATCCTGTGAACTATTTGAGTCACTATTGATCGCGTCCGTTAATCGCACACGGGAGATGAAATTTGTTAAATGCATATAGCAGGGTCAATAAAATGATGTGCTTTGTTTTGAAATAGGAATTTGTAATGAGAATAACCAACTTTTTCTGCTTGATCATTTTTCTGATCACCCTACCCTTATTATCAGGTTGCTGGCTTGCAGCAGCAGCAGGAGCTGGTGCCTATGGCGGATATAAGATGAAAGAAAAAGGCTATACCGTGCAAAATCCGATTGCTAAAGAAAAAAACGGTAGAAAAAAATCTGACTAATCATCTATAGACCTCGATGAGACATCAGGAATAGAACTTGATGATAATTCACTTCAACCGCCTATTTTAAAAGTGCTCCTTCAAGGAATCTGGTGATATTTTTTCAATGAATGGCTTCAGATAATATTTGAAACCAGGTGCACATGAGATTGCAACAGTAAAATCATGGTTTCTGAAGATGGATCATGATATTCGCGCCCAGAGTATCAGTTGTGAATGCCGCTTCGCTGAATTTTGGGAAACCAAACCGTTGTTGTGGGTTGTTCGATAAACCAAAAGGTTCTTTGGGCATCATATTCCAGCGTTTATTTAGCCTGCGATTGCCATCAACATCATGGTAAGCTGCAACGGCATAGGTGCCTTGCTGTTCGATATTAAGGCAAACAGTATGTTGCTTTTCCACTACTGGAATACGAATACGGCGCTTACGGCCTTTTTTATTTAAAAAGTTATCCGGATCATGATAAAGCTCAACGCTGAGCATCCCTCCAGAACCAATGCCATTTACGGTTACCCTGATTTGTGCCGTATCAACGCTGCATGGATCGGCTGCTTCGTAGGGCCGAATATCTAATTGCTCCGCAGCATGAACAAGCGTAAAGGTTAATAGACTCATAATAAAAAGATACAACAATTCTGCGCGCCGTTTTAAAACAATCTTTAAATTTAATAATTTAAGGTCAATCATCTCTTATGCTCCCAAGAGGTTCCATAACTATAGATAAACAGAATACAGGATCAGTTAGATCATTTTTACTGTTGAATTTAGGGCATTCTTGTCGATGGCATTGACTACATCGGGGCTGAATCCTTGGTGCGAGAAAATGAATATTCGGTTCTTTGAAAAATACGCCATGTTCGCCAAGCATGATGTCTAATTCATATCTCAGTGAAGAAGCTTCATTATATGCTTTAAGTCCGTTTTGGTATCGAATATATGGATGTGTAATCTAATATCGAAATCAATACGCCGATTTCGGTATCTTTGAAAATGGTCACTCATTTTTGTTGCTGTCTATTATCAATGCTTTCATTTTCCAGGCTATCAAGCTCAAACCCAACAAGGCCGCTATCGCACTGACTGTGAATGTTATATTGGGTCCTAGCCATTCCCAGGAATAACCGCTGAACACACTCCCGAATGTGCCCCCTATACCAAACGCGATACTGGTATATATGGCTTGTCCTTTGGCTTGATGGCGGCCACGAAAAAAATGATGTACGACTATCATGGCTGCAACGTGATGTGTTCCATAGGTTGCAGCGTGCAGGATTTGTGCAAATACTATAATAAAGAATGATTCAACTCCCCAGCCTATCATTAAGAAGCGCACTATCGCGCATATGAAACTAAAAACCAGAATCTGTTTCAAGCAGAAGTGTCGCATTAAGCATGACATAAAAAAGAAGATTCCGATTTCACAAATTACACCGATTGCCCAAAGCCAACCAATGACTCCCTTATCGTAGCCATTTTCCACAAGATAAATGGAGTAAAAGGTGTAATACGCACCATGTGCAAACAACATCAGTAGGCTGGCAACTAAGAAAGCCCGTACTTCAGGGCGATTACAAATTTTCCGTACCGAATCATCATCAGTGTTGTGAGTAGTGACCTCTGCTTCGGGAATTTGATATGAAAAAATCACGATACCTAATTTAAATCCCAGCACCACCCAAAGTAACCAGTAAATTTCCACTCTATCCAATAGATAGCCAGTACCGACGACAGCTAAGATAAATCCTATTGATCCCCACGAGCGTATTCGTCCATATCTATCAGTATTGTTGCCTAGATGAGAAAGAGTAATGGCTTCGATCAATGGTAATGATGCACTCCAAAAGAAGCTCATAAACAGCATGATTACAAAAATCCAGAGGAAGGATTCACCTAAAAAGACGCCACAGTAACTTATTAATCCTGTAATTGCTGCTAACTGGACAATGAATACCCGCTTACCTGTATGATCAGCAAGCCAACCCCATGCAGCAGGTGCGAAAATACGTGTTGCCTGTAGCAGCGACATCAGTACTCCGATTTGAAAGGCATTAAAAGAAAGCGACTGAAGATACAGGCTCCAATAGGGAGCAAATGCACCAATAAATGCGAAATGAAAGAAATAGAAGCCAGAAAGATACCAATAAGGTAATGAACGCATCAAATAGGACCGATATTGAATAAACAGTGTATGGAAAAACTATTATGAAAGGCGCTTTCGTTTACTGACAACACAACTTTTCTTTCATAACCTGGGATAGATTAAGGACCCGTCCCCAGACAGCCTAAAATTGAGGTGCTTATCTCATTTATTTATTAATAATTAACAAACTGTATAGTGAAGAACGGATAAACCTTATATTAAGAGACAGTCCCATTAATTGAATACTCGACAAACTCTATTCATACAAGCCATGTTCGGTTTTTTAATCACAGCATAATGATGATATGTTTATCCATAATAAGATAGCGACTGCACTATTTTTTACTTGACTTCTAATTTAACTGGTAAATAGCGGTATATTTTTCTTTGAGATAATCAATAAAATGATTCGGGTTTAGTGCTTCCCCTGTTATCTTTTGCACTAATTCTTGTGGTGTATAAAGTCTGCCTTGACTATGAATTTTCTGATTTAGCCAGGTTTTAATCGGAATGAAGTTACCAGCTTCAATATTCTTTTCTGTATCAGGAAGTTCATTCCGCATGGTTTTAAAAAATTGGCAGGCATAAATAGCACCCAAGGTGTATGAGGGAAAATAACCAAATGCTCCCCCACTCCAGTGTGAATCCTGCAAAACGCCCAGGGTATCAGTCGGTGGCTTAATGCCCAAATATTGCATCATCATATCATTCCAGATTGCGGGCAAGTCATCGACACTCATTGATCCATCGAACAATCCCTTTTCAATTTCATAACGTAAAATGATATGCAGTGGATAGGTCAGCTCATCCGCTTGGACACGAATAAAATCCGGCTTGCAGATATTAATGGCTTGGTAAAATGAATCAGCTGATATTCCATGCAGATTTTGTGGAAAAACCGTGCGAATCGTTTCAAAATAATGAGCACAGAAAAATTTGCTTTGTCCGATCATGCGTTCCCAGAAAAGGGATTGGGATTCATGAATACCCATAGTGAGCGATTCTGATGCAGGTAAATCCCGCTCTTGAAGCATGCGTCCCTGCTCATAAAGACCGTGCCCTGTTTCGTGAATAACTGCATATAATGATTCAATAAAATTCGATTCATCGTAACGGGTAGTGATGCGTACATCGGTTGGATGTCCACCTCCACAAAAGGGATGAACAGAGACATCCATGCGGCCCTGATTAAATTCAAAACCGATATCCTGGCTAATTTTACGGGCTAAGGCCTCCTGCTTATCGATTGGAAAGTTGCCTTGTAAAAATGAATTGGCAGGTTGATACTCGCTCTCTTGAATAATTCTAATAAATGGAATGAGCTCTTTTTTTAGCTGTTCAAATATGGGCGTAATTTCGGCCATAGTCGTCCCGCGCTCAAAATTATCAATATTGGCATCATATGGATTCAAGTCTGGGAATACACATTGCGCCCATTCTTTCTTTAATTCAAGAAAGTGTTTTAATACGGGCGAGAAACTCGAGAATTTGTTTTCTTTACGGGCTGAGATCCACACGGAGTGAGCACTGGAACCCAGTTCGGCCATTTCCATGGCCAATCTTTTAGGGACTTTAGTTTCCAGATCAAAGTTACGTTGTGCCTCGCGAATATTGCAGGCCATTAATGTATTAAGAGATCCGAAGCCATCCTTTTGTATTGCCGCCAAATATTCGCCAAGCTGTGGATCCGTTGTGCGTTCATGGATGATCCCCGCCAGTGTGGAAATTTGTCGTGCCCGTGCTTCCGAGGCACCTGATGGCATCATTACCTCTTGATCCCAGCTTAATGTGCTCATGATGCCATTGAGCCGGGAAATTTCAGTTAGTTTCTCAACCAGATTTCGGTAATTTCTATCGACAGTCATCTTTAATTAACAATTAAGCTTATGAATTTAAATAGATAAATATAAATGGCAGATAACAAAGTAAAATCTTCCATGATTCAGAGAAATAATGGGGCCACAAGCAGCACAGGGAAGAAGTTAACGTCGCACTACCTTGAATTACCAACCGGTAAGGCTAATATGAAATTTTATGAAACGATGGACTATGCAAGCCCGGGCCAGTAATGACTGTCTGGCAAGGGTCGTTTGCCAAAGATGGCTTGCCCAACTCGCACAACGGTCGCACCTTCCTCTATTGCAATTTCATAGTCCCCGGACATACCCATTGAGAGTTCCTCAAATGATAAATTAGCGGGTGCCTCCTGTCTGAGCATATCACGCAATGTGCGCATCTTGATGAAACATTCACGAACACGTTCATGATCATTAGAAAAAATAGCCAATGTCATTAATCCCTTGATGCGCAATGATGAATAGTGAGGCAGGTTTGCCACAAAAGTATGGACATCCTCTGGTGCTAATCCGAATTTACTGGCTTCACCCGAGCTATTGACCTGAACATAAACATCCATAGCCCGTCCTTCTATTTGTAAGCGCTTATCAAGCTCTTCAGCTACTTTGAGGCTGTCCAGTGCCTGGAATTCATGTGCGAATCGTGCCAGATACTTGGCCTTGTTGGTCTGAAGATGACCAATTACCGACCACTTAATGTTTAGATCATTCAATGTCTCGGACTTTTCCCGCGCCTCCTGAATCTTATTTTCACCCATATCATGACAGCCAGCGGCATAGGCAATCCGCAGCCTTTCAGCGGGAACGGTTTTAGTTACGGGCAAGAGTCGAACGCTAGATGGCTCACGTTCTACCCGCTTACATGCCGCTGCCATATTTTGTTGAATTTTAGCAATATTATTTTTTATTTCACTAAGCTGTTGTTCTGCTTGTTCCAATGCCATCTCCTATTATTCTAATTTACCAGGTCAACTTAAACGCCGTGAAGTTATTTGATTTCCTATCGTTTGACACCATAACGATAATGGGTAGATCAGGCTGCCTATTGTTTTTAGATCTTGCCCTAGGTGTCAGTAATTTGAATCATGATCAATATAATTTTAGTAGAGCATGACATGTTCGTTGTTCTCATATTGATTTATTTACTTATCTTTGAACCCTGATGAAATACCATTTGCCAATTGTCACCATGACGCTTCCAGATTGAGCTCCTAAGCGATCCTCTGGACGTCGAGGTGCTATCCAGGTTACTTATCTTCTGTGCCTCGTAGATAGCCAACACCCAATCAGTTGATAATATCTTTATTCTGAAATTTTTCAATAACCAGCGATCATCGTTATTCTTATTGATTAACCAATTAATGACCTCTTGTCTTGAGTTGATGTGGCCCGTATTGCCGATTTCCTCAAAATCTTCAGACAGCAGCGCATTGAATAACGAGGGATCCGTTCCGGTATCCGTATGTAATAGTTTTAATTCCAGTGTTTTGATCTGCTCTTCAAGAGACTTCATCAATTTTCTTGAATATGAGCGATCATTTCACACGCATTCCTGGCTGGGCGCCGCTATCGGGAGAAAACAAATAAAGACTCTTTCCGTCACCTGCGGCCAATACCATACCTTCAGACAAGCCAAATTTCATTTTGCGCGGCGCCAGATTGGCAACCATAATAGTCAGTCGCCCTTTGATTTGATCTGGATCATAAGCAGATTTAATTCCCGCAAAAACGATTCGTTGTTCGGTACCAATATCCAGTGTCAGCTTCAATAATTTATCAGCCCCCGCTACCTGCTCGGCATGGAGAATCATAGCGACGCGCAAATCTATTTTATTGAAATCATCAATTGAAATCGTCTCAGCGATAGGTGTTTGTATATGTTGTTGTTTTTCAGCGTGACGCGCGGGCGAGTGTGTCTCTGTAACAGGTGTAAGGCTTTGTTTGTTTGCCTCGATTAAGGCATGAATATTTTTGATATCAATCCGTGTCATCAGGTGTTGGTAGGTATTAATGCGATGCCCAGCTGGCAGTAACAAATTGGATAGCTGTTGTTCACCTGATAACGCGGGCCAACACAGTGGCTCACAATTAAGAAAATTTTCAACTTGCTTGATGGTTTCAGGCAGAATGGGCTTCAGATAACAAGAAAGCAAATAAAAAAGTTGTATACCTAAACTGCAAACCTGCTGTAGCTCGTTATTTCGCTTCGAATCTTTGGCAATTTCCCAGGGTGCCAGATCGTGTATTATTTCATTTGCTTCATCTGCGTACTTCATAATGGTTCTAACTGCAGCTGAGAAATCCCTATCCTCATAAGCTTTCTCTATTATGGTCGATTTCCATGACGAAAAACGTTCATCAATTAAATTTTGCATTAACTGATAGCCCTCGTCAGCAATAAGTTTTCCGTCAAAACGTTTGGTGATAAAACCAGCACATCGGCTGGCAATATTGATATACTTACCAATTAGATCCGAATTGACGCGTGCAATAAAGTCATCCAGGTTCAAATCGATGTCTTCCATGGATCCATTCAGTTTTGCTGCATAGTAGTAGCGTAACCACTCCGGGTTTAGCCCTTGTTTCAGGTAACTTTCCGCTGTAATGAATGTGCCTCTGGATTTACTCATTTTTTCTCCATTCACAGTGAGAAAGCCATGTGCAAATATCTTGGTAGGCGTACGATAGCCTGTATTCTCGAGCATAGCAGGCCAGAATAATGCATGAAAATAAAGAATATCTTTACCGATAAAATGATATAGCTCAGTAGTTGATCCTTTTTTCCAGAATTCATCGAAATGAATATTATTTCGATCACAAAAATTTTTGAAACTACCCATATAACCGATTGGTGCATCTAACCATACGTAAAAGTATTTTCCTGGTGCGTGAGGAATTTCAAAACCGAAATAAGGAGCATCACGTGAAATATCCCAGTCAGAAAGCTTATTGCTCTCCGTGTCACCCAGCCACTCACGCATTTTATTTGCCGCTTCAGGTTGTAAATGGTCGGCTTCGCGTGTCCAGCGGCGTAAAAAATTCACACAACGGTCATCTGACAGACTAAAAAAGAAATGTTCAGAAGATTTTTTAATCGGAATGGCCCCGGATACTGAAGAATATGGATTTTTTAAATCAGTAGGGGTATAAGCAGCGCCACAAACTTCGCAGGAATCACCATATTGGTCTTTTGCCGTGCATTTAGGACACTCACCTTTGACGAAGCGATCAGGCAAGAACATCTCTCTGACGGGATCATATAACTGTTCAATACCACGAACTGCTATCAACCCTGCATTCTTGAGCTTGGTATAAATATCTTCTGAATAAAATCGTGTTTCTGCTGAATGTGTGGTGTAATAATTATCAAAGTGAACGTGAAACCCCGTAAAATCACGAAAATGTTCGCTATGTACTCTGGTAATCAAGGCTTCCGGTGTTATGCCCTCTTTTTCAGCACGCAGCATAATGGGTGTACCATGAGTATCATCGGCGCACACATAGTACACAGTATGCCCTCGCATTTTCTGAAAGCGTACCCAGATATCAGTCTGGATATATTCCACCAAGTGGCCAAGATGGATGCTGCCATTCGCATAAGGTAATGCAGAGGTTACTAGGATTTTTCGCTTGTTCATTAACGATCTATATTTCGAATTGGTTAAACACGAATTGTAACAAACTGTGTAGGCTATCCTGATATTTGTTAACATCCGATTAAACTTTATCCCGGATTTAGATTGCATTACCGATACAAAGGAGTTGTATAGTGACTATCTCAGAGCAACAAGTACAATCTGTTCTTAAACAATTAATTGACCCTACTACAGGCAAGGATTATGTAACGAGCAAAACAATCCGTCACATTAAGATTAAAAATGATCAGATATCGCTTGAAATCGAATTGGGCTATCCTGCAAAAAGTGTGATGGGTTCTATCCAAACCCGCATTACTGAAGCATTAAGTGCTATTCCGGAAATTGGGACGGTTAACGTTAATATTACCAGTAAGATTGTTCCTCATAGTGTGCAACGTGGCGTGAAACTCATTCCAGGTGTGAAGAATGTGATTGCTGTTGCTTCTGGTAAAGGTGGCGTAGGTAAATCTGCTACTGCAGTAAATTTAGCGCTGGCGTTGGCAGCAGAAGGTGCTTCGGTTGGTATCCTGGATGCTGATATTTATGGACCTTCACAGCCACAAATGCTGGGAATTACCGGGCGTCCGGAATCTCCAGATGGTAAATCAATAGAGCCAGTGCAGGCACACGGTATTCAGGCCATGTCTATTGGCCTTTTAGTTTCTGTGGAAACCCCCATGGTCTGGCGTGGACCGATGGTAACTCAGGCACTACAACAATTGCTGAACGATACTCGCTGGCATGATCTAGATTATCTTATTGTTGATTTGCCACCTGGCACGGGTGATATACAGTTAACGCTCGCACAAAAAGTGCCTGTTACCGGCGCTGTAATTGTTACAACACCACAGGATATTGCTTTATTAGATGCTCGTAAGGGACTGAAAATGTTTGAAAAAGTAGGCATTCCTATTTTAGGAATTGTCGAGAATATGAGTATGCATACTTGTTCTCAATGCGGACACACGGAACATATTTTTGGTACTGGCGGTGGTGAAAAAATGTGTCAGGATTATGAAGTGGAATTTCTAGGGGCATTGCCACTGGATATTAGAATTCGTGAACAAACTGATATGGGTATACCAAGCGTAGTGGCTGATCCAAATGGTCAAATAGCTGAAACTTATCGTACGATTGCGCGTCGTGTTGCTATAAAAGTTGCTGATCTGGCAGAAGATCAGTCAGAATTATTTGCAAAGATTGTAATGGAAAATGACTAATCGGTTTGTTTTGCAGTATACAGCGATATCTATTTTTCTAGTGGTAACAGCATGACGATTAAGTCTGATAAATGGATCCGCCGCATGGCCTTAGAGTGTGGCATGATAGAACCATTCGAGCCTGAACAGATCAGGCAGAAAAACGACCGTAAAATTGTCTCTTATGGCACATCAAGCTACGGTTATGATATTCGTTGCTCTGATGAATTTAAACTGTTTACGAATTTGAATTCCACCATTGTAGATCCCAAGCATTTTGATTCCAATTCATTTGTTGATGTAAAAAATGACGTTTGTATTATTCCACCTAATTCTTTTGCATTAGCGCGTACAGTCGAGTATTTTCGCATTCCTAGAAATGTATTGACTATCTGCCTGGGTAAATCTACTTATGCTCGCTGTGGTATTATTGTCAATGTCACTCCTTTTGAACCAGAATGGGAGGGTTATGTGACGTTAGAATTCTCTAACACGACACCATTACCTGCGAAAATATATGCGAATGAAGGTGTTGCACAGGTAATCTTTTTTGAGTCAGATGAAGTATGTGAGACTTCATATAAAGATCGGAATGGCAAATATCAATGCCAGCAGGGCGTGACGCTTCCAAAGATTTAAAATAGATTTTTGGGGAATATTTCATTCAATATCGTTTCTTATCAAATTACTAGATACTGGATTAGTCTTTTTCAAGTTGGCTGTTAAGCTAGGCGGACAAAAAGCGCCTTCTTTTTTTATAGGTTGTAATGGATTGACATTTTCCGGCTCAAACGTGGTGGAATAACTGACTTGACATTATGTTTTTTAGGTTACTCCGAATGTCATTGTTACTATAGCCTTTATCGGCAAGAATGTGAGCTTTACAGACAAAACCTCGACGCAAACGATTAAACGCTTCTTTCTAACCCTCTCCTTTTTTGCGTTAGCGGCCTGAAACATGATCTCGGGAAACGCTTGATTCGTGCTGCAATTCTCCTCCTTTTCAAGGGTATCTGTGAGGGCCGTCAGCACGAATTCTCTAATCTCAAGATCGTGCCGGCACAAAATACTGTAAGACTGCTGTGCAACTCTGGGAATCAGCGGTCTATTTAATCCTGTATCGCTGTTATTGCTTATCTATTATTCAAACCAATACCACTCTCTAACTAGATGTATTTATGAAATTAAATTTTTTCTGTAAACAGAAATTTAATTTCTTTTATCTTGTCAAAAAAAAAGCTTGATTCCCCCTGAATGCATACTATAATTCGGACTTTTTTAAGAATCGTAAACTTACGCGTAGGAGGTCATCATGATATGCAAAGTAAATTTTTCTATTCCAGCTGATTTAGTCAATGTTCATATCCCTGTTACATAGCAATCCTTAAAGGAAAATATCATGTCAATGCATTCCACTATTCTTTATAAAAAAACTGAAGCTGAAGTAGTATTTGATACTCATTCCGAAACTAGTCTGAGTTTTGAGCATGTCCAGACGGCACTGAAAAAAGGCTACGATAAACCGTTTCTACTGATTGATCTCGACATTATTCGCAATAAAACACGGCGATTTAAAGCTGCAATGCCGCGTGTTCATCCGCACTATGCAGCCAAAGCTAACCCTGATCCACGGGTATTAAAAACATTGATTGAAGAGAAAGCTGGATTTGAAATTGCTTCGATTGCAGAATTAAATCTATTGCTGAGCTTAGGTGTTCCGGCTGCTGAAATCTATTACAGTAATCCAATGAAATCCCGTGCTTATCTCGAATATGCCGCTGCTAAAGGAGTTGAATGGTATGTTCTAGATAGCATTGAAGAATTGCAAAAAATTGTAAGTGTCAAGCCGGATGCGAAAATGTACCTGCGTATAGATACACCTAATATTGGCAGCGACTGGCCATTGGCTGGGAAATTTGGTACACATCTTGCCGATATTCATGAAATTATCAATGAGGCGGCCAGACTTAATGCGGATCTTGCCGGCGTAACTTTTCATGTCGGCTCACAATGTCGTAATCCGCAGAATTGGCGAGTCGGCATTGAGCGTGCCAAAAAAGTTTTTGCAGATATGCGTGACGCGGGGCTGAATCCACGTTTACTGAATATTGGCGGTGGCTATCCGGTCCGTCATATCAAACCGATCCCTTCCATTGAGGTAATTGGTGAAGTGGTTAACGCTGCGATTGCTGATTTACCGGAAGATATACGTATCATAGCTGAGCCAGGGCGCTATCTGGTATCTGATTCGGCTTATTTTATTTGCCGTGTGGTCGGTACAGCTACACGTAATGGTAAGCGGTGGATGTATTGGGATGCTGGCATGTTTGGTGGCATCATTGAGGTTACTGAAGGGTTGCGATATGAAATTCTAACCGATCGGAAGGGAAGCCATATTCCCTGGTCTATTGCTGGCCCTACTTGTGATTCGGTAGATATTTTAATGCATGATGAGATGTTACCCAAAGACATACAAGAAGGTGACTTTATTTATATTCCTAATGCCGGTGCTTATACAACTGCCTACGCCAGTAATTTCAATGGCTTTCCATTGCCAGATGTTATTGTGATATAAGCAGTAAATAATAAACAAATAGCTTAAATTCATGCACTATAATTAAAAGTGGTAGGATATATTGATTGTATCCTGCCATTTTGTTACCAGAATCAAACGATATCATGCTTCTTATCTCTACTCGCTAATATTGACCAAATAGAATGAAATCATATTTACCATCCTATTTAGCTTAATGCTATCAGCATAGGATTTAGGTTCTGTGATTTACTGCCTTCGTTCAAATTTATTTATGATTTAAGGTTTCTCCAATCTTCATTACCTTAATTTTCACGTTAATATTTTTTATTTCTATTGCTTTTTTTAACGCTTCTGGTGTTCCTCTGAGAATTGGGTAAGTACCAAAATGCATGGGAATAACTATATCAGGTTGAACTAATCTGACTGCTTCAGCAGCACGCTGAGGACCCATTGTAAAATGGTCGCCTATGGCGGCAAGCATAATATCGACCTTGCGAAACCTGGGTATCAATGCCATATCAGAAAATAAATCTGTATCGCCTGTATGATAAATTACAGGCCCATTTTTGATGGAAATCAAAAAACCACCTGCGTTACCACTACTACGAATATGTTTGACTCCATGCGGCTCGGTAAATGTTGAGCTGTGTACTGCGGGTATAAAGGCAATTTTCACTTCATCATCTAGCAGTGAAATCTCACCCCCAGTATTTCCTTGAGTATCAGATTCCACTTGTTTCTCTGGATAACCACCATATTTAACCAATGCAGCACCCAGATCATAAGTAGTGACTAGTCTCGCAGCTGTTTTTTTTGCAATTTCGACACTATCACCAACGTGATCAGCGTGACCATGCGTGACAAGGATTAAATCAACTTTATCTAACCTGGTAAGATGATCTTTCCCGGCCTGATTGGCTGGATTTGTAAGCCAGGGATCAATAACCATAACTTTGCCCGTAGGCGTTTTTATCTTAAAAGCAGCATGTCCATACCAAGTAATTTCAGTATGCCCCGCCGCATATAAATTTACTGAGAAAACAAAAAACAATATTAAGCTTAAGCATTTCTTCAAGGATGCCATATATTTTTCTCTTGGATAAGATTGAGTCAGATTTTACGATCAAGTACGATAAAGTGGAATTCCAGTGGATCCTTCCCATCCGAATAATGTTTCTCGCGTATTGTTTCATTCCATTCGTCAGGATTTAAATTAGGAAAGAATGTATCTCCTTCAAAATTATGTTGTAACTCTGTCATATATATACGTTGACATAACCCCAGTGTTTGTTGATAAAGCTCTGCACCTCCAATAATAAATCCCTGTGCACTCCTGTTATCACGTTTTGTATATAGACGTAATGCATCATCTACTGAATTCACGATAATTGCGCCAGGTGCATGATAATTAACCTGGCGCGTAATAATTATGTTTGTACGGCCTGGTAAGGGTTTACCAATGGATTCATATGTTTTACGACCCATGATAATATGATTACCTAAGGTCAGTGCTTTGAAGTGTCTCAGATCAGCGGGCAAATACCACGGCAGTGTATTATCCTTACCAATCACACGATTTCTAGCCATTGCTACTAAAATTGATAAATGTGAAGTATTCATACGGCCACTGCCGCTCTGATAGCTGGGTGAGGATCATATTTCTCTAATATAAAATCTTCATATTTAAAATCGGGAAGTTGCCTGATTAAAGGATTTAATTTCATAGTCGGTAATGCTCTAGGTTCTCGATTGAGCTGTTCATGAGCCTGCTCAAGATGATTAAGATAAAGATGAGCATCGCCAAGAGTGTGTACAAAATCGCCAGGTTTGAGGTTGCATACTTGCGCGATCATCATGGTTAATAGCGAATAAGACGCGATATTAAATGGCAAACCCAGGAAAATATCCGCACTTCTCTGGTATAGCTGGCAAGATAATCGACCATCAGCCACATAGAATTGAAAAAATGCGTGACAAGGCGGTAGCCTCATACTGTCTAAATAGCCTACATTCCATGCTGAAACAATCATACGCCGCGAGTCCGGCGTATTTGTTATTTGCTCAATTATCTGCGTAATTTGATCTATCTTGCGGCCATCGGCAGCTGGCCATGAGCGCCATTGATGCCCATATATCGGACCCAGCTCCCCATTTTCATCTGCCCATTCATCCCAGATAGAAATGCCGTGGTTTTGAAGGTATCTGATGTTAGTATCCCCCGTTAGGAACCACAGTAGTTCATGAATAATGGATTTGATATGGCATTTCTTAGTGGTAACCAGTGGGAAACCATCGGCCAAATCAAAACGCATCTGGTAACCAAATATCGAGAGTGTGCCAGTCCCAGTTCGATCAGATTTCTGACAGCCATGGTTTAGAACATGTCTCATTAGTTCGAGATATTGACGCATAAAGTTAGGATCTCCGAATTAATCTTTAAAAGTAAGCCATCGATTACAGGCTATCTTGGGCAAAAGATGGGTATGGCGTATATAATAGTAACAGTTTATGTGATGAAGATTCTTCACGTACCAATAATCATAAATTGTCATTCAAATTATATTTGACAGGGAAGCGATCAATGCTTGCAACACTTATTCAGAACGAATCACCTTTCGATAAATCCATTAAAGCAACACATATTCTCGTAGTACTTCCCCGATTAGCAAGGCTACCTAAAAAATACGACATTCCTGGTGAAAATACGCTGAAAAAATTGCTGGAACGACGCGATATGAAGCTGAGTAAAATTAGCGAAGTATCAGTAAGTGGCAACCTCGATAATGGTGCTTTATGTGCTTGGGTAATGATTGATTTAGACCAGCCCATATTTAATCAGCAGACTTGTATTCGTAAGGCAGTTCAATTGCTCTTAGAGGAAAGCCCTGCAGAAATACATATTGCTGTTTATGGAAACACGAGTCAGAAGAGTATATTTGCGGAGCTGGCTATTTATGCTGCTTGGGTTAATGGCGCAGCCCTTCCCGTACGGAAGAAAAAACAGGAAAGACAGTCGCTTACTAAAATAACGCTATTCGGTCATCAGGATCCCGATAATTTTGCACTGCTCAGTGCGCAAGCTGAGGGGAATTTTCTGGCACGTGGATTGACAATATTGCCTCCTAATGAATTAACTCCTCGAACTTATCGTGAGCAAATCAAAAAACTGGCAACAAATGAAGGATGGGAGCATGAGGAATTTGATGTCAATACGTTACGAAAAATGGGAGCGGGTGCATTTGTAGCAGTAGCACAAGGCAGCGATCCTGAGGATGCAGCTATCGTATATTTGAAGAGACGTTGTGGTACAGAAACTAACAAAACAATTGCGCTGGTAGGTAAAGGCATCTGTTTTGATACTGGCGGACATAACTTAAAACCTGCTCGCTTTATGCATGGCATGCATGAAGATATGAATGGTTCAGCGGTAGCCTTAGGAATTTTACTGGCGGCCACGCGAGCTAATATTCCAATTAACATTGATTGCTGGCTTGCCATAGCTCAGAATCATATTAGCCCACGCGCTTATAAACAAAATGATGTAATCACTGCGCTGAATGGCTTAACAATCGAAATTATTCATACGGATGCTGAAGGGCGAATGATACTGGCTGATACTTTGACCCTGGCAGAACGACAGAAACCGGAGATGATTATAGATTTCGCAACACTCACAGGGAGTATGCATACAGCCTTAGGCTCTCGTTATAGTGGTATTTTCAGTAATAGTGATGATCTAGCACAGGATGCAGTAGATGCAGGAAAAGCGAGTGGTGAACGTATTTGTGTATTTCCAATGGATCCCGATTACGAAGAAAGCCTGGAGAGTAAAATTGCGGATATTAAACAATGTTCATTAGATGGTGAGAGTGATCACATCCTAGCAGCTCGCTTTCTGAGTCAATTTATAAAGCATACACCATGGATACACATGGATCTTTCTGCTTGCAGCCATAAAGGTGGGCTAGGTGCAGTAGGCAGTGATATTACCGGTTTTGGTGTGGGATGGGCAATTAAGCTTATGCAAAAGATGACATCTTCCTGAATGATGCCTTTTTTCTCATTATAAAGACCGCTGCATAACTGGGTATTTCGGGCTGGGAAAGATTTTTAAGTGTTTGATTTATCAATGCTGAAAGTAATCAGAAAAGCTTAAAAACACAGTTATGCAGCGGTCTTTTATATGGATTTATTTCACATTATGCATGGAGGAGCCGGATTAGGTTAACCCGATTCCTTCAATCAGCTATCGCTGCGTATTAAAATTAAAAATTACCCTTAGACAAGTATTTGATATTTTTAGTTGATTTGTTGTGCGCGATTAAAGTATCCATATTATGGCCAGACTCTATGCGCGGAACCAGAATAACCTGACCTTGAGTAATTTTATCGTTCTGCGTGATACTGTTTACTTCTTTTAACTGCGCGACACTAATATTGTGGCGGGATGATAATTCCCTTGCATCCTCCCCTCTTTTAACCTGATAAATCTGCCATGAAACAAGTGGCTTATTGCAGCTTTCAAGATTAGTTAAGAATGTTTCAATCTTATCAATGGGTAGTAATAAAATGCGGGGAGTATCATTAACCCTAATGATAGGTCGATTATATGCGGGATTTAATGCATTGAATTCTTCAATCGGTATGCCGGCCAGTTCTGCTACCAGGCTGATATCTATATGGTGATTAGCTTCAACCTTGTCAAAATAAGGCTCATTGGGTATGGGATTTAGTTCGATGCCGTAATCTGTTGGATTAGCAATAATATTTTTTACTGCTATTAGTTTATGTACATGATTCCGGGTTTCGGGAGGGAGTTTAATATGACGAAAACTGGTGGGGAAACCTTCTTCTCGATTTTTAGCTAATGAGCGTTTTATTGCCCCCTCTCCCCAATTATATGCGGCTATTGCCAATTTCCAATCACCAAACATACCATAGAGATTCTGCAGGTAATCAAGAGCTGCATGGGTAGCTGCGATAATATCTTTACGTTCATCGCGCCACCAATTTTGTTTTAAGCCAAAGCTTTTTCCCGTAGCAGGAATGAATTGCCAAAGTCCTGCCGCATTACTGCTCGATTCGGCGTTGGGATTAAAGGCACTTTCAATTATGGGTAACAATGCAATTTCGGTTGGCATGCCACGACGTTCAACTTCTTCAACAATATGATGTAAATAGCGCTTGCTTCGTTCGGCAATACGATATATGTAGTCCGGATCACGGGTATAGGAAGCCTCGTTACTACGTACTTCTTTACTATTAAGATCGCCCAAGGTAAAGCCATTACGAATCCGCTCCCATAAGTCATCTGAGTCTGTGGCGGTATCCGTCGAATATTCAGCTATATGTACGGTTGACCTATAGTTCCTGGTTTCTGTTGCACTCGCAGGAAGATATATAAATATTGTTAATAAGCAGGTAATTAGTGTTTTTTTAAAAAATCGTATCGTATATGTTTTTTGCATAAATAATTATTATAATTTGATTCTATTTGATTAAAATTATTTACGTGTATTCGATTGCTCATCAAATTCCTCTAGTAATACCACTGGCAATGGTTTCCATCCTGTTTTACGATGTTCTGCTACAATATTAGTAAAGAGACCACCGCGGACATAAAATCTGGCAATGAGGCGGATATATCTCGGTTTTAAAGCAGCAACGAGATCATCGAGTATCAGATTAGTGACCGCTTCATGAAATGCACCCTCGTTGCGGTATGACCAAATATAGAGTTTGAGGCTTTTTAATTCGATACATTTTTTGTCGGGAATATAGTCTAAAACTAAGGTAGCAAAATCAGGCTGACCTGTTTTTGGACATAGACAAGTAAATTCGGGGATTTCTATATGAATACGGTAATCTCGTTTTTGTGTAGGGTTTGCAAATACTTCAAGTTTTTTTTCGGATTTGCTTGTCATTCTCTAGATAGATTAAATCGGTTAAAATAAACGTCCAGACTGTATTTTCATATTACTTTCACCTTTCAATTATAACCGGTTTACCTGAAAAATTGCGCCTCTCTCAAATTAAACTTGCTGGTTTCAAATCCTTTGTTGATCCCACCATCATTTCTACTCCTGGCAATCTAGTTGGAATCGTCGGCCCTAATGGTTGTGGAAAATCAAATGTAATTGATGCAGTCCGTTGGGTTTTAGGTGAATCAAAAGCATCCGCTTTACGGGGTGAATCCATGCAAGACGTTATATTTAGTGGATCAGCAAATCGTAAGCCGGTTGGTCGTGCCAGTGTGGAATTGATATTTGATAATAAACTTGGCAGGGCTATTGGGCAATGGTCAAGTTATGCTGAAATTGCCATTAAAAGAGTGATTCAACGTGATGGAGATTCCGCATATTATATCAATAACACACATGTACGCCGGCGCGATATTGCTGATATCTTTTTGGGCACGGGGGTGGGAGGACGTGGTTATGCCATTATCGAACAAGGCATGATTTCACGTATTATTGAAGCTAAGCCACATGAATTAAAACTATTTCTGGAAGAAGCTGCGGGAATTTCCAAGTATCGGGAACGCCGTCATGAAACTGAATGTCGCTTGGCCGACACCCGAAAAAATCTCTTACGGTTAGAGGATATATATCAAGAGCTAAGCACACAACGACAGCATCTGGAAGAACAAGCTAAAGCTGCTAAGCAATTCAAAGAAATCCAAATAGAATTACAAACAACACAGAATTTATTATGGTTGTTACGTAAGCAGGAAGCAGTCACAAAGCGAGTGTATGCGGAAAATGAGATCCACAAACGAGAGCAAGAACTAGAAATCGAACGGGCCAGGTTATCTGGTTTGGAAAAAAAACTGGAAACAGTACGATTCCAACATTCCTCTGCCAGCGAACAATTACAACAGTCGCAGGATAAACTCCATGCAGTCAATGCAAGAGTAGCCTATTTAGAGCAAGAGATAACGCATTTACGCAAAAATAACGAGCGTTTATCACATCAAATGCTCGAAATAGAAAAACAACTGGAGCGTAACGAGCAGCAGGTAAAGAGTGCTACTGATAGCCTGGTTCACTGGCATAAAGAGATTGATCTGGCTCATTCCGCTCACCAATCCAGCATGGATAAGAATACAAATGCGCATGATGAATTACCCGCAATTGAAGCAGCCTTCCGCTTGGCTCAAGAAAACTTTAATGATTACCAACGTGATTTATTGTTGATAGAGCAAGGCCGTCATTTAGAAAAAAGTCACTATGAGCATGCTGATAAGTCCGTTCAGCAATTAAAATCTCGTCATGATCGTCTCATACAGGAGAAAAATGCGCTACCTCAACCTGATCATGAGAAGCTGGTTTCTTTACAAGAAGAAATAGAAAATCTGAATATAGTTCAGGGGCAAAAAAAAAGCATGCTTGCAGAGGCTGAAGGTCAAGCATTATCTGTAGCCGAAAACAAAAAACAGGCTGCGAAAGAGGTGCTGTTACTGGAACAGGCGTTAACTCAGATGAAAGCACGATTTGATGCATTGCAACGTTTACAGCTGAAGTTGGAAAATAATGCAGCATTGACCGCATGGTTGACTAAATACAAATTTGATGTGCTACCCCGGTTATGGCAACACATTGAAATTGAAAAAAATTGGGAAAATGCATTAGAGTCTATATTGCGTGAGCAACTGAATAGTATCGGGTTTGATCAACTAAATGTATTAAAGAACTGGGAACATGATTTGCCACCCGGAAAATGGACATTATTCGAAACAGAGCAGCCATCAGTTTACGCAGCTAATAGTCGCTTGACCGAAAAAACCGAAAAAACTGAAAAAACGACCTGTAACACAACACAGTGGAAGTTATTGCGGGATCATATGATCTGCACTCATACTGGGATCAAATCTGTACTAGACGAATGGTTGAATCAAATATATGTGACTGAAAATCTTCAGGAAGGTTTGTTGCAGAGAATTCATCTGGTTTCCGGTGAAAAGCTAGTAACAAGCCAGGGACATATTTTTACCCGCTATAGTTTGACTTTTTATACACCCGATTCTCAATTGCATGGGGTATTAGCACGCCAACAGGAGCTGAATCTAATTAGCACCGAGATAAATCAGTTAAGTATCAATCTGAATCAGAAGCAATCCAAACTAGCGGAAGCGGAGTATGTTAGTAACAAATTGAATGAGGCAATCAAACGATTACATTCGGATAACAAACAACTTCGGCAGAAACAACATGATTTACAATTAGAAGCAGTCAAACTTTCACAGCTCACTGAACGTGTTGATCAGCGTCATACTCAGATTAATAATGAGTTAAAAGAAATTATGCAGCAGTCAGCTATGGAAATCCTGCAGAAGCAAGGTGCTGAAATAAAAATAAATCAATATATCGAGCAACTTGGCGAACTAGAAAAGCAGGTCCAACAAAAAAATCTTGCTTCAGTAATGGCAGAACAATTACTTGCTACACAACGGCAACTCGTTCAAAATACGATGAAAGAAATGCAAGAAGCCGGGTTCTATTTAAAAACATGTGAAAGCAAAATTAACGAACTGGAACAAAATATTCGAATATATAACGAAAATATAAGCAGATTGACAGAAAATAGAAATCAGTTATTAGCGGAGCAATCCAACTTGGATAACACCTCATTAGAAGCTCAGTTAGAGGAGAATCTGGTGAAACGCATAAGATTTGAACAGACTGTTGCCGAGGTGCGTGAACGTTTGGATAATGCCGCACGCTATTTACAGGAAATAGATAATTCACGCATAGCTTCTGAGCAGAAATTACACGCATTGCGAGAATCAATTAATCAAACGCGCCTTAAAGAACAAGAAGCTTGTATTACTGCAAGTCGTTTTGATGAACAGTTAAATGAAGCCAAAGCAGACGAGAAAGATTTATTATCACTAATTGATAACGTGCAGCCTTCAATGTTACAAGCTGATATAAAACGACTTAATGCTGAAATCATGACACTGGGAGCGGTTAATCTCGCCGCTTTAGATGAGCTGCTAATAGCTCAAACACGAGAAGCCAATCTTGGTTCACAATTGCGTGATTTGAATGAAGCAATCAGCACCTTGGAAAAGGTAATTCATCAAATAGATCATGAAACTCGAGAATGTCTGCTAACAACTTTCAATTCGGTCAATAATAACTTAGATGAAATCTTTCCTGTGATGTTTGGGGGAGGACAGGCAAAGCTCATTTTAAATGATGGGGGAATTCTGGACTCCGGTGTAGCATTAACGGCACAACCACCTGGTAAGAGAAATAGCTCTATTCATTTGTTATCGGGTGGAGAGAAGGCATTGGCTGCCTTGTCACTTATTTTTTCGTTATTTCAACTGAATCCTGCGCCATTTTGTTTGTTAGATGAGGTTGATGCACCTCTTGACGACAGCAATACGAGTCGTTTTTGTGATTTAGTAAAGAAAATATCGAAACAAACACAGTTTCTATTCATTAGTCATAATAAAATCACAATGGAAATGGCAGAGCAATTATTAGGCATCACGATGCAAGAACAAGGCGTCTCGCGTGTGGTTGCTGTTGATGTAGCGGAAGCCATTGAATTGGGCTGTGCAGTTAATGCAAGTTTAGGTGTTTAAGAAGATAGCAAGGGAGATAGTATGGACATAATGAATATGAGTGACTTACAGATAAGTTTAATCATTATCGGTGCCGTCATCATCGTGGGTGTTGCTGTCTTCAATTGGGTGCAGCAGTTACGTTATCGGAATAAAATGCAGGCATCGTTTGATCAGGAACATGAAGATGTGTTACTCGAAACAGATAAAGTCATCAAGAAAAATGAGCGTATTGAACCACAATTAAAAAAGACGGTTGCGCCTGTACCTGAATTTCCTGAGGACTTAATTGAACCTGCCGGAGACGACAAAAAAGATGATGCAATAAAATCACCGGTGGCCACATCAACTGATTCGACGACGGATGAATTCGATAGCAATATAAACTATATTGCCAGTCTGTACTCGGATTCGATGATTTCCAGCTCCGATTTAACTGTACTGCTACATGGGAAATTTGATTTTGGGAAGCCTGTGCACTGGTTAGGACAGGAGCAAAAAAGCGGCTCATGGGAAGAAATTACCTTGGAAACGAATGCGAATAAAGCAGGTTATATTGGTTTAAAAGGCTGCCTGCAACTTGCCGATCGTGCGGGCCCTGTCAGCGAGGTTAATTTATCCAAATTCCGCGATATAGTGCAGGAATTTGCGTCACAAGTAAATGCTGTCGCAGATTGCCCTGACATCGTAGCAGCACATGATCGCGCTATATTACTTGATAAATTTTGTGCAGAAGTGGATGTTATGATTGGCATCAATATTATTAGTAAAGACGATGGTGCATTTGTTGGGACAAAAATCCGAGCACTGGCAGAAGCATCGGGGTTTAAGCTTGGGCCAGAAGGTATATTTAAATATCGCGATGATAATCATGCTGTTTTATTCACGCTAAGTAACTATGAATCGGTACCATTTATATCCGAAAATATCAGAACATTGACTACACATGGGATTACCTTCCTACTGGACGTACCAAGAGTTGCAAATGGAGAAAAAGTTTTTGACCAATTAACACATCTTGCAAGGATTTTTTCTTCAACCTTAGGTGGAATTATAGTAGATGATAATCGTGTTCCGCTCAGCGATAGAGGGCTTATTCGAAGCAAACAGCAGTTAAGTGACATTCAAAAATTAATGAAAAAACAAAAAATCCTCGCGGGCAGTAAAAGTGCATTACGGCTATTTGTATAATTCGTACAGCTTTAATGTTTATCGTAACGCTCTATATGATTGATAACCGCGATGCACAATTCATATCTGTCCAAGGTATGGGAAATTTTGACATGAATGAATTTAAGCGTAGAATTGAATCCTAATAGGAAAGAAAGACTGAGCGATAGCTTAATTAAGCAGCAGTTTATGGATAAAAGTAATTTTTCTAAGCTAATTTTAGAAGATAGTTTTAGTGCCAAGAGAATATAAAGACTGCTCCCTGCGGTGTTAGTTTAGACCCCTATTCTTTGAACCAATTTTAAGAAATAGGTTGTAAGTCAGAGTGATGTTGTTGTGAGCTTCCTGCAAGGAAGCACCTGATACATCCGGCAAGCGACCGCCTTGGACCTTATGGTTCAAGATGAAGGGCTGACGGCATTTGTGGGGAGCTTTTTTATCTTTCAAAACTTTTGCAAAAATCCTTGCGAGAAGTTTCCGACCATTGATTGTGAAGGGTTAATTTTTCAACTATTGGGGCTTTGCGAAGGTCTTCTTTTATCTGATTGATCTTATACTATAACCTAACTGCTTTTTAAAGTAATGAGATAAAAGTAACCATTAGATTTCTGTTAATCATTCTGGATAAAAGCTAAAACAACTGAGATCGTTATACTTGTATAATTGAAGACAAGATAAGCTTTAGCACTCAAGGTGTGAATATTAACGTTCGTGGTGTCAAATAAATGGAATGGTGGCTAATTTATCTGCTATTAGGCGCAATTGTTGGCTTTTTTGCCGGTTTATTGGGAATTGGTGGCGGATTAATGATTGTACCAGTTCTCACTTTTATTTTTACTGCTCAAAATTTTCCTCCTGACCGTATTTTGCACCTTGCTCTTGGCACTACCATGGCAACAATTATATTTACATCAGCATCTAGCCTGCGTACACATCATTCGCATGGCGCTGTAAACTGGACAATCGTAAAAAATATTACTCCAGGTATTATTATTGGAACGCTGGGAGGCGCAACATTAGCCGGAACGCTTTCAAGTCAACTATTGAATATAATATTCGTTTTATTTATTTTTTATGCCGCGACACAAATGCTGCTAAAAGTAAATCTGAGCTCTAATCGTCAGCTCCCTGGGAAAATTGGTATGTTTGCAACGGGAAGTTGTATTGGTTTGGTATCCAGTCTGGTTGCCATCGGTGGCGGTTTATTAACAGTTCCATTTCTTTCTTTTTGTAATGTCAAGCTTCATCATGCTATCGGAACTGCTGCTGCGGTTGGGTTCCCCATTGCAATAGCGGGTGCCATTGGTTATATTTTCAATGGCATGGCACAACAACCGCAGTTATTGCCCGATTATAGCTTGGGTTATGTTTATTTACCCGCACTTGGATGGTTAATTTTAGCGAGCATGCTGACTGCACCATTAGGTGCAAGAGTCACTCACAGCACTCAGACTACGACACTGAAAAAAATCTTTGTGATTCTGCTTTACTTGTTAGCTATTAAGATGCTGATTAACCTGTTTTAGTGTGGCCTTTAAGCGAATGATTACTCAGTTAGGAGTCTTAATGCTTCCTGATATTTTTTCCTTGTTTGATTGAGAATTTCAGGAGGTATTATCGGTGCGGGTGCTTTTTTATTCCATGCCTGCCCTTCCAGCCAATCTCGAATAAATTGCTTATCGTAGCTAGGTGGATTTTTACCAACAACATACTGACAAGCAGGCCAGAAACGAGAGGAATCGGGTGTGAGCACTTCATCAATTAAAAAAAGCTGACCCTCATTATCCAATCCAAACTCAAACTTTGTATCAGCAATGATGATATTCCTACTTGCAGCATAATTAGCGGATTCTGTATAAAGGCGAATTGATTGCTCGCGAATCTTCTCGGCCAGCGCTTTACCCAGCAGGGTGATTACACTTTCAAAAGGAATGTTTTCATCATGTGCATCTGTTTTTGCCTTAGTTGAAGGTGAGAAGATAGCGCCATCCGGTAACTTTTCTGCTTCTTGTAATCCTTCGGGAAGTTTGATATCGCAAATAGCTCCTTTTTTTTGATAATCCTTCCAGCCGGATCCTGCTATATAGCCACGTACAATGGCTTCGATTGGCAATGGTTTCAGCCGTTTTACTACGAATGCCCGTCCAGCTACCTGCTCACGCTCTGCCGCTGACACTACGGATTCAGGTAATATTCCTGTTAAATGATTAGGCATAATATGCTCAAGTTTATTAAACCAGAAAGCAGATAGTGCGGTCAGTAATTTACCTTTTCCTGGAACTGCTGTTGGTAGGATTACGTCAAATGCTGATAGGCGGTCTGTCTGAATTAGTAGTAAATACCCGTCATCAACCACATAAATATCCCGCACTTTACCTCGATGCAATAGTTGCAGGCTTTTAATATCTGTTTCAAATAATGCAGGTTCATTAGGCATGGTTAATTGTCTAGGCTTGGATCTAGTGAATGTTTTATTTTTAATGCTTGCTGCAATGCAGTTTCAGTCGTTGTATCTAGCACCGTATAATGCCCCATTTTTCGTCTGGGGCGGGCTTCACGTTTACCATATAAATGAAGCTTGGTAGAAGAATGTTGCAATACCTGTTTCCAATTGGGTTCATTTTTTTGCCATAAATCACCCAGCAGGTTCACCATCACTGCTGCTGCACTATGCATGCTCGTACTGCCTAGTGGTATCCCGCAAAGCGTCCGTACTTGTTGTTCAAACTGAGAGGTAATGCAGGCATCAATCGTATAATGTCCACTATTATGCGGCCGAGGTGCAATTTCATTTATGAGTAGTTGATCATTTTCCAATATAAAAAACTCTACGCATAAGACTCCTCGATAGTTTAATTTTTCAGCGACACGAATTGCAATTTCTTGTGCCTTTTGTGCAATACCTCGAGAAACCCTTGCAGGAATAATACTGATATCCAATATGCCATGATCATGCTGATTTTCCACTACTGGAAACAGTTTCAGCTCATCATCCATTCCTCGCGCCACAATAACCGAAATCTCACAGACGAGCGGCATCAGACGTTCTAGTACGCATGATTTTTTATTCAAATCAGCAAATGCAGTATTCAGTTCAGCTTGAGTCTTGACACGTATTTGACCCTTACCATCATAACCAAACCGACTAACCTTGAGAATACCAGGGAATAAATCGGAATACTGGGTAATTGATAGCTCATCAGGATTCTCAACGACTAGAAATGGAGCAACTGAAAAGCCATTTGCTACAAGGAATTGTTTTTCAAGAATTCTATCCTGAGTAATAGATACACAGTGCGCATCGGGGCTGACGAAACAGTATTCCGCAAGAATACGAAGTGATTCTGCGGGAATATTTTCAAATTCTGTAGTAATGCCTGCACAGGTAGAGCCCAATTTATGTAAAATATTTCTATCGGTATAATCAGCACATATAAAATGATCAGCTATACACCCAGCAGGGCAATCAATTGATGGATCAAGCACGGTAACACGATAACCCATGCTCTGTGCGGCCATAACGAACATGCGTCCAAGTTGACCACCACCAAGTAGGCCTAACATTGCTCCCGGCATAATATTCATAGTTCGAAAAACTGCAGTTGGTCGCTCCATTGCATATCCAGCACTCTATTCCTCATAAATCTATTCATAAATGGTAGCTTTATTTAATTCGCAGCTCATTGCCCACTGCTCATTACATATAATCGATTTTATTTTTGGCTGCCGTTGTGATGCGATAAGTTACATGATGAAACAATTATAGTATCTACTGTGAGCAGATCTATCAAAAAAACAGATATTCCATTTTATTTGACTTCAGTTTTTAAAGTAATCCCGGAAGCTTTATGGCTGTTGCCATTTCTGTTTGTTTCTTACGAAACAATTCAAGCTGACTCATGAGCTGACTGTTCTCAGTGGCCAGTAATGCCACAGCAAACAAACCGGCATTAACTGCACCCGCTTCACCAATAGCAAAAGTGGCAACAGGTACCCCCTTTGGCATTTGCACAATAGATAATAATGAATCAAAACCCTGAAGATGCTTCGAATTAACGGGCACACCTAATACGGGTAATGTAGTTTTGGCAGCAATCATGCCGGGAAGATGTGCTGCCCCCCCTGCCCCAGCAATAATACATCTGAGGCCGCGATCAATCGCGGTCTCAGCATATTCAAACATGTAGTCTGGCGTGCGATGAGCAGATACTATCTCAGCCTCATGAGGTATATTAAAATCTTTTAAGACTCTAACCGCATGCTGCATTACATGCCAATCACTGTTACTACCCATGACGATACTAATTAATGGTTTTTGCATGTGGTGTGCTGCTGATTTTAACAATGAAAATTAAAAATATTAAGATAATGGTGATATTGCTTATAAAAAAATAGAATCCGGGCTGGCTATTTTACAAGTCTGTGTAATAATTGTGCCAGCTATTTAGCTTTAAAAAGCGATAGGATCTGTTTATTAGCATTCTATTTATCTAAAGACTAAATTATTTTGAACCGTTTAGCTGTGCAGTTGTATTCTTTGAATCACTTTCAAGATATTTTTATAGAAAATTACTTATCATTGTATTATGAATTTTCAACGTGGCAGACAGAAAGAAGAACCAGAAATTAATCTGGTACCAATGATCGATGTGTTGCTCGTTATTGTAATTTTTTTGGTAATTACGACAACCTATTCAAAATTTGCTGAGCTTGAAATTAATTTACCCAGCACTACAGCAAAGGAAGTGGACAAAAACATTGACCGC
Organism: uncultured Nitrosomonas sp.; assembly: GCA_965369175.1. Classification (GTDB taxonomy): domain Bacteria; phylum Pseudomonadota; class Gammaproteobacteria; order Burkholderiales; family Nitrosomonadaceae; genus Nitrosomonas. The sequence continues at coordinate 39,170 of CBDUPR010000005.1, forward strand.
CCTAATGTTATAGATATTTCAGTAAATGCGCTGGGCAATTATACAATCAATACCACCCCTATGAAATTTTCTAGCGTTGAAAATCTTCGTGATGAACTCCGTTTAGCCGCGGGTAATCACCCTGAGCCATTGATTATTATCAATGCAGACGCAAAAGCCACTCATCAATCTGTCATCACTATAATGGAAGCCGCTCGTTTAGCAGGGTACAATAAAGTCACCTTTACGACTGAAACCCAAAAGCCTGAATGATGACTAAGTTAGTCACCTGTTTAAATAGAATTAAAAAAAAAGAAATACCATTTTAATACATTAATTTTTTGTATCTAATAAAGGAGAAGAGAATGGCTAATATTAATGTCGATAATTTTTCCAGCGCGGCACAATCCGGGTCTCAGTATGTTTTAGCGCCGCTACCCTATGCGGATAATGCGCTTGAGCCGGTTATTTCCGCTCATACGCTGAGTTTTCATTATGGAAAGCATCATAAGGCTTATGTTGATAACTTGAATAATCTGGTTACAGGGACAGAATTTACGGGTCAATCCCTAGAAAAAATAATACTAGCAACTGCCGGCCGGGCTGATAAAGCAGCTATATTTAATAATGCTGCGCAAGTTTGGAACCACATGTTCTATTGGCATAGTCTAAGCCCTAATGGCGGTGAGCCGTCTGCAATATTGAAACAAAAAATTGAAGCATCATTTGGCAGTCTGGATGCATGTAAAAAGGAATTTGCAACGGCAGCAATGACTCAGTTTGGTAGTGGCTGGGCATGGTTAGTACTGGATGGAGATAAAGTATCGGTTGCTAAGACAGCTAATGCAGATTCACCACTCACCAAAAACATAAGACCCTTATTAACAATTGATGTATGGGAACATGCCTATTATCTGGATTACCAGAATCGTCGTGTAGACTATGTTAATACCATTCTTGATAGATTGATCAACTGGGATTTTGCTAATGCTAATCTTGGATGATTTCCTGATCTATGACTGATATTACTATTGCCCTTTCAAAGGGACGCATTTTTGATGATACTGCGCCTTTATTGAAAGCGGCAGGTATTATTGCACTCGATGATCCTGAGACGTCACGCAAGCTTATTATTACTACCAATCGGCCCAACATACGGCTCGTTATAGTGCGCGCATCCGATGTCCCCACCTATGTCCAATATGGCGCAGCAGATATTGGAATAGGTGGAAAAGATGTGCTGTTAGAGCATGGTGGCGCAGAACTTTATCAACCTTTGGACTTAAATATAGCCCGTTGTCGTATGATGGTTGCTGTGCCTGAAGGATTTGATTATGAATCTGCTGTGTGTCAAGGTGCGCGGCTTCGGGTAGCCACAAAATATTTACGTACAGCACGTGACCATTTTGCAAGGAAGGGCGTACATATTGATCTTATCAAACTGTATGGTTCAATGGAGCTTGCACCGTTAGTTGGTCTTGCAGATGCAATTGTGGATCTTGTTTCCAGTGGCAATACATTAAAGGCGAATCATCTTAAAGCGGTTGAAGAAATTATGCCCATATCAGCAAGACTTATTATTAATCAGGCAGCATTAAAACTAAAGCGTAAAACGATTCAGCCTATACTAGATGCATTTTCAGATGCTGTCAGAAAATAGTTTCTTAAACTAAAACTATCACATCGATACCTTCTTATCTCTATGATTCAAATAAAGCGGCTATCTTCCACCGAACCGGATTTCGATACAACACTGGGAAAATTACTGGCGTTTGAGAATGAGCAAGATGATGCAATTGAAACTACTGTTGCCAACATTCTTATCGATATAAAAAAACAGGGTGATCAAGCATTATTCGAGTTGACTCGTCGGTTGGATCATTTAAATATAGCATCCATTACGGACATTGAATTATCTCCAGATGAACTGTTGAAAGCCTTGGAGAACCTGCCCTCAGATCAACGTGACGCACTCGAGCAATCTGCTGAACGAATACGTGTTTACCATAAAAAGCAGTTAATCCAATCTTGGCAATATACCGAGCCGGACGGTACAGTACTGGGTCAAAAAATAACGCCGCTGGATCGGGTGGGTTTATATGTTCCTGGGGGTAAAGCATCCTACCCTTCATCGGTACTCATGAATGCAATACCCGCTAAAGTAGCGGGTGTAAATGAACTCATCATGGTTGTACCAACACCCAGGGGAGAAAAGAGTGATCTAGTATTGGCTGCTGCTGCAATTAGTCAGGTTGATCGTGTTTTTACTATCGGCGGAGCCCAGGCCATCGCGGCACTAGCCTATGGAACTGAGACCATACCACGGGTGGATAAAATTGTTGGTCCAGGTAATGCATATGTTGCTGCAGCAAAGCGCAGGGTATTTGGTTTAGTTGGCATTGACATGGTTGCTGGACCCTCTGAGATTCTGATTATTTGTGATGGCAAAACGAATCCAGACTGGATAGCCATGGATTTATTCTCTCAGGCTGAGCATGATGAATTAGCGCAGGCAATTTTGCTAACGCCTGACACCGATTTTCTAGACAAGGTTTCACAAAGTATTGATCGATTACTTGAAACCATGCCACGGAAAGAGGTAATTCGCACTTCACTCGAGAATCGCGGGGCATTAATCAAGGTCCGCAATCTAGACGAAGCTTGTGCTATTGCTAATAAGATTGCACCTGAACATCTGGAATTATCTATTGATCAGCCAGAAATATGGTTGGACAAAATTAAACATGCAGGGGCTGTTTTTTTAGGACGAAACACCTGTGAAGCTATTGGTGATTATTGTGCTGGTCCTAATCATGTACTACCAACATCCCGTACAGCACGCTTTTCGTCGCCACTGGGCGTCTATGATTTCCAAAAAAGAAGCAGCCTTATTCAGGTTTCACAGCAAGGCGCATCAAAGCTTGGAGCAATAGCTTCTATATTAGCCCACGGAGAGGGGCTTCAGGCACATGCAATGTCAGCGGAATATCGCTATAAAATAGATAAGTAGAATTCATTCGTTATAATTCGATAAATATTGACTGATCCAGTTCACTTAAAGATTATTTAGAACAATGAGCAAGGTATCTACAGAAGAATTCGATCTGGTTGATGATGACGATGATGACGCGGGTATTGTATCTTTGCCATTTGGTAGTAAAAACTACATTACTCCAGGTGGCCATGCTCGACTTATCGATGAATTTTATTGGTTAATGAACACCGAGCGTCCAGATGTAACGGCAAGCGTAGCTTGGGCGGCAGGTAATGGGGATCGCTCAGAAAATGGTGATTATATATATGGGAAAAAGCGACTGCGTGAAATCGACCGACGCATTCGTTTTTTGACAAAACGATTAGATACTGCGGAGATCATCGATCCAACAGTGCCACGAGAAGATAACACGCGAATTTTTTTCGGTGCCACCGTTACTTTCATAAATCAGTTAAGTATTGAGAAAACGGTGTCTATCGTTGGAATTGATGAGATCGAGCCATCCAAAGGTTATATCAGTTGGATTTCACCAGTGGCACGTGCATTGATGACCGCACAACAAGGCGATACAGTGATATTAAAAACGCCAGGAGGTATTAACGAGCTAAGCATTACAGTAGTCAAATATCAGGATATCTCTATTGAATTATTCAAGCCGGTCAGTTTACGATAGCAATCAGCTTAAAATAACATGATGATTCAGACAGAAAAACTGGCTATGTCTTTTTGAATGATGCAGTCGATTACTTCTCGCGCACATCCTTTCTTCAAGCAGCTCGTCAGACTGGGAAAATCTACACGCTATCGTAAAAAAAACAGCCTGACATTACTAGATGGAATACATCTCATACAGGCCTATTGTGCGGTATTCGGATCACCCATGAATCTGATTGTCAGTCAATCGAGTTGCGAATATAAAGAGATAAAGAATTTTCTTTGTTCCATAGAAAAAACATCTAGACCTAATATTTTTATTTTGAGCGATGCGCTGTTTCATCAGGTTTCTCCAGTAAAAGCACCAACCGGCATCATTGCATCCATATCCATTCCAGAGCTGAAGCTTGTTTCAGAAAGTAAAGATAAAATTTTCTGTGTACTGCTTGAAACAATACAGGATCCGGGTAATATGGGCTCTATTCTACGTTCAGCCGCAGCAGCAGGGGTAAGCGACGTTTATCTGTCGCATGATTGTGCTGATGCATGGGCACCTAAAACGCTCCGGGCAGCAATGGGCGCACATTTTCTACTGCGTATTCATGAACAATCCAATTTAGTAAAGATTGCACAACAGTTCAATGGCACAGTCATTGCTACTTCATTGCAAGCTAATAGAAGCCTTTATCAGATACAATTAACAGGTTCTGTTGCATTTATATTCGGCAATGAAGGAATGGGACTGTCCGATGATCTTTTACAAGTAACTGATGAACAAATTATGATTCCCATGTTAGGCAAAACAGAATCACTGAACGCAGCGGCAGCAGCTGCTATCTGCTTTTTTGAAAGAGTGCGACAGCACCTTGATACACAAAACATTCAATCAGAATGTTATCATCAGTAATGATTATATTGCCCAGTAAGAAATATTCAGCTGGAACTAAAATAATAGCGTTGTATTATATGCTCAATAACTAATACCCATTCGACTTCCTGGAGTAAAAAATGAAAATCTCTCACTTGGCTGTAATAACTGTTTTAATTGGATTCTTATTCTGTAGTCCGTTGATAATGGCAACGCAATATGCTTCTGAAAGCGCATCTGAAAACACAGCAAAGAGCCTGCCAGACAATGAAGGCATCATTATTTCTACTATTGATACAACCGGCTATACTTATATGGAATTAGAAAATAATGGTGATCGTTTCTGGATAGCGGCCCCTACTACGCAAGTTAAAGTTGGAGATCATATTCGCTTTGTAGAAAGCATGGTAATGACCAATTTTTCCAGCCCAACATTAAACCGCACATTTCGTAGAATTATCTTTGTATCTTCTACTATGATAAAGAAATAGCAAGCAGATAAGCCAATGGCAAATAGCCGGTAATCTAGGATTTTACTTCAATAAATCCGATGAATAACTTATCCTTAAGATTCTTTAGCTCATCTCTGTACTGTGTCGCTTTTTCAAACTCCAAATTTTTTGCAGCATTTAGCATTTGCTTTTCAACACGTTGGATTTCCTTGGTTAATTGAGATGCGCTTAAAGAATCGTAATGTGCTTGTTTTTCAGCAGCCTTAGCATTCTGTTGTGCCATCTCAATGTTGTACACTCCATCAATTAGATCCTTAATGCGTTTGTGCACACTTCGTGGTGTAATATTATTTTCCAGATTAAACAGCGTTTGTTTTTCACGCCGACGTTTCGTTTCATCAATCGCGCGGCGCATTGAATTGGTTATCTTATTGGCATAAAGAATAGCCGTTCCGTTAATATGGCGGGCAGCCCTTCCGATAGTTTGAATTAATGATCGCTCAGATCGCAAAAAACCTTCTTTATCAGCATCAAGTATGGCAACTAATGAAACCTCTGGAATATCGAGACCTTCCCTGAGCAGATTAATCCCTACTAAGACATCAAATTTACCTAGACGCAGGTCGCGAATAATCTCTACTCTTTCCACAGTATCAATATCAGAATGTAAATAACGAACTTTGATATGGTGATCAGAAAAATAATCAGTTAAATCCTCTGCCATACGCTTAGTTAATGTCGTTACCAATACGCGTTCATTCTTTGCAACACGCAAACTAATTTCTGACATTAAATCATCTACCTGTGTTGTAACAGGGCGTATCTCAATCTCAGGATCGACTAGGCCCGTTGGCCGTACAACCTGTTCAGCAATCTGGCCACTATGTATTCGCTCGTATTCAGCAGGTGTGGCTGAAACAAATATTGCCTGGGGCATCATTTCTTCAAATTCATTGAATTTTAATGGTCGATTATCTAATGCCGAAGGCAAGCGAAAGCCATAACTCACCAGGTTTTCCTTACGCGAGCGATCTCCTTTATACATCCCACCTATCTGTGGAATCGTGACATGACTTTCATCAACTATCATTAATGAATTACGGGGCAGGTAATCAATTAATGTCGGGGGAGGATCACCCGGTTTTCTTCCAGAAAGATGACGCGAGTAATTCTCAATTCCTTTACAAAAACCGAGCTCATTAAGCATCTCAAGATCAAAGTGAGTACGTTGCTCAATACGTTGCGTCTCAACCAGCTTGTTATGCTGATGATAGAATTCAAGGCGATCTTTTAGCTCGATTTTAATGGTTTCAATTGCTCGGAGTGTCGTGCTTCTTGGCGTCACATAGTGACTGGATGGGTATATCGTATAACGTGATAACTTTTGCAATAATCTACCTGTCAGCGGATCAAATAGCGATATGCTCTCGATTTCGTCATCGAATAATGATAGCCGAACCGCAGCTTCAGAGCTTTCAGCCGGGAATATATCGAGTACATCGCCTCTTACTCGAAATGTTCCACGAGAAAACTCCAACTCATTGCGTTCATACTGCATTTCAGTTAGACGTTTAATAGCTTCACGCTGTGTAATCTTTTCCTGTTCGCGCAGATGTAAAATCATCCCATGGTAATCTACCGGATCACCAATGCCATAAATACATGATACCGTTGCAACAATAATAGTATCATTTCGTTCAAGCAATGATTTCGTTGCTGACAAACGCATTTGTTCTACATGTTCATTGATACTGGAATCTTTTTCAATGAAAAGATCCCGTGCGGGAACGTAAGCCTCTGGCTGATAATAATCATAATAGGAGACGAAATATTCAACCGCATTTTCTGGGAAAAACTCACGCATTTCGGCATAAAGTTGTGCAGCCAGTGTTTTATTGGGTGCCATAAGAATCGCAGGACGACCCAAACGAGCAATTACATTTGCGATCGTAAAAGTCTTACCGGAGCCAGTGACCCCCAGTAATGTCTGGAATGCAAGACCATCTTCTATCCCTTCAACCAGCTTAACAATGGCTTCGGGCTGGTCACCCGCAGGTTCGAATGTTTGATGTAATTTATAAGGACTATTGGGGAAGGTAACGATCACAGGTATAATTCCGATATTAATTTGTTTCTCCATACTAATTTTAACATGTAGTATTGATTACCCTACATTAGCGTGAGGATTTGTTGTGGAACTTTCAAACCGTGTTCAGGCTATTAAGCCCTCTCCTACCCTAGCCGTAACTGCCCGGGCAGCAAGGCTTAAGGCCGCAGGAAAAGATATTATCGGTCTCGGAGCTGGAGAGCCTGATTTCGATACACCGCAGCACATAAAAGATGCGGCTATAGTAGCTATTAATAAGGGCTTTACTAAATATACAGCCGTAGGAGGAACGCCGAGTTTAAAAAATGCCATTATTGCCAAATTTAAACATGAAAATAAGTTTGATTATGATGCTAAGCAAATATTAGTCTCATGTGGCGGCAAACAAAGTTTTTTTAATTTAGCACTGTCTATTATCAATCCCAACGATGAGGTGATTGTTCCTGCTCCTTATTGGGTCTCTTATCCAGATATTGTCTTAATCGCTAAGGGAAAACCCGTTTTCATCAAAACAGGTATTGAACAGAATTTCAAAATAACAGCGGAGCAATTGGAGAAAGCGATTACGCCGAAAACCAAAATGTTTGTTATAAACAGCCCAGGTAATCCATCAGGTGCTGTCTATACCTTAGATGAATTAAAGGCTTTAGGGGAAGTATTACGCAGATATCCAAAAATTCTCATCGCAACCGATGACATGTATGAGCACATCCTGCTATCAGGCAACAAGTTTATCAATATTCTTAATGCCTGTCCCGATCTGTACCCCCAAACGATCGTATTGAATGGTGTCTCTAAAGCTTATTCAATGACGGGATGGCGCATTGGTTATTGTGGCGGTCCCCCACATATTATTACCGCAATGGAGAACATACAATCGCAAAGCACATCAAATCCTTGCTCCATTTCTCAGGTAGCTGCAGAAGCGGCGTTAACTGGCGATCAATCATGTATGGTACCCATGTTGACAGCATTTAAAGAACGTAACAATTTTATTACCGAACAATTAAATGCCATGAAAGGCGTGAAATGTCTGTCAGCTGATGGGGCATTTTATGCCTTTGCTGATACAAGACAAGCAATCATCAATTTATATGACAAAGGACTGTTAAGTGCTCAAAGTGATATTGCATTCAGTGAGCATCTCCTGGAACACGCCGGCGTTGCAGTTGTTCCAGGATCTGCATTTGGAAGTGAAGGCTATATTCGTTTATCCTTTGCGACTTCCATGCAAAATTTAAAAACAGCATTAGAGCGTATTCGGAATGTGTTGACTTAGAAGTAATTATCCAGAAGTCGATCTTTATCTGAGTCTTTGAATCTTTATTATATTCACGGCATTGATTATCAGCCCGTCTTTTGAAACATAATAAAGATTCAATAACAGAAACAAGGAAACAAATAAAATGATGACTAGTGTGTAGCCATAGCAATAGCTTTCTTTGTTTTTCCAGCCCGGGATGGAATATTGCATAGTCCGCACACATGATTGGAATGAATTTCTAATGAATGGACCAGAAATTTACCGCTACACTTAATGCAAGGCGTTACGCATAATACATGGCTTTCAATAAAACGCACTAATGTCCAGGCGCGCGTCAGACTCAGTACACGTTGCAGCCCATTTGCTTCAATATGTTCCAAATAAAGTTTATAACTTTTTATTAAGGCATCAATACCCCGAATGTCTGAATTAGTAATAATGTAGCTATAAATATTGATAAATAATGATGAATGCATATTTGGTTGCCAACTCATGAACCAGTCTTCCGAATACGGCAGCATGCCCTTAGGAGGAGAAGCGCCTCTTATTTCTTTATATAGTTTCACCAGTCGCTCACGACTAAGATCAGAATTTATCTCCAATACTTGCAATCTGGCACCTAATTTAATAAGCTCTGATGCGATTTGAATTTGTTTCGCTTCTGTTAGAATACTTCGATTACGCACAACATATACCTCTTAAAGAGCAATTTATCTAATAAATTCTGCTGGTTGTCCTGCCATGAGTATTGTTGCATGAGATTGGGAGATAGCCTGGTCTTGATTATGATTCGACAGCATATCTGCAATTAGGCGGTCGTCGAAACGGAAACGACACAATAACATACTAGAAGCGGCCATTTTTAAAAGCTGACTAGAACTCAATCGCTCAATAATATCAGCAATATCTTGATTGATGCCAAGCCGATACATTGCAGCCACCTTATCATCTCGTAATAATTGTTGTGCTAGCAGCAAATATCCAAGGTTCACTTCTCTGATTTCTTCCAAAATCTGATTCACTTCCATTCTGACACTCCTTTTTCATTAATACGTAGGTTAAATGAAATATATCAGTTACGTGTCTATTCTCAACCTGGATCAAGTTTAAGTAAATAGACATCAAACCAATATCAAAGTAGGAAGTTCTCCTATCGCTATATAGGAATATTACCTACACAAATCTAATTAGAATTAATAAACATCAAAAATTAATGAGATCTACATGAGTCATTACGATAAGAATTTCTGTAATTTATCATTCATGCTAGTGTTCCAGTCTTAGGCTGTTTCAAGAGAGAAAATAAATTTTCGGCTTCGACTGGTCTACTAAAGAGATATCCTTGAGCTCTATCGCATTGTTCCTGATGCAGAAAATCGAACTGTTCTTTAGTTTCAACGCCTTCTGCTAACACAGAAAGCCCCAAGCTTCTTGCTAACGCTATAATTGTCGTCACAATTGTCGAACTATCAGAGTCGATAACAACATCTCTAGCAAAAGATCTATCGATCTTCAAGATATCAATGGGAAATCGTTTAAGATAGCTTAATGATGAATAGCCTGTTCCAAAATCATCCACAGCTATTTTTATACCCATTCTCTTTAATTCCTGTAATATCCTGATACTGGCTTCAGCATCCTGCATTAACACGGATTCTGTAATTTCCAGTTCAAGTGCTGCGGGCAGCAGGTCTGTTTCAGAGAGAATACTGGCTATATGACTCAACAACTGAGATTGATCAAGTTCAATTGCAGAAATATTGACAGAAATAGACATTGAATCATAACCCGCTCTATGCCATAACTTGGTTTGTAAGCATGCCTGCTTGAGTACCCATTTACCGATATCGATAATAAAACCGGTTTCATGAGCAAGAGGTATAAAGTTATCTGGCGAGAGCAGTCCGAATTCCGGATGATCCCAGCGTACGAGCGCTTCTGTACCTGTAATACTTCCGGTTTGCATATCCACAATCGGTTGGTAATATACTAACAACTCTTGTTTTTCAATTGACTTACGTAAAGACCTTTCTAATTTCAAACGCCTAGCGGAAGCTTCACCAATTTCTTTAATATAAAACCTATAATTATTCTGCCATAGGTTCCTGGAGAGCAGCATGGCGCTCTCAGCACTGGCCAGCAGCATAGATATATCCTTCCCATCCGTGGGATATACACAAATTCCCATATTAAAGGTGATATAGAATTCAAGATTATTAATCATGAAAGGAGTGGCGGCCAGTTCCATAATGCGATTCAGAAACGCATGAATATCGCTAGAATTGGTAACATCACCATTAAAATATGCAAATTTACTGCCTTCAACGCGCGTCAATAAGCAATTTTTTCCGGCATATTTCAGTAAATGACAAGTAAGCTGTTGAATTAAGATATCACCAACGCTATATCCATAAGTGCTATTGATATGCGGCAAACGGTTTATATTAATAAAATATATTGCAGCAACTGCTTCTAAATGAGGCCGATTCGACAACAGTGCAGATACTTCTTTACAAAATAAACTCCGTTTGGGGAGGCCAGTTAATTCATCATAATAGGCTAAACGATAAATCTGAACTTCGGCCTGTAGTTTGGCATAATGAATCGCCTTATTTTTCAATTCCCGCCGGATTGAGAAAACAAGCTGTATGGCGTTACCTTTTTGTACGTAATCATCAGCACCACTATGCATGGTTGTGGATATTGTTTTTTCGTCTATATCAGTAGAATAAACAATGAAAGGAATTACCTTATCGCTTTCCTTTAATACGTTCAAAGCATCCATAAAATCAAAAGATGGCATTGCATGATTAGATATCAGGGCATCCCATTCTGATTCATATAAAGCAGTATGTAGATCCAATACTTTAGTTATAGGCTTGTAATTCAAATCATCTATAATCGCAACAAGCTCAGAATACAATAGATCTGCATCGGGTTCTGAGTAACCAACCACCAATAATCTCAGTTTATTCCTATGCATAAAAAATCCTAGAAGTGAATTACTCTCTTTACTCTCTTAAGTAACGACTTTGTTCACTAGAACTTTAATAGAATATAAATATATATTAATCATGGAATAAAGTTTATTAACAGATGGTTGTACGTGATACATCATAAATTGACATATCAGTAACTCAAATGAGGGTTGCTCATAATTTTATTCTGGTTTATCCTTGGCGCCCTTGTTGATTCTTGACTCCATGCCCTTTTGATTGGAGAAGTGACCGAGTGGTTTAAGGTGCACGCCTGGAAAGCGTGTGTACGGTTCTCCCGTACCGCGGGTTCGAATCCCGCCTTCTCCGCCAATAAGCCGTCTTATCCAGACCGCTCAAGACCAGCTAACACCCAGATAAAACAGGGCCTTAGACCTGCTCTTACAAATCCCCCACTAGTCTCGGTTGGTCTCCAAAAGCCTCGGTTGTGGCACAAAAATGACACAAATTCGCCACAAGTCATTTTTGCCGATAACCACACCGCAGCATATGGCACAGAAAATTGTCGTCGAATGCGGCGGCACATTTTCAGCGAACTCTCCCCGATTGCCGGAGATTTGGCAGCTCACTATGTTAAAACGGCTGAACGCTCATGTTTCGAGCAAGCAAACCACGATCTGCAAGATATTTATAACCAGCTGCGCATTGAAGATTTGAATCTATGCGCTGATCATAAAGAACTGCTCAAAGCCGCCAAGTGTTATGCAGAAAAATGCTACACGGCCAGACAGCGCACAAAAACCGAAGCAAAAGCCTATCAAGCATGCTTAAGAATCGTCGACCATTACCAAGTCAAACGAGCGGCCATTAAATCTGACAATCTGGAACCGGCTCTGAATCGAATGTGCTGCCATCACTGGTGGTTTCGCAGAATAAAGATTTTACGACTGCGCAAGATTGAAACCATTGCCAGAAATATTGAACTGATTAATCGCTGTCGGGGTATCTATGCCAGTGACTATGCCGTCAATATCAACCACAAGAAAAAGAAAAAAAATCGCCTCTATCTTGAATCTACTTTTATTAGCAACGAAAACAACGAGAGGTTTTCCTTGCAAGAGATTTCTGATCGATCCGTTTCTAATCCGGCCATTCGCCGCGCAGAATTGATGGCGCGCATCCGTGGTTTTGAGATGGTGGCCAATCATCAGGGGGATGTGGGAGAGTTCTATACACTCACCACCCCTTCGCGCATGCATGCTTGTTTACACAATGGCAAAACCAATCCGAACTATGATGGCACCACGATATTACAAGCCCATGAATACCTGACGCACCAGTGGGCCTTGATGCGCGCTGAACTGCATCGTCAAGGCATGCAGCCCTATGGCTTTCGTGTAGTTGAACCGCACCACGATGGCACACCCCACTGGCATTTATTATTTTTCATGCCCAGTAAACACCGCGAAACTGTGCGCAGTGTCATACGTCATTATGCGCTTCTGGATAATGGCGATGAACCTGGCGCACAAACGCATCGTTTTAAAGCCATCGCCATTGATCCGAATAAAGGCACCGCAGCAGGATATATTGTCAAGTACATCGCCAAGAATATCGACGGTTATAAACTAGATCAAGATTGTTATGGCAATCGTGCGCAACAAGCAGCCGAGCGTATTACCGCCTGGGCCAATACCTGGGGCATTCGTCAGTTCCAACAAATTGGCGGCCCCAGTGTGACTGTATGGCGGGAATTAAGGAAGCTGGACAAAACCAACGACGGAGAACTTGAGGCGATCCGTCAATTTGCGACCGCCAGTAACTGGGCGGCTTTCACGTTAGCAATGGGTGGGCCAGAGACACCGCGCCGTGCCCATGCAATCAAACCGTATTATGAACACAGTAAACAACTCAACTTTAGTACTGGCGAGATCATCCCCGTTGTCATCGGGCGTTATGGCGATCCGGCACTGTTGCGGGTTGCCGGTATCATCTGGCACGGGATGAGTTATGGCACACGCAAGCATTTTTGGGCGCTGGTAACAAAAGACAGCGAGGACGTGACATTGCGTAGCGAGGCGCCAGCCGAGCGCACGTCATGTCACGCCGCAGCTGGTTTTCTTGGACCTGTATCAATAACTGTACCAAACCCAATACAAAGCTAGGAGGTAACCCATGAACAGCACACGAGCCGTTAAAAATAGTACAGAAAATGACATCATGAATCCATTCACCCTTGAAGAAGCGGTCGCTTTAATCTACCAGCTTGCCGTGTTAAAGAAAGACGCGCCTGCTTCTGGAACAGTCCATGACATCACGAAAATTGGTCATATCTGCGGCGTACTCACCATGAATGACCAGATCGAAATTGTCATCAAGTTTCACGATGATTTAAGGCAATTTACCAAAGAAGAATTTTACGCCAAGGTTCATATCTTAAACGAATAGACTATTGACTTTTATAATTCATACTGTGTACTATAATCACTACTAACTTTAATAAGTAATACTGATTATGACAGGTAAAGATAAAAAAATTCTTATGCTGGATGAAGAAACAGAGCAAATAATTTTACAGCAAATGAAGGAATTCCGAGGTGTAGGCACCACTCTCGAAAGCGCTCTCGGCGCACTGGTAATGGGTCAGTATTTTGGCTGGCGGGTTCTTAAGATATTGCACAATCCTGGGACCTATCGCCGTTATGAAAAAGCGCTGGGCATTGAGTTCAAGAATGTATGCCCGGAAATAACCGAGCTAGGCAAGCAAAAAAGCATTGGCTATGCCATCACTGAAAAACTAGGCAGTTTCTGGGCAGTTGTCATGGGAAAGCGAAAAGTGCCTGAAAAAGGCATGATTGCTAACCAGGAAGAAGTCAAACAAGCGGTTGATCAAGTGAAAAAGATAGAGAAGGAGGCGAATAAATGAGTCACGCCGATCTTGTCACCATTGAAAAATTTGCTGAACTGACCGGTCTTTCTTGTGAAGCCATCCGCCAATATAAAAAGAAAGGACAATGGCGAGAAAAAATACACTGGATAAAAGCACCCAACGGCAGAATTTTCATCAAAATAAAAGCGGCCTACGCATGGATAGAAGGCAAAGAGGCATAACCATTCGTGGCAATAGCCTGCAACTGGCGTTTACCTATCAAGGTATCCGTTGCCGCGAATCGTTACCGATACCGCCCACTAAAACCGCCTTAAAGGAAATAGAACTCAAGCTGCAAGCGATCCGGTACGAAATTAAAACCGGCACGTTCGATTATTTGAAACATTTTCCGCACAGCAAAAAAGCCCGTGAGTTCCGTAAAACCCGCCCGAATCGTTACACAATTAAAGAAGGGCTAGAAAACTGGCTGAAACTCGCGCAGAAAAATTGCCAATACAGCACGATCAGAGATTACACCAGCGCGATATATCACCACTTGATACCAACATTTGGCGACCTGACCATTGCCGAGTTAACCGCCTCGATGGTCAAGGAATGGCTGGCGGAACTGCCATGTACCAACAAGCGCAAAAACAACATCCTGATACCGCTGCGTCAACTATATGACGACCTGTTTCATGATGAAATCATCGACAAAAATCCACTGTTGCGGGTAAAAAATCTGTCCATTGATAGCCGGGAACCCGAACCATTTTCAGCCGACGAAGTCAGCAAGATCCTGATGCAACTGCATGGCCAGGAAAAAAACCTGATTCAATTTGCATTCTGGTCGGGACTTCGCACTTCTGAACTGATCGCGCTACGCTGGCAAGATATCGATCTAGAACAAAACCGGCTATATGTTCGCATCGCCAAAGTACGTGGCCAACTAAAAGGCACCAAAACAAAATCGGGTTTACGCGAAGTCACCCTCCAGCCTGAAGCCAGAGAAACACTACTCAATCAACAAACATTCACAGGCAATCAAAATAATAACGTCTTCCATGACCCCCGCACAAACCAACCCTGGAAAGATGACCAAGCGATTCGCAAAACCGTCTGGGCTCCAGCACTGAAAAAAGCAGGCATTAAATACCGCAATCCCTACCAAACCCGCCACACCTTTGCATCCAAACTGCTTTCAAGAGGCGAAAATCCGCTCTGGGTTGCCCAGCAAATGGGTCATAAGGATTGGGGGCAAATTAGGAAAATCTATGGACGTTGGATTTCATAAATTTAAAAAAAATCAATCAACTTAAGGAAATTGATAATAAAGCAAGCTCATCTTTATAATCTATAGTTGAATCATAGAGTTGATGATATCCTTTTCCAACCGCACCTCTGAATTGAACTAACTCTGGTTTATTCAACCCAATTTCAAGTATATGATCTTGAGATATTCCAGGATATGGATCAATAAATATTATTTGACTTATTCCAAGCTGATAGGCCTTTTTAGAACATAATTCACATGGACTGGCTGTCGTATATAGTTTACCTCCTGAAATGCCCGTTCCGCCATATTTAGTTATTTGTAAAAAGGCATTTTCTTCAGCGTGAAGTGATCTAGTATGTACTTGATTTTTTTCTTCTGGGGTTATGCTATTTTTAATATCTTTAAAACAATACGAACAATTACGACCATCTAATCTATCCTCTTTGCCTGTCGACAATTCTTCTTTCTTTTCAATTAGCTTTTTTCTGAATTCAGGATTAGTTCTTTCGAATAAGCTGTATTCAATTTCATCAAAACTATTTAAAGCTCCATCAATAGATCGCAATACACAAGGAACCTGTCCCTTTGGGACATCGTTCCAACCAATGGCTTGTACTGAATTGTCTAAATTCATAATTACAGCTCCAACCTTTCTTGATATGCAACCAGAATTACTTTTTGCCGAATAGGCAATTTGCATTGTACGTTCAATAGTTGTCGGTGATACCAAACCTGGATGCAGCATCAGAGCAACATACCATGCAAGCTGCGCCTTCAAAATATTATTATTATCGAGCTCATTTCTAGGGTTAAATATGTGAATATCTGATATTTCGACACATTTCTTTACATTTTGACTAATAAAATAGCCAAATTCCTCCGAACTCTTACCTGATTCTTTAACGTCAATTTCTTTAAGTTGGTCAACGTTAAATTTATGAACTTGGTGAAGATATTCATTCCTATCTTGATTAGGTGCATTTATAGATACAAGGTAAAAAGCAGAATATCTATCTCTAAAAAATCTAACCTCATGCTGATTTCTTATAGCATCAATGACAATAAAAACTTTTTTACGCGTTTTACGAAGACATTTAATGACCCTATTAATGGAAGTCGGCAAATGAAAGACTTTTTCTGGATCAAATGACTCATTTTGATATTTTGTCAATATTTCCCCTGTTTTACGAATAGAATTACCTGCAGCTTGGTAGACAGATACGTATAATCCTCTTTCTAAGCTTTTCAATTCTTCTTTGAAATCTCGAGTAAATTTCCTGATTAACTTTAGATATTTCAAAAATTGTTCTTGATCTATAGATTTAAAATCAATTTCTTGATCATGTTCTAAGATAATTTGTTGAAAATTTCTATATTTTTTTTGTACAAAATTCCTAGAGAAAACACCGTCGTTGATAATTTTTTCTATTTCTGATTTATTTACAATACTGTTATCGGGAATAAATTTTTCTATAAAATCGATTAAATATTGTTTATCCAGATTAAGTAGATACCCAGATATCAAGTCGCTCACTTTGATAGAAACAAATGAACACCAATTTGCTTGAGTATATTGCCGCAATATTTCGTATCGCTTTATATCAAGCTCTTCGAAGAATTGCTTTGAATTATATTGAACATGCTTAGTTTCAGGAAAAATAGGTGAAGCACTTTCCAATATATTTGCAGCTGTAGTACATCCTGATCCAGTTCTTCCTGTAAGTCCAATCAGGATAAACTGCTCTCTAGCCATAAAAAGCTTAGAAATTAAGTGGTTTTTCACGGTTAATCCTATCTCGATAAAATATAAATTGATATTTTTCCTGTGTAAAATTACTATATGCGGGTTATAAAAGTATTAATAGGGGCGAAAATAGTTTAACTCTATAACATCAAAAAAGTGATCCTACCATAACATGTATAAGGGCGATTCTGACAATTGACACAAATACTTACTTAATATTAAATATATGATTGATTTAGAAAGAAGATACGAAGGTTCGAATCCCGCCTTCTCCGCCAATAAGCCGTCTTATCCAGACCGCTTAAGGCCAACTAAGACCCATGTTAAACCGGGTGTTAGACCAGACCCATCCAAACCATACCCATTAATCTCGATTGGTCCTCATTGGCCTCAGCTGTGACACAAATTTGACACAAGTCATTCAGGCTGACGAACTGACCGCAAACTTTGGCACACCAGATTACCGGCAATTAAGGCGGCACATTTTCAGCGACCTTTCTTCTATTGCGGGAGACTTGGTAGGGCATTATGTCAAGATTGCTGAACGCGTCAGTTTCGAGCAGACAAACCATCAAATCCAAGGTATATCGGGATCACACGTGAAGTAACGCTCCAACCTTCAAGCCTGGGAAACGTTGCTTAGTCAACAAACCTACACCGAGGAATACAATGAAATCGTTTTCCATGATCCATGCACTAACAAACCGTGGAAAGACGACCAGCCCATCCGAAAAACTGTTTGGACGCCCGCATTAAAGAGAGCTGGCATCAAATACCGCAATCCTTATCAAACCCGTCATACTTTCGCATCCACCCTACTTTCAAGAGGTGAAAGTCCACTCTGGGTTGCTCGGCAAATGGGGCATAAAGATTGGGGGCAGATCATTAAGATTTATGGGCGTAGATTCCACCGGCAACAGCATAAAACATAGTTACAGACCTAATTGGCTCGCCAAAGCGATAGATCTGGGCACTGGTTTATTAAGATTTTAATTTGATATCTCTCATGTATATATGCAACTAACACTTTAATTAGGGTTTGCCGCACTGAGGGTTATCACGGACATTCCACAGGCCTCCGGAAGAATTTCGACCGATCAGAAATTTCTCGATAGCCAAGGCTTTTGGCTTCGTAAGCGCCTCCGCATAGATCTCAACTTTCATCTCCCCCTTCAGGAAATGGTGCTCATTCAGCTTGTAGTTGTGTGAAATTCCTGAATTAACATGAAGATAGCGATCCGCACGGCCTTCACCAATATATCTGAGTGCGCCTTCCCGATCATAGGCACCATAGACGATGTGATCTTCGTGGTCATCCCAGGGGACTCCAGCCTCAACCAACCGATTTCGACGGCTGTGCGACCTCACCGGAACCTGACGGCCTGAAGCAATCTTACGAGTATGCTCGCGTACAGAATGAATATCGCACCCCGCCTGTTCTTCCTCTGCGTATAAGTCTGGGGATCCGACCCATATCCCATAATGGTACACAGCTTCTCCCTTTAGTTCCGACGGGCTGAAGTGCACCTGCTCTCTTTGTCGTAGAAACTCATCCGATTGTTTGATCTGGCCTATGAATTTCAAATCAAAAACGATCGATCGAGTTTCATCGTGTATTAGTTCTTCCTCACGCTCAGTGAACCGGACAAACTCTGAGCGTTTGAGATTGGATACGAACGGGGCGAATTCTTTATCTACGAAAATTGTAAACAGGAGATTAACCCAGACTTCGTCTTGCATCCGATTAAAAATATAGAAATCAAAGGAAGATTCGGATTGATCCCGCCAATTCGGGTTTCGTTGGATGAGGTCAAAGACTTCGTTGAATTCATCGAAGGCGTACTCAAGCGCATATTCGATGCCGCCCGAGGTAAGCGGCTCTCCGCTTCCGAATTTGCCGATTCCGAACATGTCCAGCGCTTGCTGGAACGTCGGACGATTCTCGAAATTGCGAAACAACCCACCTACACCTGCATTTGCATCGATGAATTGCTCAATCAGCCTGCGATGCTGACGTACACGACGCGGATTTGGTATTTTTCTCACAAGCGAACCCTAACGCTCAAATCAGCTGCGCTAACACAAAAAAGTGTCAGGTCTTGTGAAAAAACATCCACCCTGCTCCTTCTCTATATTTTTTTCTAAATTAGAAATAGCATTTAGTTATTTTTAATGCTACTTATATTTAGGTTATTGAGACGATGATCGATTTTTTCTATGGTATTTTTATATAGTATTATTCTCGATAGTTCTGGCGATGATTTACAATCTAGAATCATGTCAATCAATCCAATTTTTTTTGCTTGCATTTCGATTTCTTTAATAGTCTTGATATACCTTATTTTTAGCTCATTGAGCCTCTCAATATTTGAATATGCCTCAATAAAATTATCTAATTCTATGATCTCTTGCTTATAATTATTTAATGCAAGTCTATCTCGTGCGGAGGATTCAAAAACATCAATTAGGGTTATGCAGCCAAAAGTAAATGCGCTAGCCAAATATATTTTTAATGACGTAAATTCACCATCCGAATCAATGCTGCCCAATTCATCTGGTATCCAAAAAAGCATTGCTTCTGCCCCTTTAAACATACATACGAAAAAGCCAATTGCTGAAAAAGCTAAAAATATATTTTGCTTTAATGTTGAATTATGAATACTCCTTTCACAAAGAATGTAATTCTTGCCATTTACTACAAGATAAATGTAAATTGATAGACAAAGTAGGCTTGCGGTGCTAACAATCACCAATACCATTTGGAGAATATTCATAAATCTGTGATTTCACTTTGATTAAATTAACAAAAAAATGTCAAGTGTTGCGACATAACATCCACGCTACTCCTTCTCTATATTTTCAATTGTTGCTTACATTAATGCAAGACACGACCTCTATGTGTATTCATTCAATAGTGTTGCTAAGATGTTACGGCCCACTATTGGCCTTATATGTCCAATATCATGGCATATAGTTAACGAAATGAGTTTGTATCACAATTCCTTTACCTCTTTTCCAAACGTATGGTAGATATACAAAAACTATATAATTACTTGTTATATTCTAGGAGGGACAATGCAACGTAACTGGGACATGATCCGTGAGATTCTAACCCGTCTTGAGAAGATGCCGGACACTGATTCTATGCTGCAACTCTCTGATTTTCCCTTAAATCAGGCCTCCGAGTACTCGTATAACATGGAACTACTAATTGAGGCTGGTCTCGTTGAAGGGCAAATATTTAAAGCTCTTGGTGGCGGGCCAACTCGCTTCTTTGTTCAGCGGCTCACTTGGCACGGCCATGAGTTTCTCGATTCCATTCGCTCTGATACTGTTTGGGATAAGACCAAGAAAACATTTGCAGCAAAGGGAACAGATATGACTTTGGATCTTGTAAAATCTGTCGCGACAGATATCGGATTGTCTTTAATTCGTGGGGCTACCGGGGTCTAACAACTCAGCCCAGTCTGACACACTAAATGGAGATCACTTTTTGCAAATATTTTTAACTATATTGGCTGGTGCAGGAACATTCGTATTGGGTCAAATAATTATGAAACTTATCATTGATCCAGTTCAGATATTCAAATCAACGATTGCCGATATTTCAAATATATTAATTCTACACTCAAATATTTACAGTAACCCCAGGCCGGCTGGTGATGAAGCACAAAGTAAGATGTCGCAAGAAATGCGCAATCTTTCTTCCAAACTTCAGTCAGATATGCATTTGATTCCCTGCTATAAAATAACCTCTCGAATATTTGGATTACCGACTATAGAAGATGTAGTTATAGCATCAAAGAAGCTTATCTTTATCCACAATGGCCATAATAGTGGCGCATTAGAAAATCAAGGTATACTTAATTCTTACGCCGCTCAAAATGTCAAGATTGCTTTAGGTATCTTTATTCCTAAAGGTGAATATTTAAATCCAGATAATGAAAAAGAGTTTTTGAAAGCAAAAAACAACTAACAAAGCGCAAAGCACTGCTACAGAAGATTTATTCGCTGGCGCTTATAAATTTTCACAGAGTGCCGCGTTACATATGCATCTATCGTCCAGAAAAAATACCGCCCAATATGTAAGTTCGCACGTGCCTGGCCCAAGTAACACTGGGATCTAAGAATACATGAGTAACAAGCTAATAGATTGTTGTTTCTGACGTAACAATAACTAAATGGCTAGTATCGATACTAAACTTAATAGCATTTACAATCAAGTCTAAACTAAATTCCATTCGGAAGATTTTAAGCTCGAAAAAATACTTAGAATTGACACAACAGCAATACAGATGAATACTAAATAATTGAGACCTTTGCAAAACCCCAATAATTTAAAAATTAACTATTTATAATCAATAGTATAAAACTTCTGGAGAGGACTTTTGCAAAAATCTCAATTGATTTCTCATAAATGAGCACGGGTTCGAATCCCATCTTCCCCGCCCCTCTTATCCGCAGTAATCCGTAAAAATACGTAATACTCAGTAATGAGAAGAACGGCCCCGATAATAAGCCGGGATCGCCTTCTTACTTTCCCGGCCTGAAGGTCGAGTCTTTTCAGGAGTTTTGATAAATCCATACATTAAACCGATGGCAAAACAGATGGAATTAATAACTGCTTATAAAATTATCAAAATGAATTATTTGCCGTTTTTTGTCCAACTGCTATGAATTTTCTAATATACGCAGTTGTTTTATCGGATATTCGCATTGCTAAAAATAACTTCTGATACAAACCATTTTTACCAATTTGAATCTTCTTAAGTTTGAAATGATCGCCTTTGCTATCAGCCAGCCATTCTGGCAAGACACAGACACCTCGTTTTAATGCGGTCATTTGCAACATAATTTCTAATGATTCAACTTGTTTTAATTTTAATGGTTCAATATGGGCAGGTGCCAGAAAATATTTCAGAATGTCGAGTCTTTCCCTGGATACGGGAAAAATAAATAATATTTCCTCAGATAAATGTTCTGGCATGAGTTGCTCAACCTCGGCTAAGGGGTGATCAGCAGAAACTAACAAGACAAGCTGGTATTCAGCTAGCGTTTCGTAATAAATTTTTTCTTTTCTTACGAGATCTGGAGTGACTAGAACGTCTATATGATGATTGAGTAAACCTTCTAATCCTGAGAACTGAAATTTGTGGATAATATCAATATCTACGTCGGGCATTTGTTGCATAAATTCACCCAGGACTCCTGTCAGCCATTCAAAGCAGGGATAGCATTCAACCCCGATCCGCATGATGCCTTGCCGACCTTCACTATAAGCTTTGAGTGTTTTTTCTGCCTGTGATAAGACAGGCAAAACCTGATAGGCGACTTCCAGCAAAAGTTCTCCTGCCTGAGTCAATCTTAAATTACGCCCTTCCCGTTCCCATAAAACTACCGCCAGTTTTTTTTCCAGATAGCGAATCTGATGCGATAGCGCAGATTGACTTAAACATAGGGTATTGGCCGCTTCCGTTAAGGTACCACTGATATGTAACGCTTGTATGATTCTAAGATGGCTGTGTTCGATCATATATGAATAAAGCTCATTAGAAGTTAAAAATTTATCATTATTATTCATTTTTTACTAACACTACAATAGTGATTCTATTTCTATACTGAGCACAGGTAAAACATGGTAACGACACATAATCTTGGATTCCCTCGTATTGGTAAAAAGCGGGAATTGAAATTTGCCTTGGAGAAATACTGGAAAAAAATAATTTCCAGGGAAGTGCTTGAGGAAACCGCCGCCGATCTTCGCCGACAGCATTGGAAAAATCAATCCAAACTTGATTTTGTCCCGGTTGGAGATTTTTCACTATACGATCAAGTGCTGGATACCAGTTTTATGTTAGGCCATATTCCTGCGCGCGTGCGTGATTTGCCAGGCGATGATCTGGATAGCTATTTTCGGGTTGCAAGGGGACGTTCTATATCTGATGATTCAAGCTGCTCTTGCATTAGTGCCGGAGAGATGACCAAGTGGTTTGATACCAACTATCATTACATCGTACCTGAGTTTGATAAGAACACACAATTCTCACTGGATACAAGCCGCTTATTCCAACAGATAGCAGAAGCCAAACAGCAAGATGTCCAAGTGAAACCCGTTATCCTTGGACCGGTTACTTATTTATGGTTAGGAAAGGCGAAAGATCAATCGAACAAACTGGATCTATTGGATAAGTTACTGAGCGCCTATGCAGAGCTGCTTTCTCAACTAGAAGGCATAGGAATTCAATGGGTGCAGATAGACGAACCTATACTCGTAATGGAACTTTCCCAAGCATGGCAGCATGCCTTAAGAAAAGCCTATTTTCAATTACAAACCATACCCGTCAACATACTGTTGGCAACCTACTTTGGTCAATTGAAAGATAATTTACAATTAGCCTGTGAGCTACCTGTAAATGGGCTGCATCTTGATGCGATCACCGCAAAAGATGAAGTTGCTAAAGTCATTGACTGGTTGCCTTGCCACAAGGTTTTATCACTGGGCATCATTAATGGGCGCAACGTCTGGAAAACAGATTTAACCGAAACACTGAATTGGTTAGAGCCAATCCATGCTCGTTTGCAGGATCGTCTCTGGCTTGCGCCCTCTTGTTCATTACTACATGTACCCGTTGACCTGGAAAGCGAGCGGGAACTGGATCCCGATATAGAATCATGGCTGGCATTTGCGATACAAAAATTAGATGAACTCAGCATCTTAGCTAAAGCCCTCAACAAGGGACGTAATACCGTTGCAGGAAAACTGTTAGCTAATGCCGCAGCGATCAATAATCGTAAACACTCAAATAGGGTGCATAACGAATTAGTTAAAAAACGGGTGCTCGAGATTAATGACCAAATGGGTACCCGCCAATCTCCTTATCCGCAACGTGCGATAACACAACACGAAAAATTTAATCTACCGCTTTATCCCACCACCACCATCGGTTCTTTTCCACAAACACAGGAGATCAGACAAGCCAGAAAGGATTTCCGCAGTGGTAATCTATCGGAAGAACAATATCGCCAGGCGATGCAGCAAGAAATTAGCATCTGTGTGCAGGAACAGGAAGCGCTGGGACTTGATGTGCTGGTACATGGTGAACCGGAGCGCAATGACATGGTGGAGTATTTTAGTGAATATCTAACCGGATATGCCTTTACCCAGTTTGGCTGGGTACAGTCTTACGGATCACGCTGTGTTAAACCACCTATTATTTTTGGCGATATTTCTCGCCCGCATGCGATAACGGTTGATTGGATTCGCTATGCCCAATCATTAACCAAAAAACCGATGAAGGGAATGCTGACTGGACCGGTCACTATTTTAAACTGGTCCTTTGTGCGAGATGATCAGCCTCGCGCAGAAACCTGTCTGCAATTGGCTTTAGCAATGCGTGATGAGGTATTGGATCTCGAGAAAGCAGGCATCGGTATTATCCAGATTGATGAAGCAGCATTAAGGGAAGGCTTGCCATTAAGAAAAACACAGTGGCAATCTTATCTCCAATGGGCTATCCGCGCATTCCAGATTACTGCAAATGGCGTCAAAGATGAGACACAAATACATACTCATATGTGCTACTCAGAATTTAACGATATTATAGAAGCTATCGCTGAAATGGATGCCGATGTCATCACGATTGAAACTTCTCGTTCTGATATGGAGTTATTAGATGTATTTGATCAATTTCATTATCCTAATGGAATCGGGCCGGGTGTGTATGACATTCATTCACCTAATATTCCTTCAGTAGATGAAATGGTTAATTTAATGCAGATGGCCACACAGCGCATTCCGGCAAAAAGATTATGGATCAACCCTGATTGTGGGTTAAAGACCCGTAGCTGGGAAGAAGTTAAACTTGCTCTCAGTAATATGATTGCCGCAAGCCAGCAATTATCTGTCGCACAAATTCAATAATAACGAGCCTGATTCATTTCGGCCCAATTCTTAGACCAGCAGTAAATCACGCTGCTGGTTTGGAATAAGATTCATTATCATCTAGCATTTCTCAACGTAGGCTTGATCTGGTTATCGAAAACAATAGTTCGATTTAGGTGCCACAGAATGTTTTTTGTACAACTTCTTCCGGTCGTGGCGGCGTAGCATATATCGAATAAATGGGTTGATCATTGTAAGGATTAGCCAATACCGTCACCAATTCCTCAAATAGTTCAAAGTTCTCTTCTTCAACTGCCGCCCGAATCACCTCTTCAATTCTATGATTGCGCGGAATAAATGCTGGATTTACGGTATTCATAGCTGCTTGTCGTTCATGATCATCAGATGCCTCCAGAGCGAGCCGCTGCCGCCATGCTACTGCCCAGGCATCGAATGCGCTGGGATTGTCAAACAAATCACGAACCGGTCTGTTGGCTTTGGTATGATCAGTTATTGCTTTTACGGGTAGTTTGCCTAGCCCGCGAAATGTTAACGTGAAATCTGCTTTATTCTCTGCCATGCGTTCGAGCAGATCTTGTGCCAGCGCCAAATCACCATCCCGTTCTTCCGATAACCCCAGTTTTTTTCGCATGCCGGCCAAATAAGCATGTTCAAACCGACTGGGGTAACGATCAATAATCGCCTGTAAACGATTAATGGCCACTTGTTCATCTCCATTGATCAGCGGCAACAATGACTGCGCGAAACATGTCAGGTTCCACTGAGCAATATGGGGCTGATTCTGGTATGCATAACGCCCCATTTGATCAATAGAACTAAATACAGTTTCTGGATGATACGTGTCCATGAAAGCACAAGGGCCATAATCGATTGATTCACCTGCAATCGACATATTGTCTGTATTCATCACACCATGAATAAAACCGATTAATTGCCAACGTGCGACCAGCTCCGCCTGACGGCCAACAACGGCATCAAGCAACGCCAGATAAGGAACCTGCGCGCTAGCTGCTTCAGGGTAATAGCGTGCTATAACATAGTCAGCAAGTTGCCTGAGTGCATCCATATCTTGTCGTGCAACAAAAAACTGAAAAGTACCGATTCGAATATGGCTGCGTGCAACGCGTGTCAATACTGCGCCGGGCATGAGTCCCTCCCGTCGAATTACTTCACCCGAGCTGATAACTGCAAGCGCCCGCGTAGTGGGTACACCAAGGGCTGCCATGGCTTCACTCACTATATATTCTCGCAATACAGGACCAAGCCAAGCCCGCCCATCCCCCCTGCGTGAGAATGGTGTTGGCCCCGCCCCCTTCAGCTGGATATCAAAACGAACCCCATGCTGGTCAAGAATTTCTCCCAGTAGAATTGCACGACCATCACCAAGTTGCGGCACCCAGACTCCAAATTGATGCCCAGCATAAGCCATGGCTAAAGGTTCTGCACCCTGTGGGACACTATTGCCCGCAAACATATTAACGCCTTCAGGCGAAGATAATACATCTGGATCTAGCCCAAGCTGTCGTGCAAGCTGGACATTCAGTTTAATTAATCTCGGAGCTGCGACTGGCGTGGGATTCAGTCGCACAAAGAATCGAGTTGGTAAACGTGCATAACTGTTATCAAACGGTAACTCGAGCATTGCATGGCGCACTTTATTGATAATCCTGCAAAAAATAGTCTTATTATTTTTATAACACTGGCTAGATTAAAACAAAATATAACAAGCTTTTCCACTAATTCTCATTCCCCAAACAGCTATATCCTGGTAGTAACAAGAGATTTTGACGAATAAATAAGCGCCAGCATGCTACTTTTTTCGGGAAAAGTTAATAAACATGAAACACTCTGAAAACAGAATCTATGCCATGACTCCGTCTTACTACGTACGCGCGCGCTATAAAAACCAATTAGTTATCAGACCCTGAGCCACAGATCAAAGTTCGCTAGAAATGCTGTGTTATATTCCGCTTTCGGATAAATCAGCATATTGACGATATGATAGATCGATTTTACCTATTACCAGCCCGATGGATCGGAGTTGAAATACCCGACAACTAAAAAAGCCAAGCCATACAGTGTTATAAAGGTGAATAGCCGAGGTTATTTCGAGAACATTAAAACTTGTTCTATACCTTATTCAATGTAAGACTTGGCATTAATCATGCTCTTTTGCTGCTTAGTTCAAACTTAAATAGATTGAATATTTGCAGCTTGCTTACCTTTAGGACCTATCGTTACTTCAAAGGAAACGCGTTGGTTTTCTTGTAACGTTTTAAATCCATTGGATTGAATTGCTGAAAAATGAGCAAATAGATCTTCGCCACCGCCATCAGGGGTGATAAAGCCAAAGCCCTTTGAATCATTAAACCATTTCACGATACCAGTAGCCATTACATTTCCTATATCTTAGTTAAAAAATTAGCCTAAGGAATTTAATTATCTTACAGACACTTAAATTCCTTAGGCCATAAGATATTATTATTTTCAGAAAATGAATATAAGTAAATGGCTTAATTTGGACTAAGAATAACGCCTAGTCTGAATTAGGAATAAGGACTATAAAGTAAAGCTTACACTCCCTTTCTTAGATCATCAAAATATAGCTTTATATTGAGATGTCAGTTCAAAGTTTACTTCAGGAAACGTTCATAGTTCTTTTATCTTCCAGCTAATTTTAACGCCATTTTTATTCTGCCCTGGTTTGTGCCTATACCAGATTGTTTCTATGCAAATCAATTGAATTCTCTCTATTGTCTCCAATCGGAAACAATAAAAACATATACAAAACAAGGCACTAATAGATATTAATAATTCTATATCCATAATTGACAACAATCCTCTTTCATTATTTATGGACCTTACAGCCAACCCATTGATTTAAAATAAATTAAATTATTGGCATAGATCATGCTAGGTATGAGAGATAGCTAAGATCTCTTAATGACTTGCCTTTATCCGAATCATAAAAATAATCAGTTTAACTGCGGCTTGGCTTGGTTTATGTCCGCATACTGCTCAAACGCATGTCAAAACGATCAGCGGTAGAGAAACACATGTTATTACTTTCTTCATGTGGGATTTATTTAAATCCACCCATCAAATTAATTAAATCGGAGTTTTATTACCTATGTCTCAAGCCAGCACTTACGAACAATTAATGCTCGAGCTGATTAATGTTGAACGCACTAAAACTGGTGCTCAACCACTCGTCTTCAATGGAGATTTAAATGAATCATCCGAAAGTCATAGTAACTGGATGATATCGACCGATGTTTTTTCTCATACTGGCGCAGGAGGGTCCAGTCCGGGTGATCGCATGGATACCGCCGGTTATGTTTTTACCGGCTCCTGGGCCTGGGCAGAAAATATTGCATGGATGAGCACCCGAGCACCCGCGGGCTTCCAGGATGAAGTGCAAACACTACACGATATGCTGATGAATTCAGCAGGCCATCGTGCGAACTTATTAAATGATGCCTATCGAGAGGTCGGAATTGGTTTTGAAGTAGGTCAGTTCAACCGTTCCGAAGGTGCGTTCGTGACACAGAATTTTGCTCGTACGGCATCTGATTCATTTCTGACGGGCGTTGCTTTTAAGGATAAAGATGGCGACAAGCGTTATGATATCGGAGAAGAATTGGGCGATCTCACGATCAGCGTCAAAAATAATGCAACCGGTGCAATCGAAATAACAACAACAAATTTAGCGGGTGGCTATGCGCTAGAGCTCGTTGCGGGCAACTACACGGTCAGTTTTTCCGGGAACGAAATTATTACAACAGATCTACAAGTCAGTATCGGCAACAAAAATGTAAAATTAGATCTTATCGACCCGGCTGTCCGCAACGATGAATCCATACCAGCGCCCACGCCAACTCCACAACCGACACCCCCGTCAAATCCGGAACCACACCTCAATACGATTACCGGTACATCTAGATCGGACGTCCTTCGCGGAACCGCTAGCGACGATGAAATACACGGTCTGGGTGGCAGAGATAGGCTGTATGGTGGCAGTGGCAATGATCGCCTTGATGGCGGTGAGGGTAATGATTGGCTATGGGGTGGTGAGGGCGCGGATATTTTGGCCGGCGGATCGGGGCGTGACATTTTTGTATTTGATGCGCCTTTTACCGGTGCGGTAGATACAATCACCGATTTCTCTCCAGTCAGCGATACGATCTTTTTAGAAAACGCCTTCTTCACTGGTCTACATACAGGCAGATTGCCTACTTCAAACTTTCATATAGGTGCCGAAGCACACGATAATTCAGATCGGATAATATATCATGCAGAAACTGGCGCACTCTATTTTGACATTGATGCGGCAGGTGGTGCAGAGGCACAACAATTTGTCCAGTTAACGCCAGGACTTATACTCACCAGTGCGGATTTCTACGTTATCTAAAATACAATCCTCGTAGGGAGTTGTACCATATCAATTGTGCAATTTCCTGCTCTGTTTCTCTTAATATCGTAAGGGTGTAAATCGAATTTATCATATGCTGCCATTTAATTTTCTATAACCAGTCAAGATAAATAGGATTAATATGAAAGAAGAGGCTGCTCTAATTTGATTTATTTAATTATCTACTTTTACGAGGTAGAATGCTTTGAAGGATTGACGAATATTTGATACACGTGCATGGCGATATGCCATAATTGCTCAGAATAAAAAATAATCGTTGAGTTTGGCTACGCGGGTAATCGCCTTGCTGATACATCTGTAATCCCAGATACGCATCTTAATTTTAGCGTATTTAAGGCCTACATGATGTCACAATCACAACCTATAAAGATGAATGCTTTTCTGATAAAAGACACGAAGCACTCTGAATGAACAGAACCCTCTAAAATAGAAAAAGCACTAATAATAACATCAGCATATTTCCCATTATTAACTGAAATAAAGTTGGAAAGAGAAAAATGTAAAAAGGAGTTATTATGGAAAAAAGGAACAAATTAAAAACAAAAACGATCCTGATTTCGATCGTGGTTTGCTTTCAAATAGCTGCATGTGCGAGTCCAAGACCGGTTCTTTATCCCAATACTTATCTCAATAAGGTTGGGCAAAACCAGGCTAATCAGGATATCACCGAGTGTCAGAGAATAGCAGAGAGCTATGTGTCTTCCTCCAATATGGGTAAAAATATCGCAAAAAATACAGCAGCAGGTGCTGGAGTTGGTGCAGCCAGTGGTGCTGTTGGAGGAGCAATCAGAGGATCTGCCGGCAGTGGTGCAGCTGTTGGAGCAGCTGCCGGAGCGACCGCAGGACTGCTTCATGGGCTGTTCCGAAACGACCAATCCAACCCTGCCTATAAAAATTTTGTTGGTCGCTGTCTTCGAGATCGAGGTTATGAATTAACCGGTTGGAACTGAGATCAACCTAACAAGCGCTATAACATGTACTCACCCAATATGTGTACTCACCCGATGTTATCAGGCAGGATGGCCCACTCTGCATGCTGCTATCGACCTGAAAAAAGTCCTAGCCAGACTGCTGCTGCTCCTATGCAACAAACATTAACATATTTTCTTGAATTGCAGACTTACGCTTGTATAAAATATTCATCACATAATCATCAATACGGTTATTGATTGAAGGAGTTAGAACTCGGTAATACAAAAATACACATTAAAAGCAGCCAGGCTATCTGATTGTATAACTAACAATAGGCCTTCTAGAAAATGAAAGTAGCCGTTTACAGTTTTCACCCGTTTGAAAGACCTTTTTTAGAAAGAGCGAACGCAGGTAAGCATGAGCTGCATTTTTTTGATGTTCGGCTTTCTGTGCAAACCATAGTGCTCTGTGTCGGGTTTGATGCTGTTAGTTTATTTGTAAGCGATGACGCTTCTGCCCCTGTACTTAAAGGCTTACATCAACAGGGAATCCGTTTTATTACCCTTCGTTCCGCCGGATTTAATAATGTGGATATTAAAGAAGCGAATCAGCTTGGATTTCGTGTAACAAGGGTTCCCGCGTATTCTCCCTATGCAGTGGCCGAACATGCAGTCGCCTTAATGCTTGCTCTAAACAGACGGCTGATACGAGCACATCGGCGGATTATGGATTTGAATTTTTCTCTGAATGGACTAACCGGTTTTGACATGAATGGGAAAACAGTGGGCATTATTGGTACCGGAAAAATTGGATCCGTATTGGTTCGTATACTGCATGGATTTGGCTGCCGATTGCTGGCTTATGATAAGAATCATAACGAGGAATTAAAACAAAAATTTAAAGTTGAATACACTGATTTTTTCTCGCTGTGTAGTCAGTCAGAAATTATCTCGCTACACATTCCGCTTACGGATGAAACAAAATATATTATCAATAAATCCTGTATTGAGACCATGAAAAAGGGAGTAATGCTAATCAATACCAGCCGTGGTGCATTGGTGCATACGCATGATGTAATCACTGCTTTAAAAAAAGGTCAGATAGGATATTTCGGCATGGATGTCTATGAGGAAGAAGAAGGACTGTTTTTTGAAGATCATTCTGAAGATATTCTTCTGGACGACACCATTGCTCGTTTAATGACTTTTCAGAATGTGCTCATCACAAGCCATCAAGCCTTTCTCACAGAAACAGCATTAAATAATATTATGACAACGACCATTCAGAATTTGAATTGCTTTGAAAATATGACCGCCTGTGAAAATGAAATCAACAAAGCATAATTCTTTAATCACAGGATTCAATTGCATTAACAAGGTAAACGCTAAATAATTATGAAGCGCACTCTTTCCAGTTCTTAAAGGTGCTATTCTTAAGAATGGCTTATTGACATCCTCCCCCGTCTAAAGACAGAGGATTCCTGCTGCCTCTACCCCGGAATGGGGATGGGGTAGATGACTTCGATGAGGTTTTTGATTGCACCTTCCAGCTACTTTCCCACCATTTCTTCCGGCCTCACCCATCTGTCAAATTGTTCCATAGTCACATAACCGGTAGCAATTGCCGCTGCTCTCAAAGTTATATTCTCACGATGTGCTTTCTTAGCAATCTCAGCAGATTTATCATAACCAATATGTGGATTAAGTGCCGTGACCAGCATAAGAGAATTGTGCATTAATGTATCGATACGCTCAGCATTAGCAGTAATACCGGTTGCACAATTATTATTAAAGCTTGTTATACCATCAGCTAACAGTCGCACACTTTGAATATAATTGTGAATAATCAATGGCTTCATGACATTTAATTCAAAATTACCCATGGCGCCGCCCATATTAATGGCCACATCATTACCCATGACTTGACAGCAAAGCATCGTTACCGCCTCAGATTGGGTTGGATTAACCTTACCAGGCATGATGGAACTGCCAGGCTCATTTTCCGGTATTCTCAGTTCACCAATACCACAACGCGGGCCGGAAGCTAACCAACGGATGTCATTGGCAATTTTCATCAATGATGCGGCTAATGTTTTTAATGCGCCATGAGCATGTACTAGAGCATCATTCGCTGCTAAAGCCTCAAATTTATTAGGCGCCGTTATAAAGGGCAATTCTGTTAGTTTAGCCAGTTCTGCTGCTACCCGCTCAGCGAAATCGGGATGCGCATTCAGGCCGGTCCCAACAGCCGTTCCTCCCAATGCCAGTTCATATAAATGGGGCAGAGATGCTTCAATATGTTGCAAACCGTGATCAAGTTGTGATACATAACCTGAGAATTCTTGTCCCAACGTGAGTGGTGTAGCATCCTGTAAATGGGTGCGGCCAATTTTAACGATACTGCAAAAAGCATCGGCCTTGTCAGCCAATGTCCGGCGCAAAAGATCAATGGCCGGTATCAGCTGATGCCTGACGGTATGAACGGCCGCTACATGCATGGCAGTGGGAAATACGTCGTTGGATGATTGGCCCTTATTAACGTCATCATTAGGATGAACCTTACGCGTTATACCACGCTCTCCTCCGAGTAATTCTGAAGCACGATTTGCCAATACCTCATTCATATTCATGTTAGTTTGCGTCCCAGAGCCCGTTTGCCAAACGACCAGTGGGAACTCTTTCTCATGATGACCTGCTATCACTTCATCGGCGGCACGAATAATTGCGGTTGCAATTGTTCCATCGAGCAAACCTAAATCATGATTAACACGGGCCGCAGCCCGTTTTACCAATGCCAGTGCACGCTGCAGCGCAGGTGGCATCGACTCATTAGATATTCTGAAATTTTGTAGAGAGCGTTGTGTTTGTGCCCCCCACAACACATTACTGGGAACCTGTATAGCACCCATGGCATCACGTTCTTCACGATAACTCATAAAAGACTCTCAATCTCCTGTCGGATTATAATGGCATGCTATATTTTGACATCCTCCCCTTCCTAAACGAAGGGGATTCCTAGCGACTTATTAAGCCGTTAAGAGTAGGTTTGTATTGCTACTGCCTACTGGTTCCTGCTTCTTAGACGAAACTAACGTTTCAACTCCACAGGCTAACAAGCGATGTCCTCGCTCAAGTACATTCAAGAACAGCAAAGACCGCATTAAACAGGCTTCGCCTGTGCGCTTATATCTCCGCTCTGAAGAACGAAGTTTTACGCGCCATTTGATAAATTTTTCTGCCTACCTTAAATAAAGATAAGCAAAACAGATCCAGCCGCTACACATTAAATGCCGCATAACGCTAATCCCAACTGAGTGCGCCGCCTGTCTGGTATTCGGTTACCCGAGTTTCAAAGAAATTTTTCTCTTTTTTCAGATCAATCATTTCAGACATCCACGGAAATGGATTGCCGGCATCCGGGTAAAGAATATCCAATCCGATTTGCTGGCATCGACGATTGGCGATAAACCGCAGGTATTCCTTGAACATGGGTGCATTCATTCCAAGCACACCACGTGGCATAGTATCTTCGGCATAGCGGTATTCCAGCGTGACTGCCTTATGCATCAGTTCACTAATTTCATCACGGAATACCTTGGTCCAGAGGTGTGGGTTCTCCATTTTAATTTGATTGATCACATCAATGCCAAAATTACAGTGCATTGATTCATCCCGTAGAATATATTGATATTGTTCAGCTGATCCGGTCATTTTATTTTGTCTGCCTAGAGCCAGGATTTGTGTGAACCCCACATAAAAAAACAAACCTTCCATGATGCAGGCAAATACAATCAGACTTCTCAATAGTTGCTGATCGGTTTCTGGTGTCCCTGTTTTAAAATGTGGATTTGTCAGGGTATCAATAAATGGAATCAGAAATTCATCCTTATCACGAATAGACTCAATTTCATGATAAGCATTGAAGGTCTCACCTTCATCCAATCCCAGCGACTCAACAATGTATTGATAAGCATGCGTATGGATCGCTTCTTCAAATGCCTGCCGTAAGAGATATTGGCGGCACTCGGGATTAGTGATATGCCGATAGGTACCCAATACGATATTATTTGCAGCAAGCGAGTCGGCGGTTACAAAAAAGCCCAGATTACGCTTAACCAGTCGACGTTCATCTTCGGTCAATCCATTGGGGTCTTTCCAAAGCGCAATATCGCGACTCATATTAATTTCCTGTGGCATCCAGTGATTGGCACAAGCGGACAAATATTTTTCCCAAGCCCACTTATATTTAAAAGGCACCAACTGATTCACATCTGCACTACAGTTAATAATCCGCTTATCTTCAACAGAAATACGGCGATTGATAGCATCATCCATATATTCCTTATCTATTTCGCTACCGACAGTATTAACATTTTTATTGTTTTCTATGTTGTTTGCGGCAGACAACGGCTGTTTATTTTCTTCCTTGTCACCTCGATTTAATATGCCATTTTGCAACGACTTATCTGATGGCACGGATTCATTCTCAAATATCAGCATTATTTATTCCTCTGGATTCTTAAATTTAAAAAATTCACAACTATCAATAGTTAAATTACTGACAGGATTCACATTCAGTATCATCAATAGCACAATATTTAACTGGCGGGGCTGTTAAGGCAGCATCGACGGGCACTGCATTCAAGGAGCCTTTCTGAACGGTGGATTTTTCTGCTCCGGTCGCCCCCATTGAGCGTAAATAGTAAGTTGTCTTTAAGCCACGTAACCAGGCCAGCTTATAAGTTTCATCCAGTTTCTGGCCGGATACTCCAGCCATATAGATATTGAGTGATTGTGATTGATCAATCCATTTCTGCCGTCGCGCAGCTGCTTCAATCAGCCAGCGTGGATCCATTTCGAATGCGGTGGCATATCGTGCACGCAGATCAGCTGGTATCCGGTCAATCTGGCTGATGGCTCCATCAAAATACTTAAGATCGGCGATCATGACTTCATCCCATAAATTGAGTTTCTTTAGATCATTTACCAGGAATTTATTTGTAATCGTGAATTCACCCGATAAGTTGGATTTGACATAAAGATTCTGATAAGTCGGCTCAATGCTGGCCGAGACACCGACGATATTCGAAATGGTTGCCGTTGGCGCAATAGCCAGACAATTTGAATTACGCATTCCATACTGTTTAATACGTGCCCGTAATGCATCCCAGTCCAAAGTGGTAGAAATATCGGCCTCAACAAACCCTCCCCGTTCTTCGCGCAGTAATGCCAGCGTGTCTTGAGGTAAGATATCACGATCCCACAAGCTGCCACGATAAGAAGAGTAATAGCCCCGTTCTTCAGCCAAAGTAGTTGATGCCCAGTACGTATGATAGGCAATCGTTTCCATTGAGCGATCCGCAAATTCTACCGCCTCCGCAGATGCATAGGGAATGCCCAGTTTGTGCAGGCAATCCTGAAATCCCATAATGCCTAATCCAACCGGTCGATGTTTAAGATTAGCGTTGCGTGCTTTAGCTACAGCATAGAAATTAATATCAATAACATTGTCCAGCATGCGCATCGCAGTGCTGACCGTACGCTTCAGTTTATCGGTATCTAGTTTTCCTTCATTAAGATGAGCAATCAGGTTGACCGATCCCAGATTACATACGGCAATTTCTTTTTCATTCGTATTGAGCGTAATTTCGGTACAAAGGTTGGAACTGTGTACCACTCCCACATGGTTTTGAGGCGAGCGAATATTACATGGATCCTTAAAGGTAATCCACGGATGTCCTGTTTCAAATAACATACTGAGCATTTTGCGCCATAATTGTTGAGCAGGAATTTTTTTGTAAAGCGCAATTTCTCCCCGGGCTGCTTTAGCTTCATAAGCAACATAAGCCTGCTCAAAGGCTTTTCCAAATTTTTCATGGAGGTCAGGTACATCCGAAGGTGAGAACAACGTCCATTCTCCTTCTTCCATGACTCGTTTCATGAGCAGGTCAGGCACCCATGTCGCTGAATTCATATCGTGTGTACGGCGACGATCATCACCAGTATTTTTTCGTAGCTCCAGAAATTCTTCTATATCCAGATGCCAGGATTCCAGGTAAGCACAAACAGCTCCTTTGCGCTTACCACCCTGATTGACTGCCACCGCAGTATCTGACACAACTTTAAGAAAAGGAACAACGCCTTGCGATTTCCCATTCGTACCCTTGATACGTGAGCCCATTGCTCGCACTGCTGTCCAATCATTACCCAATCCACCTGCATACTTTGCCAGCAATGCATTTTCTTTAATGGCTTCATAGATGCCGTCCAGATTATCAGGTACGGTTGTCAGATAGCACGAAGATAATTGTGACCGGCAAGTGCCCGAATTAAACAACGTCGGTGTAGAACTCATAAAATCAAAGCTGGATAACACATGATAAAATTCGATTGCACGTGCTTCACGATCAATTTCATTCAGCGCCAATCCCATTGCTACGCGCATGAAAAATACCTGCGGTAACTCAATGCGCTTCTCTTTCACATGTAAGAAATAGCGGTCATATAAGGTTTGCAAACCAAGATAATCAAACTGCATATCACGATCGGCTACCAGTGTTTCTGCTAAACGAGATAAATCAAACTGGGCAAGCCGTTCATCCAACAATCCTGCTTCGATGCCATGCTTGATAAAGGAAGGAAAATATTCCTTGTAGCGAGAAGCCATTTCATTCTCCACGACCTCTTCTCCGAGCACCTCAAGACAAATTGTATGTAACAATAAACGAGCTGTAACAAAGCTATAAGCAGGGTCTTTCTCTATTAAAACCCGCGCAGACAGGATTGCAGATTTTCTGACTTCTTCCAGGGGAACTCCATCATACAAATCCTTCAAGGTAGCTTTAAGAATCAGCATATGATCTACAGTACCATTCAATCCAGCGCACGAAGATTCAATCAGAGCTGATAGTCTGGCTATGTCCAGTGGAACTCGATGTCCATTTTCCAAAACATGCAATACATCCGCGGGTGCTTCTGCCACAGCCTTTTCTTTCAGCCTGGCGCGTTCACGCGCGCGTTCTTCACGATAGAGAACATAAGCGCGCGCCACATCATGTTCCCCTGAACGCATAAGTGCCAGCTCTACCTGATCTTGAATGTCTTCGATATGGAATGTGCCACTTTCGGGTTGACGGCGTAATAAAGCATTGACTACATCATTCGTCAGGCGTGCCACAATTTCGCGCACTCTAGCTGATGCCGCGCCCTGCCCGCCTCCTACAGCAATGAAAGCCTTAGTCAGCGCAACAGAAATTTTACCTGGCTCAAAAGCAACGACTGCGCCATTACGACGAATAATCTTATACTGAGAATAACGCGAATCCCGGATTGGCGAGATTGAAGGCGTTTCATTCTCCGAGACTAATTTAAGATTTGTGTCGTCCTTTGCAAGCTGCATTACTAACCTCTCTATTCAATTTATTGCAATAAAACACTAACATTCTGTCTATTAAGCGGAATGTGTGTTTTCCTAAGAAACCACTATATATTGTGTCGATACTATATCAAAACAGAACCTATAGTGCCACACCTTTACTAAGAAACTACAAATCCGGCTGCCAAAGACGCGTTGTACCACATACTATGCAAGGGCAAGAGCCACCCGAAACGGCAAACGGAAGCGCCTCCTTATTTCCTCGGCCTGAAGACCGGGATTCCTGAAGGCTCTGATGAAATAAAGCGCTTGTGATAAACAGCGGATAATTTAATATTCTGGATTTTTTAGAATCAGTGATACAAATCGATACCCTTCGGTGATGAAGGGTATCCATGTGATTAGTATTCCCAGGATTTAAAACGTTGTTGCCAATGAATCATCTGTGAATGCATCAGCAGACCATAGCGTTCCAGTATTGACGCAACAAAAATAATACTGATGCCGAGTAGCGAAAGGCCCACCCAACTACTGAAATTAAAGATTTCTAGAATAGAACTAACTTGATAAACGAGTCCTGTCAGCGCTGCAAATAAACCAAAGATAAAAATAATACGTTGTTGTACCACGTAACCATATATCAATATCAGAATACCTATAATCAAACTGGTACTGGCAGTAATGACACTCGGAAAGAAGAATAAATTTATCAATATTCCTATGAGTAGAATGACCGAAGCTGATCTACGATAACTCGCCCCATTTCTGCAGGTGCGCCATGAAATTTCCAATAATAGGCTCGCAAAACTAATTGAAAATACCAAGATGAGCACGTCACTCGACAAGTAACGGTAATCATTCACTAACAGTGTCAACCCGATTGCAATACAGCAGGCAGTACACATGCCCAAATATTCCATTATTGTACGAAGTCTTATCGAATATCCCTGATCCATAGCGACTTGTCGAAAAATACCATATAGAAGCCCTGATACCACACTAAACATGAGCATATCGGTCGTATATAAATATGCTGTTCGCCCAATGATGATCCCAAGCGGAAAAAATAGCATGGCACGGGCAAAACGTCCTTCCAGGGTACGTAAAGAGGTATCGTAGCGGAGCCTCATACCTAACTGTTGCAACATAATAATTGTTAAGAAGATTAATATTCCGCTGACTGATTCAACACCCCGTACAGGAATCAGGATTGCAACACAGCCAAGCAGCAGCAATAAAGATAATCTGATTGCGGATTTTCTCGCCAGAACCCTAAACTCAATAAAGATAGCCGGTGCCAGCAAAAGTGAGCTAGCCAGAATGGTCACCCATACCATCTGTAATGAGTCGCTCATCCAGTTTGCAAAATCCGGATAAGTACTCAAACTGGCATCCCATTGCATTTGAGAATAAAGTAACCCGCCAAGGATCGCAAAATTTACTGGAACACTGAATAACGCCAAACCAAGAAAAAGTCGAGCACTTTTATTCTCATTTAGCCAGCAGTTACACGAAAACCCGGCGAACGTTAATATCAGTGTTTGTGCAAGCATAATGGTATAGCGTTCTATATCGTTGCCAGTATGCCAACCTTGGAATAGAAAAATATAGATGGTGACTATCAATATAACTGCGCCGATTAATCGTAATAATCTTGATAAACCTGTATAGCTCAGTAGTGAACCGATCGAATTAAATTGTTTTGAATCCTGATTGAGCTCCTGTACATGAACCTGATCTGACTGTGGTATGGTGAAAGGCATGCTTATTCTCCCTGACCAGTTATAATCTTTTCCAATTCAATGCGTAAGTCTTTCTTTTCCTCTTCATCCTGGAACTTTTTTTCTAATGAATCCAGGGGTTCAGATTGCCCTGTGGCTATTTCAGACTCAGAGATTTTTATCTCCCAGCGATCAAACAGATCATCGATATCCTGTTCTTCATGACAACCCATGTGCTGCGTATTTTGGATTACATTCAATGCTTGAGCTGTTGATTGTCGTGCCCGCATAAGATTGGATTGGCGAGAAATCGTGCTCAGGTGCCGTTCAAGCTTGTTGATATCAGCGACAAGGCGTTTTTCTACCTCCTCATGCCGGGATAAGGCAGATGCCAGTATTTGTATTTGCTGCTGACATTCCCGCCGACGACTGATACATGCCATGGCTGTTATTTCGTTTTCTCTCGCCATATCCTTTGCGCGCTGCTTCCATTTGTATTCCGCAGCAATCATCTTATTCTTTTGTGTAGTGAGTTTCTGGCCATCCGCTTGAACCCTGGTAAGGTGTACTTTAGCCCGGGCTAATGCGCGACGTGTATCTTTTATTGCAGCTTCGATGACAGCATCATGATTTTCCATTTGGTTGGCTACATGATCAATTCGAGAATAGAGCATAGTAAATAGGTTTTTTATAAGCGCCATAATATTTTCCTCCGTTTTATCCTAAACATCTCACTTTAAAAGAGAATGCGAACTTGAAAATATTTCAGAAACATCCAGGAAATGAATAAGTAATGCCAGAGGATTTTGCCCGAGAAACAAACGGATGCAACTAATATGCCTGAAGTATAAAAATATTATTAAACTAGTAGCATTTTATGATACTTAATTTCTAGAAGGCCATGATACGAGACATTGTTGCTACACTGAAAATAATACTTAGACAACGGGGCTATACATATGCGGATATTGCAATGAAACTGAATCTCTCCGAGTCCAGTATCAAACGTTATTTTGCCCGCTGTGATTTCAGTTTAAAACGCTTGCAACAGATTTGTGATTTGATTGGATTAGATTTAAATGAATTGGTCCATCAAGCTGCTGAAAATCAACGCAATATAAATCAACTAAGTGAGGAGCAGGAAAAACAATTAGTTCAAAACGTAAAACTGTTATTGATTGCATTCTTACTTTTAAATCATTTCTCATACAAGCAGATTCTTGCGCAATATGCGATCGAAGCACACGAGGGTGTTCAACTGCTAACCAAACTTGACCATCTGGGGATTATTCAATTATTACCGGAAAACAAGATTCGCATACGTTTATCGAGAAATTTTAACTGGTTAAAAAATGGACCTATTCAGCAATTCTTTGAAGAAAAAGTACAATCGGAGTTCTTTAAATCACGTTTTGATCAGGCAGGAGAATTACGCATGGTTTTAAACGGCATGTTATCTACACATTCCCTGGAAATAATTAATCAGAGATTCCAGCGTATGGCACTCGAATTTGAAAGCCTTGTTAAGGATGAACGCAAACTCAATTTAAACGATCGGATGAGTATCACGGCTGTTATTGCGGTGCGTCCCTGGCACTTGGGCGTATTTGAGCAATTTCGAAGAAATTAGTGTTAATTCTCGCAATCTATTCTCACTATTATCAAAACAGGTTACTCCATGCACCCAGATCACGGGCATCTTCTTAAGACAAAACGATTCCTACCACTATTCCTGACACAATTTCTTGGTGCATTCAACGACAATATTTTTAAGAATGCATTAATTATATTAATAACCTACTCGGCCATAGAAAGCGCCCTATTAAGCCCACAAATTATGGTGACCATTGCCGCAGGCGTTTTTATTGCTCCTTTTTTTCTTTTTTCGGCTACCGCGGGCCAGCTCTCAGACAAATATAACAAAGCTAAATTAATTCAATCTATTAAGTTCATAGAAATTTTACTCATGGTCGGAGTTGCAATTGGTTTTCTCTTGAACAGTATTAGTTTATTGTTATCGATTCTATTTTTGATGGGAACCCAATCTGCCTTTTTTGGCCCGGTTAAATATGCAATTCTCCCCGATCAACTGCGTGAGGATGAACTCATTGGCGGGAATGCCTTGATCGAAACAGGAACGTTCATATCCATTCTTATCGGGACTATTCTAGGCGGATTGCTGATCTTAACAAATCATGGCACTGTTATTATTTCTGCCCTGGTTATTACAGTTGCATTCATTGGCTGGATATGTAGCCTATCTATTCCTAGTACGAAAGCAGCTGTACCGCATCTCATACTTAAATATAATGTACTGCTGGAAACACACGTAATTATTAAGCATATTCGTAATAATCCAGTAGTCTTTCGTTCCATTCTTGGAATTTCCTGGTTTTGGTCGTTTGGCGCCACATTCTTATCTCAACTTCCAACTTTCACTAAAGACATTATTGGTGGTAATGAACAGATTATCACGCTATTGCTCGCTGTCTTTTCTATCGGTATTGGTATCGGGTCCCTGTTTTGTAATAAATTACTAAAAGGTAAAGTCGCAGCAACTTATGTACCGCTCGGTATTCTGGGTATGAGCACTTTTACTGTTGATTTATATTTTGCCAGTAGCAGTATAGTGATCGAAAACAGGGAAGCGCTCATTGGTGTATCAGTATTTCTGAATTCCTTGACCCATTGGCGGATATTGATAGATTTGCTGGGAATCGCGATTTGCGGCGGTATCTATATTGTCCCACTGTATGCCATCATTCAAAATTGTACTGAGGAAACCCACCGATCCAGAACAATTGCCGGCAACAACATTCTGAATGCTTTGTTTATGGTGATTTCAGCTATTGGTATCAGCTTGATGCTTGCCAGTGATTTTACCGTAACCGAGGTATTTTTCACCATCGCGATTCTGAATAGTTTCGTTGCTATTTATATCTCTAGCCTGCTGCCTGAAGCACTGGCCAAGTCTATATTGCAATGGGTTTTTCATACACTATACCGCCTGAATATCAAAGGACTGGAGCATTTTAACAAGTTAGGAGATAAATCAATTATTATCGCAAATCATTTATCATTTCTGGACGCAGCGCTCATTGCCGTTGCTGTACCAGAACGGGTAAGTTTTGCCATCAATACGCATATCGCCAAACAATGGTGGGTCAGACCCTTTTTACTACTGGCCGATACCATCACTCTGGATTCAACGAACCCAATGTCTACGCGGTTACTGATAGATCGCATCAGAAAAGGAAATAAGGTCGTTATCTTCCCTGAAGGCAGACTGACAATCACCGGGTCATTAATGAAAATTTATGAAGGGCCTTCCATGGTTGCCAGCAAATCAGGTGCACAGTTATTGCCAATTATTATATCGGGTGCTCAATACAGCCCCTTTTCCAGGTTACGCGGAAAGGTACGTATACGCTGGTTCCCGAAAATCACGTTGACTATGATGGCACCGATTCAACTGGATATCCCACAACACCTCAGAGGCAGAAAAAAAAGGCAAGCGGCTGGAAATCAACTTTACGATATCATGACTAACGTGATGTTCCAAAGTAATGATAGGCAGCAAACATTATTTCAGTCCGTTCTGGATGCAAAGACGATACATGGTGGGAATCATATTATTGTTGAGGACATCGAACGTGAACCACTATCGTACTCTCAGTTCATTATGCGTTGTTTTGTCCTGGGTCAGGCTCTGCGAAAAAATACGCAGAAGCAGGAAAATATCGGCATACTGCTACCCAATATGGTGAGTACGCTAATCTGTTTTTTTGCTTTACAGGTGTTTGGACGCGTCCCCGCAATGCTTAATTATTCCACAAATAAGCATAATTTATTGAGTGCCTGTCAGACAGCACAGATTCAGCTTGTGATCACTTCCAGGAAATTCATTCTGGCAGGAAAATTATCCGGCATTATAGAAGCATTAGCAACACGAAATATTTCGATTCTTTATCTGGAAGATCTGCGCAATAAAATCTCGATAGGGAGTAAATTTAAAGGCCGACTTGCCGCATTTATGCCGCAAATATATTATAAGCTGGCCAATAAAGACCGAAATCCAGATGCGCCGGCAGTCGTCCTCTTCACTTCTGGTTCTGAAGGCACGCCAAAAGGCGTTGTGCTCAGTCATATCAATATTCAGGCAAACCGCTATCAGGTTTCATCCCGCATCGATTTTGGCCCAACAGATATTGTGTTTAATTCACTTCCCATTTTTCATTCATTCGGATTAACAGGCGGGGCACTTTTGCCTTTACTATCTGGCATACGGACTTTCTTTTACCCTTCCCCACTCCACTATCGCATTATCCCCGAACTTGTTTATGATACTAATGCGACACTTCTATTCGGGACGGATACTTTTCTAAATGGTTATGCACGTTATGCGCATCCATACGATTTTCATAGTATTCGGTATGTATTTGCCGGTGCTGAGAAACTACGTGAGAGTACCCGTAATCAATGGACAGAGCGGTTTGGAACACGGATTTTTGAAGGCTACGGTGCAACTGAGACAGCCCCGATTCTGAGTATGAATACTCCCATGCACAATCAATTCGGATCTGTTGGACGACTGATGCCGGGTATTGCATATCGGTTAGAACCTGTGTCAGGTATTGAAGAAGGAGGTAGACTGCTCGTCTCTGGTGCCAACATTATGAAAGGCTATTATCTGGCGGATAGCCCGGGAAAAGTTCTTCCCCCTGCAGAAGGATGGTATGACACCGGAGATATTATAGCAATGGATGATTTTGGCTATCTTACTATCAAGGGCCGCGTCAAAAGATTTGCTAAAATTGGCGGAGAAATGATCTCCCTGGCTGCTGTGGAAGATTATGTTGGCAGAATATGGCCCCAGTATATGCACGCAGTTATTCAAATTCCGGATGCAAAGAAAGGAGAACAACTGGTTCTCATTACAACTAATCCGGCAGCCAATCGACATGACCTATTAGTAGATGCAAAACAACAAGGTATTGGCGAATTAAGTATACCCAAAATCATTTTATTAATCGACAAAATACCGGTACTGGGAACAGGCAAGATTAATTATGTAGAACTATTCGATTGGGTTAAGTCTAAGGAATAGTGTTAAACAATCAAATCGAGATCTAATGGTTTCTAGCGCGTCTTCTTCCGTCATCAATGATTCGGAAATATCCTCCTGGCTGGAATTTACAATATCCAAACTTTCACCTGATGATAGTCAGTTACTAAAGCAATCACTGGATTATTCTATCCAGCTATACGAAGATCATTGTCTATCAACCGGCGAGAAAGTCATCCCGCATATATTGGGGACTGTAGCGACACTCATCATGCTAAAGGTTGATAGCGACACTTTGGCAGCAGGCACGCTTCATGCTGTGCCAGACTATCTGGATGACTATATAGAAAAATTACAAACAGATTTTAATCCCACTGTTGTTCATT
Organism: uncultured Nitrosomonas sp.; assembly: GCA_965369175.1. GTDB lineage: Bacteria > Pseudomonadota > Gammaproteobacteria > Burkholderiales > Nitrosomonadaceae > Nitrosomonas. The sequence goes on from CBDUPR010000005.1 coordinate 84,107, forward strand.
TGATTGAAGGCGTAACGCGCATGGGGCGTTTTCGAATAATTGATATTACGGATAAAGCCTCTAGCCATGTTACGCAGATAGAAGCGCTACGCAAAATGTTACTGGCAATGGCAGAAGACATTCGTGTCGTCATTATCGCTCTCGCGAGCCGTGTACAGACTATGCGATATGTTATTGCCAATAATACTCATGAGCGTGTGGGATTGGCACATGAGACATTGGATATATTTGCGCCCTTGGCAAATCGATTAGGATTATGGCAAGTAAAATGGGAATTGGAAGATTTATCGTTCCGTATTCTCGAGCCAGAACGTTATAAAAAAATTGCCCTATTATTAGAAGAAACTCGCTCCAGTCGGGAAAAATATATTGCCTTGGTTGTTACTAAACTACAACATGAATTGCAACAAGCGGGTATCAAAGCAGAAATTACTGGTCGCCCCAAGCATATTTATAGCATCCATAAGAAAATGAAACGCAAAGATCTGGATTTTAGCGAAATCTACGATGCGCGCGCGGTACGGATTCTGGTTGATGACATTCAGAATTGTTATGCTGCACTAGGTATCACGCATAATTTATGGGTCCCTATTCCAAAAGAATTTGACGATTACATTGCCAAACCTAAAAGTAATGATTATCGCTCATTACATACTGCTGTATGCGGCCCTGAAAATAAGATAGTGGAAATACAAATCCGAACCTATGAAATGCATCGACATTCCGAATTGGGTGTTGCTGCCCATTGGCGTTATAAAGAAGGTGCGAAGCGTGATGCTCATTATGAAGAAAAAATTGCCTGGTTACGACAAATCCTGGAATGGAAAAATGATATCTCAGATTCAGGAGAATTAGCTACACATTTCAAAACCGCATTGTTTGAAGACTCAATCTATGTATTAACACCTCAGGACAGAGTCATTGCTCTGCCTAAAGGTTCTACACCGGTAGACTTTGCATATCATGTACATACAGATCTGGGACATCGCTGTCGCGGTGCAAAGGTGAATGGCACCATGGTTTCATTAGATTATTCGCTCCAAAATGCACAGCGAGTAGAAATTATTTCAGCCAAACAGGGGGGGCCAAGCCGAGATTGGATTAATCTTGGCTTAAATTATCTCAAAAGTCATCGTGCACGATTAAAAGTTAAACAATGGTTCAAGAATCAGGAATCCAAAACTGCATTAGCACAAGGTAGAGTCATTGTAGAGAAGGAATTACAGCGTCGCGGACCAATCACAATGAGTCTTGACAAGTTCGCCAATAAATTTAATTTTAGCAAACTCAGTGATTTTTTCATCGCAGTTGCCAAAGGTGATATTACTCATTACCAGCTAAGAACAGCTTTAAATAATAAAATAGAATCGACGGCCACCCGGTTAGATCTGCTAACAGACAAAAAGACAGCTGTTGCATCCCCAACCTCGCAGCAAACAGGCACAGGCATACTGATTGTCGGCGTTGATAAGCTATTAACGATATTAGCAAAATGCTGTAAGCCCGCGCCGCCTGACCCCATCATTGGTTTTGTATCTACGCGAGGGCGCGGTATCATTATCCATCGTCAAGGCTGTAACAGCTTGGGGCAATTATCGAATGAACATCTCAATCGTCTGGTTGAAGCGGACTGGGGTTCATCAAAAGATAACAGCTACCCAGTTGATGTCGTCATTAAGGCGCACGATAGACAATGGTTGTTGCGAGATATCTCTGATATCTTGTCGCATGAGAAAATTAATGTTGTTACTATCAATACTCATAAACGCCAAGCGATTACGACTATACGACTAACCCTGGAAGTAAGTGAAATAACACAATTACAGCGAGTACTAGGATTAATAAAAGGAATGCCTGGCGTCATGTTAACAACACGCAGGTAACAAATGACCTGTAGCTATTCGTTTTGAACCTTAAGCTATATAATTTGTCATTAAAAGCGTAGTGCGCTGGTTTCATGATCGAGATAATAAATACGCAGCGTGATTGATTTTTTTCTTTTTAACTACCGGTTATGATAACAAAACGATATTCCGTCAATAACAATTCCCAAATAAAATTTAAGATATGACACAACAATCACAAATCCCTGCATCTCACCCTAGTCCTTATACCGAAGAAGAAATTAGTCATTTGGTTCACGCTTTTTATACAAAAGCCAGAAAAGATCCATCCTTGGGTCCGATCTTTGAAGCCCATGTTACCGATTGGGATGCTCATTTTGTTCAAATGATTAATTTCTGGTCAGGTAACTTACTGGGAACTAATCGCTTTCGGGGCGCGCCTATGCCTAAACATCTGGCAATACCGGAGCTTAGCCCTCAGTTGTTTGAACGATGGCTGCAAATCTTCAAACAGACTACCCAGGAACTTGACAATCCCGCGCTGGCACAACAAGCTACTGCGATGGCTAATCGCATCGCAGAACGATTATGGATGGGCTATCAGATGACACATTTTCCTGATAAACCAATGGTCGCACTGCGAGAGGTCTAACCTTACAATTGAATAGAGCGTGGAATAACGTACTGATTTCTCTATCAAGGCTGATTTGTATTGTGTCTTAAATGAGTATGAAGCTATGTGGACAGAAAGTTTAAGCTATGCCTTTATGGGCGAAAAGCAAAGCATGAGACGATGATTTTGTCATAGTGTGTTGCGTCGCCGCGATTTGCTTGAGGGATCCAAAGTGCCATTTGATACCCTTTCTGTTTTCATACGTTTTTTGTTGTAATGGCTTGGCGTTTTCCAATTCAAGCAAAGCGCAATAACCGGCTTCATAACATGTCTTTTTAGATTATCCCGAGTCTCTATTACTGCCCTAGCTTTTATTGATGGAGACCTTTGCACAAGAGAAAGAGATTTTTGCGAAAGCCCTCGCCAGAAGTTTTTGACTATTGATTATAAAAGATTAATTTTTCGATTATTGGGGTTTTGCAAAGGTCTCAGAAAGCTTATATCAATCTTCAATTTAAATTCCAAATAAAGAACGCGCTATTTATTGCGTTTTATTGTCCAATACACAGTTAATTGCATCATCTCGTCTTTCAATCTGAATCGTAGAATGCGCTATGCCAAAGTAATCATGCAAATGCTGCTGGCATTGTTGTAGAAAATCATTATTTAATGAACTGTCTATGACGACCAAATGTACGGTCAAGGCAAATTCTGTTGTACTTAAAGGCCAGATATGTAAATCATGAATCTGATACACATTGTCAAGGTTAGTCAGGTAACGCTTTACTTCAGATATATCAATATGCTCAGGAACAGCATCTATTGCAAAGTTTATCGAGTTTTTAAGCAAACTCCACGTGCCTATGAAAATAACGACGACAATAAGCAGGCTAATAACAGGATCAATCCATAACCAGCCTTTAATTACAATACACAGGCCCGCAATCACAACGCCCAGCGAAACACCCGCATCAGCAACCATATGGAGAAAAACACCTCTGATGTTCAAATCCTGTTTTTGACCTGAAACAAAAAGCAAAGCGGTTAATGTATTCACCACAACACCAATTGCTGCAATCAGAATAACCACCATTCCTTCGACAGGCTTCGGATTGAAAAAGCGGCCAATTGCTTCCCAAGCAATACCACCTAGCACAACAAATAATAATATCGCGCTGACTAAGGAAGCCATTATGGTTACTTTCCTAAAACCATATGTTCTTGTTTCTGTAGCAGGTTTTGATGCTAAAAAGCTAGCACCCCAAGCGAGTAAAAGACTGAGCACATCACTTAAGTTATGTCCCGCATCTGCTATCAGTGCCAGTGATCCAGAGAACATTCCATAACCCGCTTCAATAGCTACAAAAACGATATTCAATATAGCGCCAATAGCAAAAGCGCGATTATAGTTGCCTATTTGAGGGCCATGATTATGAGGCATGTCTATTCTTGATCACTCAGGCTTATATGCTTTTATTTGCTAACTATGTTGCTAAGAATAAATTTAATGGGGTGGTCGTCACATATCAAAGGAGTGTTTCGAAACATCCTTAAGCCAGCTTTCTAATTTATGAACAAGTCATTACCCTAATCCAGAATATTATTTCAAGACAATTCCATCAGCTATTTCTTATATATAGGCAGGTCAACAGACTCATTGCGAAAGGATTAATAAAGCGAGTCATTCATGAAATCTAATCGTGTTGATCTCATATATCTACAGCTAGATCCTAGTTGCAGATATATCCAAAATCAACCATATTTTTTTCTATTTCGACGGCGTCGAGCATGCGCACTCCTTGCTTCTATCTCAGTTGGCACTGGAGATTTTTTATTCGCGTAGGGATTATGACCCATTTTGAAGTCTACTCGCAGTGGTGTACCTTCCAGTTGAAATGTTTCACGAAAAGTATTCTCAAGATAACGACGGTATGTTTCAGGCACATGATTGAGCATACTTCCGTGCACAACAATCAGTGGAGGATTGGACCCACCTTGATGCGCATAGCGGAGTTTAGGGCGAGACATCCCTCCGCGGGGAGGGGGATGTTTTTCTACGGCTGCCCACAGGGCGCGAGTCAGTTTTGGTGTTGACAAATCAGCCATCGCCGCAGCATAAGCCATATCAATTGATGGCAACAGCTTATTCAGGCCGCTGCCATGTAAGGCTGAAATATAGTGTAGTTTTGCGAAGCTTAGAAATGCAAGCTTACGGATAAGCTCATTTTTGATAGTGTCACGCTGATAATGATCTAAACCATCCCATTTATTCACTACCACTACCAGTGCGCGCCCCGTTTCTAAAATAAACCCAGCAATATGGGCATCTTGATCAGAAATTTCATTTCTCGCATCCAGTACAAGCACGACTACATTGGCATCCTCTACCGTTTGTAACGTCTTAACAACAGAGAATTTTTCTATCGTATCCAGCACTTTTCCACGGCGACGCAAACCAGCTGTGTCAATTAAAGTATAATGCTTCCCATTACGTTCAAAATCGACATAAATACTATCACGCGTGGTACCAGGCTGATCAAATGCAATCATGCGCTCTTCCCCCAGCAATGCATTGATCAACGTAGATTTACCTACATTGGGCCGTCCTACGATCGCAATCTTGGGATATTGGCTGCTGTCTTCCTTCTCCTGCTGATCTGGGAAATCAGCCAATGCCAGTTCTACTAACTCATTGATATTATCACCATGAATAGCTGAAACAGCACAAGGCGCACCTAAACCTAGCTCATAAAATTCCGCTGTGGTAATTGATGTTGCCATACCTTCTGTTTTATTGACCACCAACAGAATTTTTCGTTCGGTTTTACGTAATTGCTCTACTATGATTTTGTCATGTGCAGCCAAACCCTGCCTGCCATCGACAATCAGCAGCACCATATCCGCCTCATCCACGGCCTGCAATGTTTGTTTAGCCATTGCGTGCAATATGCCATCCTTCACAACTGGCTCAAAACCACCAGTGTCCACGACTAAATAAGGCTTATCACCAACTCTCCCATGACCATAATGTCGATCTCGGGTCAATCCAGGAATATCCGCAACGATAGCGTCACGGCTACGGGTCAATCGGTTAAATAATGTTGATTTACCGACATTTGGCCGACCAACCAATACGAGTGTAGGTTTCATAATCTCAGGGTATTATGGTAGAAAGCTCTTTGAGCTGTTTTAGCGACAAACAAGATAATCATCTTCTATAAAGAAGACAAAAGTATCTTCTAGAACTGATGGCCGAATGCGTAAAGCCCACCTTTTATAGTTTGCACCACGAAACCATCGGGTAAAGCTTCAGGCGAAGCAAGAATAGCACTTTTATCCGTAGCAGAACGTGCCACAATAGCACCATCATAATTTCTGAGCAAGGTGATATTACCTTGATCGTCACCTACTATCACATTATGTCCTCGCACCAAAGGTGGGGATAATTTTCCACTACCTAATCTACTCTGTTTCCAGATACTGGCACCACTTCTTTTGTCATAAGCAACAACAGCACCCTGATCTTCGCTCACATAAACATAATCATCATCCATGGCAAGACCAATACTACTAGATGCTTCTCGTGTCCAGACTTGACTTCCATCTGTCATTCCAAAACATGCAACACGCCCCTGATAAGCAACCGTACAAACCAAATGCTCATCAGCCACTGGTAGACTTGTAATATCCGTCATTCGTTCAAGTTCAGTAACACCGCGAGGCTGTGAAACAGCTATTTCCCAGCCAACATTACCATTGAATAAGCTCATTGCTGCCAGTTTACCCCCCGCGAATCCAGCAAACACCGCTCCTCGCGATATCAGTACGCCCGCAGAACTGCGTACAGTCAAAGAAGGCGTTGCACCCTGATATACCCATTTACGACTACCATCAAGAGCATCCAACCCAAAGATCCTGCCATCACCAGTACGAACTACTACTATATTACTGTCTACCCGTGGTGGACTTAATACTTCACTGGTAACAATTGCCTTCCATAAAGCATTACCGGATTCATCAAAAGCCAGTACTTCTCCTTTAAACGTTCCAACCAAAACCATACCATCACCTGCTCCCACACCTCCTGACAGTTGATGCTCAGTATTAATATTCCAGGATTGTTTGCCTGTTACGGGATCAAAGCGTGTTAAATTTCCTTCTTCGTCCGCCGCATATAGCGCACCATTAGCAAATACAGGCGAGAATACCGCTATCTTACTGACTTTAACACTGTTTTGCCAGAATGAAGATATATGAGGAACAGCTGCTAACATGGCCAATTCCTCCGCATCAATTTCAACTTTATCTTCTCCTTCAATCAACTCAATAACCTGGCTACTTAATGAGTCAATAATTTTCGGATTAAATAAACTTGGGGTGCTTCCACATCCAACAAGCGATAGCAGTAACACTAGCAGCAAAAGTTGTTGCAAAGATACGACAAACCACAATACGATCATTTTTAAATCACTACTTGACTTCTTCACCCAATGCATCAAGTTTCATCTGCACGATACTGTGGTAGGTGTTATTCTTATTCAATCTGTCGATGGCTATTTGGTAAGCTTTTCGGGCTTCGGCGAATTTACCTGCAGCGCTTAACACATCCCCCTTACGATCAGCATAAAGGCCGGCAAAAGATGTGCCGTGGTCGGCCTCTAGTAAATGGATTGCCTCATTATATTTTTTCTCATCCAACAATAAACCGGTTAGCCTTAGTCGAGCAAGATCCTTCAACTCATATTCTTCGGTATGATCAATTACCCATTGCAATTGTTCTTTAGCACGTTTGATATCGTCAGCGACAACACTGGCACGCGCGGCAATCATGGCTGCACGTGAAGCGTAACCGCTTGATGGAAATCCCACCATCAATAAATGCGCTGCATCATCAATTTTCCTTGCATCCTCAGTTAATTGGACCTGCTGCAACAAACCATACAGATCCGCAGCCTGCTCCGCTTGCTGTGTATGATAGTACTTCCATGCCTGCGTACCGGCAATCGTCGCAATCAACACGGATGTAACAATTACTATTGATGCGCCATAGCTATCCCACCAAGACTTCAGACCATCTATTTTTTCCTGTTCTTCTAGATTATATGTCGCCATTATTTTTCCTGAATAAATTTAAAGTTCTTAATTTTAATTATTTGAGTAACCAACAATAGTAGGTTAAAGCATAATGATCAAACTTAAATTAATGGTCGAAAGAAAGTTGTACTATCGTAATCTTCTGACATTACATTCTTATCACGGATGAATAGAATTATTTGCTCGTAACCATCCATGAATCAGAAAGATTGCGGCAGAGTTATTCACGCCGTCTATAGCGATGAATATGATTTTTATCATACAATGGCAATATATCTAGAATTAATATTGCTTTTTAATCAAATCAACTGCTGTTCTTAGTTCCACTCTAGTCTGTTCTGCTGCATCCCGTAATGGCTTAAGACTAACCTCCTCGGCCTGGACTTCATCATCACCAATGATTAATGCAAAACGTGCGCCACTCGCATCCGCTTTTTTCATCTGTGCTTTGAAACTCCCTCCACCACAATGTAATATTGTTTTGAGTCCCTCATCACGCAGGTACTCTGCTGCTTTCCATGCAATATCCCCGGCCGCTTTACCCTGGTACACGATATAAACATGCGGCACAGGTTGCGTTATCTCACTGCCGTATTCCAGCATTAATGCCAACAACCGCTCAACACCCATAGCGAAACCACAAGCTGGCGCTGATTTCCCCCCGATTTGTGCTATCAATCCATCATAACGACCGCCTGCACAAACTGTACCTTGCGCTCCAAGTTTATCGGTAACCCATTCAAATACAGTTCGGTTGTAATAATCCAATCCTCTAACTAACTGTGGATTTATCTCAAAATCTATATTTTGCTTCCGTAAAATATGCTGCAATGTTTCAAAGTGCAGGAGTGAGTCTTCATCTAAGTCATCGATTAATCGAGGTGCAGCCGCTATTATCTCTCTCATTTCCGGATTCTTGCTATCAAGAATTCGTAATGGATTACTATATAAGCGTCTGCGGGCATCCGCATCAAGCTTGTCTAAATATTGCTCAAAATATTTAATTAATCTCGTTCGATGCAGCGCTCGTGACTCAACACTGCCTAATGTTCCGATCTCTAGCCGCACGCTGGAAATACCCAGTTTGCTCCATAGTCGTGCACACATCACAATATGTTCAGCATCAATATCCGGGCCAGCATATCCCAGTGCTTCAACACCTACCTGATGAAACTGCCGATACCGTCCTTTTTGTGGTCGCTCATGGCGAAACATGGGCCCCGAATAACATAATCTCTGCGGACTTGCATATAACAAGTTATGTTCTAATACCGCACGAACACAGGATGCAGTGCCTTCAGGGCGTAATGTCAGACTATCCTCATTAAGATGATCGACAAAGGTATACATTTCTTTTTCAACAATATCTGTTACTGCACCGATAGAACGTACGAACAGATCTGTTTGCTCGACAATCGGAGTGCGAATGCTACGATAACCATAAGCTGCCAACCATTCATGCACAGTTTGCTCGAAAAACTCCCATTTATATGTTTCTTCCGGCAGGATATCATTCATCCCACGTATGGCCTTGACGGATCTAGTCATTACTGTACTTTTTTAGGGTATTTTTCTTGTACATACTGATCAACAATCTGACGAAATTCGTCCGCAATATTATTGCCTTTCAATGTCACTGTTTTTTGCCCATCTACATAGACCGGCGCAACTGGATTTTCTCCTGAACCCGGTAAACTAATTCCAATATTAGCGTGTTTACTTTCTCCCGGACCATTAACAACACAACCCATCACTGCCAGAGTCATATTCTCAACACCATCATATTGATCACGCCATACCGTCATTTCATTTCGCACATAGCTTTGAATATTCTCAGCTAGTTCTTGGAAATAGGTGCTCGTTGTCCGTCCACAACCTGGACATGCCGCTACTAACGGAACAAAAGCACGCAACCCCATTGTCTGTAGAATTTCTTGTCCCACAATCACTTCACGCGATCTATCACCTCCTGGTTCAGGAGTCAGTGATATACGTATCGTATCTCCAATCCCCTCCTGCAGTAGTACTGAAAGTGCTGCTGTTGATGCAACAATTCCTTTGGAGCCCATTCCTGCCTCAGTTAATCCAAGATGCAAGGCATAATTACAACGAGCCGCCAATTCACGATATACCATAATAAGATCCTGTACACCACTGACCTTACATGACAATACAATTCTGTTGCGCTTCAATCCAATCTCTTCTGCTTTAGCCGCACTTTCCAGGGCAGAAGTAATCAATGCTTCGCGCATGACATAGGCTGCATCTTCCGGTTTTTTTGATTTAGCATTCTCATCCATTATGCGCGCCAGCATCTCAGGATCCAGACTACCCCAGTTAACACCAATTCGTATAGGTTTGTCATATTTACAAGCTGTTTCGATCAACGTTGCAAACTGCTCATCACGTTTTTTTCCATATCCTACATTTCCTGGATTAATGCGATATTTAGATAAGGATTCCGCACAATCAGGATAGCCTGTCAACAATTTATGACCATTAAAATGAAAGTCACCAACCAACGGTACATAGCAACCCATATCATTGAGCTTTGCACGAATATTTGGTACCGCTTTCGCAGCTTCAGCAGAGTTAACCGTAATACGAACCAATTCAGAACCAGTACGCGCGAGCTCCGCAACCTGCGCAACAGTCGCAGCCTCATTCACAGTATCAGTATTCGTCATCGATTGAACCACCACCGGGGCGCTGCCACCAATAGTAACTGAGCCTACTTGAACACCAACGCTCTCTCGTCGTTGAGTAGAAAAGCCATTTTTGGACATAATTTGTGTAAATTTAAGATCTTAAAAGGTTACAAGAAATGAATCTTGCTGAAATGATACTTTTATTCAAGTGCAAGGCGTGCAATACCTTCATTTTTACGGGTATATGGCTTTAAGTCGATCGGCCTATCATTATAGGTGAGATTGACGCCGGCTGCATTGCCAATCACAAGAGATAATGGTCGCTTGCCACTAACGACCCGTTCAGTGCCACTGGCATTAATCTGCTCGAAAATCGTCTTTCCGCTATTATCTTTTACATTGACCCAAGATTCTTTTGAAAAGAGAAAATGCAGGATACCAGTAGTGTGATCTTTTGGTGGAGCATTAACTGATTCAGCAGTGGATAATGGTTTCTCTGGTGACAGGTGGTTGTTTTCCGATTCGACTGAATTTGTAGTCTGACTGAGTTGCTGATTGCTCAAGACATCAGAAGAAGGTACGGACGGTAATGGTAATGACAGCTCGATAGTTTCCGGGTCAGTCTTAATCTTGGGTTCCAAAGTAAAAGTAGTCTCTGCTGAATTCTTCACGACCGGCTCTTTGTTCCAGTCAGCATCTTGGTAAATCCAATAAATAACCAAGGAGAACAATATTAATACTATTATAATAACAAAGAGACTATGTCCATTTCGTTCATGGTTTGAAGTAAGCGAAATCTCTTTGATTTGAAATGGAGTCCGCTGAACGGAAATAGTTGGCGCTGATTGTGGTAGTAGCTGGAGTATGGCTACTGGATCTAGCTGTAACAGGTTGGCATAGTTACGCACAAAACCGCGCATGAACGTGCGACCAGGTAGTTTCTCATAGTCTTCTTTCTCTATTGCTTCAACCTGTTGCACTGACAGGCGTAATTGCCTTGCTACATCTGATAGGCTCATACTGCGTGATATTCGAGCATTTTTCAGCAGATGTCCCACGCTCTGCACTACACTCGCCGTATCCGCCGTATTTCTTTCTTTTTCAACAATTCCTTCTTTAATTATTTTTTCCTGATCGGCTCCGCTGCTATCCATTCCAATTGTTGCAACATCACCAATTCCGAGCTTATTTTCCGCAGTCTCGTTGATTTCAACGCCTTCTACTTCAAATTCTGCCCCTTGAATACCGAACTTTTCCTTATACTCATCTTTGTTTTCAATATTACTCATTCTTTAAGCCCACCTTCACGCAGTGCCGCAGCTTCTTTGGAATCAGGAAAATATTTTTGTAGCTGAAACACATAACTGTCTTCTGCATAACGATCACCTATTTTGCGCTCAATCTGTATTGCCAGCCATAAACTTTCTGGCGTCAGCGCTGAATGCTGCATATAACGCAAAAGTTTCGACTTAGCTGTTACGGGATCACCACTTTTTAAATCTATCTCAATTAAGCCAATTAATGCAGGCGAATACATTGATTGAATCGATAGCGCCTTATGAAAAAAAACGGAAGCAGTTTTATACTGATCACGCTTTAATTCGCATATTCCAGCATTCGTATAGGATTTTTCAGGTGTTGAATAAAGTGGATCATTGAGCGCCATCATAAAATGTTCAACTGCCCGATCTATTTTATTGGGAATACGCTGACATAAAAACCAGCCAAAATTATTATGGACTTCAGAATCATTCGGCGCAATCTTTAGTGCCTGTTCAAAATTATTCTGAGCGAGTATATCCTCACGCAACGACATATAAATCAAACCGGTTACATTGTATGCAGGCGCATAATCAGGATCCGCCTGTAATGCTTCAGCGGCCTCTTCCATGGCCACTTTAAGCTGGCCACGATTATAATATTCCGCAGCCAGTTCAGTATGAATTTTTGCACTTTGCCTCGCTCGAGATGAGGATTGTTCCAGTAGCTGCCCTCTCTGAATCGTTTGTGGTACACACCCACCAAGCCAGCATATCGCCAGTAAAGCGAAAGAAGCGGACAATAATTTTCTCATTTTACTGCATTCATCGTCACACCAATTGTTCGTCGGGTCCTGTCTCGTACTTGTCCTGCCAGCTGTCCACAGGCGGCAGCAATATCATCTCCTCGTGTCTTCCGTACCGTAACGACTAAACCCGCCTGCATCAATATCTCACGAAAAACGCGTATGGCTTCTGGCGATGAACGCCTATAATCAGAACCAGGGAAAGCGTTGAAGGGAATCAAATTGAACTTACAAGAAGTCTCCTGTACCAACTTTACCAATTCATGTGCATGCTCGACACTATCATTGACGCCATCAAGCATCACATATTCAAAAGTAATAAAATCTCTGGGTGCTGTTTGCAGGTAGCGGCGGCAGGCGGCCAGTAATTCCTTAATCGGATATTTTTTATTGATGGGTACTAATTGATCACGTAGTGCATCATTCGGTGCATGCAAAGACACGGCCAGCGCAACTGGACAGCGTTCACGTAAACGATCCATGGCTGGCACCAACCCGGATGTGCTCACTGTTACACGACGCCGTGATAGACCATAAGCATTATCATCCAGCATTAAATCTAGCGCCATCACTACATTTTCAAAATTAGCGAGCGGTTCGCCCATGCCCATCATAACAACGTTGCTGACCGCTCGGCTACGATTAGAAACTGAGCTTGTCTTTCCATTGCCGGAAACATCGATGTCCGACGCAGCCTCTTCACTGATCTCAGCTTTAAGTGCCTTGTTCGCTAGCCATAGCTGACTAATGATCTCTGCCACCGTCAGATTACGATTAAATCCTTGTTTACCGGTAGAACAAAAAGTGCAAGCCAGGGCACAGCCAACCTGACTCGAAATACATAAGGTGCCCCTATTTACTTCTGGAATAAAAACTGTTTCGATCCCGTTTCCCGAACCTACTGACAACAACCATTTGCGTGTACCGTCAGCGGCAGTATGGTCGCGAGTCACAACAGGTGCCTCAATAACCGCAAGCTTTGAAAGTTTTTCGCGCAATTCTTTTGCCAAATCATTCATATCGGCAAAATCTGCCTGATTAAACTGATGAATCCAGCGCAGTAATTGTTTAGCACGAAACGGTTTCTCATTAATCTCTGTACAGAAATTAATGAGTTGCTTTGCATTAAAATCCAGCAGATTAATGGTCACAATAGATCACAGTAAATTGATTTTTAACGGGAATAAATATTTAATGTTGGAAAGAAACAGGCAATTTCAACTGCTGCAGTTTCAGGTGCATCCGAACCATGCACTGCATTAGCATCAATACTGTCAGCAAAGTCTGCACGGATGGTCCCTTTCGCTGCCTTTTGAGGGTCAGTTGCGCCCATCAGATCCCGATTCTTCTTAATCGCATCATCACCCTCAAGTACCTGTACCATAATTGGCCCTGAGATCATAAAATTCACCAAATCATTAAAAAAAGGACGCCCCCGATGCACAGCATAAAAACTTTCTGCGTCAGCTTGTGAAAGATGCATCATACGTGCAGCAATGATTTTTAATCCGTCGGCCTCAAAACGTGTATATATCTCACCAATTACATTCTTAGCTACTGCGTCAGGTTTGATAATGGATAATGTTCTTTCGACTGCCATCAAATACTCCGCTAAATTAGTAAATTAAAAACATATTTTAACAAAAAACACACATACAATCTGGAAAAACCAAGAATGTCACACAAAAACCAGATAATCTCAATAAACAATCAGTCGAAATAGGAAAATAGCGCTATAAAACCAGATATCTAATTATCCGATTGCGTGTAATGAAACGTTCATAAAGATCACTTCACTGCAATGGAAAATAATGACCGGGTCTTTCTTAACAACATTATTCGCATTATCTGCGACCAAGCGTAAATCATTAGCGTCCAGATAGTTAATAATCCAATCCTTCGTGAAAAATATTAAAATGATGCTCTCCGTGCAATCAGCCCGCAAATCATCACCATCATATTCCGACCGTGATTGTATACCGACCATAACGAATGTCTGATCTGCTATCATCACTAGAACACAGAAGGAACACATAGCATCTGCCGTGTTTGATATAGGCGTCCCTAAAAACTATAAAATCAATAGTCAGAATAGATTTCTTCTTATCTACTCTACTCTCTCTATTCTTATAAATTTAGTTCAGAAAGTCAGTCTTCACCATTAGTCATATTTAACATACTGCTACTCAAAAACCCATGAAATGAAGACTGATCCATGATTAATACCAAGACTATAAGCTCACCGCACATTGATTTTTTATTACACAATGTGACTACGTTCCCAGAATCAATCCAATTCATCTTTGTCTCTTTATTTTACCGGTTCCAGTCACGATAACCCAAGAGACAGCTAATCTAATCAGGCGACTGTCACCAGTTCAGAAAGATATACATCCTGAATCGCATTTAATAATTTTATTCCTTCAGCAAATGGTTTTTGGAATGCTTTGCGTCCAGAAATCAAACCCATTCCTCCCGCACGCTTATTAATTACAGCAGTACGAACGGCTTGACGTAAATCATCACCCCCTGATTCACCGCCTGAATTGATCATACCAATTCGGCCCATATAGCAATTGGCGACCTGATAGCGCACTAAATCAATTGGGTGATCGGTAGTGAGCTCACTGTATACTTTTGCATGAGTCTTGCCGAATTTGATTGCATTGTAACCACCGTTATTTACTGCCATTTTCTGTTTCACAATATCTGCACCAATTGTGGCTGCGAGATAATTCGCCTGGCCAGTCAGATCAGCACTAGCGTGATAGTCTTTATCCCCGATCTTGAATGCTGCATTTCGAGTATAAGCCCAGAGTATGGTTGCCATACCTAAATCGTGGGCATGCGCAAATGCTTCCGAAATCTCCTGAATTTGTCGACGCGACTCCTCAGAACCAAAAAATACAGTCGCTCCCACCGCACAGGCACCCATATCAAATGCTTGATCTACACTAGCAAAAAGTGTCTGATCAAATTTGTTAGGATAAGTTAGTAATTCATTGTGATTGATTTTAAGGATCATTGGAATCTTGTGGGCATAACGTCTTGATATAATTCCAAGTACTCCCAGCGTAGAAGCAACGCCGTTACAACCACCTTCAATTGCAAGTCTGGTAATATTATTAGGATCAAAAAACATTGGACTAGGTGCAAATGATGCGCCAGCCGAGTGTTCTACGCCTTGATCAACTGGCAATAACGACAAGTAGCCACTTCCTGCCAATCGCCCGTGATTGTAGAATGATTGAAGGTTGCGCAATACACTTGATTTACGGTCACTCGCCATCATTACTCGATCGATAAAATCAGGCCCTGGAATCTGTAAATTACTTTTCGGGATTCCTTTGCATTCATGCTTAAGCAGATTATCGCTTTCATCACCCAGTATCGTAATAATATCTGTCATTTTTCTCTCCTACAATGTTGTGAATTCTTTACGCTACACCCCATTTCTGTATTCAATACTCAATACCCAAACTTTTTTCAAAAAAATAATACTACAGGATATAGTAACATTTGAGTTAATCGCACTTTCAATGAATAACCAACATTCTATTTTTTGTAAAAAATATTTAACTACAAATGATTAGCAACAACCTCTTATTACTCCCTACGTTACTTGGCACGGCGCGCTGGATAAGGGCGAAAATAACGCTGATTATCATAATAGCTACTATCCATATTGTCAGTTGACCAGCCGGGATAGCCTAACACGGGCACCGGTACTAAATTAGAAGTAGTATGAAGATATTGAGACAAGAATTTTTCTAGCATCATATCAACCATAACTAGTTGTGTCGGTGTGGGCTGATCAAAACATTCTGCTTCAACTTTGAATATAATCCCCTTTCCAGTCATACCCAAATATGGATTCAATGCCTTTTCGTAGAGCCCATGCCCAAACACGAAAAACTTCATTGATGTCAGCACAGCTGCGCGTTGTTGCCAAAATAATTCCTTCCACTCAAAACTTTCCAGCAACTCGATCAGCAGGACATCACTACTAATCACAACCACGCCTGATTCATCGAATAGCGTTGCCGCATCCCTTAGCGGACCACGTTGCATTTTTTTATGTCGGTGCGCCTGCAACATCCCTTGAAAATGTAACTGATTGAGTGCCGCCTTAGCACGTGGATAAGTTATCCACACCAATGCATTAAAAAAATCATGCCAGTTTTCTGCACGCGTTTGCACCTCGCCCGCAAGATATATTCTTGGTTCATATTGATTAACCAACTCAGACGCAGAACTAATTTGAGGAACAAAGCATATTGGTTTTCCTGAATGATTAACAACAGGCATCGCGGCATTATTTCTCAAATACCCTAGATCAACTAAATCAGGCCAGCTACGCGGTTTCCTAAGATGCCGACCCAGTATATGAAAGGGTTCAAATATTGGAGATATTTCTAAAAAATTGGGGTTCCAGTCTTGTGCGTTCATTTTGTCTTATTTTTCTCAATGGAACCGATCTGGATCTGAAAGAAAAATATAGATAGCTATTGAATTAATGGTCATAGTCATTAATTATCTAATTTTATCCTGTTATATTCATCGTCACAGATATTGTGATGCTCATTGCAATGAATCTACTTAAAATTGCCTACCCATTTGAGAGGTATCACCTTAGCAGAAGTGTTAATAGTTGGAAAATGCTTTAGTTCATACCCGTATTCATGGTTATCACAGTTATAATAATAGCTTTTCCACTGTTAGAAGCTAATATGAACCTTGATCGTGTAACTTCGGGCCATGATGTTCCCAATGATTTCAATGTTATTATAGAAATACCCATGAATGCTGACCCTATCAAGTATGAGGTAGATAAAAAAACGGGGGCTATGTTTGTAGACCGTTTTATGTCGACATCCATGCACTACCCATGCAACTATGGGTACATTCCGCACACATTATCGGAAGATAATGACCCAGTGGATGTACTGGTCATTTCACCCGTACCATTGATCACCGGTGTTGTAGTACGCTGTCGGCCATTGGGTTTGTTAAAAATGACTGATGAGGCAGGTGAGGATGCAAAGCTATTAGCCGTTCCAATTGACAAACTATGCAATCTTTACCAGGATATCCAGTCCTTCGATGACTTACCACAACTTACACGATCACAAATCGCCCATTTTTTTGCTCACTATAAAGATCTCGAACAAGGAAAATGGGTCAAAATAAAAGGATGGGATGGCGTAGAAAAAGCTAAAACAGAAATCATGATGGGTATCGAACGCTTTAATTCTAGTCAAGACAAACCCATGTTTTAGTCTATCAACAGTTTCAATCTCGCTTCATTCATAAGTAAAGCGTATAGGGCAAGGATATGCTTTACTATCCCTGCTCTAATAAATATCCATTCCGCAACACCAAGATAGCTTGGCTTGTTTATTTAAAAAACCGCTGCATAAAACTGTGTTTTTGAGCTTTTCTGATTACTTGCAGCATTGACAAATCAAACACTTAAAAATCTTGTCCAACCCAGGATAACCCGTTATGCAGCGGTTTTTTTAAAATAATTAGACAGAGAAACTATTGCGTATTACTTAAAGCAATCAGAACAATTTGAGCAAAAATCATAATTATTCCCAGTATTAACCAATTTCTACCTGCTTTTTTCTCATCTGGATGGTCTTTTCTCATGTAAGTAAAACCCATCATAATACCGATAATTGGAAAAATCAGGGTTCCCATCCAGATTGCTATAGTAAGCCCCTTTGAAACGACAGATTTTGTGCTGGTATTGGAAGCATCCGAGTTTAAATTAACATCAAGAATACGCTGGTGACCCCCCGTATCCGGTCTCACAGTCTGATTGCTTTCAGTGAACAAACCTTCACCACAATGGATACAAAGCTCAGCTTGACTGTTATTTTCAGCACTACACCTGGGACAAAGCATAATAAAACCCTTAAAAATTATAACCTGGCTAATATTCTTAGCAAAAAAAATATTCTATTTTCTTAACTATTTATTTCATTTCCATTTGCCCAGATCAGATTCTCTTGTAAGAAAAAAATACACTAGGGCTTATAGATTAAATATATTGATTGATATAATTAATCAACTGTGAATGTTGCCATTTCCTGGAATGTAGCATCGATAATATTATCTTGATTGTCATCCACAGCAAAGAATACAGTATAAGTACCGGACGGCAATTCACCAACCGCAATGTTAAGAATAGTGAAAGGTGATATATAATCCAAAGGTCCACCAAATACCCGAATGGGAGAATCAGAGCGTATAAACTGTAATTCATTATTAAGCCAAAAAGTGCCTAATGGCGTATTTGCCCATACCCAATGATCAGCTAAACTCCCAACGCTGGAACCAGGATTCAATGCTACTACAAGCGATAACCTATCTTCCTGTTTAAAAACCAGGTCGCCATCCACTAAACCATTAGCTGAAATACTCATTACAGGGTTTATTGACCCCAGTGGAAGACTCGGTATTTTCGAATGAGAAATTGCTTTGTCGTTAAAAAACCAGGAAAAATCCGTATTAAAAGAAATGTGAGCTTCAGTAATGCTGACATGAGTTTCATTAAGAAATATTCCCGATATACTACAGGCTGAGAATGAAGCCATATTATCGAAATTAAAAACGATATCTGCGGTATCAGTAAATCCGTCAAAAGCCAAGGTTAAAGTGTAATCATCAGCAGTTCCTGTGATCATATCCAGACCACTCATAGCCAGACGTAATGTCGCAACATCATCGGCAGTTAAAGAACGTTTGGTTTCACGAGGAGAGATACCCTGTTGCATGACTGCCTCAGTATTTTTCATACCGAATAGCGCAGAGACGCCCCGATCACCGTTGGCAACAAATAAATCTTCCAACGGGAGATCTGCTAAGTTACGACTATAGGTTGTAATATCCTGCAACCCTGCAATGATAAAAGGATTATTACTTTCTTTACGGAACCAATGCAGATTTATATCATCCCCACGGACATCATCGCCAGAACCAATAATTCCGTCTGCACCACTATTTAGATCGAATCGATTATTAATTCCCTTTGTTGTGCTCGTATAATTCCTGTTTGCTCCAGTTAGTCCAGATTCAGAAGCCAGATTTGGGTGTGCTAAACCAATACAGTGACCCAATTCATGAAGTGCTACAGATTCAAAATCAAATTGTTCATGGAGAATCTGATTATTATCAGCTATCACATTGCCTATCGTGGATATCTGGCGATTCCAGGTCTCCACTGCATTTTGCACAGAGATCAGCATTTCATCAGCGTGAGGAGAGGAAGGTGAAATGCCGACTGTTACAATCAAATTACCCCCGGTTCCGGTATAACCAGCTGGATGTGACACAATATCAACCCCATGGGCATCACCAGCAAATTCAAATACGCCTGATTTAGCCGGATGAAAGACCATCAACATCAACATCAACAGGGTTATCATCCATCTACACATCATGGTCCTGTGATTAATCAAGATTCAGTAACATCGGGCTCTACCATGCTAAATAGCTTAGAATGATACTTTGCATAAACTGTAACTGAATGTATATCCCAACTTTCATTCCTATCAATAATTTATAGTTAGTCTATTTTTTTTAGATCAGAGCGCGCCATAACGGCTATTAATGCTTGCTGAATATTCGCTAAAATCTGGATCTCTTTAATTTCAGGAAATTGATGCGCATCCCATTTCAAACCTGACCAGAAAATTTCTTTTAGCTCACGACTATCCCCGTTTCTAAATCCCACGGGCTTATATCGATTTGGATAAATTTCAAGACGCATACCAGAAGTGTCTGCAATATTGGTTAACTTTGACAACAGTTCCTTCCGTGCTTGATTCAAAGCAGATTTGTGCTGAAGAACAGCCTGTTCATCAAATTCCAGAATATCCTTGTTGGTAACTAAGGCCCACAAGTGATCCAGTGTTTCTTGATTCAGGTAAATATCGTAACTTCCCGCTCGTTGCATGTAAGCGGGATAGGATGCAACAACATAACCATCATTATAAATATGTAAAGAAGCACCCTCCTCACTTTCTCCAGCAATGTTAGGCATTTCAGTATAACGTACCACGACATCCTCTAAATCGTGCACATGACCGTTAAGTGTATCGGTCTCCTGAGAGGCATAAACAGGCCTGGAAATAAAAACAAAAACAAGAAAAACAAAAGTAATAAAGAAATAAAACTGTTTTAATTTGAATAAAAAAATATATTTTTTCATCATAAAGACCGCTGCATAACGGGTTATCTCGGGCTGAGTAAGATTTTTAAGTGATTGATTTATCAATGCTGCAAATAACCAGAAAAGCTCAAAAACACAGTTATGCAGCGATCTTTCATATTTAATATAAAAATCAATAATACATCATTCATCCGGTTATTCATGAGTTTACCTAAATTCTGCCTCAATTCAACCTGCCATCATTTTCGGTCAATAAAACCACCGATACCGGATACAAAAAATTAATCGGAATTTTTCTCATCAACGGTTCACTTGTTCTGCGTAATTAAATCGAATAAACAGGTGGTGATTCCGCAAAATGATCTTGCTTTTGGCCACAAACACACACAATTTATCCTAATTTAATGGAGAAAGCTTCAACACCTAGTTTGATAAAAAACAGCCAAGTAATGAGTAATGAAATAATTCAGCTTCTGACACATACTATGATATGCTACTGTTACAAGTAGGGTTACTGTGCCAAATTTCGATTAATTCTGTCTTTTTTCGCACGAAAAAAGAAGAGGTGCGGTTGACAAGCCTAAAATAATACATAACGAACTTCCAGTATTTTTTAATTGAGTGACAAAACATAGCAAATCTAATAATTACGATACCAGGATAGAATTGAAAGGATAATTCTGAGGAGTTGTCATGCATCCGATTCAACATCAGCTTTATACTGATCATCATCACATACAGCTTGTACTTAATTGCTTAAGTAAAGAAATTGATTGTTATGATTTCAATAGTCACCGTTCTCCTGATATGGCGATTATACTAAGTGCGTTAGATTATATTCGCGTATATCCAAATAAATGGCATCAGCCTGCAGAAGATGTAATTTTTGATCTTTTATTAAAAAAAAATGTAAAAGAAAGTAATCTTATCGAGCAACTTAAACAGGAACATAAAAAAATTATCTTAGAAACAGATAAGATTACTCAATTATTTAACACGGTTGCCAGTGATTGTATCGTTCCAGCAAATGAATTGCTTGGTAGTGTGCGGTATTTTATTAAACTACAGCTTGTTCATCTTGAAAAAAAGAATGAATCGATTTATCCCTTAATGGATCATTTTACTGCTAAAGAATGGAAAGAAATTGAAAGTAAAGTAAAAATTCAGAATGACCCCTTATTCAATAAACCATCAAAAATAGAATACGAACATTTGTATCAATACATTATGAACTTAGAACATGAAAAATAAATAAAATCAGATTGCTTTCTCTTAAAGGGCCAAACGCAGCTGGCCCTATTAGTGTTAGTGTTTATGAAATCAATTGCAACAGTTTCTCAAAAAACGCATTAATAAGCGGCTGAAATAGCCCCATGTAATTATCGAGTTGAATAACGCCTACAATAAAAACTAACAGTCCAGCTGCTATAATGCCATATTTCAGGCCTGTAGCAACACTAACCGCCACAGGTGGTCGTAAATACGGCTGATTGGAAAAAGAAAAGATAACTTTCAGCAAAGCAATTAATGCTCCCCCACCCAAACACCCTAGAAACAAATACAATGAATAAAGTACTCTGGTACTCAAATCCTCTTTCAATAATTCAATACTTGAAAAACGCAGACAGACAATAACAACAAACAACAAAAGAACTGAATTCCAGAATCCTCCAAATTTTGCCTTGATTTCACTCTCAAAACTCATATTATCTCCTCTCCTGAAAAACTTAAAAAAGTATGCTATTTAGAGTTTATATATAAACTCTAAATTATCAAACTTGTTTATCCAATTGAATTGAATAATGATCCAATCGTGCAGCCAAAGCAACAACGCATGCATATCCTTCAGACTGTCACAAGCTCGATATATGCTATTGCCTACCGAGCTAATAAATTTAAAGTTAACTCTGGTTTTTCCTGATCTGCGCTATTTTAATCAATGCAAACAATAAAGATGAGCGATAATCTTTCTCACTCGGAGAAAAAAATGAAATCAGTAATTTCCATACTTTATTTTATGTTTGTTTTTATCAACAGTGCCATCGCGCAACAAAACGGCCCCGATCTCAAATCTCATGCCGCAATGATCTTCGATATACAAAACAATCATGTCGTCTATAGCAAAAATGCAGACAATATCATGCCGATCGCTTCGATCACTAAATTAGTAACAGCAATGGTCATCCTCGATGCACGACTCCCGCTCAACGAAAAAATCAACATTGAGCCTGCTGATGCCGACACATTAAAAAATACACGTTCACGTCTACAAATAGGAAGCACGCTGACACGTCATGAATTACTACGCATAGCACTTATGTCTTCCGAAAACCGTGCAGCAGCAGCACTAGGACGCACGTACCCAGGTGGAATCAGAGCTTTTGTTGCGGCTATGAACAAAAAGGCACATTCACTTGAAATGATTGACAGCCATTTTGTAGAGCCTACCGGATTAAGCAGTGAAAATATTTCCACTGCACGCGATCTGATAAAGTTGGTTACCGCTGCATATAGCTATAATCTCATCCGTGAATTCTCCACTACCACTCAGCATACCGTAGCACCAAAAAATAAGAATAATAAGCTGCAATTTACAAATTCCAACAGTCTTGTTCGTAGTGAAAATTGGCAAATTGCGGTATCTAAAACAGGCTTTCTGAATGAAGCCGGGCGCTGTTTGGTAATGCAAGCAAAGATCACAGATAAACCCATTATCATTATCCTGTTGAATTCCTGGGGCAAAAATACCCGCATCGGTGACGCCAATCGAGTCAGAAAATGGATGGAAATGAGCTATATTGGCAAGCAAATTTGACATCCTCCCCTTCCTAAACGAAGGGGATTCCTAGCGACTTATTAAG
>CBDUPR010000006.1:0-92740 GCA_965369175.1 uncultured Nitrosomonas sp.
ACCGCAGTAGTCGGTCGCATATTTGGGGTCGTTACGTGATGGAGCATCAATCGATAACACATCTGCTGTTTAATCGAAGTATCGTTCCGTGATAGAAAAATGATGATCGCTGCAGGAAATAAACGTATCTATGAGCAGAATAAACCTGAAGTATTTGATGGCATGCGTGTTTATTACTGCTTTTATATCAACGCTTCTCGCCACTTTCATTGAAAGCTGATAAGGGATTCAGTGCAATCTGCAAAAAAGCTTTTTTATGACGACACGGCTTTTTTGCAGCCAAGCATTTTTACGCACAGTCGAGGATCGCTGCGCTGTAAAAATCAATTTTCAAAGGTAATTTTTGGCAAAACCTCCCGTCATTCTATTCTGACGCTATAAAAACGGGAGTTGACGTAAAGCTGTCAGGCTAGCGTGATTCTCTTGTAAAATCAGCCCGCCGTGCGTGACGCACGTTTGCGTTCATGTTCTAACAGATAACGCTTACGGATACGAATGTTTTTAGGTGTGATTTCAACCAGCTCATCGTCTGTAATAAACTCGATAGCGGATTCCAGTGTAAGGTGAATCGGGGGCGTTAAACTCACCGCTTCATCCGTTCCGGAGGCACGAATATTGGTTAATTGTTTACCTTTGATCGGATTCACAACCAAATCATTGTCACGGCTATGAATACCAATGACCATGCCTTCATACAAACGATCGCCCGGGCTCACAAACATACGGCCGCGCTCCTGTAATTTCCACAAGGCATAAGCAACCGCCTCACCTTTTTCTGCCGAAATCAATACGCCGTTTCTGCGCGGTGCAATTTCAGGCCGCATCGGCGCAAATTCATCAAACACATGACTCATGAGACCTGTTCCGCGTGTCATCGTCATAAAGTCAGCCTGAAAGCCAATTAAGCCACGGGCGGGAATACGATAATCCAGTCTTGTCCGCCCACGGCTGTCTGAAACCATATCCAGCAAATCGCCCCGACGCGCACCCAATGCTTCCATTACTGCACCCTGATGGGATTCCTCCACATCGACCGTCAGCATTTCAAACGGCTCACACTTCACCCCGTCAATCTCGCGGATGACTACATGCGGACGAGAGACGGCAAGCTCGTAACCTTCACGGCGCATGTTTTCCAGCAAAATGGTGAGATGCAGTTCCCCACGGCCAGAAACCAGAAATGAATCGGTTTCCTTGGTATCTTCCAGCCGCATGGCTACGTTTGTTAACAATTCTTTTTCCAGCCGCTCGCGTAACTGCCGACTGGTCACGAATTTTCCTTCTTGTCCGGCAAAGGGAGAGCTATTGACCTGAAAAGTCATCGTCAATGTGGGTTCATCCACAACACGAATCGGCAGGGCCTCAGGATGATCAACATCAGTCAGCGTAGTGCCGATACTGATTTCCTCTACGCCGTTAATCAATACGATATCTCCCGCCAGGGCCTCGGTCATCTGAACGCGTTCCAGGCCATGAAAACCCAGAACCTGATTCACTCTGGCTTTCTTCGGTGTCTTATCACCCGTTAACACCAAGACATCCTGAGCGGGTTTCAGTCGTCCGCGACTGATTCGGCCAATGCCAATACGCCCAACAAAACTGGAATAATCCAATGCACTGATTTGTAACTGCAAGGGCTCATCAGGATTACCCTCCGGCGACCGGACATGTTTGAGAATCGTGTCAAACAACGGACGCATATCCTTATGCGGCTGATTCAGATCTAACGTGGCATAACCATTTAATCCGGAAGCAAAAACTACCGGAAAATCCAGCTGTTCTTCTGTCGCGCCCAGCTTATCAAATAGCTCGAAAGTATGATCCACAACCCAATCAGGACGAGCACCCGGACGATCTACTTTGTTGATAACCACTATCGGGCGCAATCCCAATGCCAGTGCTTTCTTCGTCACAAAACGCGTTTGCGGCATAGGGCCTTCAACCGCATCCACCAGTAAAAGAACGCCATCCACCATCGATAAAACACGCTCCACCTCTCCGCCAAAATCAGCATGCCCGGGAGTGTCCACAATATTAATATGCACGCCTTCATAATCGATCGCGCAATTTTTGGCCAGAATGGTAATCCCTCGCTCACGCTCAATATCATTGGAATCCATCACCCGCTCAGAAATATGCTGGTGTGAGGCAAAGGTACCTGCCTGATGTAATAGCTTATCCACTAAAGTGGTTTTACCGTGGTCAACGTGAGCAATGATAGCGATATTGCGGATAGGGCGAGACATAGAGAGAAAGTCCTCAGGATTGAGTCGGTTAGTTAACACGACAAGGGGGCAATATTATATCAGGCAATAAAAAACATAGCCAATTTCTTCATGCAGCACCAGCCACAAAAGACAAGACAAGCGGCTTATATTGACCCGTTAGCTCAGCTCGTCTTGTCAGTAAACAAGTCAGTTTAAAGCGCATTTGTTCGATATCAGAATCCGTACTGCTGGTAACCGATACCGACACTACTTTGATTCTTCATCTGCACCTGCAAAAATAAACTTTAATAACTGCACAATAAAGAAAGGAATGGCGCTCAATCCGGTCAGAAAATAGTGCCCAGATGTAAATTGATCGCCTTCATCCATAAGAATATAAGTAATAAAAATAATGACGGGAAACGCGAAAGTGAGTATTTGCAGCAACCAGAACAATCTTTTAATCATAATATTATCTCTTTTAGTGTATTAACCTTTATCGACATGCAGGCTTCTTCCACTTATGTAAGCCCCTGCTCCATTGCAATAAATATCTTTTACCATGCGATACTACGCTAAAATCTGTATATCAAGCATATTGGTGGTTTTCATCTGACACCTTTGAACGTTATGACACCTATATTAATTATCACTCATCTTCCTGACAAAGAAAGTGCCCATTTGCTTTCACAACAACTGGTTCAGATGCGATTGGCCGCCTGCGTCAGCATACTGGCCGAGTGTACCTCGGTGTATCGCTGGGAAGATAATATTGAAACTGCTAATGAAATACCGGTTTTAATTAAAACCCAAGCACAACACTATAGTCAGGTAGAACGTATTATAACAACGTTGCACCCTTATGAACTCCCCGAGGTAATTGCTGTCTCTGTAGACAAAGGTTTGCCTGCTTATTTGAAATGGCTTGCCAATGAAACCAGTGATTCCAAACCAGATATAAAAAACAAATCAGACTGAGCTATTCTAATCATGCGCCTTATTCCATATTTCCTATTGTTATTCTGCTTAACCAGCACTCCTGTCTCTGCCGAAGAAGGAAGGGCTTTCAGCCTGCTGGATGGACTGCAAAAACTGGGCATCAATCTGGGTCAGCAGGATCAGCAAACTCTACTGCCACCAGATGAAGCATTTAAGCTATCGATAACAGTTCGTGACGCGCAGACACTTATTGCCAGTTTTGAGCCGGCAAAAGATTATTATATTTACCGGGATAAAGTTGCCTTTGAACCCAAAGACAGTACCACACCTATAAAAAAAATGGTCCTGCCTCAGGGAAAGATGAAAGATGATCTCACTTTTGGTCAGACCGAAGTTTATTATCAGCCATTTCAAGCCATCCTCTCTCTAGATCGAGCAATACCGGCCGAAGAACAGTCATTGACACTGACTGCAACCTATCAGGGCTGCAATGAACCCATTGGCGTCTGTTACGCGCCTATCAGCAAGGTGATCACGCTCACGTTGCCGGCAATAACAGCAGCGACAAATCTTGTTGCCGAAACTATCAGCGGCGAGGCCGCCGCCCAGTCCGAAGCCACAACAGAATTGTTTCAGTCGCAGCCAGCATCTCCCGCAATTGAGACAGAAACCTTCAAAATCGGGCAGATGTTTGAGACAGGCAATTTCTGGCTTATTCTGACCGGCTTTTTTGGTATTGGCCTCTTACTCGCCTTTACACCTTGCGTGTTTCCTATGTTTCCTATCCTATCTGGAATCATCGCAAACAAAGGATTACACCTCACCAGGAATCAGGGTTTTATTTTGGCGCTGGTTTATGTCCTGGGCATGGCCATTACATATGCTGCTGCAGGTGTTATCGCAGGACTCTCTGGTGCCATGTTATCCGCCGCGCTACAGAATGCCTGGGTATTGACTACCTTCGCGCTGATTTTTATTCTGCTCGCTTTTTCAATGTTTGGCTTCTATGACCTTCAGTTACCTGTATTTCTGCAAAGCAAGCTTTCTGTAGAAGCCGGCCATTTTAAAGGGGGGCACTTAACCGGCGTATTTGGCATGGGCGCTTTGTCTGCATTGATTGTGGGGCCTTGTGTGGCAGCTCCTCTGGCCGGTGCACTACTCTATATCAGCCAGACACGTGACGTCGTATTAGGTGGTGCTGCGCTATTTGTTATGGCGCTGGGCATGGGTGTTCCTCTCCTGTTACTGGGAACTTCTGCCGGCGCACTGCTTCCCAAAGCAGGCGCGTGGATGGAGTCCATTAAGCAATTTTTCGGCGTATTGCTATTAGGTGTCGCAATCTGGCTGGTTTCACCTGTCATTTCAGAAGTAGTGCATATGCTAATGTGGTCAGCCCTGTTAATTATTTCGGCCATCTATCTGCATGCGATTGATCCTTTGCCAGAAAGAGCACCCGGCATCAAAAAATTCCTCAAAGGTGTCGGTGTCATTGCGCTACTGACAGGCATAGCATTATTAGCCGGCGTGCTATCCGGTAACCGCGATATCCTGCAACCCCTCTCAAAATTTAATCTATCCGACATGAATGCCACAGGCACCAGCGGAATCGTTACGAGTGCTGGCGGACATCTGCCATTCCAACGGGTTAAAACAATAGCCGAGCTGGATGAAGCTATTCGCCTGGCAAAAGACAAATATATCATGGTCGATTTTTATGCCGACTGGTGTGTTTCATGCAAGGAAATGGAACGCTTCACCCTGTCTGATGCCAAGGTACAGTCACGATTACAAGATGTCGTGTTACTGCAAATTGATGTCACAGCGGGAACACCAGACGATAGCGCATTACTGAAACGTTTTAAATTATTTGGACCACCGGGTATTCTGTTTCTAGATCGTCAAGGTAATGAAATTCCCGATATTAAAGTAATCGGTTATTTAAATAAAAAGGATTTTCTGGCTGTCCTTGATGCCGTGCTAATTTAGTCTAATCAAATAGATGCAAATCTGAGCCGGGGGAATTCGTTCATCGAATGAATCGTTATTTTTATGCCTGCCTGTTTTTTTATTGATCGGAACACACCAATATCCCCGTCGTTCAAGACGGGGATGAATAGCGCCTGATTATGAAGGACAGGACACACCCAGTTAGCTTGTGAAATGAACAGTGTAGCCACGCCGTCAGCAGCCGGAATTCTCCAGGGATGTACTGTGTAAACCAGGCTGAAAATGTGTATTTCATCTGCGAATAACCAATCAGGTGCATATAAACGTATAATGGGCTAACCGCTTCATCGCGCTTTTGAATTGAAGGAAAACAATAAATGGCAAGATTAAAACAGGGATTACTATTTTTAGGGGTGGCTGCATTTGCTTTGACGGCCGGTTTTCTGCTGCGATCCCAGCTGATCGGTGATACCCAGCAAACTTCTCTTTCCAGCGCAGCAAGCAAGCAAGGTGCTGAAGCAATCTTGGCTGCCAATTTGCCGGATATCCATGGGGAAAATCAAGCCATTGCCCAATGGCAGGGCCAGGTGCTGGTAGTAAACTTTTGGGCAACCTGGTGTGCGCCCTGCCGAGAAGAGATTCCTGAATTTATTGAAATGCAGGAAAAATTCCATGACCAGGGATTACTTTTCATTGGCATTGCCATTGATAGAGAAGAAAAGGTTGTTGCCTATAGTAAGGAATTTGGGATTAATTATCCTGTCCTGGTTGGCGGAATGGATGCCATGTCGCTGGCTGAGGCCGCTGGAAACCACCAATCGGCCTTACCCTTCACCGTCATAATCAATCACAATGGTGAAATGATGACTACCTATCTGGGTCGCGTCGATCAGAAAAAATTAGAAAAGACACTGATCCCTTTGTTACAGGACAGGTCCCAGTCCAAGCATCAGGCGCTGCTTTGATGCAGGCTTTCCATCATCAATGCCAGGCTAAACACCGTAAACGAATCACCAGTTATCGATAATTATTTTGCTTGCTGATACCATACTGATTATTCATTTTCTTTTTGTATTGTTTGTTGTGGGCAGCTTGCCCCTGATTTGGGTTGGTGCGTGGCTGAAGTTCACCTTTGTCAGGAATCGCTGGTTTCGACTGACCCATCTCGCGGCTATTCTAGTTGTTGTCGGTGAATCTTTAACCGGTGTTATCTGCCCATTAACCGCATGGGAAAACGCCGCCCGTCAGATAGAAACAGATCAAAGCTTTATTCAGCTGTGGCTACATCGTATTTTATTTTATACTTTTCCAGAAGGCGTACTCACCACAGTCTACATACTCTTTGCAGGCTTAGTGGCCATCACTTTCAAATGGGTTCCGCCCGATTATCGTAATACCCGCTCTTAGTTAATTATCCGGAATTATCCGGAAGCCGCACGATCCGGCTTCGCTTCTGTAACAGCCATCAAAGTCATTTCTTCAATGCTGGATCCAAATACTTCTTCGTCAAATGCCTTATCACCATCGGCAATCGGCTCACCTTGTGCTTTCAATCCAACAAAATCATAACGTGTCTTATCCGCCAAATGTGATGGCTGAATATTTTGTATGGCGCGAAACATGGTCTCAAGTCTGCCTGGAAATTTTTTATCCCATTGTTGCATCATCTCTTTTACAGCCTGGCGCTGCAGGTTTTTTTGCGATCCACATAAATTACAGGGAATAATCGGAAAATCTGCAGTTTCAGCATAGGCGGCCAGATCCTTTTCCTTACAGTAAGCCAACGGTCGAATGACAATATGTTGACCATCATCACTGACCAGTTTGGGTGGCATGGCTTTAAGCTTACCCCCATAAAACATATTGAGAAACAGTGTTTCCAGAATATCATCACGGTGATGACCTAATGCAATTTTAGTGGCACCCAGTTCACCCGCCACACGGTAAAGCACTCCCCTGCGTAATCGCGAGCAAAGGCTACAGGTTGTTTTTCCCTCAGCAATGACACGCTTTACCACACTATAAGTGTCCTGCTCAACAATACGAAAGGGCAAGCCAATTTTTGTCAGATAAGTCGGTAATACCTGTTCAGGAAAACCCGGCTGTTTTTGATCCAGGTTGACGGCAATCAATTCAAATTGTAAAGGCGCATGTGCTTGCAGATGCATCAGAATATCAAGCAAGGCATAACTGTCCTTGCCACCCGACAGACAAACCATAATGCGATCACCAGCCTCAATCATATTGAAATCGGCAATCGCCGTTCCAACCTGACGGTACAATCGTTTACGTAATTTATTATGGTTATATTCCATCTTTCTGGATAACATTTAAAGCTAACCTCGCTTATAATCAATTTGAGTTAGAGATCAGAATAATATACTAAAAATTTTATTCGCAAGGCAAAAGCGATACACGCTCATTTATCCTTTAGTCTAATGCCAAATTCCCTGCGAAAATAGCAAAATGGTGTTTTTCTCAAATAGCTTATCAAAAATAGACAAATACACCGGAACAATTTAGCATTGATGCTTTCCAATCTGTTAAGACGTGAATAAAACTAAATAAAACATTTGAGATACCATGGAGAGAATCATATGAGAAAGCATTTGATCGTTTGCTTTTCTTTTGCATTATTGAACGTGTTCTCAACCAATATATTTTCAAGTGCTTATTCTGACAACAATGCAGCCGATTCTGTTATTGGCAAACCGGGTGATGCAAGCAATGTAACACGTATCATCAAGATAACGGTCATCGAAAACCGCTTTCTACCTTCAGAGATTGACGTCACACAGGGGGAAACAATCAGGTTTGTAGTTAAAAGTGCGGGCAATGAACAGCACGAAATGATTATTGACACCATGGATAACCTGCAAAAACAAGCCAAGATCCGGCGTACCCATCCAGAAGCAAAAGCTGCGGAACAAAATCAGATACACTTGGCTCCTGGTGAACAAAAGGAATTAATTTGGCAATTTACCCGTGCTGGCACGATAGATTTTGCCTGCCCGCTGCCGGGCCATTTCAAAGGAATGCGCGGAAAAATCAATGTGGAGAAAAAATGAAGACGCAAATTTGTACCCTATTAATTAGATCTATCCTCGCTATCAGTTTTTTCAGCGTGGCCACTTACGCTGCTGCCACAACAACAGTTGAAGTCTATAAAAGCCCCACTTGCGGATGTTGTTCTAAATGGGTCGATCATTTACGTGATAATGGCTTTACCGTCAAGATAAATGACGTTGGCAACAAGGAAGCAAGAGCACGGGCTGGTTTTTCTAACTCGGTGGGATCATGCCATACTGCATTTGTAAATGGCTATGCCATTGAGGGTCACGTACCGGCACAGGATATTAAACGACTCCTGAAAGAGCGGCCTAAGGCCGTTGGTCTGGCTGTACCGGATATGCCCAAAGGTTCTCCCGGTATGGAAGGTCCCCGCAGTGAGCCCTATAACGTACTTTTAGTTGAAAAGAAGGGCGATCAACGAATCGATGCAACCGTATACAGCCGCCATGATCCATCCGCTCAAAAGCCGGATCAAGCAGAATCCGGTGGCTCCATCATGAGATTGAAATAACATTCTATATTGATATTTATTATGATTACACGCTATTTTTTACTCATCAGCATCAGTGGATTGCTCATTGCCTGCAACGATCCGGCACCATCGGACAACGCACCACCACAAACACCACAAACACATGAAACATATCAAGCTCAACCTCGTGACAGTCAGGAGCCGCTGATAACACGTGATTTTGACCCTGCACAGATCAAACGGGGCGAGACCGTCTATCGCTCAAATTGTGCGGGCTGCCATGGACAAAAAGGGGAAGCAGGACCGAATTGGCGTAAGCCAGGAAAAGACGGACGGTATCCACCGCCACCGTTAAATGGCACTGCACATGCATGGCATCATACAACCGAAGCATTGAAAAAAACGATACTTAAAGGTGGGCCTCCCGGAAATAATGGAATGCCCAGTGGCATGCCTGCATGGGAAGGTAAACTGACCGAACAACAAGTTGATGACATCCTGGTATGGATCAAATCATTATGGCCAGATGAAATTTACGATGCCTGGTACCGGAATATTGAGAACAAGTCATAATACGTGGCGTGTGGCTCAAAGCCTCAGTACGGCGCGTTTCTATTCATAATCATGATATTTGGCCCAGCCTATCCGAATTGAATCAGGCTTGTTTCAGTAATTCAGTCTAGAAATCACCATGATATATACCCAAAAAAATCCGGCACTTTTGATTATTGGATTTATTATGTTGACAATCTGGTATTGCGCTGATAACGGCCTGTTCGCGCCGCTTATAGACCATTTGGCGACCGATAAACCATATGAATACGTTACTGAGCTCACAACAATTCCATTCTATTTTGGTCTGATTGCTACGCTAGCAGGTATCTGGCAGTGGTTGGGCTCACATAGAGCAGGACATTGGGATTATTATTCATCCAGCATTGCAGGCGGCATGTTTATCCTGCTGATCACCATGCTGGTTCGCTGGTTTATTGCACCAGAAATCGCTGTTATCAGCACAAGTTTCGGAGAAGTTGGCAAAACGGGCAAATATATTCATGATCTGCTTGGCTTGAATTATGTTGTACTAGGCATTGTCACCGGTATTATTATTGTTAACCTATTCAAGGTACCTGACTGGGCTCAGAATGGCGTTCGCTTGTCCCGTCTCGGCCTCAAAACCGGGGTGATTCTGTTAGGAACCCTGTATAGTGCGGCGGAATTGGAGAATCTGGGAGGGTTGTCCATTGTTATGATTGGCTTTTTCGTGCTCGGTTCAGTCGGGATCGTGCTATGGATTGCTAACAAACGCAACATCCCCAGTTCCATGGGCGGCGTATTGTCAGCCGGCATGGGCGTTTGTGGTGTGTCCGCCACAGTTGCTGTTGCGCCTGTGGTACAAGCCAGGCCCATCGAAATAGCCTATACCATCGGGACTATCCTGCTTTGGGGCGTTGGTTGCATGTTCATCTTTCCTATCATTGGTAATCTGTTGAATATGAGCTATGTGCAATTTGGGGCATGGGCAGGAACAGGCATCCTCAATTCAGCACAAGTCGCCGGTGCCGCACTCGCCTACCAGCCTGATGGGATCGAAACACTCAAAGTTGCTGAAATCTTCAACATTACCCGTGTGCTCATTCTGCCTATCATCGTATTATGGCTGGCTGTATGGTATGTAAAACGTGAAGGGAGCACGACGATTACGCAAGCCAATGTCGGGAGTATCGTTATTGAGAAATTCCCAATCTTTGTATTGGGTTTCATTCTTATGTTTGCCCTCTCCACTACTGGTATTTTTTCACCCGCACATCATTACCAGGGTAAGTATTTTGGAAACACCACAGAACAAGGTTTTAAAGCGGAAAATCTACTCCAGGCTGAACAAGTGCTGCAACTCAGATCGGAAGCAAATAAAATACACCGTATCGACTATAGTGAAGCGCTGCAACGCCTGATCGAAAATGGCAAGATCATGTCCAGTGATGATGATACGACGCTGCGCGGATTAATCAATGCAAAGATTCTGTCGCAGGATGCCAATACTATTCTTAAATCAGCACATAAGGCCGTTCGGCATACCGCAAAAAAAATTGAGGCTTTTCGTCAATGGATTACCTGGTTATTCGCTTTTGGTCTGGTCGGACTAGGCATGCAGATTACAATCAGTTCCATGAAACAGGCCGGGGGGCAACCTGCTGTTATCGGGGGAATCGTTGGCTTTATTAAAGCGGCGCTATCACTGATTATCGTGATGACGCTGGTTAGTGAAACAATTTAATCGATAGAGAAATTATGGAAAAAGAAACGATACAGTCATTTGATCGTGGTTCCGCATTGTCAATTTTTGGCAGTGACCGAAAAGAAGATCTGGTTGCATTAATTTTTGCACTGATACTTGCCCTTGTTATTTACATCGGTTATTAATAGCCACCCATAATAATCCACCTTATCTTGCTGGAAAAACAAGCGTTCGGTCGTATTTTATTAGCCAGCCACGGTACTGAAGGGGCTATGGCGGCAGAAAACAAGGCCGTTTCCACATGCACCCAGGGTGGAACAATAGATCATCTGATCGTTGTGCCGACCTTATGGCAGGGAATGACCGGTGATGACTGGCTGAACAATGGAAATACCCGCGACAGATTCTGCCGATATCTGGAAACGGAACTCGGTCGGGAAGTTGATGAACATATTCAACGAGTCCGTCAACAGGCTCAAGCACACGCATTAGGCTACAATAAAATCATTACATTCGGTGAACCAGATGAAAGCCTGCTGTATTACAGTAAAAAAACACTATTTGACTTAGTCATTATCGGCTCACCGCGCCCGCCCGGAAAAAAGGGATTACGTTCTCGCATGCTGACTCAGGATTTAGTCCGTTCCCTTGCAATTCCCTTGCTCATCGTTCCATACCCGTCGCCAATCGCTCATGAATGATCCGAATAGCCCAGCCACGCCTATGAAAGATGCCGCATGGGCAACCATTCATACGCCGCTTAAGATGGAGGCATTGAAAGCCTTTTGCCAGGATATTGAACGCTTGCTCCGAATTAATCCCATGCTTCATTTCAAACAATGGCAAATTCTCGGCACGCATCACTATCGCTTTTCCGGAAAAAACCTGAGTCAGGAACAGCCTTTTGATTTTGACCTCATTCTAAACGTAGAGATATTACCGGATGGCCTTCAAATCCATTATCAGCAGGGCTTGAAAAGCAGCACTACCCTTATTATTGAGCCACTGACTACAGAAGATGAATGTCAATCCAAATTAACCATTATTGATCATTACGAAGGCGTGCCCGAACATTTACGTAAACAATACTTACATCAAGTCGACAAAAGCATGGTGGTCTGGGCAGAATATTTACAGCGATATTTGCTGGCCTGGAAACAATGGTCTTGTTTTGGACCATGGCGCTGGTATATGCGCTACATCTGGCAACCTATGAGTCCTTCCGCTCGACGTATTACCTATATGCTGCTATGGATCAGCGGGTTTGAAGCGGCGCTGATCGCATTAGGAATTGCGATCTATTATCTGGAATACAATTAGCGCTGATTTTAAAAAACGACGTATATCGCTTGTTATCATGCTGCTGTTCGGATTTACAGCAACTATGAGTCCATAGACCTGCGACGCCCTGCATCGATTGCATATTCTATATGCATGTACTCACGCAAGAATACATCTCAATGGTCAATTGAGGTCAATCTGTTGTATCCTTCAGTCCGACATGAATCCCTGACGAATCGATTCTATTGGATGCGACTTTCTCCGTAATTGCACGAAATGGCACGGTTTGATGCTGTCCTGATGTGATATCTGTTTAATTCCATCCACTCATTCCGGTTTTCTGTTCAAAAAAACGGCTTTATTACAAAAAATCATAACGATTTCTATGGCAGTTGAAACGAAACAATCGCATCAAATTATTATTCGTGGCGCAACAGACACACATATTATTTATCGATGCGAGGAATAACAGGAATCATTCGTGAGTAAATCGTAATTTTTTACGAATCATGCCTATACATTTTCAATAAAAAATCAATCTATCAATTACAGCTCAGAACGACAGCTGCTTTGTTTTCTTAAAAAGAAAAATTTTGAAATCAGTCAATCACGAAAAATTCAGTATTAGAAATACGTCAATTGCTTCTAAATCGCTTCCTGGCAATCCTTTGATTCAAATAACCCATCAATATCAATGGACCAGATAGTCCGCTGAATTTATCAATAATTTCCAAAAACAGGTTCGGGATGGTGCACAAAAATCAGTCTTTTTTAAAATTAATGGGAGAAAGTATGCAGTTTTTGTACCCTCAATATGAGATACACAACAGCGCGATAGCGCGGATTCATCTACGTAAGAATCCAGGCAAAAGGAAATCCAGTCATGACAATCTTTAATTCGTTTGTTTCCTTTTATGCCAGCATGACTCAACCCATAACATACTCGAATGTGAGGGTTAACAAATGGTGTTTAAACCTGTGTTTAAGTATCGGCGTGGCCAGTTTAATGTCTCTGAGTATCGCCGCCGGGCCAGATACAAACACGAACAAAACGATGATGGCCATGACCAGCTCAAGCGAGATCGATTGGTCCACAGTCCCGCCTGTAACACCCATGCCACGCCCCGGATTATTTTCTAAGCCGGCACCAGCATCAGGTTATTATTCTATCGGGGATTTCCTTACCGGCAACAAGCGCTCAGGCCCACCTGTTTCACCTTATGCCCCTTTTGCCCTGTTGCCAACATCCGCTTTCGATATCGACTTTCGTTATCTGGAAACACCCGGCTATGAAGAAGATTTCTTTGATCCCGTCAAGCGTATCCATCTCGGCAGTGACTGGCTCCTGTCATTTGGCGGCAGCTTCTGGTATCGCTACATGCATGAAACAGATAGCCGTCTCAATATAAGCGGGAAAAACAATGATTATCATCTGACCCGTACGCGTGTTCATGCCGATCTCTGGTATCGGGATCAGGTACGCATATTTGCCGAATTCCTGGATGCGCGTTCCTTTGGTTCTGAATTAACCCCCCTTGCGATTGATAGAAATCATACAGACCTGTTAAATCTGTTTGCAGATGTCAAACTCGGTAATATCAAAGAAGCCCCGCTTTATATTCGCTTTGGTCGACAAGAACTACTCTATGGCTCACAACGATTAATCGCGCCTTTAGACTGGGCAAATACACGACGTACTTTTCAGGGTATTAAAACCTTTTGGCGCTCTCCGACATGGGATGTGGATGCTTTTTGGGTACGGCCAATGGATACGGAAAAAGGTGATTTTGATAACTGGGATCAGCAGCGCAATTTTTTTGGCTTATGGGGAACCTACAAACCCATAAAAAACCAGTTACTCGATCTTTATTTCCTGAGTCTCGATGACAATCGGACACTCAATCCGGCAAACCTGCGGCAGGGGAATATTCTGCAAGGGAACTCCACCGTACATACCCTGGGTGGCCGTATTGTAGGGGATTACAATCGTTTTTTATATGAACTCGAAGGCATGTATCAGTTTGGCAAAAGGTCTAACCTGGATATTTCAGCCTTTTCAGTCTCTACGGGTATCGGCTATCAACTCCCCCTACCAATGAATCCTAATATCTGGATTCGCTACGATTTTGCTTCCGGTGATAGCAACCCGCAAGATGGCAGAAGTAACACCTTCAATCATCTGTTTCCCTTTGGTCATTATTATTTTGGCTACCTGGATCAGGTAGGGCGGCAAAATATACATGATTTCAATGCCCAGATTACCCTGAAACCACAACCTTGGTTTACTTTCCTGGCACAGTACCATCGGTATTATTTGGCCAACAAACGGGATTTTCTATACAATGCCGGCGGTGCCGCAACCCTGAGAGACCCTACTGGACAATCTGGCAGTCATGTTGGTGACGCAATTGATTTCGTTGTTAATTTTCATATTGCTCGCCATCACGATGCGCTGATTGGCTATTCAAAGCTATTTACAGGTAATTTTATTGAAAACCAGAGACCCGGCATTTCGCCCGATCTTCTCTATGTCCAATATAATTTTCGTTTCTGATCCTGATATAGAATAACGTGATTATTCATTGCATTAGAAAGAATAATCCAGATATTCAACGGCAATGTTGCAGGAACATAGAATGCAGCGGAACACCTGTAAATATCCTGTTTTTGCTGAAGTTATAAAAAGACCTCGAAAACGAAAGCTCTCGAGGTCTTTTATTAATATTGTAAAACGCTATAAATATTGAGCCATTAATCTTGTAACATCGATACCTGGTTTTATGTAGCCCTTATTTTATTTTAGATATCTTGATGAAACTTTGAGTTATTCCTCTAAATAAAAAACGGAGCAAGCCAACAAAGCATCGAATTCTTCAACGCTACTAATGCTTCAATCAGCCTTTCGACGTGATAAACTCATTCCCAACAAACCAAGTCCAAGCAGAGCAAGAGTTGCTGGTTCAGGGACATTAGCGGTACCCGCAAAATAATTTTCTGAACCAACAGTTACACTAAGTTCTGCAATATCATATTGTCCAAGGAAATTAGACTGGGTATCACCAAAGATAACGTTGAATCCAAAGCCGCCTTGTGGAGCACCCGTTCCAACACCCGTTGCACCCACACCTGGCCCACCATATAAGACAACATTGTCGGCCAAATCGGCTAATGAAACATTACTGCCATCCTTTCTGAGATATTGGGAAGATCTACTGGCAGTTCCACTATCAAGCAACCAATCTAAATTTGTACCTGCCCCGAATTCAAATACTTTCCATTCCGTACGTGTTTGGAAATCCGTTCCCATATAGAAATTCTCAGACGAAATAACGGCATAATTAGTGCCATCTGTTACCCACATATTCAAATATGGATGTGCGCCAGTTGCGGATGGAGCCGTCGTCCAGTTAACGGTATTAAACGTATTTAATCGCAAGCCATCTAACGCGTTCGTTCCATAGCCAACTTTTTGTCCGCTACGTGGTGTTTCAGCATGAAAACCATCGCCGCTCGCATTTTCCGTAATAAGCATATCGGAATCAAACGGAGCAGCAATAGAACCGCCATGATTGCGTATATAGAAAGTTTCAAAATCAATGATGATTGCTTGTGATGGCAGCGAAAAAGCTAGAAGCCCTAGACCGGAAAAAGCAACAAGCGTAAGTGTTTTAAATTTTTTTATTATGAAATTAGAGTTCATTTTATTTCCATTATTTTAGCTAACAAAGCTAACAAAGCTAATAAAGCTAATAAAGCTAATAAAGCTAATAAAGCTAACAAATTTTACTTTCAATCTATGTACATTTAAATTGAGACATTTCCAATTTAAACATCTAAGCCAAGTACCTTGTTCTAGCACCTAAAAGAACTACAAGCAATAATTATGCCTAAAAGATAAATAGTATATTACACAATAAGTTAAAATTATGTCGATCAAGCTCTAAAATGATGTTGTAAAATATTCCGACAGTTATGAGGATGGTTATTAATAATTAATAGATTGCATAGTGAAAGATGGACAAATCGTATATTACGGGACAGTCTCTTACTCAGGGTTTTCACAGCATAAAACACAACGATCGAAACTACCGAATACTGATCGAACAGGTTGGCGAAACCCGTTATACCTTGCAATTTGATGAGACCAGTATCCGCGAACGTGGACGTGTTTTTATCTACTGGGTTGGGATATGTTCAATTACGATTCTGATTATTGCATTAGTTATCGGTTGGAGACTGTCACTTCGAGTAATCAATCCTATCAAACAGCTCGTTGAACAAGTCGCTGCATTAAAGAATCAATCAGGAGAATCCCTGAATCTGTCAGCATTCAAAGACGATGAGATAGGCGCTCTGGCGCAAAAATTCCAACACCACCATGAACAATTCCAACAGCTCTTGATTCGCGAAAAGGAATTTACGAGCAATGTGAGTCATGAGTTAAGGACGCCCGTTACCAGTATCAGCTTGGCGGCAGAATTAATGGCTGAGAAGCCTAACCTATCTGCCATAGAGCTCGGGTGAATTCAGCGAATTCAACGAGCAGTCGGGGAGATATCTGAATTGATTGGGACATTTTTAGTGTTGGCACAAATTAAAAGTGAATCAAGCATATTTCCATGATGATTGTGCCTTGATGCCAATAGTTAACCGGGTAATTGAATAGCAACGTGTATGGTTGGGCCACAAACCGATCAAAGTAATAATCGAAGAAAAGGACAGTTACAAGTGCAGGCTGCATGGCATATTTATGGTTCTGTCGCATTAGCCGCAAAAAACATATTTTGGATGCGCTGATATGCCATCTTTTTAAACCAGACAAATTTATTCTGCCAATGCATAAGCTTGCGCAGAAAAAGACATCTTGAGACCTTTGCAAAATCCACTTCTTAAAATAAAGTCCACAAGTACGGTCGTTACTTTGAATAATTGCTGCATTTTAACCGATCCTAATCATAAATTTAGGGTGCTCGTTAGAATTAAAACAAATAACTGTAATTGAAAAACATGGCCTCGGTATAAAAATGGGCATTCCCTTAGAATATTGGTTACATCACGCTATCTTTTACGCATTGCTATTTTCCATTCATTACATCAATGGCTTACTAGTAATACATCGAGATTTCAAAGTTAATTACACACGAAAAATAAATCATTTTGCATTTTTTTTTCTTCCGGTTTTGTTGTCGTC
This sequence comes from uncultured Nitrosomonas sp., assembly GCA_965369175.1. Taxonomy (GTDB): domain Bacteria; phylum Pseudomonadota; class Gammaproteobacteria; order Burkholderiales; family Nitrosomonadaceae; genus Nitrosomonas. Next base: position 17,349 of record CBDUPR010000006.1, read on the forward strand.
AGTCATTGAATACAAATACAGCGCAGCAACATTTATCATGGATATGGTGTGTGTATTTGTATTCTTGACGTTTTTTATAGAACCGATACGAAACAGAGTCGAACTTCTAATGGTAATGTTTCGTTCATTTGATAGACCGGAAGATCGGCCGTTAACACTAACCTGGCTTTACACTCAGTTTATCGCAACTTATCTAGTGCTTATTCCGTTGCTAGCATACTTCGAAAGTCATAATATGTTGCCGCTGATTATGATCATTATTATAGCCAACGGTATTGGAGATGGTCTCGCTGAACCCATAGGTGTCCGATATGGAAAACAAAAATACACAACCTATGCACTTTTTACTAAGAAAAAATATACGCGTAGTTATATTGGCAGCGCTTGCGTATTTGTGACAACTTTTATCGCAATATTAGTATTCCAACAATACTTCAATTCTGTTCAGCTAATCACCGCCTTACTTACAATGCCCATTTTCATCACTTTGGCGGAAGCTTTTTCTCCGCATACCTGGGACAGTCCGCTCATATATGGAACTGGAAGTGTTTCAATGATGGCTATCTTTATTATTTTGTGATCTATGAAAAAATCTTCTTTCAAAAAGATAGACACTTTTAAATATGAGGTCGCCAAGCCAGGCTGCCAGTAGTTTTGCATAGCATTGTTGTGTAAATGCCGCCGACAATAAATAGATTGATTGCACCAAAGAGAAATGAAAGCCAAGTGTTGCCGTTCTTACTGCCATTCTTTGTAATAATTCAGTTCAAAAATTAACTGCTCATTAATGAATGCTTTTTTAAATTGTGCAACATAAGTTGATTGTTTGCCATTTTCATGCACTTTTCTAATGGTAGGAATTTCTAATATACCTGTATCAAGGGAATAATAAGGCATATCACTCTGTTGAAAATTATCAGTTAAAGACAACTCCTTAAGCCGAGTCACTTGATATTGAGAGGAAGCTTGAGCTGCAGCAGTTTTTTCCATTTGTACTGAATATATCCTACTATCTACATTCTGTCCTTCAATACGTACATTAGGTAAATTGATGATATTTTGCTGATCTATCGTTGCCTGTTCATCTAATTCATAACCATCGCTTAGCGTTCTTAGAAAAGCAACAATGTCATCTACTTCCTGATCAGATAGTTTCAGATCTCCCAACTCCTCAGTATTCATCCCTGCTGCAATTTCAGGCTCAGCCCACCTTGGATCCACATCACGCGTGTTATAAAAATCCACCACTTCTTTTAAACTGGTGAAAACGCCGTTATGCATGTAAGGAGCTGTTTTGGCACTATTACGCAATGTAGAAACCTTAAATTTTCCATTATTTGCACCTGCTTCAGCATTCGGATGATCCTTTACTGTTTTACCAAGACCCATATCCACAAAATCTGCGCCTTTGATTTCGAGAATTTTCTGATTAGCAGGAACGCCCAAATTATCGTACGTGAAATCTGTAAATAAGGGTGGCTTTCCATCAAGAGGTTGACTAGGATGGCAAGCGGCACAATTACCTTTGTTTTCGGCCTCAAAAAGACGCAATCCACGTTCCTCTTGTTCAGACAATTCCACCATGCCAGCCAGGTAATAGTCATATTTAGATGTGAACGGATTGAAAATAGCGCTACGTTCAAAGCTTGCTACTGCAGCAGCAACATGGTTATAAGCCGTATCAATATCATCTAGTGCGTCCTGTCCAAAAACCAGTTTAAAATCGTCGGCATATGTAGCGTTTCTGATTTTTTCTATGACACTCGCTTTGTCTGGATTATTCATCTCATCCGGGTTAAGAAAAGGTTGCTTCGCTTGCGCTTCTAAAGTGGACTCGCGCCCATCTAAAAACTGTCCACCGATAAACAACCCCTCTTCAGAATTAAAGTGAAATGCTGGAATAAACGCTGCATACATCGCAGTAGGTGTATTAATAGTGCCTGTTTTTCCTGTTTCCGCACCGCGCGATACAGGCAAATCTAAGTCAGGCTCTGAAAAAGCGGTTTTAGGATCGTGACAACTGGCACACGATTGGCCGACTGGATTAGACAAATTGGTATCAAAGAATATTTTGTGTCCTAAAGACTGCTCTATCGAAAGTTTCCTGACCTGCTCAGTACTTAGCTTTGAGTCACCTGCAAATACGTGCGTAGTAAATAATACCGTTATACAACCTATAATAGATCTTCTAATCAGAAATCGAATATGCATCGGAATGAATTTCCCTTGACAAAAACTTTATGGATAGTAATACGAATGAGAGTGATTATCAATCATAGATATAAATAACTTCGGAACTAAAGAACTCAAGCGGCACTGTGAAGCTAACTTTTCCTGGGGGCTCTCCGCGGAAAAAGCCTGACGCGAGAATCAATGCGGTGATACATCTTATTAATGCCACATCAATACCGAATTGTCTTTCAACCCAGCGGATTTCTGTTGTGAGCCCTGCCCACATTTCCATACCTGTAGTCACCTTTTTTGAACAGATGCATCAGTTTCAATTTCCGCAATCTCGCAGCAAACCCGCCACAGTAAGCTCATGCGTATAATCCAGGAAACGACATTAATGAACTGGCGGTTATCTCTATACACCTCCTCAAATACCTTGGTGATCCTGGAAAATGGGCCTCAAGCAGCATCCATAATTCGCCTGATATATCATGCCTGCGCTCTCACAAACTGTAAAAAATGACAACGAAATAGTAAGGTGTCGAATAAATTTACAGTTCAGTTTCTTAATAAATCATTAAATTTAATATACATATTAAATACAATAAGTTATTTGTATGGTATAAAAATTGCTTTCAGAAGAGTGCTTATGCATGTGTTTTTTAACTTAAAAAAATAAATTAATATGAAAAGATATAAAGTCATTTGTTTTATGTTTGTCTTAAGCTTTTTTACCACGAGCGCAAACAGTTCGATAATCACCACCACATTTGCTTCTAATAACGGTCAAGCCGGTAATATGTTTGATGTTGTTAATTTAGTTGGTGACCTCACTATAACCGGATTTGATTTAAATCTTGAGCCAGGGATTTCGGACATCTTTATTTATGCAAAATCTGGAACTTGGGTTGGTTTTGAGAATGATTCAAGTGCATGGAATCTTATTGATTCAAAAGCAGTTACATCATCCGGTAACGATATAGCAACATTTTTTGATGTTACGGACTTTTTATTGGGCGGCACTTCTACTACTGCGCTGTATATAACGGCAATATCTATGACTATGAACTATACAGATGGCACGGGTGTAGGCAACGTCTTTGCAGATAATGGTGATTTACAAATATTAGAAGGTGCTGGGAAAGCATACCCATTCTCTACCACTTTCACTCCAAGAGTTTGGAATGGCAGTATTTATTATAATGCTGCTCCTGCTTCTGTACCTGAACCAGCATCAATCGCTTTATTAGCACTTGGTTTGCTTGGTATTGGTTTTTCTAGAAAGAAAAAGAAAACCATATAATTCTTAAGACTTTTGCAAAAGCCCTCACCAGAAGTTTTCTACTATTGATTATAAAGAATTAATTTTTTAACTATTGGGGCTTTGCAAAGGTCTCTCGTTTTCTTAAAATGAGGTAGACGGATAAATTTGTCCGAATTCGTGGGTATGCAAGACAACTTGGGATTTCCAGATTTAATGCCGAAAAACAGCAAATAATATGATAAAGGTAGCCAGGCGACAGACAAAGCCGATGTCTGGCTGCCGAATATGTTGACTGTTAAATATCCCAATGCACGGCAGGAATAGAATATTTGTCACCCGGGAATACAATCCATTCGTGTGTGGCTGCCCTAGTGTTAAAACAGGCTGAAAATGTTCGTTTATCTGCCATTGATACGTTATTCTGAAAAACATAATAGAACATATGCCTCTTATTGCTTGCGACAGAGTCATGATGATGACTAGCAGAAGAACAAGGATTTTCACTGAGTATGACCCATTATTCTGCTGGCTTCTGCAATAATTGCCCAAGCTGTTCGATCAACGCCTTCCTTTCATCTCCTAATTCTCTATGACGGATATAAAGATGCTCTAAATCAGCCGTATATTGCTCTATTCTCGCGTTATTTTCTCTTTTGCGTTTGGCCAGATCATCATAATTAACTGCCGGACTACTGATCATGGACCCACTGGGTGGTATTGAAACCGGGAGCTCCTGTTCCACCTGCATTGCATTACGACGTAGTTCTTGAACCATCAGAAATTGTTGATAAGTAGACTGTTCCTCTTGCTGTATTCGTGTCAATGCTTGTTCCAATCGACGAACAGAATCATTCGTATCAGCCCACCCTGAAACGGATACAAGTAATAATAAGAAAAAGAGTATTTGTTTCACAACATATTCTCCATATTCGTTAATGCATTGATAGGAACAAGCGCGTTTCAGCAGTCTTTCATCGGTTTCTCGAATTTAATCAGCGTAACAATGATAGATAGATTTCTCGATAGGCCATTGCACTGGGATACCAGCTGAAATCTTTCGCCATACCGTTCCTTTGTAAACGTCGCCAGGTTTTTTTATCACGATAAACTGCGACAGCCCGCTTTATCGTAACCAGCAGTTCATGTGCCGTCATATTATAAAATAGAAATCCACTCGCACTGCTATCATTGAGCGTTGCCGGCGTGCAATCTACTACCGTATCCAGCAGGCCGCCTGTCGCATGTACCAGGGGCGGCGTACCATACCGCTGGCTATACATTTGATTCAAACCACAGGGTTCAAAGCGTGAAGGCATTAAGAAGCTATCCGCACCTGCTTCAATTAGATGGGAAAGCGCTTCATCGAAGCCGACGCGTACCGCTATCTTTCCTGGGTGGGCGTTGGCCAGCAGTGTCAGCTCGAATTCCAGTTCTGGATCACCCGTGCCTAATATAATCAGTTGTGCGGGTATTCTAACCAACTCGGGCGCCACTTCTAATAGCAGATCATAGCCTTTTTGATAGCTGAAACGACTGATGGCAGCGAACAAGGGAATGTCCGCATTGACAGCCAAGCCCATTTGCTGCTGCAAAGCCTGCTTATTTATGGCCTTATCCGAAAGCGTTCTACTAGTGTAATTGCGCACGATATCGGGATCACTAGCAGGATCCCACTCGTGGGTGGCAATTCCATTAATAATGCCATTCAAATTTTTATGACGGGTGGCCAACAATCCCTGCATACCAAAACCTAAAGGCAAGGTTTGAATTTCTTTTGCATAAGTGGGGCTTACTGTCGTGATATGGTCTGCATAATAAAGGCCGGCTTTTAGAAAGGACAGGTCGCCGTAATATTCGACTCCATTCATATCAAAACTACTCGGAGGTAGTCCTAATTGAGCAACGCTGTCAGATGGAAATATACCCTGAAAGGCAAGATTGTGTATGGCCATCAAGGATGCGGATTTCTGCCCTTGATGGAAATGCAGATATGCCGGGGTAAGACCACTTTGCCAATCATTGCAATGCGCGATATGTGGTCGCCAGGCAAGCGGACTGACATCACTTGCCAGGATGGCACCGATTTTTGAGAGCAAGCCAAAGCGAAATACATTATCTGACCAATCACGTCCGGTCTCATCCAGATAAAGACCACCCCGACGTCGATATAATCCGGGACAATCAATTACAAATATCGGGACACTGGTAGTAGCACTAATCGGTAATCTTGCTGACAATAAAGTGGCAGGAGGAAACTGGGGCAGATGTCTGAACTCCGCTACCTTACGTTTGTATTTTAATTCCGACAGCACCTGTGGATAGCCAGGCGTAAGAACCCGGATATCTATACCCAAGCGACGTAATTCTCCGGGTAAGGCCGCACTGACATCTCCCAACCCGCCGGTTTTGCTCAATGGATAAATTTCAGGCGTAATAAATAATATACGGGGTTTATCCAAAACAGAAGAGATCCTATCTCTATTGATTCGTTTTGAAATAATTTATTAATCCATTAGTAGAAACATCATGGGAAGTGGTGACTGTATCCTGTTTCAGCTCAGTCAGAATTTTATTAGCGAGCTGCTTACCCAATTCAACACCCCACTGATCGAATGGATTGATATTCCAAATAACGCTTTGCACAAAAACTTTATGTTCATAGAGCGCAATGAGTGAGCCCAGGGTCTTAGGATCTAGTTTTTTAAATAGAATAGAAGTAGTCGGATGATTACCAGGAAAAACTCTATGCGGGATAGCTTTTTCCAGTAAGTCATTCGCCACACCTTGAGATTCAAGTTCAGCACGCACTTCGTCCGCTGTCTTGCCACGCATTAGCGCTTCTGTCTGAGCGAAGAAATTAGCCAGCAACAAATGATGATGCGTACCAATCATATGATGGCTTTGGCAAGGCGCCAGAAAATCGGCTGCTATCGTTTGCGTACCCTGGTGTAATAGCTGATAGAAGGCATGCTGTCCGTTAGTTCCTGGTTCACCCCAGACAACGGGGCTGGTGCTGTAATCAACAATTTCTCCAGCGCGGGTGACTCGTTTTCCATTGCTTTCCATTTCCAGTTGTTGTAAAAAAGCGGGAAAACGGTGCAAAGACTGATCATACGGCAGTACGGCATGCGCAGTGACACCCCAAAAATTAATTTGCCAGATACCAATCAAACCGAGTATCACCGGCAGATTTTTTTCCAACGGTGTCGTCATGAAATGCTGATCCATTTCATTTGCACCAGCGAGCAATGAATAAAAATTATCCATACCGATTGCCAAAGCAATTGGCAGGCCAATCGCTGACCATAATGAATAGCGCCCGCCTACCCAATCCCAAAGCATAAACATATTGTCTGGATCAATGCCAAATTCCTCAACGGCGGCACGATTAGCAGAAACGGCCACAAAATGACTGGCAATATTATGCTCGTTGCCGCCATGAGTCAAAAACCATGTCCGCGCAGAACGGGCATTTGTTATGGTTTCCTGAGTCAAAAATGTTTTTGAAGCAATAATAAAAAGTGTCCGGGCCGGATCAAGTGGTTGTAATGTTTCAAACAACTGTGTTCCGTCAATATTTGAAACAAAGTGGACTCTCAGATGAGGCGATGCGTAAGGTTTCAATGCTTCCGTCACCATGAAGGGACCCAGATCAGACCCCCCAATACCAATATTAACAATATCGGTAAAATTTTTTCCGGAATATCCTCTTTTTTTACCAGAGCGCACAGCTATCGAAAAATATTCCATTTGCCGCATTACCCGCTTAATCTCCGGCATCACGTCTACGCCATCAATCATGGCAGCCTGCTTCCCGCGCAAAGCGCTATGCAATGCGGCACGATCCTCAGTACTGTTAATTTTTTCTCCGGAAAACAGACGGGCAATCCAATCGGTCAAACCTTGTTGCTGTGCCAAATCCAGCAGCAGAGTAATCGTCTTGTCAGTTATGGGCTGTTTTGTGTAATCTAGTAAAATATCGTTAAAAAGCAGAGTAAACTTCTCGAAACGCCGAGTATCTTGTTCGAACAGCTCAAGCAGGTGCGTCTGTGCTATCGCACGTTGATGCGTCTGTAATGCAAGCCAGGCAGATGAATGGGTTAGAGAAGGCATGTTTTTTCGCTTTAATTATGTGAAATTTTCCGTCAAAGGCGTTCAAAAACAGCTGCAATTCCTTGACCGCCACCAATACACATCGTCACTAGCGCATAACGGCCTTCAATCCGATGCAATTCATAGATCGCCTTGATTGCAAGAATGCAACCGGTTGCACCAATAGGATGTCCCAAAGCAACAGCTCCTCCATTTGGATTCGTTCTTTCCGGGTCAAAATGAAGTTCTTTTGCTACCGCACAAGCCTGAACAGCAAAAGCTTCATTGGATTCAATGATATCCATGTCCGTCACTTTAAGGCCGGCACGTTGAAGCACACTGTGTACTGCAGGTACCGGGCCAATCCCCATGAACCGGGGATCAACGCCCGCATGCCCATAGGCAATCAACCGCGCCATGGGCTCCAGACCACGCTTCTCAGCGAAATGACGCTCCATCAGCACCATCGCTGCCGCGCTATCATTAATTCCGGAAGCATTGCCTGCCGTAACGGTTCCTTTCTTTCGGAAAACGGGACGCAACTGAGCCAATGCCGCTATAGTAACATTTTCACGTGGATGCTCATCCCTATCAAAAACAGTGATTCCTGTACGCGTTGTTAGCTCGATGGGTAATATCTGTTCCCTGAAATAACCATTCTTGATTGCATGAATTGCACGACGATGACTTTCTATTGCAAATAAATCCTGATCTTCACGGCTGATATGCCATTTTTCCGCAATATTCTCCGCTGTGACTCCCATATGTACGTTGTCAAAGGGATCCGTCAACGCACCGACCATCATATCCATCGTGCTCCCGTCATTCATTCTTTGCCCCCAGCGTAAAGCGGGCAACAAGTATCCACCACGGCTCATGGATTCTGCACCACCTGCGACCGCTATATCCGTATCGTTTAACAGGATCGTCTGCGCAGCAGAAATAATAGCCTGCAAACCACTCCCGCATAACCGATTTAATGTCAGAGCAGATGTCTGTTGTGAGAGACCACCGTTAATACACGCCACCCGTGCGAGATACATGTCCTGCGGCTCGCCATGAATAACATTGCCGAATACCAGATGTCCGACCTCATCTGGAACAATACTGCTGCGAATTATCGCTTCACGAACGACCTTTGCCGCCAATTCTGTTGGGGGTGTATTTTTAAGTGCACCACCATAATCTCCAATTGCAGTCCGCACGCCGCTCACAATGACTACTTCCCGTTTCCTCATGAGTGTTTACCTGAATGATTCTAATCAATTTATTTATAAATCTGTTGATGTCTGTTTTATACCCTGCACGGGACAGAGGCTAACACAGCAAACAACCCCACTCCTCTTCCAGATCAAGATAGTCTGACTAATAATTCACTTTTCAGTCTGAATCATTTTTTAATATTTTATGTAGAACAGGGCTTACTCTCGTAATCCGCATATAACTTTTCAGCGATATCACGATAGCAGGACGACAAGCCATCGAATCATTAATGCATGCGCTGTTTTTCTATTCTAAAGAAAAAACACGCAATCACAATCTGAACCGAAAAATAAGAAAATCTAAACTTCGCCATTATCATATAACTAATCTCTAATGACTTTAGATCAATCAGAAAACGCCTTACTATCGCCATCTTTACAACTATCGAATAAGCTAACAGAAAAATCGAAGGCTATTCTGTTTACGCTAATGAAACCGGAATCATCCCGCAGGATACTACTGGTAAAGAATAGAGGAAAAAAGAAAGAAACGGGGGGGAAATTCTCCCTTTTTTCACTCAGAAAGAACAGAGAAACAAGTCTAAGGAAGTACATTAGTACAGAAACAGAATATCACAACATAAGTGAAAAATATGTGAAGCACATACAATCAGAGATTTAATTTTTAGCTATCGCCAGGCAATCTCTTAATCGGATAATGGTGCATCCAGGCAGGCAACTTTCAATTGAATTGCACATTATTTAAAAAGACTTCGCATTCATTTTCAAGCGTCTTAGCCACAGACTGATAGCCTTCAGGATATCTCTCCGTACAATCTGCCCCAATCACAACTCTTGGAAAAGATGGATGGCGGCATTCAAAGCCATACACAGTTAAATTAAATATGATTTCCGGAAAATTAGGATTATTGAATTCCTTAGTAGCAATATCGTACTGAACACAGCTGGCATTCATGTTATTGCTTCTGACCTCATCTAGAAAAGCATTAAAAGTCACCGTCTGGAACCGGGTTTCCATCAATTTCCATTTCGAGTTCACGTAGGATAAGAGGTCTTGCGAACTTCTGATCTCTCTATCAAGACTCGTGCGGCTAGCCACTGTTAGATAACTGTGTAATTCCTGAAGCTCAGGGACACCAGGGAGTTTCTTCTTAAAAACAATCATATCAGGGAATGGAGTCCTTCCTGATACCCAGTTCTCCTCTTGAGGTGGTAAAACTGAAAATCCATTGAACTGCAATCGTTTTACAGGATTGATAATGGACTCACCGACCTGCGGTTGAGTTATGCACCCTGCAACAAGTATTCCAAAAATGCCCGCCCAAATCCATGATCCAAGCGTATTCATCTTTTGTCTCCTTGAAATTAGGCCATAAAACCTCTAACAATTACCTGCAGTTACGTATTGCCATTAATTAGTCAACAATGCAAGCGTTCATGTTCCGTTATGCATCATAATTTCTTTTCACAACTTTTTTAGATGAGGCCTCCGTTTTGATCATATGACGATAGCTGGCCGTCATACCGGTTATTGAATACCGTAATTATTTTTGGCGTACGGCAAGAAAAGAAGGCCATATTTGTAAACGACATTCTTTGCATACCGCGCAGGCTATCTACTGATCCCAGCGAATTTGGCTCCAGTAATACCTTGTCCGAGATGTACCGTTCTTGATGAGAAAGCTTTTTTACGAAATTTTGTATTTCTTATCTCGAAGATCTAATATTCCAGACGCAAAGAACCAAGCACCACTCGAGGCTCACCAGGCAAAATAGCCAAACGAGGTGATCCATTTAAAAGTGGACTGGTTGACCGGTAGTAATCCTTGTCAAGTAAATTGCGCACATTCACTTGAGCCGTCAGCATTGAATGCTTTATTTTAAGCCGATAAGCGACACTCATGTCTAGTCGCGTATAACCAGGTAATATAAAAGTATTCTGATTGTCACCTTGTCGCGCTCCAACAGCAAAAACGCCGAATCCTAAGCTCAGCCCATCTCTCGCCCTTATACCACTGTGATCATATTTGAGCCATATGCTACCGGCATGTTTCGGAACATTGGCAACTTTATTGCCCGCTAGGCCCGAGTTATCCTTGGTAATTTTAGCATCCGTATAGGCATAGTTGCCGATCAGGCTGAGAGAATTGGTCAACCGACCGGAAAGGTCAAATTCAATCCCCTTGCTTCGTGCCTTACCGATCGCGATCCTGTCAAGAGGATCCGATGTACTAAGATCGGGTGTTAGAATATTCGATTTATCAATATTATAAAAAGCGACTGTTGCGATTAACTGCTCGTTGAAAAAGGCGGTCTTTACTCCTGCTTCCAGCTGCTCGCCAATCTGAGGATCGAATCTTCTACCAGTTGCCGATATAGCATTGTTCACACCAAAAGATTGTGTCCAATTTCCATAAAGACTCAACCATTGCCATGGCCGATAAAGAACACCGACTCGAGGACTAAATGCCTGGTCACGCTGCTCAAGCCGTTTATCTTCTGCATCAGAAAAAGAGACTCGAGAAAGACCAAGACCGGCAGATGCCCAATCATAACGACCACCCCCTAATATATACCATTTATCCCAAAGTTTAATCTGATCCTGAAAGTAAACACCGAACCAATCGCCCTGTCCACGTTGAAAACTACCTCTCGGTAATAAGTCCTGCCGAAAGCGTATTGGATCAATCCGAGTTGTTGGGTTAAAAATATCAATCGCCAATGATGGATCTGCATTTTGAGCATCACCACGACTTCTTAGCTCTGTAGTGAAAAGATAGTAATCCAGACCAAGTAATACCTCATGCTGGATATTCCAGAATTCAAAATTCCCTGTAAGATCCAGGTTAGTCGTGTAAGTGCTTTGCTCATTTCGCTGAAAAAACAGCGTGCGATCAAGTGTACGATTATCAGACCGTAAGGCAGCATCATTAAAAAAGGCAGGAACGACATCAAAAAGATCAAAGTGCCCGAACTGAGCCATAAAACGATTATGTAATGTCCAGTTTTTATTGAATCGATGGCTTAGATTATAATCAACATAAATATTAGAAACATTATCGAGCGGATCATTGGAATCCTGAAAGGAGCGACTGACTGGAATGGACGCTGGCCGGTTATTAATAGCAGGTAAGCCTTGATCCGACTGAAAATTTTTATTGAATCCTTCTACGGCTACCGTAATCCTGGTCGCGTTAGTTATGTCCCAGGCAAGAGCGGTATAAATCTGATATTGCTCTGACTTATGGAAGTCCCTGAAAGAGCCGCTATTCTGGTAGGATCCGCTCAACCGATACTGCGCATTACCATTATCGGTTATCGCTCCTGTACCATCCCATAAGGTACGATAAAAATCATAAGAGCCAAACTGCTGTTCCAGTGAAAGATAACGTTCTGAGCGAGGTTGCTTTGTTATCATGTTAATCAAACCACCCGGCTCAACTCTGCCAAACAATACTGATGCCGGCCCCTTGAGCACCTCTAGTCTTTCCAGATTCGCTGTATCAAAATCAGTAAAAGTAACTCGTAATCCGTTCCGATATTGTCTAAAATCCTGGAAACCCCGAGTAATAAAGCTGTTAAACACACCAACAGATGATTGCGGTTGTACGCCGCTTACGTTCTGTAATGCGTCAGCAAGCGTTACTGCTTTCTGATCATCGAGTATTGCTCTGGGAACCACCTGCACCGAGACGGGTGTCTCCATAATTGACGCATTGGTTTTGGTTGCGGAAAAAATACTGGTACGATTGTAATTTCTATTATCGGGCGCTTCCTGATCCACTGTATCAGTCACCGTAATCTTCGGAAGTTGGATCGAGTCAGGTATCTTCTCCTTGATCGAGATCAGCGGGTTATCCAGCAATTCATGGTTCAGTCTGTCTTTATCCAGCACTTGTGCGATAGTGAATCGTCCTTTCATCGGTAGAGACTGAATACCTCGTATTCCATCGTCGGCAAGTATTAATCGGGTATCGGCGATACTAATCAGCGTATTCAAAGTGTCCGGCGATTGTACAGGCAGGTCAGAAGCATCATCTGTTTCAGCATAAACGGGGCCCGCCAGTAACAAAACAAGAAAAAATAATGATGGTAAGCCCCTTTGGTATTTCATATCTTGAAACTGGCGGAAGAGGTCTCTAACAACCTTATAAATTTTACTGTAATGGCAAGAAAAATTATCGGATAACACTTTTTATGCGTTTTATAGGTAGAGACTGACATTCTTCATCTCTTTTAGCGGGATTCTTCTTTTTAAATAATCTCTGGACAAGCTATTCCCCCTTGATAGCTCATTCGCGAAAATTTTGTTAACAGCTATTTTTAGATAGGGGTAGATGCTTTTCAATATGCCTTGAACGGTAAGCTTTATAGTATCGAAGAATCGATACACCCCATTTTGAATGAGCCTTTGGCTGCACTGAAATGCTGCTCGATCATATAGCGCTTTTTTCCGACCAATCGATTCTTCCGCTTCCGGTGTGTCGGGCGCGATTTGATTTGTTCTTGTGTTCCAATTGGCCTTTACTTGTCGTTATTTAAGTTGTTTATTTAACTGGAGGGATAACTGCATGGAAATCCGATCGAAAATACTCCTTTTCTTAATTTTAACCGATTGATTAAGATTAAGGAGAAAATTATTCTATAGATTGAGCCAGATATTTACAAGCTGACAATATTTACCCGTTTTCCAAATACAGCCTGCACAACGGGAACCAAATGATGATGATGACTCAAGAAAATAACCTGCATTTTTTCTGACAAGCTTGCCAGCACTTCAAAGCCCGCTTTTGCACGTTTATCGTCATAATTAATAAATAAGTCATCCGCAATGAAGGGAAGCGGTTTTGCTTGTTCCAGATGAAGCTCCAACGCAGCCAGTCGTAACGCCAGATAGAGCTGGTCACGCGTACCATCGCTCATGCCTGAGATGCCAACAAGGATTCCATCGGCACGTTGTCCATCCAATCTCAGCGGCTGTGTATCGAAATCGACAACCAATTTTTTGAATGATCCGCGTGTTAACATCGAAAAAATCCGGCTGGCGCGTACAAGCATGGGTCCTTGCTTTGTCTCCCGGTATCGATCGATTGCCCAACGCAATAACCTGGCACTGGTATATACTTTGATGTAACGCTCAGCAGCATGCCCCATTTTCGCCAGCGCAGCTTGACGCTGTGATTCTGCACGCGCGGCCTGGTCTTGTCCGCCGATCGCTGAAAGCTTTTCTTTTGCGGTCGCAAGATTGGCTGAGCAGCTCGTATGTTCTTGCATGAGCGCTTCTTTTTGATTGGCTAATTCGGACAACATGCCAGGTATTTGTGAAATCTCTGCTGATTGTAACTCCACTTCCAGTTGCGCTCGTGTCAAGCCATCACTATTCTTCGATAATGTTTCTTTTGCGGTTATTATCAATTCGTTCAGTCTACGCCAACTATTCGAGCGCTGAATAGCCTCCTTAAGTTCATCGATCGTAGTTACCTTAGCCTGTTTTAATAATGACTGAATCTCTGCCTGCGTATTGTTAATTCTAATCTGCGCTATATTTAATTTTTCCTCAAAAGAAGCATATTCGCGTAGCAACCGATTAAATTCTTTCTGCTCAGACTTTGCTTTATCCAATTGCGATGCGAGTTCCGTTAGCATGGGCATCACTAATGTTTGCTTTGAATGTGGCGCAACAATCGACATGAATGCTGTTACCCTTTGCTCAAAATCACTGAGCTCAGCACGCATGATGTCGATTTGTTCCTTTTGCGATACATCAATCGTATGTAGTTTTTCTTCAATCTTATTAAATAGCAGTAAGGCACCCTCAACCGCACCAATATCAGTATCAGCCGGAAGATTGGCCAGTGCCAGATTTTTATGCCAGTTAGCTTTCCATGTGCTCAGCTCAGCTTGTGCAGTCAGTGCTTTTTCTTCCAAACCAGCGATAGCAAGCCTGGTTTTTTCACGCTGCCGAATCAATTCATCTCGTCTTGTTCGAGATTCCACTGCATCTTCAATGAATTTTTTAGCCATACCCACAAGCGCCGGTAAGGGAATAGAGGCATCGGCTTTTATCTCACTTCTGATCATGCCTTTCAGTAAGGCTGACTTAATTTCTGCTTCATCTCGCCTCAACATTGCCAATTCACGCTTTGCTTCCATGCCATCATCGAATGCGCGCAGTACCTGCGTCCTGGCCTGCAACCAGGCATCAATATCCAGCAACGATATCGTTGCTAAACCCAGTTCTTTTGCAATCATGGCCCATTCATTCTGTACTGCTAATAATGCATCCTGGTTAACATCAATACGTGCCTGCAGATCCGCCTTTTGTTGCTGCATGCGTTGCAGGTTATCCAATTTAGATTGTAACGCACTGGCTTCTTGTGCTTTTTCATAACGCTGATCGGCAACCATATCGGCATCACAGATCCTGGCTTCATAATCGACAGCGGCTTCCAATGGTGAAATAACACCCGATTTGATGGATGCCCAAATTGCATCACGGGCATCACGAGCAGCAATGAGTTTTTCCGGGGTAATGGGATGATGCAATCGGCAGTATTGTGCGATTTCAAGATTCTGATTTTGAATACCGGCATTTATTTCTGTTAGCCGTTCCAGCAAAGTAGCAGCTGATGCTTCATAACTGGCTTGTCGTCTTTGAAGATGCGCAATCCGTTCTGCCGAAGGTAACGTAAGGTTACGTAATGTTTCCATTTCTAAATGCCAAGGCCCCAACCCAGTCTGAGCCGACCTCAGTTCAAGATTTGCCTTGTTCACCTGGGATTCCAGGCGCCTTGAAAAAGTGCGTGAGTCACCCAATTGATCTGCTGCTGCCAGTGCCATACGCAAATCGGTCGAAATCAACGTATCAGAAAGCAACGCAATCTGCTCATCAAATAATTGGATTTCCCTCAGCTTATCTTTAACGAATTCTTCAGTAGTATGTTGCGCTTGTTCCAGCACATCATAACGTTTTAGTAATTTTGTAATGGTTGTCCTGATCGGTAAGGCGGGTAATCGCTCTGCCAACCGTCTTCCATTTTCTAGTGGCCAGCCTAGCTGATGTACAAATCCTTCAATCTGCTGCCAGGATATTTTGATTTCTTCCTGCCTTTTTATAATCTCTGTTTCGTAATGCTGAATCTGCTGCCGACGCGCGACGAGCGCCTGAATCTCCATTTCTGACTTGAGCAGGCTTTCATCCGGTCGAATATTTTTTAACTGGCTATGTATGCTATCTCTATGTTTCTTATTAAAAGTATATTCCTGGTTGGCTTTATCAAGCTCCAGCTCCATCGCTATCAGTTGCTGAGCAACATCAGATGACAATACAATGACTTCACCCAATTTCTCGAGTTCAAGCTCTTGTTCCTGCAATGCCATCAAGGTGGGTTCAACGCGACGAATTCGTTCCAGACGGGCCTGTTCCGCATCCCGTATTCGATATTGCTGTTGAGATTGATCGAGTGCCTGTTCCCACTGTGTCACGCTAGCTTGTGCTGCCATCCAATCTTTTGCTCGAACAGTAGCCTGCTTCAATTCAGTTTCTGCCTGAATCAGCGCATCATGCGCAACATAGTATGCGCGCTCCCCTGATTTACGGCGCGCCCAAAGCTTATCCGCCTCTAATACCAGAGCATCACGCGCCTTTCCCAGACTACCGATGCCGGTCGCTGCCTGAAAAAGAATCTGACCGACATCGTTAGCTGCATGAAGGATTTCATTCCCGCCTGACACCAATCTTTCATGGTCTAGCCCAAACATCTGATCAAAAAACAAACGATCCGTCGTACCCAAAAAATCAGTCAGTTTACCCTGTGGCAATACAGCATCGCTGATCGAGCAAAACAAGGATTGTTTTCTAGCCTTTGTCCTATAAAAATCAAGCTGTTGATTGTCATTCTCAATCAGTGCAGCTAATTTCATCTCACTATAGGGATGCAAGAAGTTATAAGCAGAACGCGTTTCAATCTCAAACAGCAAATCAAGAATAGCACTGCGGATCGTTGATTTACCTGCTTCGTTTGGTCCAATCACCAAATGAAAATCTTGTACTGATTGAGGTAGTGAAATGGAATAATCCGTAAATTTTCCATAACGCAACAAATCAAGCCGACTAATGCGCACCCGGCTTAATCCTGATTTGTACTGGTCACATAAGCAACCAATCCAGGTGAAACCGCTTCTATTATCTGCACCAGATTACCGTCGCGGACATCCTTAAGAATAGGCACGGTTTCAATCAGTTCATAAGGGACTTTTCCTGCCAGGAATTGTAATTCTTTCTCCAGATCTTCTAGCAATGACCGGTCAGAGGTTGCTGCTTCCAATAAGACCTGCAAATCTGCAATTGCATCAGCGCGAGCCTTGATCTCGCTCGCGGTTACAACAGGCTGCGTCTCAATGCGCACCTTCTCAATGAACAGCTTATCAAGGCCCATCGCTTCAGCCTGACCGATAATTTCTGCTCTAAGATGGGCTTCCATGCCAAAAAGCTCGCCATGAGCAGCCGTTTTACCAAAGAAAGTGAGCCGGACTGTGATGGGTTTGTCCTCCTGATTCTCAGCAATCAATTGCCGAAACTCTCGACCCGTAAACCGAACAACATCTTCAAGCGAGCCAAGCTCGCTGATATCGATATCCATATGATGCCATCTTAAAACATCAACTAACAAGCGCTCAACTGACACAATACCCGTTTCATCAGCTGTCACAAGCACGGCGCCTTTAGAGCCTGTCTCACGACTATGTCTTCCTTGAAGATTGCCGGGAAAAACAATCCAGCACGGATCGTGCTGCAAAATCGCATACTCATGTACATGACCCAGAGCCCAATAGTCATAGCCCTTAGCCGATAACTCAGCTAACGAACAAGGCGCATAATGCGCATGGGCTGCATTGCCTTCTAACGCCGTATGAAGCACACCGATATTAAGCCATCCGGGAACAGGATCTGGATACGTAACCGCCAGATTCTCTGTCGTTGCAACCTCTCTGAAACTCCGACCATGTAATGCAACCTTCATCTTTTCTATCTGGAAAGTAGTTGGCTTACGCGATTCGAATTGATGTACATTAGGTGGCAATAACAGGCGCTTGGTTATTTCGCTTTCAGCATCATGGTTACCAAATAACAGATAAACAGGAATTCCAGCCTGATCGAGCCGCCCCATTTCACGCGAAAAATAAAAACCGGTGTTGTAATCTTTCCAGGCGCCATCGTAAAGATCCCCAGCAATAATGAGAAAATCAACGGCTTCCTCTATTGCTTCGTTAACCAGGTTAGTAAAAGCATCCCGAGTCGCTGTACGTAAAAGCTCAATCGGAATATTCTGATACATAGCCAGTCCTGAAAGCGGGCTATCCAGATGAATATCAGCAGCGTGAATAAATTTCAAGGGATTAACGAAGGTGATTACTAAATAAGGCCTTCAGTATAGAAAGTTTTAGCCATACTGAAAACCTTATTCTTGTGTTTGATACAGAATTAATTTAAAGCGAATGTCTTCCTGGCATTATTGCTTCATATCTCCTTGCATTTTATCGCCCGTATGCCCATGTCCATGCCCATATTTATGGTGCTTCATTTTACGGCTTTCCTCTTTATCGATAAAACCGTCTTTATTGATATCCTTTTTCTCAAACATTCGTTCATGATGCTGCATAAATTCTTTTTTACTGATTTTTCCATCTTTATCGAGATCTATTCTGGACATGCCGGAACACTTACCAGAATGTTTATGCTTCTCGCCTGATTCCACCACGCTATCATGACTGCCATGCGGACTCTCACCGCCTGCTTCGGTTTTATCAGCATAAGCTAATAAATCATTCTGAGCCGAAAATTGTGCGGTATTGAGTGACAGGTTCGTCGCAGCGGAAACGGGTATAGAGATTAATGCGAATATAAAAAAAATACTGACTGGCATTAAAATCATTTCTCTTTTATCGGACATCATTCCTTCTCTCCTCTAATGAAAAATATAAAAAACCCCTACTTATTACATTAATAATTAATTAGAAGTCGATACAACAGGAAAGTTCTAAAAATAAAATGAGCCTGCAGATAAAAAACAGCCACTCTCAGGCTCGTGACAGAAAAAAAGAATCAATTCCGATATTTTTGTTTAATTTTATATCTAAATTTGGCGCTATCTGTAACCGCATTCAGCGGCTTCTCTGGCACTGATTACCAACGTAATAATCAGTTCTTCAGTGCTCACTGGCCATACCAAGCGCAGCCTTACAGCCTGCATAATTTTCTCAAACCCACTCTCAGATTGTGAAACTGAGAATTGGGGCTGTCCTTGTAACATCACAGGAGATGATGTCTTTAATAAAAGATACCCACCTAATGTATCATCATCCAGCATGATTTCATCTATACGCCTCAGCTCAAGCGATTGACCAAAACCACACGGTATTTTCTCCTGATAAATATAACGCCCTCCCATGCCATCACAACTAGGCATAGCCAGATTAATTTCCGTACTGAATATATTTCCTCTATTTCCCGAAAAGCGGTATGAAATCTGTAATTGATTATCAAATAATGCCACTGCTTTATTGATATTCAGCGCAGTATTTTTTATTAAGAAACCGTTATTTTCAATCACAGAAGTTTCGTACCGATAACTTATCAGTACATCATCCAGACGATCAATAAACAAGCCCTGAGCGTAACTATCTAATTCAATATCTGTCGCATCAATCTTATGTTTAAAATTTACCCGGTCATGCGCTGAAACAATACCCTCAACCGCTTGACCAGAAGCCATATTTTCACCTGGCAATAACTTTTCATAATAATGTTCAACTCGACGCTGTAACGTGTCGCCAAAATTATGCTTTAATAAATAAGCATCCAGTTCACAAATACTGGCATTATGATCCAGTTTTAAAACTACCTGAAGGACCCCATTCTGTAAGTAGACTTCTTCCACGCCGTCAAGATCGGTATCTTCCATAAAACAAGATGGACGGGGCAGACGCGTATCCAACATTGCTTCCAATTCAAGCAAACTTTTGTATACCGCACGGCGTAAGTGAGGCAGATATAAACCGCCAAATAAACCATGCCAGTAAGCGTCATTAGCCTGAGATTCATAGAGTTTTTCCAACATTGCAGGCGTACGGTATCTTTCTGGTAACATGGCTAGACGCGAAGAGAGCCCCAGCATGCGTTTATGCATCCAGTTGGATTCTGGATAGCGCGAGAAAAAATTTTTCCAGATACCCCCACGCAAAAAAGCTTTCTTGTCTTCATACCAGCCCAAAGTCTTAACTTTCTGAACCAGATCAGTATATGCATTAGCAGCTTCGACAGGCAATGTCCATGCGTTCATTTCAATATAAGATGTTGTAGGAAGGTAAATAATGCCTCGTGTTTTCTCAGCAGCATGGAAATCGCGATAATGCCGGGTGCAAATTTTTGATGAAGCCAACACGCGTTGAATGAATAGTTCCAGCCAGTTTTTTTCGTATACCCACTCATACGTTTCTGGCCAGATACCAAATTTTTCAATATCATCAAAATAAATCGCCGCAACGCGGCTATTGGCCACCCCGTTATCTGCCAGAGACTCAAGATACGTAATCGCCTCATCAACGGTTGAAAAGGGAAGCTTATAACGTAAGGATTCGGAAATGGGAAACAGGTCCAGCGTTCGGGTATCTTCTTCCGTGGTGAAGTAACCATTTAATTCAGAAATGGCTTTCCCGGCACAAAGAAAATGATAGTCATCCACAATGACATAACGAATACCACAATCGGCTAATGCGGGAATAACCGCCGATTCCCACACGCGCTCTGTTAACCATGCACCCTGGGGACGTTGTCCTAATTTTACAGCCAGTTTGTTAGAAAGGGTTTCGATTTGTCCAATACGGTCGCGGCTTGGAATAACGGCCAGTACGGGTTCCGTATCTCCAGCACCAAATAATTCGACTTGGCCTCGTGCCACCATTTCTCGCAATAAAGCCATATCTTCAGGATAATGGAGCAGCAAATAATCCAGTAACCAGCCAGAAAAATGGACGGCAAAATGAAAATCCGGGTAACGATAAAGTACATGCAAAAAAGGTTTGTAGCAGCGCAGGTGAGCATCATCCAACACTGCAGGAAAATTTCCGACAGGTTGATGTGCATGCACACCAAAAAGCAGGGATACGCACTGAGACATTCGGTTATTCCAGAAATACTTTCATGATAATCAGAATCCCGATAATTAAAGAGTCTTACATCCGGGTAATGCCCTTTATATTGTCACAAAAATCTTATTCCCAGGAAGATCGCCGCATCGTACCACTGGCTCCAAGGTCACCCCCTTTGCTGATGGGTTCAAATATTGTTGCCGGTACGGGTAATTTTAGTAATTGATAGAGATTGATCAGGTTATGCCGGAACAGTTGATCAAAACTGGCCACCGCATAGGCCGGGTTATAATCACCAAACCACCAGAACCAATCGGAACTTTCACAGGAAGCAAGCTGACGACCTGCTTCGGCCTTTTCGTCCGCTGTCAATCGGTCACTTTGCATGGCCAGCTCATAACTCTGCTTGGCGGCGCACAGCATATCCCAGGCACAATTTTTGTCCTGCTCCCCAATCCAGGTGGAAAATGTACCATATACCCAACTACCTGCGATCAATGTCGGTAAAGTCGCGACACACTTTGCACATTCAGGAGAGGCAATATAATCACGATAGGTAATGGTGTGAATATCCACATGGTTATCCAGCAAACCATAAAGATCATCAAGAAAATAGAAACCATTATAAGGATATGACTCCCAGGCATTTTCACCATCCAGAATAATACTCACAATTGGGCTTGCTTCAGATGATGTGTTATGGCCGATTTGCTCCAGAGACTGTATAAAGTTCTCGGCTGCATCGCGCCCGTACCATTTCGAATATTCAAAACCAATCATGTCGGATAATCGATCGTCACGAAAGAAAAGCGTCACTTCGTTCGCTTCTCCACTGATCCGATAGGGGCGATAAAGATAATCACTCCGATCCGGCATCGCCTCATTGGAATATAACTGGCGCAAACTATTGATCAATACACCCTCTCCACTTGCACTCCATCGGCAATCCTGCTCTGCCATAATATTAAGCAAGGGGATTGAAACGGCGCCTTCAGCCGGCCATATACCTGTCGGTTTTTCACTAAAACGCTGAATATGACTCCTGATCGCCGAGGCCAAATGGAATGCAACCCGATTGCGTCCCCCTGGATAGACAGCGCTCACAGGTAGAACAGCATTAGGTATGCTGTCACGAGCAGAAGAAAAATCAATCAGCAGCGGCGCTAAGGGATGATAATGCGGCGTAGTCGATAATTCAATCTGACCCGATTCAGCCAGCTTGCGATAACGTGGGATCAACCCCTGGAGCAGATCACCAATCAGATCAAATAACTGGATCCGATCTGCATAACTAAACCTTTCGCTTTTGGCCATCAGCTGCATAACAATTTCATGACTTCTTCGTACGCTCTCGCCCGTCCATGCCAGGTGATACCATACCAGCAAATCCGCCAGATACTGACCTGAGAAATAGGTTAGCTCAGCTTCGCCACGTTTGCTAAGTATCCCGTACAAATCATATAGACGCTTATAGGCCGGGTATGGCTGCAACATAGTATGATGATCGTTTAAAAAACAGCTATTGAACACATGCAAGCGATCCTTCATAGAAAGATGATCGAGATCAGATGTCGCCAACAACCGCAGCAATGGATCACGTATCTGTCGTGTAGAAAACTGTTCTGCATAGTCTTCAAGCTGATCCAGTAGTATCGGGACAAAATTCACGATCGCCCGGATTTTCGAATGTCTCTCCAGATGATAGGCCATATCCGTATAATCCTTGATCGCGTGTAAATATACCCACGGCAAGACGAATTCATGGGTCGCATAATTTCGATAGTCTGGCTGATGCATATGCCATAGCAAAACAAGATTTAACTTATTCATATGAAAAATAATAATTCCAGAACACTGCTAAAACTAGCGCACATGATGAATCCGCTGTCCCAGCATTTCTGGAGAAATCAGCGTAACCCCTTTATCCGTAACATGAAATCGCTTGCGATCTTCTACAGGATTGCCTCCGGCCACCAGTCCTTCCGGGAGAATGCAGTGCTTCTCTACCACCACTCGCTGCAGACGTACATTTCGATTAATTATGACGTTCGGCAGAATGACTGAATCCTCAATGATGCTGTGGCTACACACCTGCACGTGAGAAAACAGCAATGAACGACGCACCGTCGCCCCGCTAATAATGCAGCCACCTGAAACCATTGCATCCAACGCCTGGCCACGTCGATCATCATCATCAAAAACGAATTTTGCAGGTGGTAATTGCTCCTGATATGTCCAGATCGGCCAATCCTCGTCATATAGATTCAATTCCGGAGTGACTGTAGTGAGATCAAGGTTTGCTTCCCAGTAAGCATCGATTGTTCCTACATCTCGCCAGTAAGGGGCACCCGAAACCATGTTGACACAACTGTTTAAAAATCGATGTGCAAATACGCGATAGCGAGACACTAAATAAGGAATCAAATCCTTACCGAAATCATGAGATGAATTGCAGTTATCATGATCACGAATCAACTCGTCATAAAGAAATCCAGCATTGAATACATAAATACCCATACTGACCAGTGCCTTATCGGGTTGATCTGGGATTGATAGCGGATTAGCAGGTTTTTCAGTAAAACTGGTAATGCGCCATTCATCGTTAACACCCATTACGCCAAAGGCATCAGCCTCAGCCAGCGGAATCTCTAAACAAGCGACCGTTATATCCGCTTCTTTTTCTACATGTTCCGCTAACAACTGACTATAATCCATCTTATAAATGTGATCACCCCCCAGAATCAATACATATTTCGCCTCATGACGGCGTAATATATCCAGATTCTGAAAGATTGCATCGACGGTCCCTTGATACCAGGTTTCTTCGATCCGCTGCTGTGCCGGCAGTAACTCGACAAATTCCTTAAAACGCCCATCGAGAAAGCTCCAGCCATGCTGAATATGATGAATCAAGCTCTGTGCCTTGTATTGCGTGACAACGCCAATACGCCTGACTCCTGAGTTAACACAATTGGAAAGGGGGAAATCTATAATACGGAACTTGCCGCCAAAGGGAACTGCCGGCTTGGAACGCCAGTCTGTCATTTGATGCAAACGACTACCGCGTCCACCCGCAAGTATCAACGCCAGCGTATTGCGGGTATGATTGCTGTGGAAATGTGCACTGGTTCTAGGCCTTATCGGAGACTGATTCATATGAATACATTCCTTATTTTCCAGAGTGTGATATCACGCTGCCATTGCGCTGAATATGTTAACGCATTTTATTGTTTTCTAATAGGGAATTTAATCTGAATTAACTATGGTAAACAAACAGACCCATTATTACTCTACCTATGCGAGATAAATTAATTAAATCAGCAGCCATTTCCACTCAATCCAATTCACTGATGGCAGCACTGCTGAGCGCACGACTACATCATCCATCCGCTTATCTGGGTCCGCATATGGCGCATAGTCATGGATTAATACGGGTATTCCGTCCTCATGCTATCAATATCCGGATTCATATAAACGGTCATTTCGATTCCATGACACGCGTCCATCCTGACGGGATTTTTGAATGGCAAGGCAAAACCCTGCCAGATAAACCCTATTTATTACATTTTGATGAAATCGATGCGACACTCAAAACCATCACGTACGAGACCTATGATCCTTATGCATTCCCATTACAAATTTCTGATCATGATTTATATTTATTTAATGAGGGCAGGCTCAGACAAACCTATCGTACGCTAGGTGCGCATAAAGTAACTGTTTCCGGTATCACGGGAATCCGTTTTTCAGTATGGGCGCCAAATGCTGAACGTGTCAGTCTGGTGGGTGATTTTAACCGCTGGGATGGGCGAGTGCATCCAATGAGTGTTCACCATTCCAGTGGTGTATGGGAATTATTCATGCCCGGGATGCCAGAAAATTTTCTGTATAAATATGAAATCCGCAATCGTCATACCGGTGAAATCCTCCTCAAAACAGACCCTTATGCTGCACGTTATGAACTGCGTCCCGGCACGGCCGCACTGACGCCTTCAAATGAACATTATGATTGGCAGGACACAGCATGGCTGACGGCCAGAGCAGACTGGGATTGGTTACATGCCCCATTGAATATTTATGAAATGCATGCGGGTTCATGGAAACGTCATCCTGATGGACGCTTTTATACTTATCGTGAACTTGCCCAATCTCTCCTTCCTTACATACAGGAGATGGGCTATACCCATATCGAGTTATTGCCTGTATCCGAGCACCCACTCGATGAGTCCTGGGGTTACCAGACAACCGGATACTTTGCTGTTACGAATCGCTATGGCACCCCTGATGATTTTAAATTTTTTGTCGACACCTGCCATCAGGCAGGCGTGGGTGTTATTCTCGACTGGGTTCCCGCGCACTTTCCACAGGATGCCTTTGCTCTGGCGCGTTTTGACGGTACTGCGCTATATGAACATGAAGATCCACGTCTTGGTTTCCATCAAGACTGGGGAACCTGTATCTTTAATTATGGACGCAATGAGATCAAATCATTTTTATTATCGAGCGCCCATTACTGGTTATCCGAATTTCATCTCGATGGGTTAAGAGTAGATGCCGTCGCCTCCATGCTTTATCTTGATTACTCCCGTAAGGATGGAGAATGGCTCCCCAACCAATATGGCGGAAGAGAAAATTTAGACGCAATTGATTTTCTGAGGGAATTGAACATCATGGTACATGAGGAGTTCCCTGGTGCACTGACACTGGCCGAGGAATCGACAGCATGGCCAGCAGTATCCCGTCCAACCTATATTGGCGGTCTGGGATTTTCAATGAAATGGAATATGGGCTGGATGAACGATACCCTTTCCTACATACAACAAGATCCTATATATCGACGTTTTCACCATAACCAGCTGACTTTTAGTTTGCTCTATGCCTACAGTGAGAATTTCATATTACCATTCTCACATGATGAAGTGGTCCATGAAAAGGGGTCTTTATTAACCAAAATGCCAGGTGATAGCTGGCAAAAATTTGCTAATTTACGCTTACTGTTTGTTTACCAAATAACCTGGCCAGGGAAAAAGTTGAATTTCATGGGAAATGAATTCGGGCAAATTCAGGAATGGGGAATCCATCATGAACTCGACTGGAAATTACTTGAGCTCAAACAGCATGCCAATATACAGGCAATCGGTCGTGACCTGAATCATCTTTACAAAAGTATCCCTGCCCTACATCAACTTGATTTTTCCTCAGAGGGCTTTGCCTGGATTGATTGTCACGATGCTGATCAATCTGTCATCAGTTATTTACGCCGCGCACGCAACAACACTTTTATGCTGATTATCCTTAATTTTACGCCCGTGCCCCGTATTAATTATCGTATTGGGGTTCCTGTCAGCGGGATTTATCATGAAATATTTAATAGTGATGCCAGTCATTACGGTGGGAGTAACATGGGTAATACAGGTGATATTACGACGACTCATGAACCCTGGATGGCATTACCAGATTCCGTCATCATCACATTACCGCCACTGGCCGGAATTATGCTTTCTCTAGAAGAAACATAACATCATTATGTCGATAATATATGCATGGTGTCCAACTAAACACAGATATTTTCACCACTAATAAAAACAGTGCGAGACCTTTGCAAAACCCCAACAGTTGAAAAATTAATTCCTTATAATCAATATCATGAAATTTCCGATGAAGACTTTTGCAAAAATCTCAGTGCATAATTGATTCAGCATAGAAAACAGCACTCTCCGATTCTTTCTGTCCGTCCGTATCCTCTTTTATAGCCAAACCATCAAACCTAATTCCATAGGATGCGTTAGTAACGAATGGTAGGGATAAACTCGAATATAATATTCCTGCTTACCACACAACTCAGGTGCCAGTTTCAGTTCAAAAAGATACTCATCTAATGCTTCTGCATCTACGCATTTGAATTCAAAATGCTTAAAGTCACACAGGCTCATTTTTCCGGACTGACGACATAACAAGAGTTCCACGATAACATCATCAGGCTTTAATCCGTTTAGTTTGGCAGCAATCCTGAAATGCAATACATCACCAAAGTTTGTACGGTTACAGGGCGGATCAAGCCGCCGAAGCGCCACACCTCCCCAGGCATTATTTATTTTATTTTTCCAGCTGGCAATCTTTCTCGCGCCGTCAAAATCATTTTCTGCATACAGCGAACCCTGTTTACTGGCGGACAAATAAAATTTCCTCACGTACTCATCGACCATACGCGTCGAATTGTAACGAGGGAGCAATGACACCATGGAATGTTTGGCCATCCTGACCCATTCGGGTGAATAACCCAGTTTCCCGCGATTATAATAAAGCGGGACGACCTGATCTTGTAAAATTTCATAAAAGGCCTGGCTTTCTTCTTTATCGCGTAATTTTGGTTCCATATTTTCATGCCCCGGTTTGATCGCCCAGCCATTTTTTCCATCATAGCCTTCGCCCCACCAGCCATCCAATACACTCAGATTAATTGCGCCGTTAATCCCCGCCTTAATTCCCGATGTGCCACTTGCTTCCAATGGATATACCGGGTTGTTAATCCACACATCCACACCAGAAACCAGCCGTCGGGCAAGCCGTAAATCATAATCTTCAACCAATAAAAGCCGTCCTTCGAATTCCGGCAAACGTGCAATCTGACTGATGCGCCGGATGAGATCCTGCCCTGGAATATCTGCCGGATGTGCTTTACCGGCAAAAACCAGCAATACAGGGCGTTCTTCATCAAGAATGATCTTTTTTAGCCAATCAAGATCCTCAAACAATAATGTAGCCCGCTTATAAGTAGCAAAACGCCGCGCAAAGCCTAATGTCAGAACATTGGGATTAATCGGATCAGCAAACCTGAGTAATCGATCAAGATGCGCTTCAGAACCATGATTCCGGAAATTCTGTTGAGTCAAACGGGCACGAATCCCATAAAGCATTTGCGATTTTAAAGATTGCTGTACACTCCAGAACAAATGATCCGGTATCGCATCTATACGTGACCAGTAATCTATATCGCACATTTTAGTACGCCATTCATGGCCAAGATAACGGTCAAACAAGTCGGACCATTCCTGAGCCAGAAAAGTAGGAACATGCACACCGTTTGTGATATATGTGATGGGATTTTCTTCGGCATCAATCTGCGGCCACATATCCTTGCAGATATTAGCTGAGACATGACCATGTATCTTGCTCACGCCATTATGTGTGCGTGAACCGTGAATAGCCAGCGCAGTCATATTAAAATCCGGGCTGCCCGGTACATGTCCCAGTCTCATAAATTCTTCGTGAGTAACATTCAGATCCTGATAGAAACAGGAGAAATAGGTTTCTATCATATCTTCACTGAAATAGTCATGTCCCGCAGGAACTGCAGTATGTGTCGTAAAAACAGTATTAGCTGCTACCGCTTCTAGCGCACTGGAAGCGTCCAGTCCTTGCTGTGTCAAATTACGTACCCGTTCCAATATCATGAAAGCAGCATGTCCTTCGTTAATATGCCATACAGTCGGCTTTAACCCTACTTTCTGTAATGCACGTACCCCGCCTACGCCCAGGATTATTTCCTGCTCAATCCGCATGATTTTGTCACCACCATAAAGTTGGTGCGTAATATAGCGATCCTGAGGCGCATTTTCTGATAAATCGGTATCCAGCAGATAAAGTGTCACATGGCCAACTCTTGCCTGCCATATTTTTACCTTGATATTTCGATGGGGCAAGCCAACTTCAATACACACACTCAGCCCGTTTTCATCTAGTACCGGCGTCACCGGAAAATCTTCAAAATCCGAATCAGTGTAAGTAACTTCCTGGTTACCCTGGTTATCGATAGTTTGAAAAAAATATCCTTGACGATAAAGTAAACCAATACCCACAAATGGCAAATTCAAATCACTGGCGGCCTTACAATGATCGCCAGCGAGAATACCTAGACCACCAGAATAAATGGGCAAGCTTTCATGAAAACCGAATTCAAAACAGAAATAAGCCACTTGATCTTCTGGATGCAAATTTTCATAAGCATCCTGGGGTGATGCTTCATAATGATAAGAATCATATGTTGATAAAATACTGTTATAACTCGCCAGGAACACACGATCTTCTGCTGCTTTCAATAAGATAGATTCATCCACACGCTTAAGAAACGCTTTGGGGTTATGCCCTACTGCTCCCCATAAATCCGGATCAAGCCGGGAAAAAAGTGTGCGCGTGGCACGATCCCAGCTATACCAAAGATTGTTGGCTAACTCTTCCAAGCGCTTAAGGCGTAGTGGTATTTTAGGATTAATTGTAATTGTGAAGGGTGTTCTGGAAGACATCATTATTCTCCTTGACAAGTAACAAAAACCAGCCGGATTCAACCAATGCAATTGGCAGAGATAATCACCTTATTCTGGGCAATTTCTGCAAATAGTCCTAAAAAATTATTTTCTGATTCCTGTATCGCTTGATTATATAAAATCTAACAACCGAGTCTTATTGAACTAGGTTACGATAAAGTGCTCACGATAATACTTTAATTCATTAATAGAATCATAAATATCCGCTAATGCCTCGTGTTTTCCCTGTTTAGTCAACCCTGACATAATTTCCGGTTTCCAGCGTTTTGCCAATTCTTTGAACGTGCTCACATCCAAGTTACGGTAATGGAAATAAGCTTCCAATTGAGGCATTGAACGTGCTAAAAAACGGCGATCCTGGCAGATCGAATTTCCGCACATAGGGGAAATACCTGACGGAATATGTAACTGTAAGAATGCAATCATTTGAGCTTCAACTTCAGCTTCTGTGAGTAACGAAGCCTTAACCTTATCAATCAATCCTGATTTAGCGTGCGTAGATTGATTCCACTTATCCATACCCATCAATACTGCATCAGGCTGTGATATGACTAATACAGGCGCTTCTGCCACCACATTTAATTGAGAATCGGTTATAACGATAGCAACCTCAATAATACGATTAGTATCCGGGTTAAGCCCGGTCATTTCCATGTCTATCCAGATGAGGTTATTGTTATCTTGTGCCATAATGAACCAGTCTACTTTCTTGATTGTCAATATTTGATTGTGTCACATTGGTAATAATCCGTCACTTTTCACTACAATACAGGTTTAGCCACTCTACCAATTATGCAAACATTTACTCTGATTTTTCTCTTCGTGTTACTGCTTACAGCCACTACCCGGCTATGGCTTGCAATGCGACATATTCACTATGTTCGTACTCACCGCGATCATGTCCCAGTCGATTTTTCAACCCGGATTGATCTTCCTGCGCACCAGAAAGCAGCAGACTATACATGTGCAAAAACACGTTTAAATTATCCCAGTATATTACTGCAAGTCATTCTTCTGCTCGCATTTACCCTAGGGGGTGGATTAAACGCCCTGGCTGATTTCTGGTCCGGCTGGTTAAGTGATGATTCCATAGCACATGGAATGGCACTTATCATCAGTACCGTTATGTTATTAAATATTGCAGAGCTTCCGTTGAACTATTATCGTACTTTTGTCATTGAACAAAAATACGGCTTCAATAAAATGACGCCCGGTATGTTTATCACTGACCTGACTAAACAATTCATCCTGGGCTTGCTGCTTGGTATGCCATTATTATTTGGTGTCCTGTGGCTGATGGAAAAAATGGGGGAAAACTGGTGGCTTTACGCCTGGTTTGTATGGATAGCATTCAACATCCTGATTTTAGCTGTTTATCCAACCTGGATTGCGCCGCTATTCAATAAATTTACCCCGCTGGAAGATGCATCCCTCAAATCGCGTATTGAACAGCTGATGAATAAATGCGGTTTCAAATCTAGTGGTCTATTCGTTATGGATGGTTCGCGTCGTAGCAATCATGGTAATGCCTATTTCACCGGTTTTGGTAAAACCAAGCGGATTGTATTTTTTGACACTTTACTTTCGCGTCTGAATGCAGCAGAAATTGAGGCCGTATTAGCCCATGAATTAGGCCACTTTAAACATCACCATGTCATCAAACGGATTATCCTATCATTCGCCATGAGTTTATTTTTCTTGTGGATATTGGGTTATTTAATGGAACAAAGCTGGTTCTATCAAGGATTAGGCGTTTCTGTTGCATCCATACCATCGGCTGCGATGGCACTATTGCTCTTTTTTTTAGTCATGCCCGTATTTACTTTTTTTCTACGCCCATTATCAAGCTTATATTCCCGTAAACATGAATTTGAAGCGGATAAATATGCAGCACAAAATGCACCGGCCACCGACCTGATACATGCACTAGTCAAGCTCTATCAGGATAATGCCGCAACGCTTACACCCGACCCACTGCATTCAGCATTTTACGATTCTCATCCACCTGCTACAATAAGAATTGCACAACTACAAAAGTGGGCACTTCGATGAATGATACTGTTTGTGATTTAGCATCTAAGCAATGTAAACCATGCGAAGGCGGTGTACTACCACTTTCACCTGATACAATTTCAACTTTGTTATTACAACTTGAAAGCTGGCAGGCAACAGATACATCAATCTTTAAAACTTATTCATTTAAGAATTACTATCAGACAATTGCTTTTGTTAATGCCTTGGCGTGGATTTCTCACCGTGAAGATCATCATCCGGATATTACCGTTGGTTACAACAAATGTAACGTAACGTATACTACTCACGCAATTAATGGCCTGTCTGAAAATGACTTCATCTGTGCAGCAAAAATTGACAAGTTATTCAGCATTTGAGCGCCACTCACCAGCTATTCTCGAAAGAAAACAATCATACCAGCGGTCAAGTTATTGCCGCGTTCGGTAGGCATTATTTGATTGAAACAATAAAGGGTGAAACGCTATCTTGTGTGATGCGTGGAAAAAAAGGGGGGGTGGCTTGTGGCGATCAAGTAGAAATAAAACCAACCACTCCCGGGCAGGGAGTCATCGAAACTATTCAGCCACGTTCTACATTACTCTATCGAAGTGATGCTTTCCGCGAAAAAATTATTGCCGCCAATATCACCCAGATCATCATCGTGGTGGCAGGTGTTCCCAGTTTTAATGAGGAACTAATCAATCGTTGCCTTGCTACTGCCGAACAACAAAATATTAAGTCACTGATTATATTAAACAAGGCTGACATAACCGAATCTACACGTATTGCGGCTGAAACACTTTCCGTATATCAGAAAATTGGCTATCCCGTATTGCAGATAAGCGCAAAAAAAAATATTGCCATGCTGCTGCCTTACTTGAAAGGCCATTTCAGTGTGCTGGCAGGTCAATCAGGAATGGGTAAATCCACCATCATCAATGCCCTGATTCCAGAGGCTAAACGCGCGACGGGAGAGATTTCTGTCGCGCTTAATTCGGGCTGTCATACCACAACACATACACATCTCTACCACATTGATTCCGATAGCCGTATCATTGATTCTCCCGGTATCCAGGAATTTGGTTTAAATCATATTAAAGACAAAAATCTGGCCTGGGGGTTTGTCGAATTCCATTCTTACATTGGACAATGTAAATTTAATAATTGTCGTCATATTAACGAGCCCGGCTGCGCAGTAATATTGGCCACTCAAGAGGGAAAAATCAGTTCACAGCGCCTTGCTTTCTACCATAGACTATTACATAGATAATCAATAGAAATAGACATAAACTGCTTTTTACTGCTTGTATTCATAGCACAATAATGATGACTCAGATTTTAGCAAGCGATTTCGCTACATGAATCAAAACTGTTAACTCGGATTTTTAGCCAGCCTAATTTCAGGAATAGAAAAATCGGACCATAACGAATCTATCCAGAGCTCATTTTAGTCAAATCATCGGATTAATTAAGCAAATTGTATTTTTGTCAGTGGATTTCCATTAAAACTAAATATCAATATTTTTTGCTCTGAGTGCATTATTCTCAATAAATGCCCGGCGCGGTTCAACCACATCGCCCATTAACGTAGTAAAAATTTCGTCAGTCAGTATGCTATCTTCGATTTGAGCACGTAACAAATGGCGATTACCTGGATCCATAGTAGTTTCCCATAGCTGGGTTGGATTCATCTCACCCAATCCCTTATAACGTTGCACGCTCAGTCCTTTTTTTGCTTCCGCTAATAGCCACTCCAGAACCTGTTTAAAATCACTGACAGGTTGCTTTTTTTCACCTTTTTTTACTTGTGCACTATGGCCGATTAATCCATCAAAAACCTGTGCGGTCTTCTGAATTTGAGCATAATCACCGCTATGCAAGAAATCCTGATCGAGATAACTTGCCTGCATATTACCATGATGTATACGGGTTATTTTTAGACGAAAACGCTCTGTTATCTCGTCATATTCCGCAATAATTTTGATATCTTTAACTCTTGATGCAAGCTGATCAGCACTATTTATTGCATTCTGTTCGTTGCTTAAATCGATGTCTGGCTGGCGCAATAAAGCATACATTACCTGACTATCAATTAACCGGCTCATCCGCTCAATTACAGCCTCTGCTAACAAGTATTCATTAGCAATTCCTGCAAGAGTTTTACCTGTTAATGGTGGTTTTTCCTCGTCTGTGTAAAATTCCGCATCTGCGAGTGCCAATCCTAATAAATATTGTTTGAGCTCATAATCATCTTTAACATAGCGTTCCTGTTTGCCATGTTTAATTTTATAAAGTGGAGGTTGCGCAATATAAATATGTCCCCGCTCAATTAATTCAGGCATCTGGCGATAAAAAAATGTCAGCAATAATGTGCGAATATGAGACCCATCTACATCAGCATCTGTCATGATAATAATACGGTGATAGCGTAGTTTGTCCGGATTATATTCATCTTTGCCAATACCCGTTCCAAGAGCCGTGATTAAAGAAATGATCTCTTGAGAAGAAATCAATTTATCAAATCGGGCTTTTTCAACATTCAGTATTTTTCCTTTTAATGGCATGATTGCCTGAAATTTCCGATCGCGTCCTTGCTTAGCAGAACCGCCTGCAGAATCGCCCTCAACGAGATAAAGCTCACATAATGCGGGATTCTTTTCCTGACAATCTGCGAGTTTTCCAGGCAATCCCATGCCATCCAGTACTCCTTTTCTGCGCGTTAATTCACGCGCCTTACGCGCGGCCTCACGTGCCTTGGCTGCTTCCATAATCTTATTACAGATAGTCTTAGCATCAATTGGATTTTCCAACAGAAATTCTGCTAGTTTTTGCGACACCATTTCTTCAACTACAGGACGTACTTCTGAAGAAACCAGTTTTTCTTTCGTTTGTGATGAAAATTTCGGCTCAAATAACTTTACCGATAAAACACAGGATAAGCCTTCACGCATGTCATCGCCAATCGTTTCAAACTTGGCCTTTTTTGTTAATTCATTTTTTTCGATATAACTATTTAGCGTTCGCGTCAAAGCAGCTCGTAAGCCAGTTAAGTGTGCGCCACCATCTTTTTGAGGAATATTATTGGTAAAACATAAGACCTGCTCGGTATAACTTTCATTCCATTGCATAGATACCTCAACGGAGATATCTTCTTTTACGCCTGTTGCGTAGAATATATTCGGGTGTAAAACTGTTTTGGCACGATTGATATATTCAACAAAGTTCTTAATTCCACCTGCGAAAGCAAAGGTATCTTCTTTGCTATTGCGTTGATCAACCAGACGAATTTTTACACCGTTATTGAGAAAAGAAAGCTCTCTTAATCGCTTTGCAAAAATATCATAATGATATTCAACATTTCCAAAAATTTCCCGGCTTGCTAAAAAATGAACCTCTGTACCATGTCGTTCAGCTTCTCCAGTAATCGTTAATGGCGTAACCGGATTACCCATACGAAACTCTATCTGGTGCGTCTTTCCGCCACGACGAATAGTCAAATGTAGCCATTCTGACAAGGCATTAACAACGGATACACCTACACCATGTAGCCCACCTGATACTTTATAGGAATTATCGTCGAATTTACCTCCAGCATGCAGCTCTGTCATTACGATTTCAGCAGCGGAACGCTTCATTTCATCATCCTGCTTGATACCGGTTGGGATACCCCGACCGTTATCACGTACACTCACTGAATTATCTGGATGAATAATGACCATAATTTCGTCACAGTACCCAGCTAAAGCTTCATCAATTGCATTATCAAGAACCTCGAACACCATATGATGCAAGCCTGTACCATCACTGGTATCGCCAATATACATACCAGGTCGTTTTCGTACAGCATCTAGTCCTTTTAGTATTTTTATACTATCTGAACCATAGTCATTCATATCTTGAATTTCTTGCTGTGCATTGAGTTTCTTATCGTTCATTAGGAGACTACTATAAAATTGATATTTATTAGATATAGGCAAATTAAATTTGGCTTGTTAATAGATCAAATTCTCATTGGCATTACAATGTATTTAAAATTTTCATTGTTAGGAATGGTTATCAATACACTACTGCTAGCATCTCCAAAATGACAGCGAATTGTTTCGGCACTGATATTATTTAATAGATCCAATAAATAAGTAATATTAAAACTGATATCGATCATTTCATTATCATATTGAATTTCTATTTCTTCCCGAGCTTCTTCTTGTTCATTGTTTTTGCAAATAATACATAAGGTACTGTTTGATACAATTAAACGCATTCCTCTAAATTTTTCATTTAAATTTGAAAGAATAGATACACGTTGTAATGCCTGTAGAAATATTAAGCGATCTAAATCAAATTGCTTTGTGTTTTGTGTTGGAATAACACGATTGTAATCAGGAAACTTACCATCAATTACTTTAGAAATCAGCGTAATGTTTGAAAAAGAAAAACGTACTTTATTCTGAAAAATTTCTATTATTACAGGATCATCATTATCATTGAGTTGTTTTCCAAGTTCTAATACAGCCTTACGTGGAAGAATAACTTCTTTTTTAGTCCTTGATTCTTCTAGATTAACTATATAGTAAGCTAAGCGATGCCCATCTGTTGCAACACCTTTTAAATGATTGTCCTCTATCAGTAATAAGAGTCCATTCAGATAATAGCGAATATCTTGTTGTGCTATGGCAAATGACACATGATGTAATAAGTTTTTAAGGTCTTTTTGTTGCAGCGTAATTTTGGCTTCAGGTTCTGTTTCATCCGAGATTTTAGGAAAGCCATCACCGGCTAGTGTTTGTAGATTAAATGAGCTTTTTCCGGATCTTACTTGTAGTCGATTTTCTTGTATTGCCAGTGTAACTTCAATATCAGATGAAAGGGCTCGTAATATATCCTGAATTTTTTTTGCTGATACTGTAATTGAAAAGGCCTGTTCAATTTTTATTTTATTTTGTGTGGCTGTTTCTATTTGTACTTCAAGATCGGTTGCTAAAAAAGAAATCCTTTCGTTATCTTGTTGAATTAATACATTAGACAAAATAGGCAAGGTATGGCGGCGTTCAACGATCCCAGTAACCATTTGTAATGGTTTAAGTAATGTATCTCTGCTGGTTTTTATTAAGATCATCTGATTTAAATATAATAATAACTATAGGGAGCCTTTAACTTGAACACAATCAAGCATTATTCTTATCTGGAAGATTTCAGTATTTTTACAATGGTAATCTGGAAATAGAAGCAAAATTAATTTTTTTTTGCTCATATTTGTAATTATTTTCTGCTTAAAACTTATAACCAGAAATCAAAATTTTAATTAAAGGAAGATTAAATATTTGATTATCTATTTTTTGATAATTACAAAATCCAGTTGTTATTTATGTAGTTTCTGTTACGCAATACTTCTCAATTTATGGATGTCAATTTTAGCGTGATGATTATTTATTTTAATTTCACGGCAGTGGAAGTGCCTTTTGAAATATATCCCAGATATTTTGATCTTATAGCAGTTTGAAATTATTTTTTGTTTATCTCCTACTGGGAGGCAATGGTTTTCCATTTACATTCATTTGACATCCTCCCCTTCCTAAACGAAGGGGATTCCTAGCGACTTATTAAGCCGTTAAGAGTAGGTTTGTATTGCTACTGCCTACTGGTTCCTGCTTCTTAGACGAAACTAACGTTTCAACTCCACAGGCTAACAAGCGATGTCCTCGCTCAAGTACAATAAAATCGTTTTTAAAAAATCAAATAATCTTTTGCAATAGATTCAAATTAAATGAAGTTGTGTGTTCTAAAAAGCATTTTTTATATTTAACTAGAGATTCTTACTTTGAATAATCTAGTCGCAATGATTAATTATTTTAAAAAATTTATTTCTAAAGACGCCATTTTTGGATAAGGAATAAGAATGATCTGCAATGATAACTTGTTTGGATGATTTTATCACTGAATTTTAAATATAAAAATTTATGATCGATTAAAACTATTTATCTTTGCATCTCTTATTACTACTTATACCTATATATATAGTAATAATAATAAGCAACGCATAATTTGTGGATAACTTTTTAAATCATATTATATATCAATATATTATCATCGTTTTTTCCTGTGGATAACATGTGTATTGTTTTGGGATAACTTGTGGGTAATTTTTTTTTTATCTTAAAAGTTGAAGTTATCCACAATTTATCCACAGGTTATCCACAGGTTATCCACAGGTTATTTTATTTTTGTTTAAAAGTTATCCACAGGTTATCCACAGGTTATCCACAGGTTATCCACAGGTTATCCACAGGTTATCCACAAGTTATCCACAAGTTATTCATTGCTTGAAACTTGAAGATTTTTATTTTAAAAAATGAAAAATGACTACATAACATTATGTAGTCTGAATCGAATATTCAGGATTGTATGGCATGAAACTTTTGCAAAAGCTCTTTCAATAAATTTTATGATATTGATTATAAATAGTTAATTTTTCAACTATTGGTATTTTGCAAAGGTCTCGGCCTGTATTTTTTAGAGACTGATATGAAAGATATTGTTTCTTATCAGACAGAATTGATGTTATTGCTGGATTGAAGGTTGCAATCAATGAAAAATAATTATTTTTATAATTATTTTGTAGTTTGTTGTTTAAAATCGATTAAAAATGTGTATTTTTTTCTGATTTTATAAAAGGGATGTTTATAGCCTTTTCTGATTTTCAGCCGCGTAAAATATGCAGTAATGCATTGAAATCACGATTAATAGCTGGATCAGAAGCGCGGAGTTCATTAATTTTTCGATAACCATGAAGTATAGTCGTATGATCTCTTCCACCAAATGCTTCTCCAATGTCAGGCAAACTTAAAGGTGTTAGCTCTTTAGCAATGGCCATGGCCATTTGTCGAGGTCTTGCAACGATACGTGCACGTTTTTTGGAATACATTTCAGAAACTTTAATTTTGTAATAATCAGCGACCGTTTTTTGTATATTTTCAATTGATATTTGACGATTTTGTACTGCCAATAGATCTTTTAAAGCCTCTTTTGATAGGTCAAGTGAAATTTCATGACCCACAAAACGTGAATAGGCCAGTACGCGCTTTAATGCGCCTTCTAATTCTCGTACATTTGAGCGTATATGCTTGGCAATAAAAAAGGCGACATTTTCATCCAGGCGAATTTTTTCCATGGAGGCCCTTTTTAGCAGTATTGCCACGCGCATTTCTAATTCTGGAGGTTCAACTGCAACGGTTAATCCCCACCCAAAGCGAGAAACAAGTCGTTCCTCAAGCCCAGAAATTTCTTTTGGATAAGAATCACAAGTTATTATTACTTGTTTATGTGCTTCTATTAGTGCATTAAAAGCATAAAAAAATTCTTCTTGAGTTCGATTTTTTCCGCCAAAAAATTGAACATCATCGACTAGCAATAGGTCAAGGGAATGGTAATAGAGTTTAAATTTATCAAAAGATTTGTGCTGATAGGCATTGACCACATCGGAGACGTATTTTTCTGCGTGAACATAACGCACTTTGGCCTGTTGATTATTCTCCAAGACAAAATTTCCGACAGATTGAATTAAATGCGTTTTACCTAGCCCTACGCCGCCATAAATGAACAAAGGGTTATATGCTATACCTGGTGATTCAGCTACTTGAATAGCGCCTGCTCGTGCTAGCTGATTGGCCTTGCCTGCAACAAAATTATCAAAATTAAAGTTTGGATTTAATTGATTTGGGTAAGCAGGATCCTTTTTCTTAGATGGTCGAGAAATTTTGACAACAGGTGTGGCATCTTCCTGAATGATGGGCTCTTTTCTTATGTCTATCAGATCAGCAAGTCTTAATTGAAATCGGATATTATTGGAAAAATGTGCTTGCGCCATTGTTTCAATCCGAGATAAAAAATTATCTTTCACCCATTGCATAACAAATCGATTTGGCGCGATTAAGACTGCTTCAGTATTATTATTGAGTGAAGTGTCGAGCTGCAGCGGTTTAATCCAAGTATTAAATTGTTGAGCATTTAATTCTTTTTTAAAATGCTCAAGACAGGAGAGCCAGAAGGTATTCATTGCCTGCATAATTTTAGATTTTTAACAGTCTGATTAAATTAAGGAATAACAAAAACCGGGAATAAATGCGTTGTTGTTAATCTAGTATTTCCAAATTATCAATCAGCCTTGTTTTACCTAGCCATGCTGCTCCTAATACAACTAGATCTTTATCATTTGGTTTTGCTGCTGTTAGCGTGCTACGCTGTATCGTAATATAATCAACTTTCCACCCATGTTGAATCAGATTCTTTATGGCATTAATTTCTAACATCTTGAAATGAGTATTGCCACTTTTGACTTCTTTTTTTATGAGTAATAAGGATTGATATAGGCGGGAGGCTTCGAGACGCTGTTCTTGACGGAGATAATTATTCCGTGAGCTTAATGCAAGCCCGTCTGATGAACGAACGGTTTCGCCAGAAATAATTTCAATTGGTAAATTTAATTGCTGAACCATTTCACGCACAAGCAATAGTTGTTGATAATCCTTTTTCCCAAATACGGCAGTTTTTGGTTGCACGATGTTGAATAATTTCAATACGACAGTTGCAACACCTTGGAAGAAATCCGGGCGAAATTCACCTTCCAATGTCTTTGCTAAAGGAGGTAGTGACAGTAAAAATTCCTGTTGTACTGGATAAAGTATTTTCTCACTGGGTGCAAAGATTACATTAACACCAGCTTCTCTCAGTAAGTTGCAATCTTTTTCAAAAGTACGCGGATATTGATTAAAATCTTCGCTTGGCGAAAATTGGAGCCTGTTTACAAAAATACTGACAACACTGTAATCTGCGTGTTGCTTTGCTGTTCGCACAAGTGATAAATGTCCCTCATGCAAATTCCCCATAGTAGGGACAAAAGAAACAGATTGTTTATCTTTGAGGTGTGCACGTAGAGAAATGATATCGGTAATGATTTTCACGTTCGGACCATAAATTAAAATACATGTTCCGCATCCGGAAATTTACCCGTTTTGACTTCTTTGATATAGTTCTCGATTGCTTCTCGAATATCCTTGGCGCCTGACATAAAGTTTTTTATGAATCTAGTTCTTTTACCTGGGTAAATCCCTAACAGATCATGAAGTACCAACACCTGTGCTGAACAATCTGGGCCTGCTCCAATACCGATAGTGGGAATGGAAAGGGTGTCCGTAATTTGTTTAGCAAGCGTAGCTGGAACAACTTCCATCAATAGCATATTTGCGCCTGATTTTTCTAAAATAAGGGCATCTTCCTGTAATTGTCTTGCCTTGTCATCTGTTTTGCCTTGCACTTTATAGCCCCCGAATTGATGAATCGATTGGGGTGTTAGGCCGATATGTGCACAGACTGGAATGCCGCGCCGGGTTAGAAATTCGATCGTCTCAGCCATGAGACTCCCCCCTTCTATTTTGATCATATGAGCTCCTGCAGCTATGAGCCTGGATGCGTTTGTAAACGCGTGTTCAGGTGTTACCTGAAATGTGCCGAAAGGCATATCAGCCATGATCAACGCTTTATTTGATCCGCGTGCAACACAACGCGTGTGATAAATCATATCGTTCAAGGTCACGGATAATGTTGTACTTTCGCCTTGTATAACGTTACCCAGTGAATCTCCAACTAATAAGATATCAATACCGGCATCTTCTAATAATGTAGCGAAACTAGCGTCATAACAGGTAAGCGCCGTTATTTTTTCGCTATCCTCATACATCTTTCGTAATGTGCTTTGTGTAATTCTCATATTAATATTGTTTGAAGAATGGATATTCTTTGATCTTTAATAATATTCAGCAACTTAAACAAATTTTTTAATTATTCTATTAGATCAGGCTTGTTTTTTCCTGCGCTCGCTGATTTTGTAATAGTAATATAATCGTGGTTTCTAATCGTGCTATTTGGGTATTCGTTTTAATCGTTGTTCAGTACATAAAGCCAATAATTCGGTAACCGTGCCATACCGTGGGATATAGCAATCTGGAGCGATTTCCATCAGAGGTTGTAATACAAAGGCCCGCTGATGCATGCGGGGGTGAGGCAAAATCAGTTCTTGTTCGTAGCATTGTTGATCATCATACATCAGAATATCGAGGTCAAGTGTGCGGGGTGCATTGAGTGACTCACGTATACGTCCATGACGGCATTCGATCTCAAGTAATGCCTTTAATAAATCATAAGGTTTAAGATTTGTTTCGATTTGAGCCACGGCATTAATGAAATCCGGTTGATCAAGCCGTCCTATTGGTGCGCTACGGTAGAATGAGGAGCAGATGACTAAACGTGTCACCGGTAGTTGTGCCAGTTCGTTTAGAGCTTGTTGTATCTGGATTAGTGGATTTCCCAGATTACTTCCAAGCGCAATAAACGCCTGACTGACAGGCTCCGTGGTTTGTGATATCGGGTTATTGTTCAATATCAATAACCGCTTTATTATCAGCCAGTTTTGCTGGCTTACTGGTTGATCCTCGGTGGCGTCGCTTTCTTCTGTGTTTTCTTGGTGCTTCGCTACTAATTAGCATCCTTTCCCGTTCATTGATGTCAGCCTGTTGAAATGTTTTCCACCATTGACCTATTTCTATATCAAGTTCATTACTTTCACAGCGTAATAACATGAAATCATAAGATGCGCGGAAACGTGGATGTGTTAATAAACGAAAGGGTTTGCGCCCTGAACGAATTAGAAAATGGGGCTGCATAGCCCATATTTCTTGTATTACGGCATCAAAACGTCGTGGAATGGCGAGTTTCTTATGCTGTATTGACAAGATGCTATCGATTGCCTTATACAGTGCTGGAAACGGTTTTTCACCTGCGGCTTGGTGTGTATTCCATGCCGCAAGTACTTCATGCCATAATAATATTGCGAATAAAAATCCAGGGGATACTGTTTTTTCTTGTCTAATACGTTCATCGGTATTTTTTAATGCAAGCGTAATAAAACGTTCACCTAATGGTTGCTCCAGTATGACATCTAGCATGGGAAGAAGACCATGATGTAAACCGCGAGCACGCAGGTCCATTACGCAAATCAAAGCATGTCCGGATAACAATAGCTTTAACATTTCATCAAACAGTCGTGAAGGAGGAACATTTTGTAATAATGGTGCTAAATCACAAATAGGTTCGGCAGTAGCTGCATCAATTTGCATTTCAAGTTTGGCTGCTAATCGAACTGCGCGTAGCATGCGTACAGGATCTTCACGATAGCGTTGTATAGGTGATCCGATAATGCGCAGTCTTCTTGCTTTGATGTCTTGATAGCCATTTAAATAATCATGAATTTCCTCACTGGCAGGATCGTAGAATAGCGCATTAATGGTGAAGTCACGGCGTACCGCATCTTCTTCCTGGTTGCCAAACACGTTATCGCGTAACAGGCGACCGTGCTGATCTATATGGTTGCTTGAAGTATGATTGCTGGTATCAATTGGAGAATGACCACGGAATGTGGATACCTCGACGACCTCAATGCCACACATTACATGAACCAGGCGGAAACGACGCCCGATGATGCGTGAACGACGAAATAGAGCACGGATTTCTTCGGGCGTCGCATTGGTTGCAACGTCATAGTCCTTCGGTTTTAATCCCAATAGTAAATCACGCGTTGCACCACCCACAATATATGCAGTGTAACCCGCCTTTTGTAAGCCTGAAGTAACTTTTAATGCGCAGGGGTTAATTTGGCTACGACTAATGCCATGGTGTGTGAACGGAATAATACACAGCTTGGCGACAGCGTCGGAAGCGACAGTATTACGGTTAAAAATCTTGCGGAGAAGTTTACGAATCATTACGAAATACTGAAAGTTTCAAGCATAGATCGATTATACACCCGCATCAATCTAGCGTGATGTTCCACTTTTAGCTTTATTCAATTTGAACTGATTGTATTGTTGTATTAGTAATGATCTTATTTGTTTTTAATGGTCAATTTGGCTCTGTTACAAAAATAAGATGAGTGGCGGATTATTAAGTTTTCAGAGTAGTTCATCAATGTCTGATTTCAAATGACGT
The DNA here is from genome assembly GCA_965369175.1 of uncultured Nitrosomonas sp. Classification (GTDB taxonomy): domain Bacteria; phylum Pseudomonadota; class Gammaproteobacteria; order Burkholderiales; family Nitrosomonadaceae; genus Nitrosomonas. The sequence continues at coordinate 60,623 of CBDUPR010000006.1, forward strand.
CATTATCAGCGTGAAGTAATCCCGGATTGTGTTAGATGGAGACTTTTGCAAAAGTCCTCGGCAAAAGTTTTATACCATTGATTATAAAGAATTAATTTTTCAACTACTGGGGTTTTGCAAAGGTCTCAGATGGTATTGCAAATACCGGATCAGTTATCAAGAACTGGAAGAGATAATGCTGGCGTGTGGGTTTAAAGTAGATGACGAGATAGGCTATTGCTGGATTCAGCATTATGCTCCGGAAATAGAAAAATGCCGGCCGGACACCGTGCGTCGGTAAGCAAAGTATCTGAACAACATTGCTGAAGCTGATCACGGAAAACTCAAACGATTGGAGACTTTTGCAAAAGCCATCGCCAGAAATTTTAAACTATTGGGGTTTTTGAAAAACCTCGATTAATAAATTCCACGAGCGGTTTTAAATTCATGAAGGCTGCCTATGCGACGACCAAGGGATTCGAACTCATACATCGGTTCAAGAAAGGACAAATGAAAACATGGAAATATGGGCGAGGTCTCGCAGGAGAAATTCGTCTGATTGAGAGACAACTGGATATTTACACCGCATAATAAAAATCTATCAGAAATTTACTCCGGTCAGTGATATTTTTATAACAGAGCCAGGTTAGTTGGAGCTAGCCGATAAGCCGGATTCTGTCGGGGACAGTCATTCCTCTAGGCGCACAGTTACCTGTACGCTCAAGCAACCTACCCGCAGGCTCAGCGAGCAGCATCGTAGCCTGCCTATTTGGTTTTGCTCCGGATGGAGGTTACCGCGTTTCACCGTAACTGAATACGCTCGTCTCTGTGGCCCTATTCCTCACCTCACGGTGGTCGGTCGTTAGCCGACATCCTGCTCTGTGGAGTCCGGACTTTCCTCTCCCTGAGTTCGTATGAAAACAGGCAGCGACCGCCTAGCTAGCTCCAGTGTTTATTCTATCATTAAGCGATACAAAGAAATATTTAATCAGTGTGATAAGTACGGACCTGGGATTATAAGCGTAGTATTCTTTCCTTTCTTAAAGCATGTTATTTATTTGTTGCAGCGTATCTTCGTCCAATTCTCCAGCCTCTGCTTTTAGACGTAATCTTGCCATCAGATAATTGTAATAGGCTTTGGCGAGATCGCGTTTTGCCGAATATAATTGTTGTTGTGCATTGAGTACGTCTATTTCGATTCTTACGCCAACTTCCTGTCCCAATAAAGTGGAATCCAATTGTTTTTGACTTGATACCAGCGCTTGTTTCAATGCTTTTACTTGTGCAATACCATTAGTCACATTCAGATATTGCTGGCGTACTTGTAAGGCGTTGTTGCGTCGTGCGTTATCCAGGTCGTGCGAAGCTTTATCCTGATTGGCTAATGCTTCTCGTACACGGGACTGTACGGCAAATCCTTCGAATAACGGAATATTAAGCTGTAATCCAATTGATTTGGAGGTGAGGTCTATTCCTCGGCCGGTGATAGCACCACCCACGCCAGTTTGATCACTATATTGTGCAACCAGGTCTAATGTTGGATAGTGCTGTGCCCAGGCTTTTTTTACTTCCTGGCTTGCGAGATCATATGCTGCCCGCTGTATTTTTAGCGCGAAGTTTTTTTCTTCAGCGATTTTGACCCATTCCTCCATGCTGGTATAGGATAAATCGGAGAGATCTGCAGTAATTGTTTGTGCGCTTGTGAGATTCTCAGGGAAACGATCAATAATGCCTTGTAATGTACGTTTGCTTATTTCCAGTGCGTTTTGTGCGGCAATTTCCTGTGCGATAGTTAAATCAAAGCGGGCTTGTGCTTCATTTGTATCCACAATAGTTGAAACGCCTACTTCAAAATTACGCTTGGCCTGCTCTAACTGTTTAAGAATGGCTTTTTTCTGGGCTTCGGCTACTTCGACGTCCACCTGGGCGCTTAAGATATCAAAATAAGCTTGTGCGACGCGCAAAATCAAATCCTGTGCAGCCAGCACAAATTGTGAATCTGCTTGAGCTACCTCAACTTTTGATTGCGCGAAAATAATAAAATTTTCTACACGGATAAGCGGTTGCGTGGCCGAAATGACCACCCCCCGATTTTGGATGGTCACTTCTGAGCCCAGGTTTGTATCAACTTTCTGAGTTTGGCGTGTTCCAGAGAGCACAATATTCGGTAATAATCCAGCTCTGCCTTGAGGTAACTTTTCTTGGGCAGCTAGATAAGCCGCCCGCGCCGATTGATATTGCGCATCCCGATCTAGCGCCTCTTTATAAATATCCATTAAATTAGCAGCATACACTTGACTGTGTAAAATAATACTGCCGATTAAGATATAAACATACTGCAGGAATTTCATTTTGATTTCCGATGATATTGTTTCGGAGCTGATGAGATCTCAGCAATAGGCTGGCTTGTATTAAAAATCAGAAGACAAATTTTTCTGATGGTTGTGCATTTTTGAGTGGAATCGTGCAGGTTTCAAACAGTTTTTTTGTTGTGTATACTCCGGGAGCTGTACAGGTGATGAGTATTGCTTCCATCGCAGGCTCTTCTCCTACGATTGCGAACAGGCGTCCGCCCGGATTGAGATTTTCCTGAAATGCTTGCGGTAATACTGGAGTAGATGCGGTCAGTACGATCACATCATAAGGTCCATGCTTAGGCCAGCCATGGGCAGCATCACCTTGTTCTATAGTGACATTATGAATGTCATGTGCATGAAGATTTATTTCTGCCATAGTTTTCAGTTCAGGTACAATCTCTACACTGTAGACATGACTACTTTTTTCGGCTAGCAAAGCGGTCATATAGCCACTGCCGCTTCCGACTTCCAGGACTTTATCTGTTTTCTTTACATGCAATTCTTGTAAGATACGTGCTTCCATTTTCGGTGTAAGCATTACTTGGCCATGCTCTAGTGGAATTTCCATATCGATGAATGCCAGGGAGCGGTAGGCTGCCGGTACAAATTCTTCGCGTCGGATCTTGTATAATAATTCCAGAATATCCGCATCCAGTACATACCATGTGCGGATTTGCTGCTCAACCATGTTAAACCGTGTTTGTTCAAGATTCTTAGTATCGAGGTTCATATTCGTTTTATTCATTAATTCATTAGAGTAACAGACTTGCAATTATTCCATATTTCCATTAGCTTCACAGCATCAGCTAGGGGTCCTTTTTCGGAATCATCCGAAATGCTGGTGAGACAGTCCCTTAATACCTGACGCGGATAATGCCGCCGTAGGGAAGCTGGGACTAACCCTCCCGCTCTTTATGGCATCTTAAGGAGCATATTTATGAGCATTACAGTTTTAGACCAGAAAGATTTTTTAAATACAACGGCTCAGGTCGACGAAGCAGCCATTAAACCTTTGCCCAATTCACGGAAGATCTACGTCCCCGGTTCTCGATCTGATATTCAGGTGCCGATGCGCGAGATCAGCCAAACTGATACAGCTGCCAGTATGGGGGCAGAGAAAAACCCGCCTATTTATGTGTATGATACTTCAGGTCCCTATACGGATACCACTATGAAAATAGATATTCGTTGTGGCTTGCCTGCCTTGCGTGATAACTGGATAGATGAACGTGGTGACACTGAAGTTCTTTCTGGTCCCGTTTCAGATTATGGCCAGAAGCGTCAGGCAGATCCTGGATTGGCGAAAATGCGCTTTAATCTGAAGCGCCAGCCACGTCGAGGAAAAGCAGGAATGAATGTGACACAGATGCATTATGCCCGTCGTGGAATCATTACCCCAGAGATGGAATTTATCGCTATCCGTGAAAATCAGCATTATGAAGCATTAAATCACAAGTTACTTGCCCATCAGCATCCCGGGCAGGATTTTGGCGCCTCTTTACCCAAGCAGATTACACCCGAATTTGTCCGAGATGAAGTAGCAAGAGGGCGCGCAATCATTCCGGCTAACATTAATCACCCCGAATCTGAGCCTATGATTATTGGTCGAAATTTTCTGGTAAAGATTAATGCTAATATCGGTAATTCTGCACTTGGTTCCAGTATTCAGGAAGAAGTTGAAAAAATGACCTGGGCTATTCGCTGGGGTGGTGATACGGTAATGGATCTTTCAACCGGAAAAAATATTCACGAAACTCGCGAATGGATTATTCGTAACAGCCCCGTACCGATTGGCACTGTACCGATCTATCAGGCACTGGAAAAAGTAAACGGTAAAGCAGAAGATCTGACCTGGGAAATTTTTCGGGATACCTTGATTGAACAGGCAGAACAGGGTGTGGACTATTTTACTATCCATGCGGGAGTCCGCCTTGCTTATATCCCTATGACGGCAAAACGGATGACAGGAATCGTCTCGCGTGGCGGTTCAATCATGGCAAAATGGTGTCTTGCGCACCATCAGGAAAGTTTCCTTTATACGCATTTTGAGGAAATTTGTGAAATCATGAAGGCTTATGATGTCAGTTTTTCATTAGGCGATGGTTTGCGCCCAGGCTCCATTTATGACGCTAATGATGAAGCGCAGTTTGCAGAGTTAAAAACACTGGGTGAGTTGACTCAGGTGGCCTGGAAACACGATGTACAGGTTATGATAGAGGGCCCCGGCCATGTTCCTATGCATCTTATTAAAGAGAACATGGATCTGCAATTGAAATACTGTGATGAAGCGCCGTTTTATACCCTGGGTCCGCTGACAACTGATATTGCGCCAGGCTACGATCACATTACTTCAGCCATTGGTGCCGCGATGATCGGCTGGTACGGTACTGCAATGTTATGCTATGTAACACCTAAAGAGCATCTTGGTTTGCCGGATAAAGACGATGTTAAGGATGGCATTATTACCTACAAGATTGCAGCGCACGCAGCGGATCTGGCTAAAGGTCATCCTGGTGCACAGATTCGGGATAATGCGCTTTCCAAAGCTCGTTTTGAATTTCGCTGGGAAGATCAGTTTAATCTCAGCCTTGACCCCGATAAAGCACAGCAATTTCATGATGAAACGCTACCACAGGAAGGTGCAAAGTTAGCCCATTTCTGCTCGATGTGCGGACCCCATTTCTGTTCTATGAAGATTACACAGGATGTACGTGATTATGCGGCTAAACAAGGCGTGAGCGAGGATGAAGCCTTGAAGCAGGGAATGCAGCAAAAATCCAGTGAGTTTGTAGAGAAAGGGGCAGAAATTTACAGTAAACTATAATTGCTTATTTTCTCTCGCCTGGAAAAACATTAGGATCATTCGATATGGATTGGATTTTATTAATAAAAGCATTGATCCTGGGTGTTGTCGAGGGATTAACCGAATTTTTGCCTATTTCTTCAACGGGTCATCTCATTTTAGTGAGTGACCTGCTTAATTTTAATGACGAACGGGGAAAAGTTTTTGCAATTGTGATTCAATTGGGTGCGATATTGGCGGTATGTTGGGAATATCGCGCCCGGATTATTCAGGTGGTCGAAGGTATTGGCTCAGACAAGAAATCACATCGTTTTATACTCAATTTATTTATTGCTTTTTTACCTGCTGCAATCCTGGGTCTTTTATTCATTAAAACAATTAAAGATTATTTATTTCACCCTGTTCCTGTCGCATTAGCGCTGATTATCGGTGGTATATTGATATTATGGGCTGAACGTAGAACGCATGTGATCGATGTTGAGCAGGTGGAAGATATGGACTGGAAACACGCTCTACAAATAGGATTTGCACAATGCCTTGCCTTGATACCAGGCACTTCTCGTTCTGGTGCCACTATTATTGGTGGCTTATTCTTTGGTTTATCACGCAAGGCAGCAACGGAATTCTCATTTTTTCTAGCCATTCCGATTATGTTTGCGGCTACTTTTTATGATGTCTATAAACACCATGAGATTTTAGTTTTCGATGACCTGGGCATATTTACAGTGGGCTTTATTGCCGCGTTTATCAGTGCCTTATTAGCTGTACGTGGCTTGTTACGTTTTATTAGTAATCATGATTTTACAGTGTTTGCCTGGTATCGAATCGTATTTGGAATAATGATTCTGGTGACGGCACATTTCGGGCTGATTGCCTGGTCGGATAGTTAGCTTTGCTCCCATGGTAAGGCAGCTGCTTTCCAACCGGAGACCGTTCCTCGGTGACCCTTTTCATCCTTTTCTCCTTCAAATCCTTCAAGAATGTTGTAACAGTTTGTAAAATTTGCCTGGGTGGCCAGGCTGGCGGCATGGCTTGAACGAACCCCACTGCGACAAAGAAACATGACGGGTGATGCTTGATCGACCTGATCGGAAAGCTGCTCAAGGAAGTCCGGGTTTAATTGCATATCCGGATAAGATCGTAATTCGATTTCGATTGCATGGGGAATTCTTCCAACCCAATCCAGTTCTGCTTTTGAGCGTACATCTATCAACTGAATACCCGGCATCGCTTGTAGCAAAGTATAGGCTTCCGAAGGAAATAGCACACCATGATAGGGCAGTCCCATTTCTTTAGCGCGCTGTTGTGCATTCTCTAATATAACTGTGGTCTTTTCCATCGATATAATTCCAATGATAGTGATTGATAAAAAATTGGATGATGCCTGTAAAACTGAACACTTTGATATAGGCACGGATCTCGCTGTATTTCTTTATCCGGGTAAAAAAGAGGCACTCATTATAAATAATATTATAATGATTCAATTAAAATTATACAGTCCGGACTCAGTTTTTCATGGAAAAAATTCGCTTATCTAAAGTTATGTCTGAGCAAGGTATTTGCTCTCGCCGAGAAGCTGATCGTTATATTGAGCGCGGGTGGGTATTTGTCGATGGCGAACGGATTTCTGAATTGGGGGTGAAAATTTACCCGACACAGAAAATCAAACTGAATCAAGCAGCGCAAATACAGCAGCGCAGTTATGTAACCATCCTATTAAACAAGCCAATCGGCTATGTTTCTGGACAACCTGAAAAGGGCTACCAGCCGGCGGTCAGTTTGATTAATCGAGAATCCCAGTTTTTGAGTCATCCATTGCAGCAACGGTTTAATCCAGTACATTTGCAGGGGTTGGCGCCTGCAGGAAGATTAGATATTGACTCACAAGGCTTAATTGTGCTGACACAAGCAGGCCATATTGCCAGGCAGTTAATTGGTGCTGATTCTAAAATTAAAAAAGAATATCTCGTCCGTGTGGCGGGATCGCTAACAGGAGAGGAACTGGCATTATTGAATTATGGACTGAGCCTGGACGGAAAAATGCTCAAACGTGCACAGGTGAACTGGCAAAATCAGGATCAATTGCGTTTTGTTTTGAATGAGGGTAAGAAACGTCAGATTCGTCGTATGTGCGAGTTGGTAAATTTAAAAGTTCTCGGATTAAAGCGAGTACGCATTGGAAAAATAAAACTGGCTGATTTGCCCGAAGGAAAATGGCGCTATTTACTGGCATCTGAAGTTTTCTAAAAAAACGATCTATTTATCTGTTTTTAAGGAATAGTGAATTCAGTTACTAGGCGGAAATCAGTGAAAGGGAAATAATCATCCATGCCATGATCGGGCTATCAATATGGCGAATCCTGTTTTAATCGTTGTGGCAGGGTTGAGGCGTGTAGATTCTATCTGAATTCAGGTGTGTTTGGGTTGTGGTGACTGAATTAGCGCTTTTTCTTAGGAAAGAGAGTAGTCGGAATTGGCAATCGGATAAACAACAATACCATTCAGATTATTGTGCTGGAGGTCTCTTTTGACCGTATGGATTGAAATGATGATCAGCCGATTTATGATGGTGAGTGCGGCACTGGTGCTCAGTGGTTGTATGTTAACACCGCCAGCGCTACCCGTTGCGATGAAGAATGAGGCGGTCGATCGCTGCTGGGCATTGTATCAGGACCTGGATCAGGCCGTTGCTGATCATGGCGTCACACCATCACGACCCGAACGTATAGCGGGATTCCCCTATCTGCGGATGACGCGGTTTCTGGCTAGTTATAGCCAACAGGACTTAAGCAATGAGGCGTTGCAAAGCTGGTTGAATCGCCTCATGGATGCGGATCAGGCCGCCCGATCAGTTGAGTTGGCCTCCCTGGAGAAATCAGCAAAAGGCCGGTTAAACGCTCGTTATGGTAACGATTTAACCCGGCTGCTGGACAATTGCGCGCATACGCTGGCAGCGATAGATCTGGTCCGGCCAGAGCGTCTGGCGCTGTTGCGTGAACGGGCTGTTGCTACCTCCGAGTATCGCTTGCTAAATCAGGTATTAGGGCTATATCCGTTACTGAGTTTGCCTGTCAGATTCGGTGTAGATCAATATCAAAAAAGAGTGCGTGCAGTTTTTGCACAGCCCCTGGAAATACTTCCCGTGCAGGGACAGATTCGTCGATTTCGTATGCCGCCCAGGGATGTGTATCCCGCATTGAGTGGCATGGCGTATGATGCGTTGGGTATTCCGTTGCCTACGACGAGACAACTTGAAGCCTTGTTTGCAATGCATGCCCCGGTTTGGGAAATCGATGTCGTGGATAACTATGATTTGCCCGGCAGACCTGTTTGGCAGATAAACAATCAACCGAGCGTCGATTATTCTACGGCGCTGGTTTACTACTATCCATCCTATACCCGCTGGCAGGGTCGTGTTTTATTACAGCTGAATTACCTGATCTGGTTTTCTGAGCGACCCAGCACGAATATCGTAGATATTTTTAGTGGTGCTTTGGACGGACTGTTGTGGCGGATAACCCTGGATACTGCCGGTAACGTGATGATTTACGATAGTATTCATGCTTGTGGTTGTTACCATTATTTTTTTCCAACGACCTCATTGATATTGCGCGCCGAAGCAGCCCGGCTACCCGAGCCACCGTTATTGCCGCAGTCGGCACCATCGCTGGCGATTGGCCAACGCCTGGTCATCCGGATTGCTTCCGGTAGTCATTATATTCAAAAATTATATGCAGATATGCCATCTGGCCAGATCTTATATGGACGTCCGTATCAGGAACTCTATTTCACTCCGACAGGGAATAAGGGACATCGCAGTTTATTTCGCCCCGATGGTTTAATCGCAGGGAGTGAGCGTCTGGAACGCTGGTTGCTGTGGCCGATGGGCGTTCCATCGGCTGGCGCGATGCGAGAACGCGGGCATCATGCCACTGCTTTCATTGGGCGCCGTCATTTTGATGATGCGACCTTACTCGAAAGCTTATTCGAACCCGTTTCCGGGTCTGTATATTGAGTAAATAGAATGAATCCCGGATTCTTAACATTACTGAGACCGCTGCATAACTGGGTATCTCGGGCTGGGCAAGACTTTTAAGTGTTTGATTTATCAATGCTGCAAGTAATCAGAAAAGCTCAAAAACACAGTTATGCAGCGGCCTTTTACTGTTAGTATAAGAATAAGGGTTATTGGTAAGCTGCTTTAATCACGTGGCAGGGCTGGCGAACTCAAGTTTAGTTTAAAATTAAACATGACATTGAAAAGGGTCTTTTCTGAGTTGGATGTGAATGATCCAGATACCGGATATTTTTTGTCAGGCATATCGGGTAAGATATAAACAGGATTGTTTAACATGTTTTGCCGTGCAGCCAATACTTGTAGGTAATGAACAGCACTACCCCTTGTTAAAGCTGGATTTTCTCGATAGAGCCAGATGCTTTATCCAGAATAAATAAGAATTGTGCCTATGCGCTCTATATGCTGATATTGTCAATCTTGATATCGGTCTCTTCTTCAGTCCTTTTATTTAAAATGAATTATAAAAAGATAAGCCCATTTTTTTGAATATCGAATGAACAGGAAATATTACAGACGGTGAATATGCAAAATATCTGGAACTGGCGATTTGTGCGATATTGGCTGTATTTATGTATTCCACTGATTCTGATGCTGACCACCGTATTATGGTTGCTTTGTCGTACTGAGATCAATGCGAATCTGACAATGATGCAGGATCACGAGCGGCAATCAGTACAGCTGGCGCATGAAACGATTGGAGCCGTGCTGGGTGCGCTAAATGGGGATGTATTGTATCTGGCAGCGCATTCATCATTACAGCAATGGCTGGATACTGCGAACCCTGTGGCAAAGGCGCGCTTTGCTCATGATTATCATGTATTTATGCAGCACCGTAAGCGTTATGATCAGCTTCGTTTTCTGAATGAAGAAGGGCAGGAGGTGGTGCGCATCAATGACCATAATGGCCAGCCAGGCATTGTGCCAGCGGGGCAATTGCAGGATAAATCGGATCATTACTATGTGCCGGCGACCCTTGAAAAAAATAAAGATACCCTTTACGTTTCACCGTTCGATCTTAACATTGAACATGGCGTGATTGAACAACCGCTCAAGCCAGTGATTCGTTTGAGCGCACCCGTGTTCGATGGCGAGGGGAAGAATCGCGGTCTTGTGATACTGAATTATCTAGGGCAGCGACTGCTCGATCGTCTGCGTGCAATCGATAAACAAAATGAGGGCAGCCTCTGGTTGCTGAATTCTGATGGTTACTGGTTATTGGGTCCCAGTCCAGAGATGGAATGGGGCTTCATGTATCCGGAACGTCAGGATGTGCGCTTTGATCGTGAATACGGAGAGTCTACCTGGTCAGCCATGCTGCAGGGGCATCCAGATGGGCAGTGGCTGGATGCGCAGGGATTATTCACTTATGCCAGGATTAGCCGCGTGGAACCACAGTCTGATTCCGGTAATGAATGGATACTGGTTACTCATGTACCCGAATCGGCGTTGACTGCAAAAGAGGCGCGTTCAGTTCACAATTTTGTGCCACCATTTTTAGCATTGTCCTTGTTATTCGCGGTTTTGAGCGGGGTGATTGCCTATCATGTACTGCGTCGCCAGCAGATTGGGGTCCAGATACGGGCGAGTGAAGCTCGCTTTCGTGGGTTAGTTGATTCTGCTCCGGATGCGATTATTATTGTGGATCAATGCAGCCGGATTACGCTGGTCAACCATCAGGCCGAGATATGGTTTGGTTATTCGCGTGATGAATTGCTGGGGCAGCCGATTGAACAGGTGGTATCCGAACAGTTTCGTGCACAGTATGGTCAGGATCAAACGCAATTTTTTAGCGAACAGGCAATACGATCGAGCAAAACGGATCTGACATTGTATGGATTACGTAAGGATGGCAGTGAATTTCCGATGGAAGTAGATTTAAGTCCACTGACAATCGACCAGAATATGTTTGTGATCAATATTATTCGTGATATTAGCGCACATAAACAGGCTGAGGAAATGCGACAACGGATACAGGCGCGCTACCAGGATCTGGTAAATAATCTGCCAGTCGGCGTTTATCGCCTCATACTCGATATCAAAGGTAAATTTGTTGAAGTAAACCCGGCCATGGTGAAAATCTTTGAGGCAGAATCCATGGAACAGTTGCTCACTTATGGTATCGGTGAATTATATTGTGATCCGGCCGATCGCCGGATTTTTGTCGATAAAATGATGCGTAATGGTCAGGTTAACAGCCAACATCTACGACTTAAAACGTTGCAGGGTCGTGAGTTCGACGCTTCAATCACGGCGGTAATAAAGGAAGGTGATGCCGGTGAGCGCTACGCTGATGGCATTATCAGGGATATTAGTGCCCGCATCGCACATGAACGTCGGGTTAAGCAATTGAATGAGCATCTGCGTATCCGATCCACGGAGTTAGCAACAATTAACAAGGAGCTGGAAGCGTTTAGTTATTCCGTTTCGCACGATTTACGAGCGCCGTTGCGTGCCATGGATGGCTTCAGTCGTCTACTGCTGAATGAATATGGCGATCGCCTGGATGAGAAGGGCCGGGATCGTCTGGAGCGGATTCGTGCGGCTGCCCAGCGTATGGCCGCACTCATTGATGATTTGCTTAAGTTATCGCGCGTGACGCGGACAGAGCTTAAGTGGGAATCGGTTGATTTGACGCAACTGGCCCAGGACGTTATGGAAGCGTTACGCCAGGGTGAGCCGGAGCGGGTGGTGCAGTTCCGGATTCAACCCGGATTGATAGTGCAGGGTGATGCACGCTTGCTGCGCGTGGCAATCACGAATTTGCTGAGTAATGCCTGGAAGTTTACCGGTTATCGTTCTGAAGCTTTAATTGAGATGGGTTGCAACGAGCGTGAGGGCATCGATACCTATTTTATTCGCGATAATGGTGCCGGATTTGATATGGCCTATGTGGATAAGCTGTTCAGTGCTTTCCAGCGTCTGCATGATGCGCGTGCATTCCCGGGTACGGGCATTGGACTGGCCACCGTACAACGCGTGATCAGCAAACATGGCGGTCGCATCTGGGTAGAGAGTGTGGTTGATCAGGGTACTACTTTTTATTTTATATTGAATGAACAGGAAAATAAATGAGCGATAAGATAGTGCTGTTGGTGGAAGATAATCCCGATGATGAATTATTAACGCTGGATGCGCTGGAAGCAAATCGCGTAGGTAATCGGGTGGTTGTAGCCCGTGACGGGGTTGAGGCACTTGATTATCTGTTTGGCGAAGGCGCTTATGCAGGCCGCGATGTGACCGATTTGCCAGCCGTTGTATTGCTGGATCTGAATCTGCCCAAAATAAGTGGACTGGAGGTCCTGCGCCGCATTCGGGATCATGAGGCGACTCGATTGCTGCCAGTGGTGATTTTGACTTCGTCTATTGAAGAAGAAGACCGGGCAAAAGGCTATAGCCTGGGCGCGAATAGTTATGTACGTAAACCGGTAGATTTTGATGAATTTATGAAAGCAGCGGGACAGCTGGGGCTCTACTGGTTGTTATTAAACCAGGCGCCGCTGGATTAGCAATCAGGAAAAGACCGATATGTCAAAACCACAAGACCGGCTAACTATCTCGAAGCCATTACGTATTCTGATGATTGAAGATGTTGAAGATGATGCACTGTTACTGGTGGATTACCTTCAATCCGGCGGGCTGGTATTTGACTGGGAACGGATTGATACGGAGTCGGATATGATCGTAAAGTTGAAGGAATCGTGGGATATGATCTTTTCGGATTTCTCCATGCCGGGCTTTAGTGGGATGCGGGCGCTGGAAATTACCCGTCAGCATGATCCGGATGTTCCTTTTATTTTTATTTCGGGTACGATCGGCGAGGAAATGGCTGTGGAGGCCATGAAGCGCGGCGCGCAAGATTATGTCATGAAAGACAACCTGATCCGTCTGCTCCCGGCGGTAGATCGTGAATTAAGCGATGCGCAGCAGCGTCGGAAACATCGCGATGCGGAGAAAGGACGCACTCAACTTGCAATGATTCTGGAGGCAACGCCTGATCTGGTGGCTGTTTTGGAGTTAAGTGGTCAATTACGCTATCTGAATGGTGCAGGGCGTCGATTGATTGGTCTGAATCCGGCAGAAGATGTCAGTCACTATTATCTTCACGATCTATTTCCTGAAAATATAGCACAACGATTGTTGGGTGAAGCTTTTACAATGGCTCGCGAACAGGGTGTCTGGCATGGCGAAACGGCTTTGCGGCTGGCTGACGGGGAGGAGCTGCCGGTCTCCCAGGTGGTGTTAGCGCATCAGGATGCGGCGGGCGATACCGAATATTTGTCGACTATTGCGCGAGATATCTCCGAACGGAAGCGCTTTGAAGCCAAACTGCAATACGAAGCAATACATGATCGTCTGACTGGCTTACCCAATCGTTTTTTTCTGGTAGATCGTTTTAAATCTGCGCTGGAATATGCACGCCGGAACCAGAGTCACATTGCTATCTTATTTCTGGATATCGATAATTTCAAGCGGGTGAATGATAACTTAGGCCATGCCGCGGGTGATATCCTGTTGCGACAGGTTGCCCATCGTCTGCAAGGCTGTTTGCGAAGCAATGATACGGTTGCACGTCATGGCGGTGATGAATTTACAATCGTGGCCGGGGATCTGAGTGATCCGGAAAAGGTATTGGTTGTATTACACAAATTAAATGCGGCTTTTGAGCGACCAGTAATTGTTCATTCGCAGGAAGTCTATGTTACTTTCAGCGTGGGTATTGCGCTCTATCCACATGATGGTGATGGCATAGAGACCTTGCTGCGCCATGCCGATATTGCCATGTACCGGGCCAAATCGGCAGGATCCAATCAATATCGTTTTTATGCTTCTGATATGAATACCCGTGGCCATGAGCTGCTGAAGATGGAAGCGGATCTGCGTTATGCTTTAGAACATGAGCAATTTATTTTACATTACCAGCCTCAGGTAGATCTGGGCAATGGTTGTATCGTGGGTGTGGAAGGACTGATTCGTTGGCAGCATCCGGTGCGCGGATTGGTATCACCCGCCGATTTTATTCCGTTATTAGAAAATTCCAGCCTGATTATTCCCGTTGGAGAATGGGTGTTGCGTCAGGCTTGCAGGTTACACCGGACCTGGCGTGAATCGGGATTGGATGGTGTGCGCCTGTCCGTTAATGTCTCTGCCGTCCAGTTTAACGATGGAGAATTATTGGATAAGGTACGCCGTGCATTGCAGGAAGAGCAAATGCCGCAGCAGGCACTGGAGTTGGAAATTACAGAAAATATCCTGATGCAGGATCCGGTAAAGGCTACGGAGATATTACAATCCATTCATGCGCTCGGCGTACGGGTTGCGATTGATGATTTTGGCACAGGTTATTCATCATTGGCTTATTTAAAACGTTTTCCGCTCGATGCGCTGAAGATCGACCAGACTTTTGTCAGAGATATCGTCAACAGCGCAAGTGATGCTGTTATTGTGGAGGCGAGTATCTCACTGGCCCACAAACTGGGACTGGAAGTAGTCGGGGAAGGGGTGGAAACAGTAGCGCAGTTGGAATTTTTGCGTTTGCAGAAATGTAATTTAGCGCAGGGTTATCATCTGAGTCGGCCGATACCTGAACTTCAGCTCTCACAGTGGCTGGCAAAAAAAAGAAAGTAGCACATTGCACATCGTCCTGGTAGGGTTTGTGCGGAAGCGGTTCATGTGGCGATTCTGAGGGAGCGCTTCATTTATCGACATGTGTGCCGAACCTGTCTGGCAGCTGCCAAAGGAATCGCCCTGCACTGATTAACTGACGGCGTAGCATGATCCAATCTTCCGCCTGTTTTTTTGCATCCAGGCAGCGCAATAAACGTACCTTGAGCGCTTCATCTTGATGGTGCAGCAGGGCAGCCCAAAGCGTGTCATCAACATTATAGATTTGACCAGGCATCAGACAGACGGGGATGACTTGTTCAACCGGTACAGCCAGATCGATCGCTATGGCTTGTATGGCGGCACGTATATTAATGGCTTTGGTATTATTCTGCGGATCGACCAGGTTGTAGGGAGGATGCCACAGGTTAGCCGGTCGCAGCAAATCAATGTGACTTGCTGCGATGAGTACGGGGGCTGGATGAGAATGGGGCCGCTGAGACTGTGCTGTGCGCAGCGCATCTAAACAGTCGCGCTCAATCTGTCTATCGGGGCGATGTACCGGTGTGACCCATAAAATCAGGTCAGCATTCAGTACCGCTGTTTGCATCTGCTGAAAATCGAAATGAGGGCTGTTGCAGCCTGGACTGTCGAATATCAGGGCCTGTGTGAATCCTTCGCGTGACAGGACGAATGGTGTGAGCATCTGGGTGGTGTCTGGCAACACATCGGCAGGGGTGGTCAGTTTTTTGAATAGCGCGTTGATTAAGCTTGACTTGCCCGCATTCGAACGTCCTAGAATGAGAATACGCAAGGGTTCTTCGTTTGCAGAAATGGTCTTCGTATTATTGCTCTTTTCCATATCGATGTGGGATATGGGTGTTTGGGCCGTAACGGACTCGCCATCATCCAACGGCAGTCGGCCGCTATAGAGATCAATTGCATAATAACCAATTTTACGTATATAAGCGCGCAGAAACCAGGAATGGAGCTCGCTTCGGGCCAAGCCAAAGCTGCGTGCCTGAAGGTGGCGCCAGGCTTCGCTGAGCAAGGCGTTTGCGGGGTTGACTATCATGCGTCCTGCGCGATAGACATTAAATATCTTTTCTGCTTTGTTTTTCCAGCGTTTTATCCGGAACAGGTCGCCGATTGTCAGGCGATTACTAAACGGTATATTTTCAGTTACATCCTGACGTAGGTCACGACTGGCTCGCTCAATGATAAGTAGCGTATGGGGTATGGTGAGTTCAAGTAATGGTTTTTCTACAGACGGGTGGTAACAGCGCGCAACGGTTTCCAGGGTACGTCGACTCAGTTCCAGTATCCAAGATCCATCTTCGAGAGGCCAGTCATGTGGATCACAGGTTTCTGCGAGTGTTTTAATTTGTTGCCAGGCAGTGTCTGCATCGGGTGGCCACTCTGGGTTGGGTTCGGTTCCTGCTTCAGTTAGGAGTTTACGTTCACGTAGCGCCAGCCATTGCTGTAAGCCGTAACCGCAGCTACTACAGGTGATGGTAATAAAAAACCAGTAATGCAGATTGCCCGTTTGCCATAGCCATAGCATCCCAAGTCCAAACGCGATCAGAACGGGCACTGTAAACAGGCCGAGTGCAATGAGTTGTAATGGATTAATCCGAAAGCGTGGTATTTTCATTGAGATGGATCAGGTATACGGTTTTTGAGTATGGATACGCCGTTCTTCAATGCGTCAGCATAGACCCGACGCAGCGTATCTGGATCCACGTTGAGTCCATCCTTTCGCTGCACGAAGAAATAGACCGCAGCTTTACCCAAAGCGTAGGTTGTCGCGCCGCTGGAACTGGCACTCCATACCATGCCTGCGGTTTGACCCCAGAAGGGAATCAGTTTGACGATAGTACGTCCGATTACCCGTGCGAAGAAACTGGATGCGATTCCTGCGCCAATCAGTCCGAAAAATTCTGTAGTGGTTCGCTTGTCCCAGTGCTGACCGTAAAGACGGGCTAAGCTGTGCAGCAGTTTAGCCTGAACTGTGGATACCGCGACGAGATCGACTACCGGCAGTGCACCTAATCCTGCCGCAGTGAGTGAAAAGCTGACAATATGCTGATGCGCAGTACGTGCGTAGAGATCACGGATTTCTTTATCTCCACTTAGCTGGCGCTGCAGGCCGAGCGAGGACAGCGATTCAATTGCGAGCCACAGTGCTTCCAGACCATAATCAGGCGGATTAAAACCATCTTCGGGCAGAGTCAGATCGACGGCGACCCAATGTATGGGCGCGGAGCCGGGTAATTTTTTTGCGGCGAGCCGCTGTGCGAGGAGGGCCCGTCTCAAATCAGCTGGAACGGCGGCGGGTAGTGGTTCGTTATCGTAGGGCCAAGGGCAGATATGATTACTTTCAGGTGGATAGAGTTCATGCAAGCCCGTTTGCACGATGAGTAAAGGCCATTCAGGGTGACGTCCGCGAATCGTATGCAAAATTTCAAATACCGTTTCCTGGGATTGATCAGCGACCTTCATGACGGCCAGCAGTAAATGAGCCTGAGATTCGCAATAGCGGATATCATCCTGAGGATTATAGGCAACTTCTCCCAGACCGCGTGTATCAAGAAATCTAACTACCGGCATCTCGGCCGGAAAGTCATAAAAGCTGGAATGTTGCGTACATGGCTGAAAACCATTGCCAATCTCAGCTGCTTTGCTGCCGGTGAGTGCTTTGATGATCGATGTCTTGCCTGCTTGCGATTTGCCCAGTAACCATAGAACGGGTATCGAGATTTTTTCACGCGCATTTTGTAAGGATGCTGTCAATGCCGCTTCATCAACCTTAGGATCGAGCAGGGCCAGTTGTAACTGCTCCCAGTAGCTCTTCCAGTTTTTCAGATTATGAAAATTCATTAGACTGACTCCAAAATCGATAAGAAATTCTGATTGGACAGGATAGATCAGTTGCGATTCGTATTACACTCAAAAATAGCATGCATCAGCAGAAATAGTGAGACAAAATTCTGGTAAAGCAATTTACCGGAATGTGCGCAGGGTCCCATTGCTTAGGATGGAGATGAATAGTGTGGATGGAAAAGTCATTCCTTGATTGTGCAATGAGGCGTTTTCTGTTGCGCGATATATTGCAGGATGATTTCTATCGGACATCGTTGCAGCTATCAGCGGAATAGATTGGAAATCATAAAACATTACGTCACAGTTTTTTTATTTCGAGGGTAGTTTTCTTCGGATAAGAGGATTAGGCAAACCTTTCAGGTTACTAACCCGTTTCGATCGAGCGATTTTGGGGGGATAATTTATCAATAGATGAATAGAGGCATCTGCTCTGTTGAACTCCACCGATCCGTCATCAAAGTCGACGAATATGTTGATAAATATCCCTTAAAAGTCGCCCAAAATCGGTTTTGTGAATACATTGTGGCTGTATTCTGTCACAAAAATCCAATGAAATACATCTTGAGAACGCAGGCCTATCGTACCTGATATCGCTGTCATTGTTCATAATTCAGAGCGTCGCAGGAATTTTCCTCCTTTAGGGTATCAATAGAGTGGCTTGTCTTAACTCAAAAGTCAGTACCGGCAAATCCGGAACTAACTCAAGCTCAGCCGCAAATGTGGATATAGCATTGTTGGGCTGAATGACATCGACAAATGGGAGCTTCAATTCGCCGCTGCTCTGATCGAATGTCGCATTATCGCCCAGAAAATTGCTAGTCAGCTTTTCAGCCTGAACTAATTCGAAACGCAGTGGCTGGCTTCCCTGAATGACTTGTAAACGTGCTCGGAAAACATCACTGCTATCCGCTTCAAGCTGGACATCTACCGCAGGAATGTCAAGAAAAACCGAATCAAAACTGGCATTGGGAACCAGTTTATAAACGATGCCGGTTGTTTCAAAAGGAATGCCTGTTGCGTTGCCCAGTACATAAAGTTCTCCTTCCGCATCCTGCCCGAAACCCAGCACCCAGAAACCAGGTTGATCTCGTTCTGTGAGATCCAGCTCCATGATTTTAATCCCATCGGTATAAAATAACCGGCCATCTGCATTGCCGGTTCTGGCGACATCTCCGAATAGATATGTTTGCTGTAAGGCAGGAATTGCCTTGCCGCGATAAATGAAACCACCGATAATCGCAGTGCCCTCGTCATGATCATATTGTACAAGCGGATCGATTAAATCTCCGGAAACCGGTTCATCTGTTACGAATCCAGCGTCATTATCATTGGGGTCGAAACGGAAACTGCCTTCTTTCAAGCGCCAGCCGTAATTACCGCCTGCCTGGACCACATTGACCTCTTCGATATCATTTTGTCCCACATCGGAAAGAAGGAGTAAGCCCGTTACGGTATCAAAGGAAAAGCGGAATGGATTGCGAAAGCCATAGGCATAAATTTCATGGAGTATAGTTTCTGAATCGATAAACGGATTGTCATCCGGAATACCGTATTGACCATTGCTTGAATTATTACCTGCTGGATCTATGCGCAGTAAGCTGCCGAGTGGATTGCTGGTATTCTGGCCATTACCATCGATACCATGCCCGATAATCGGGCCACCGGCAAAATCTTGCCCATCCCGATCATCGGCGCCGCCGCCATCCCCCAAAGCAATATATAGCATTCCGTCCGGACCAAAATTGAGTGCGCCCGCATTGTGATTAAATTGTGGCTGATCAACAGTCATTAATATGCGTATTTCTTCTACGGTCGCCGGATTTTGATTGACCTCAGCTTGATTTAACCGCCATTCCCGAATAACGGTGCGGTGGTTTGCCGTGGCATCAGCAGGAATTGTGGAAAAATCACTCTTTTCTCCTGCCGGTTCTGAAGTATATGTATATAACAGACCATTTTCCGTATACTGTGGATGAAAGGCAAAGCCAAGAAAACCGCGCTCATCAAAGGTGTTGCTTCCAAATGCGCCCAGCGGAACTAATAGATGGGAAAGATCCAGAAAAACTGCCTTGTTACCATTGGTCAGGTTAATACGCCAGAGTTTTCCATCCTGATCCGAGACATATAAATGTTCCAGATCGCCCGGCGCAGCGATTGCCCAATTTGGCGCAGTCAGTTCGTCTGAGATTTTCTTTAACCTCAATCGAATCGAGCCCTTAGGGATTACAGCGGGTATCGGATCATCAAGGCGCTGTCCTGTAGTCGTTTGCAAAGCGGCCGTGCTCAGCAAGGTAGTCGCACTTAGATCATCCAGGGCGGCATAACCCTGCTCTGCCTGATTATGCAGTATTATTCTCGCTATTGGTTTGTTTAATGTTGCAGTATCCACATTAATTTCTGTCCAGTTTCCAGAGGTACCGGAAAAATGGGCTAGCGTCTGGCCATCTATATCCAGAAGCTCAAGGGTGCTACTACTATTGCCGCTCTGAGTGCGAAAAAAAACGGTTAATGCCTGAACGGGTGGATTGAAATCAATGTTGCCGGTGCTTCCGGGAGCAACCATCCAGGCGTTGGCACCAGAATGATAAAGAGAAAAATCGCCGATAGAATTGGTCTTGCCGCCTTTAAATGTGACGGAGGCATCGTTATCGGTTAATGTGAAAAAGGGGCTGCTGGTATCATCGAATTCAAAACCGGTATTGAACTGAGCGGCCTGGGATATTGATGATAGGCTGAGTAAAGTGAATAAACACAGAATGAAGTGATAATAGTTCATTTTGAACCTCTCCTATAATCAAATTCGATGCAATCGCGCCTGCATGATGGTTTTTTGATTGAGCTGACTTTGCCACAGTCAGACTGGTTATAGTACCGGCATGTCGTTTATCTATTCTGCCCGCCAGTCAACTCAGTATATGCCAACATCCTTTTAGGTTTTGAATTCGATTTTGAATTCGATGATGCAAATAACCCTGCGGGTAATGTCATCATTAACATAGGTTAAGGACAATTCATTAAGGAATAAATAAAGACATGTCTTATTTTCAGGTAAGAATATTATTTAAATATCACAATAGGGTGTGTGTGATAGGACTCACACAAGGTGACGGGTAAAATTAATATGTCGGTATATCGCAGCGTTGTAGTCCTGAAAAACGGTCTGGCTTTTTCACAAGGGAGGTTCAGGAATAAGTATTTCACGCCTGGTCGTTGCCCGAATCAGATGCAGTTTTGAATACATGTCTCTTCATGAGGCTATCTTGTACGACGAGAATAGATGTTTTGTCTTGGATCTTTGCCTGCGTCTCATCTACCGGTATGGCCTGATTAGGCCTGGCATGCAGTATGTCGCTATTCCTTAATTATGTATACGGATAATAGGGATATGGTGGAAACCAGGAGTGGGAATGTATCTGAGGACAAGAAAATTGGCTTCGGCATGCCGAAGCCAGTCAAAGTAGAGCAGTGTGATGCGTTCAAATGATTGTTTATATTTAATCCTGCTGATTGCAAGCGGTCTTCCATTCGGTTTCGCTTATTTCTGCAGGCTGTATTTTTTCCCATTTTTGAGGTTGGTTATATTTGCGGACCAGTTGTCCACTCTCCATATTCCAGCTAAATAAGGAGTAAGAAAGTGTTCTCATGTGTTTTCCCTTGCAGTCATACTCCCGCCGAATTTTCTCAGATAGAAAAATAACGCCGGAGAATTTTTGTTCAAGCGTGTAATCAAAAAAAACCCACATCTTGACCCTATTGCCGCCCCTGTGAATAGAAGTCAGATCAGCGTAAGCGGTATAACCGCCTTTGTCGCTACTTTCGCCTATCTTCGTCCATTCGGCCATTGTGCCAGTACTGATGAGAGCCAGTATTAAAGCTAATAGTATTTTTTTCATATCTGTTTTTATTCCCTGTGATTAAGACGGGATTGTCTGAAAGGCAATGCATCATATTGAGCATGGGTTTGATATGTGTTCCTGGTATTGAGCTCAAAGGATCTATATGAGTTCACTATCTTTTTGAAGAACGAACCAGTATCAATACTGCGCGGTCAATCCTATTAAAGATGTTATTTTATATATATTATCCTTTGTAACGGAAGGTTTTTCACTTGTCATTATAATAGGGTGTCCCTATAAGTAATACAAGTATAAGATCCCTGTGTAACGGCTTTCTGAAGAGGAATGGGCTAGGTTGGGGTGAGATTTGGATAAGTATTGAATCAGATTTCAGGTTTATTGCTGGTACTGAGTGATTTTTTCCGCTTTTTTGATATATGATGTCTCTAATAATCGCTTTGTTTTCAATTAATAAAGCAGGGCTCTAACGCTGCGACTATCTGAGAGTATGCATACGGGAAAGCCCGCGGTTTTTGGTTGGCTCGTGGATCCACGCCTTCAGAAAGAATGCCCTCGTTGACAATTAATTATTGTGGTGAGTTTTTCTAATTTACGGATTTTTTCAGGAGCAGTTTGCCAATCGTCTGGGAAACTCAATCAATTAAATGATGTTAATTAGATTAATTATAGAAAAATGAGGTATTTGCCAGTGATATTTGTCTTGTAATAAGACAGTATGTATTTAATTGTCCAGTTGGATGATGTGGGATAATACGTTTCACGTGGAACATTTTTAGCTATCGGTTTATGTAGTCGGTATTTGTTTATACAGAGGCCATAGGTAAATGACAGATTTAAATTTTTTACCGTAAAATAGGGTGATCAACTCTTAATTTTAAATAAGCGGGTCTATGAGTTATATGGAGAAATTCGAAATAATTGTTGTTGGTGGTGGGCACGCGGGTACGGAAGCTGCGCTTGCAGCTGCTCGGATGGGTCATAAAACGTTATTGCTGACCCATAATCTTGAAACACTGGGACAGATGTCTTGCAATCCTTCTATCGGTGGAATTGGCAAGAGCCATCTGGTGAAAGAGATTGATGCTTTAGGCGGTGCGATGGGGGCGGCGATTGATGAAGCAGGTATCCAGTTTCGGATTTTGAATTCAAGCAAGGGACCAGCCGTACGAGCGACACGTGCTCAAGCTGATAGGGTGTTATATCGTCAGGCGATCCGCCGTCGATTAGAGAACCAGCCTAATCTATGGATAATGCAACAAGGCGTCGATGATTTTATTATTGATGGAGACAGGATAGCGGGTGTGGTTACACAGCTGAACATCCGATTTTTAGCCCAAGCGGTTGTATTGACAGTAGGCACATTTCTGGCGGGTTTGGCACATGTCGGCACGAGGAATTTTCAGGCAGGAAGAGCAGGTGATCCCCCTGCGATTCGTCTTGCACACCGATTACGCGAGATGAAGCTACCGGTTGGTCGATTAAAGACAGGAACGCCGCCTCGCATTGACGGACGCAGTATGGATTATACTGCTTTGCTGGAGCAGCCCGGGGATACGCCTCTGCCTGTTTTCTCTTTTATGGGGCGTGTTTCACAGCATCCGCGTCAGCTTTCATGCTGGATAACCCAGACCAATAATGAAACACACGATATTATTCGTAATGGCCTGGATCAATCACCTTTATATACCGGCCTTATTGAAGGCATCGGTCCGCGTTATTGCCCGTCCATAGAAGACAAAGTCGTGCGATTTGCGAACAGAGAATCACATTCAATCTTTCTTGAACCAGAAGGGTTGGATACGCATGAAATCTATCCTAATGGAATATCGACTAGTTTACCTTACGATATTCAGGTGAAATTGATTCATTCAATCAAGGGACTTGAAAAGGCACATATCACAAGACCCGGTTACGCCATTGAATATGATTATTTTGATCCTCGTAAACTAAAAAATTCGCTGGAAACACGCGCAATTGAAGGCTTGTTTTTTGCAGGTCAGATCAATGGGACAACAGGCTATGAAGAGGCCGCTGTCCAGGGATTATTGGCAGGCGTGAATGCCGGGCTTAAGGTGCAGCAGCGTGAATCATGGTGCCCGCGACGTGATGAGGCTTATCTGGGGGTACTGGTTGATGATCTCATTACACGTGGAGTGACCGAGCCTTACAGGATGTTTACCAGCCGGGCTGAATATCGCTTGCAATTACGAGAAGACAATGCCGATTTGCGCCTGACAGAGCTAGGACGGAATCTGGGTCTTGTGGATGATGTGCGCTGGGAGGCATTCACAACCAAGCAAGCGGCGATTCGATGTGAGCGGGAAAGACTCAATACGGTGCGTATTTCTCCGCATACTTTGTCCGAAGATGCCGCCATCCGCGTTCTGGGCAAAACGATTGAGCGGGAATATACGCTGCATGATCTGTTACGGCGGCCCGATGTAACCTATGCAAGTCTGATGTCTCTGCCAGGAGCAGGGAATGCGGTTTTAGATATACAGATAGCAGAACAAGTGGAGATTCAGGCCAAATATGAGGGGTATATACAGCGACAGCAGGAAGAAATCAGGCGCCAGGCACATTATGAAGCCACATTGCTGCCACAAACCATTGATTATCGGGAGGTACGGGGATTATCCAATGAAGTACAGCAAAAATTAAATGAACATAAGCCTGAAACTATAGGGCAAGCCGGTAGAATTTCGGGTATTACACCGGCTGCAATTTCATTGTTGCTAGTGCATTTGAAACGTGGTTTTGCCGTAACGGAAAAGCAGCAAAGCGCATGAACTGGGTGAAACAGATTTCAGAAAGTCTGGCTGCCTTGGATTATGATTTTTCGGCAGATACGGAAATGATTCAAGCGCAAATTTTGTCGTATCTGAGGCTCATCGAAAAATGGAATCATGTACATAATCTGACAGCGATACGGAAACCTGAAGAGATGCTGTATCAGCATATTATGGACAGTCTGGCTGTTGTCCCTCATATCAATGGTTCGCAAATAGCCGATGTTGGCAGTGGTGCGGGTTTACCGGGTATTCCGATTGCACTGGCAAAACCGGATTGGCATATCGCACTACTTGAAAGTAATCATAAAAAAGCGGCTTTCTTACAACAAGTGAAAATTGAACTGGACTTACGTAATGTGGAAATTTTTGCGCAACGGGTCGAGTGTTTTCAATCCAACAAAACATTCGACACAGTTATTAGCCGTGCTTTTTCCAGTCTGAGCAATTTTGCCAATTTGGCTGGACATCTTTGTATGGAAAAAAGTGAAACAGGCCGACTGGTTGCAATGAAGGCACATTGCTCGAATGATGAATTAAGGGAGCTACCGAAGCAATATGCGATTGATAAAATAATCCCCCTGGTCGTGCCGGGTCTGAATGCCATGCGTCAGCTGGTGATAATTAAAAAAAATAATAACAATCCTTATTCACTTGATAATTCATAGTGCTGTTTTGGGTTGTGTAGCGATACGGGAGTCAATGCCTTGACAAGGATTCTGGCAATAACCAATCAGAAAGGTGGCGTAGGAAAAACTACGACCGCTATTAACCTGGCGGCCAGTTTGGCTGCTGCGGACAAACGGGTCTTGCTGATTGATCTGGATCCGCAGGGAAATGCCACAATGGGTAGTGGTATTGATAAGCATGCTCTGGAGCATACTGTTTATCATGTCCTGCTGAGATATCAATCTATGGTAGCCGTGCGTATTGTCACAAAGCATGGCAAATATCATCTGGTTCCCGCGAATCAGGATTTAGCTGGGGCGGAGGTTGAGCTGGTCGATTTGTCACAACGAGAGGCGCGTTTAAAAACAGCCTTGCAAGCCGTTAAAAATGAATATGACTATATTTTGATGGATTGTCCGCCAGCACTGAATCTGCTGACGCTAAATGGATTATGTGCAGCGCAGGCCGTTATTATTCCCATGCAATGCGAATATTACGCATTGGAAGGATTGAGTGATCTCATCAATACGATCCAAAAAGTACGTGCAAATTTCAATTCGATGCTTTGCATTGAAGGTTTGCTGCGAACGATGTTTGATCCACGTAATTTACTGGCACAACAGGTGTCGGATCAACTAAAGGAACACTTTGGCAATAAAGTGTACCGTACCGTTATTCCACGTAATATCCGATTAGCAGAAGCGCCGGGCTTTGGTATTCCGGTACGCTATCATGATAAACAATCCAAGGGCGCGCGCGCCTATTTGGCACTGGCTCAAGAAATACTCGATAAGCCGGGACCAAATAGCAAGGATGATGATCGTGATGAACGGCAACAATGATAAGGTAAAAAAATGGCGAGATTGAGAGGGTTAGGACGAGGTTTGGATGCATTGTTATCACGTAATGAAAATAGTGCAACAGAGGAATCATTACAAAATTTGGAAATTACCCTGCTTCAGGCTGGAAAATATCAACCGCGTACCCATATGGATCCAGCGTCTTTGGCGGAGCTGGCCGAGTCCATCAAGGCACAGGGTGTTATGCAACCCATTCTGGTGCGCCCTATAGCGCTGGAGCGTTATGAGATTATTGCCGGCGAGCGTCGCTGGCATGCGGCGAAAATGGCTGGACTAACAGAAGTTCCGGCGCTTGTTCGTCAGGTAGCCGATGATGCGGCACTTGCGATGTCATTGATTGAGAATATTCAACGGGAAGACTTGAACCCACTGGAAGCCGCACTTGGTGTTCAACGCCTGATCAAGGAATTTGGTATGACACACCAGATAGCGGGCCAGGCTCTGGGCAGTTCCCGCAGCACCATTTCAAATTTATTGCGCTTGCTTAATCTCTCCGCACCGGTACAAACGCTAATGATGCAAGGAAAAATTGATATGGGGCATGGTCGTGCTTTACTTGCATTGTCGTCCGCCCAGCAAATTAACATGGCTAACCTGATTGTACAGAAGCAGCTTTCAGTACGTGAAACTGAAAAACTGATTAGCCAAATCGAGAGGCCAACGACCCGGAAAACAAAAGAGTTGGATCATGATTTATGCCGGCTACAGGAAGATATGTCAGAAAAGATAGGGGCGCAGGTAATGATTAAATCAAGAAAAGATGGGGCAGGGAATATTGTCATTCATTATACCAGCCTGGAACAACTGGACGGAATATTGGCCCGGCTATAAATTATTTAAGTAAAATGAGCTAGAGATAAAACGGGAGAAAAAGGAACATGGATGCAAAATTGCTCGATATTTTGGTATGTCCGCTGTGTAAGGGTCCGCTTCTATATAAAAAAACGGCCAGTGAGTTAATCTGTAGACCTGATCGACTTGCCTTTGCCATTAAAGATGGCATTCCAATTATGCTGGAAGATGAGGCGCGCCGAATACCGGATGAGGAGGAAATAAAATGATCCGATATTGTAGATTGTTGGGGTGTGCTGCCTGCTGATTCAATCAGTATCCGATTTATTTATTGTACTTGAGCGAGGACATCGCTTGTTAGCCTGTGGAGTTGAAACGTTAGTTTCGTCTAAGAAGCAGGAACCAGTAGGCAGTAGCAATACAAACCTACTCTTAACGGCTTAATAAGTCGCTAGGAATCCCCTTCGTTTAGGAAGGGGAGGATGTCAAATTCTAATATTAACCAACAGGCTTCACCGATATGAATTTAACTATCCAGTTAGAACCGGGTGCCGCTGCCATTTTGGGTGCATTGATTGCAGATTCTGCTTCGCTGGGGCTGCATTGGCTGTATGACTCAGAGCGTATTGCCAGCATAGAAAAGGAATTCGGCCTCACCTTTTTGCAACCCAATGCAGCCTACTACGCCGACAAAAAAGGATTTTTTGCACATGGACATAAGCAGGCCGGCGATGGATCTGGCTATGGGGAATTATGTTTATTGCTGCTTCAACATATTGCAAGACATGGTCGATTTGATCGAGTGGCTTATCAGTCTGAGTTTTGCGCACATTTTGGCCCTGGCGGTACGTTCGTGGGATATATAGATGCGCCCACGCGACTCACATTACGCACTTTATTGTCACTTCCATCATCAGAATATCCGGAATATTCCGGAGCGGATGATGATCAATTTGCGGCACTTGCAACCGTTCCTGTATTGGTAGTGACCCATCAGGGAACACCTGCCGCACTTATGGAGCGGGTTGAGAATACTGTACGGATCACTAATCATAATAATGTCGCCGTAGCCGCGGCACAATATGCTGCCATGGTCTTATTTGAGATCCTCAAGGGTGCAGCCGCGACACAGGCATTCACTCGTGCATTACCATTCGCCGGCGAGCAGTTAAGACCTTTGCTTGAACAAGCACTGGCCATTAGCACATTCGATAGTGTGGGAATTGCCGCACGTTTTGGTTCAGCTTGTCATGTGATGCAGGGTTTGCCCATAATTGCCCATATTGCGCAGCATACTTCAGATTATCGCAGCGCAATCGAAGCAAATATTCGTGCCGGAGGGGATAGTTGTGGCCGCGCTATTATGCTGGGTGCGATCATTGCGGCGCAAGCCGCAAAGCAGAATACGCTTGCGTCGGCTATTCCTTTGACATGGATGGCCAGATATCGGAAATTGACGGATGTGGCCAATGCCTGCGCACGAATTTAGTTTTCTTTTCTTGGGATCGGTATGAAGCAATATATTAAACCCCGTAGGTAGTCTACTGACTGTGCAGCGCCTTAAAAAAAACCTGACCGTGCTGATCCCGTTATTTCAGCAAAATAGCTTATCGTATTTAAAGTGTGGCTGTAACGAATGCTATAATCTTCCTTCTAATTGATCGACGAATGAAATAATCCTTTAAAAAAACGGAATCAACCAAAAAAACATAACTGATGGGTTAAATAAGTTTATCGTTGAGTAATTGGACGGATGTATTCTGCATACTACTATTATTTTTAATTTCTGGAGGAAAAATGAGTCACACGCTATATGAAACCACTATTCAACGAGTGCAACGCTGTGAATTGGCGGTTCCAGGTTCAAGCCCCCAGATGTTTGAGAAGGCCTTAAAAAGCGGTGTAGATTTTATTTTTCTTGATCTTGAAGATGCCGTTGCACCCGATGACAAAATTCAGGCGCGTAAAAATGTGATTCAGGCAATTAACGATTTGGACTGGAAAGGTCATGGCATAACGATCTCAGTACGGATTAATGGTTTAGATACACAATATATGGTGCGTGATGTGGTCGACCTGGTAGAACAGGCTGGCCATAAACTGGACACCATATTGATTCCTAAAGCCGGTGTTTATTCTGATATTTACATGGTAGAAGCCATGGTAACTCAGCTGGAAATGCAACAGGGGTTGAAAAATAGAATTGGACTTGAAGCCTTGATCGAAACTGCGCTGGGGATGGCCAATGTTGAGGATATTTCGCGTAATGGTGCATCCGGACGGCTGGAAGCACTACACTTTGGTGTGGCCGATTATGCAGCCAGCAATCGTGCCAGGACCACCAATATTGGTGGTCTGAATCCGGATTATCCGGGAGATCAATGGCATGCGGCCATAAGCCGGATGATCGTTGCTTGTCGCGCTTATGGTTTGCGCCCAATAGATGGTCCATTTGGCGATATTCAGGACCCTGATGGCTACACACTGGCTGCAAAACGTGCGGCGGCACTGGGTTGCGAAGGAAAATGGGCCATTCATCCGACACAAATTCCGCTTGCAAATGATGTGTTTACACCGCCTGTTGCTGAAGTAGAAAAGGCCCAGCGGATACTGGCTGCATTAAAGACGGCAGCGGCACAAGGAAAAGGCGCAGCTTCGTTAGATGGCCGCTTAATTGATGCGGCATCAGAGAGAATGGCAAATAATGTGGTTAAGGTCGCAGAAGCGATTGCAGCAAAAAAATAAGCGTTAAGAAAAAGGCCGCATTCAGCGGCCTTTTTCTTAACAACCAGTTTAAGCATGGCATATTATTTAATCGGACGGGTTGATTGAATTTTGAGAAAATGCCTGTTTTCGGGATAAGTAATTGAGGTCATATCAGTTATTTGCTTCCTGTATGTCGTAGATTGATTTTTTATCTGATGCGCGTTCAGATAAAAAAAGGGCATCCCAATGAGTTTAATGTAATTGATGAGGAAATTGAGTTGAATATTCATGAATATCAGGCGAAAGAAATTTTGGCAGAATATGGTGTCAAATTCGCTGAAGGTGGTTTGGCTTACAGCGTTGAGGAAGCTGTTCAGCGCGCAAGAGAAATTGAAGGCGATGTTTGGGTTGTTAAAGCGCAGATACATTCAGGTGCACGCGGTAAGGCCGGTGGAATCAAAATTTGTAAAACGTATGATGAAGTTCAGGCAGCCGCAGAAGCATTGCTGGGGAAAAAACTGGTAACACATCAGACAGGCCCTGGTGGAAAAATTTGTTCCAGGTTATACATTGAGGCCGGGACCAGTATTGCCAAGGAACTTTACCTGTCATTTTTAATTGATCGTAGCTCTGAACGCGTCATCATGATCGGTTCTGCACAAGGCGGTATGGAAATTGAAGCACTTGCGGAGACAAATCCTGAGGCTATTAAGAAAATTTATATTGAGCCTGCTGTCGGGTTGCAGGATTTTCAGGCACGTAAGATGGCATTTGCGCTGAATCTGGATACAGCACAACTTAATCATGCGGTGAAAATCATCAAGGGTTGTTATCGTGCTCTACGTGATCTGGATGCCAACACGCTGGAAATTAATCCGCTCGTGATCACGAGTAACAATGAAATTATTGCGCTGGATGCAAAAATGGCTTTTGATGAGAATGCCTTGTTCCGACGACATAAAATTGCAGAGTTGCGTGATAATACTCAGGTTGATTCGCGTGAAGTGGCTGCTGCTGATGCCGGCTTGAGTTATGTAGGACTGGATGGCGATATCGGTTGTATGATCAATGGCGCAGGCCTGGCCATGGCGACAATGGATATGATTAAACTGGCGGGTGGAGAACCGGCTAATTTTCTTGATGTTGGTGGAGGGGCTTCTGCTGAACGAACTGAAAGAGCTTTTCGTCTGGTTTTGGCTGATAAAGGTGTTAAGGCCATGCTCGTTAATATTTTTGCAGGGATTAATCGCTGTGACTGGATTGCAGAAGGGGTGGTTCATGCTGTCAGGAATATTGATATGGACATCCCGTTAGTGGTTCGTTTGTCTGGCACAAATGTTGAGGAAGGGCGACGGATCATTGCTGAAAGTGGCTTGCCGATCATCACGGCAGATACATTGGCTGATGCCGCAGAAAAGGTGGTACGGGCTCGTAATGAAATGGTTGCAAATAGCAGGTAAGGGAGTGGAAAGTGGCAATATTAATTAACGAAGACACACGCGTTATTATTCAAGGTTTTACGGGCAGAATTGGTACGTTTCATGCGCAGGAAATGATCGACTATGGGTCCAAAGTTGTGGGCGGTGTTACGCCCGGTAAGGGGGGGCAACGGCATCTGGGTCTGCCTGTTTTCAATACGGTAAAGGAAGCGGTGCAACAAGCGGGCGCTGAAGCGAGTATTATTTTTGTGCCACCGGCATTTGCGGCTGATTCAATTATGGAAGCAGCTGATGCGGGGATCAAATACTGCGTCGCGATTACAGATGGGATTCCTACTCAGGATATGATGACGGTCAAAAACTTTTTACGTCGTTTTCCTGAAAAGGAACGCATGATGTTAACTGGCCCGAATTGCTCAGGAACGATTAGTCCCGGTCGCGCGATGCTCGGTATTATGCCAGGACATATTTATATGCGTGGTAATGTGGGGGTGGTCGGCCGTTCTGGCACACTCGGTTATGAAGCGGCTGATCAAATGAGGTTGTTGGGAATTGGTATCTCAACTTCGGTTGGCATCGGCGGTGATCCGATTATTGGTAGTTCACATCGTGATATTCTGGAAAAACTGGAAGCAGATTCGGAAACCAAAGTGGCTGTGATGATTGGTGAGATTGGCGGTCCACAAGAGGTTCAGGCCGGTATATTTGCAAAAGAAAATATGAGCAAGCCGGTTATTGCTTATATTGCCGGATTGACCGCACCTGAGGGGCGGCGTATGGGCCACGCTGGAGCTATTATCTCAGCGGCGGGAGAAAGTGCGGCTGAAAAAGTGGCCATCTTAAAAGATCTTGGCGTGACTATTTGTCCCACACCCGCAATGATGGGGAAAACAGTGGCAGAAGTATTGGCCAAAATGTAATCCGCTACCCTGGTGTTGAAAAGGGCTTTGTTGCAAGAAATATGGCGGCAAGAATCAACGCCCTGATCTGTTTTGTTATGCGTATAGATATTATTATCTGTTCAACCAAACGGATTGCTGTTGTGAGAACCTGTTCATATTTCCGTGCATTCAGTCATTTTTTATGAACAAATACATTAGCTTAAATTTCCGGTTGTTGTATACGCTGCCTTCATTGATTTGAGATTCTGTATGGGGTTGGCCAGCTGTTTAGGTTTTCCGTAGTCGGCTTTGACAGTGTTGTTTGGGTATTCACCTGCCGGTGAGCGGTATCCGGCGGGTGCTCTCTACAATTTGACATCCTCCCCTTCCTAAACGAAGGGGATTCCTAGCGACTTATTAAGCC
>CBDUPR010000007.1:0-85701 GCA_965369175.1 uncultured Nitrosomonas sp.
AACGGCTTAATAAGTCGCTAGGAATCCCCTTCGTTTAGGAAGGGGATGATGTCAAAAATTATTAGCGATATCATTTGCTTATGGCTCAGCTATTGACCTATTAATCTGCCTTATGCGTGTACCGCCTTACTTAATTTAAAGGAAATCTTCGATAATTCGTAAAAACTGTTTTTAAATCGATGTTTTAAATTATGGCGTTATATTTA
Organism: uncultured Nitrosomonas sp.; assembly: GCA_965369175.1. Classification (GTDB taxonomy): domain Bacteria; phylum Pseudomonadota; class Gammaproteobacteria; order Burkholderiales; family Nitrosomonadaceae; genus Nitrosomonas. The sequence goes on from CBDUPR010000007.1 coordinate 207, forward strand.
ATTGATTTTTAAAAGTTTCATGGGATTTGATCGCGTTTTAACAAGAAAACGAATTCATCACCCACGCTGGTTTCAAGCCAGGTAAAGGGCACCTTGGGAAAGGCTTGTTCCAGGACGGATCGATTATGGCCAATTTCAACGATTAGTAATCCTTCTTCAGTTAGATAATCTGCTGCCTGCTGAAGTATTGTCCGGGTTGCATCCAGCCCATCTTCGCCACTTGCGAGCGCATGGCGTGGTTCATGGTGATATTCCTTAGGTAATCTCGCCATAGATTCAGCGTTGACATAAGGCGGATTACTGATGATAAGATCATAGCGGCGTTTCGGTAACTGCTTCCACAAATCGGATTGAATGAGACGAATTCTTTCTGCTAAGTCATAATCTGTTACATTTTTACGTGCAACTTCCAATGCATCTGTCGAGATATCTGAGGCATCTATGATGGCATGGTTAAAACTGTGTGCCAATAATATGGCAAGACAGCCTGATCCGGTACAAAGATCCAATGCTGAATGGATGTTATCCGGATTGATTATCCAGGGAGCAAGCTGTGTTTGTAATAACTCTGCGATAAATGAGCGTGGTACGATGACGCGCTGGTCGACATAAAAACGATAGTCTCCAAGCCAGGCCTCATTGGTAAGATAAGCGGCAGGAATTTTCTCGATTACCCGGCGTTCAATCAAATTTAATACCTGTTCTCGCTCGTTGTCGATGAGGCGTGCATCCAGGAATGGTTCGAGTTGATCAAGTGGCAAATGTAACGCGCTCAGAATAAGATAAGCTGCTTCATCATAAGCGGTAGCAGATCCATGACCAAAAAAAATATCTGATTTATTAAATTGACTGACTGCGAAGCGTAATAGATCACGAATTGTGTAAAGCTGAGATTGAGCCTGGGTAATCATGAGATTTTGAGGAGTCAATAATAATTTAGAATTTGAAAAAGAGTATCCACTTGTTTTATCAATGTAATTAAAACAAATTGGAATCGATATATCTTGAGTGGATAACGCTATAGTTGGAATGTAGCATAAAAATCTATACTCTATCGATCTACGATTATAGATAAAAATAAAAGAAAGGTGATCTGACAATTAATTCGAACAAATTAGAAGAAAGCACACCATGCTGTGATATTGATTTTATGCATGCAGCATTCGAACTGGCGCAACGAGCGCAACATATGGATGAAGTGCCTGTTGGTGCAGTGGTAGTAAAAGATGGGACGATAGTCGGACGGGGTTACAATCATTCCATTACGGCTGCTGATCCTACCGCTCACGCCGAAGTGATGGCGTTGCGGGATGCTGGGTGTAATTTAACCAACTATCGTTTAATGGGTTGTACACTTTATGTCACACTGGAGCCATGTGTCATGTGCATGGGGGCGCTTTTTCATGCACGCATTGCGCATTTAGTTTATGCTGCGCCAGATCCTAAAACAGGTGCTTGCGGTAGCGTGATTGATTTATCTTCGGAAACACGGCTGAATCACCATATGCGGATAACCCGAGGTATTCTGGCAGAGGAATCCAGTGTGTTGCTGAAACAATTCTTCTCAGAGCGGCGCAAGATGGCAGCAAAAAAGAGAGCGTCATGAAAATTAATATTAATATTGCCTCGCAACAACTCGACTTGCTGGATAATAACGGAAACATCATTAGACAGTACCTGATTTCTTCAGCCCGGAATGGAGTAGGGCAGAAGAAGAACAGTTTTTGTACACCGTTGGGAATGCATGTGATACGCGCCAAGATTGGTCGGGATCAACCGATCAATACGGTATTTATCAGGCGACGGCCAACGGGTGAAATCTACACATCTGAACTGGGTGAACGTTATCCCAAACGTGACTGGATTTTGACTCGTATTTTATGGCTTTCTGGTTGTGAGCGCGGTTTTAATCGATTAGGTTTGGTTGATACCATGCGACGATATATTTATATCCACGGTAGTCCAGATAGTGTAAAGATGGGCAAGCCTGGCTCTATTGGATGTATACGTATGCGTAATTATGACTTGTTAACCTTGTTTGATGAGGTCGATGTAGGTACGCGCGTGGAAATTAGATGTTAGACTAACAATGATAATGGGCGGTAGTTCTTTGTGTCAAATAATGTGCTTTTATTAGCGCGGAATTAATTAAGCCAATTTAGTTTGGAACTTTTTCCTGTGATTTAAGGTCTTTTATCGATAAATAATGAGCCTGATTAATTATACTCGTTGTTGTATTCTGGCTTTGAATTCATGCGTCATTCTTCTTTAGCTCTATCTAAATAGCTTAAGCCTTCATGGTTTTTATTTGTTTGTAGAGGTGATACAGTTCGATCATAGAGATGATGAAGGCAATTGCTGACATCGCTTGAATTGTAATGGTAAATTCAGTGAGATAATATCTCATCAATAGGAGAGTGCATCAATGACTGGTTTTGCAAGAATGCTGAAGCGCGCGGGATATTCTATGTTGGTTTTGACGTTACTGTTTCCTACGCTGATTATGGCGGAGGAAATTGGCAGCGTCTCAACGAAGTTCAAAATGCTGGGAGCTAATGACAAGATTATTATTGAAGCTTTTGATGATCCGGATATCCGCGGGGCGACCTGTTATTTAAGTCGAGCCAAGACAGGGGGAGTCAGTGGGGCTGTAGGTATTGCTGAAGATACTTCTGATGCTTCCATTGCATGCCGTCAGGTTGGGCCTATTACGTTGCCGAAGAATGTTAAAAATGGCAAAGCGGATGGTGAGGAGGTATTTAAAAAAAGTACTTCACTGTTATTCAAGTCGCTACAGGTCGTTCGTTTTTATGATCCCAAGCGTAATGTGCTGATTTATTTAACATATAGCGATAGAATTATCGAAGGATCACCAAAAAACAGCATTTCAACGATTCCGATTATGCCATGGCCCTGATGTATCAAAAATAAATAAGTGAAAAACGGAGGGCATGGATTCTCAAGTGAAAATTATTTATTGATTAGTAAATAGTTTCTTTGTTTAATCTCGCCTGTCAGAAAACGCGATATAAAATTGCTTGCATTTATGGTATTTGAATTCTTAAAGTATTATAATCACAGGCTTTTCTGATCTCTTACCAATTGCCTACATTATCTTCCATGCAGCTATTTGCCTTTGGTATCAACCATCATACTGCGCCGTTGGGTGTGCGCGAGTTGGTTACATTTCCTGAAAATACAATGGAGCATGCTCTGCATGATCTGGTTGGACGTAATCCAATAAAAGAAGCAGCGATTGTTTCTACTTGTAATCGTACAGAAGTTTATTGCAGTACCGACAAACCTGAAATAGCAATGCATTGGCTGGCGGATTTTCATCATATGCCTGTGCATGAGCTTGATCCGTATCTTTATAAATTGTCTCGGGAGCAAGCTGTTAAACATGCTTTTCGGGTAGCGAGTGGGTTGGATTCCATGGTGCTGGGTGAACCACAAATCCTGGGACAATTAAAAAATGCGGTGAAATCGGCGGAACATGCGGGCACGCTTGGTCTGTTATTGCACAAATTGTTCCAGCGTACTTTTTTTGTTGCCAAGGAAGTGCGCACTTCTACTGAGATTGGTGCTAATTCGGTTTCTATGGCTGCAGCTGCAGCCCGTTTGGCAGAACGGATTTTTGGCGATATTGGTGAACAACGCGTATTATTCATTGGTGCGGGTGAAATGATTGAACTGTGTGCCAGTCATTTTGCGGCACGACACCCAAAGTGCATTACAGTTGCGAACCGTACGGCTGAGCGCGCAGAATTACTGTCTAATCGTTTTAATGCACGAGCAATTACATTGGGCGATTTGCCAGAAGAATTAGCATTGCATGATATTGTGGTGACATGTACTGCGAGCCCACTTCCAATACTTGGGAAAGGTATGGTGGAACGTGCTATCAAAATACGTAAACATCGCCCTATTTTTATTGTTGATTTGGCTGTGCCACGCGATGTTGAGTTAGAGGTGGCAGAACTGGATGATGTGTTTCTTTATTACGTAGATGATCTGGCCGATATTGTTAAAGAGGGATTGGATTCGCGCCAGAGTGCCGTGGCGCAGGCAGAAATAATTATTGACTCCAACGTGGTCAATTTTATGCGTTGGATGGCGTCGCGCGAGTTAGTTCCTACTATCCGTGCACTGCGTGACCAAGCCGAACGCTATCGTCGTCATGAATTAGCGCGTGCTGGCAAGTTGCTGGCGCAAGGTAAAGACCCACAAGAAGTCATTGAATCGCTGAGTAATGGTCTAACCAATAAGTTTTTGCACGCACCCTCTAGTGCATTGAATCATGTGCCTGCTGAGGAACGTGATGATTTGGTGGAGTTAGTGAATCGATTGTATCAGTTGCATCGTCCGCAATGAATAAGAGTATTGCCAGCAGGCTTACGCAGCTAAGTGTGCGTTTGGAAGAATTAAACCAATTGCTGAGCAGTGGAACGGCGACAGTTGATCTCGATAAGTATCGTAAGTTGACGCGAGAACATGCGGAAATCATTCCCATTGTTGAACTTTATCATGCTTATCAGCAAAGTGAGCGTGATATTCAGACAGCTCGGGAGATGAGTGCTGATCTGGAGATGCGAGAATTTGCCGAAGCTGAGATACAGGCAGGGAAAGAGAAACTCATACGGATTGAAGCAGATTTACAGAAACAACTATTACCCAAGGATCCGAATGATGAACGTAATATTTTCCTGGAGATTCGCGCTGGCACTGGCGGAGATGAGTCTGCATTATTCGCAGGTAATCTGTTTCGGATGTATTCCCGTTTTGCTGAGCGACAACACTGGCAAGTAGAGATTATCTCACAAAGTCTATCAGATATCGGTGGCTTCAAGGAGATTATCGTCAAAATAATTGGTCATGGTGCTTATTCGCGACTTAAATTTGAATCCGGTGGACATCGAGTTCAACGTGTACCCGTTACCGAAACACAGGGGCGTGTTCATACTTCTACCTGTACTGTGGCTGTTATCCCGGAAGCTGATGAAATTAGTGATGTGGTGCTGAATCCGGCCGAATTACGCATTGATACCTATCGGGCTTCTGGTGCCGGTGGTCAGCATATCAACAAGACTGATTCGGCAGTGCGTATTACCCATTTGCCAACAGGGATCGTGGTCGAATGTCAGGATGGTCGTTCGCAACATAAAAATAAAGCGCAAGCAATGAGTGTTCTGGCTGCACGTATCCATGATAAACAAATGAGGGCACAGCAAGCTGAACAAGCTGCAACTCGAAAATCCCTTGTAGGTACCGGTGAGCGATCAGAACGTATTCGTACTTATAATTTTCCACAAGGGCGTGTTACGGACCATCGTATTAATCTGACACTCTACAAAATGGATCAAATTATGGATGGTGATATTGATGATCTTTGTTCTGCATTGATAGCCGAACACCAGGCTGAATTATTGGCGGCGACGATGGCAGAATGATTAAAGCGAGATACCTTGTTCGGTAATGATAAATTGCAGCTCGTTACGATCGCGCAGGCAATGCAATGGGCATATCAGAATATCGATAGAATAGATGCTCGTATGCTGCTAGAGTATGTGTTGCAGGTGAACCATGCTTTTTTATTGACACATCCTGATCAAGTGCTCTCGTCGACGGAATCAGAGTGTTTCTACCAGTTGGTGATACAACGTATTGAGGGTATGCCTGTTGCTTATCTGACTAATGAACGTGCGTTTTATGATCTGGTCTTTAATGTAACAACTGCTGTTTTAATTCCTCGCCCGGAGACCGAGTTATTGGTTGATTTAGCATTAGCGAAAATTCCTATCAATGAGACCTGCAGGGTCCTGGATCTTGGAACGGGTAGCGGTATAATCGCAGTTACCATCGCTAAACATCGTCCGCGTGCGAATGTGGTTGCGATTGATTTATCAGTTGATGCGGTTTCTATAGCTAGAATAAATGCTAATAAGCTGGGTATAAACAATATTAGTATTATTCAGGGAGATTGGTTTAATGGCCTTATTGGTGAAAAATTTAATCTGGTTGTTTCTAATCCACCTTATATTGCAGTACATGATCCTCATCTTGAACAGGGCGATCTACGCTTTGAACCGCGGATAGCGCTGACATCGGATGAGGATGGCTTGGCTTGTATTCGCGATATTATTAGAGCTGCGCCGATCCATCTGCACCCAGGCGGCTGGTTGTTGTTAGAACATGGATACAATCAAGCGGCGGCATGCAGGCAATTGTTAATCGATGAGAGTTTTAGTAATATATTTTCCCAACCAGATTTGGCAGGCATAATACGAGTTAGTGGCGGACAATATAATTGTTCTCCATAGGCAGGTTGTTGAGATACAACGACTAAGAATGAATAATTTCCATACGACAAAAATATTTTGGAATTATTTTTATTTTAAGGGGGTTTAGATATGAGTGTAGAAGATACAATTGAGCAACAGATTACCACCCATCCGGTAGTGCTTTATATGAAAGGGACGTTACAGCAGCCACAATGTGGTTTTTCTGCTAATACCGTAAATATTCTTAATGCGTGTGGTATAGAGAATATTTTTTCTGTGGATGTGCTGGTTGATCCAGAGATTCGGCAAGGTATTAAGGATTATTCAAACTGGCCAACAATTCCGCAGCTCTATGTTAATGGTGAATTTGTTGGTGGTTCTGATATTGTCACAGAAATGTATGAGAGCGGTGAGCTACAGAAATTAATAAAGGAATAACAAGGTATATTAGTTATTACTTGCGGGTAATTTTTTAGTTTAAGTGATTGATTTAATTAATTGCGATGGCGACAACCCAGTAACGTGTAAGTTTTCCGGCAGCCATGAATAACATGGCCCAGAACCAGTTGATCCGGAGCCACCCTGCTGCAACGCACAACGCATCGCCGATTAGCGGTGTCCACGATAATAATAATATCGGGGCACCATGACGGCTAACCCATTCCAGTTCGCGTATACGATTATTCGATATTTTGAGAAGTGCTCGCTCATTAGGTAGAAATCGACCAATAAGGTAAGAGCTCATGCCACCTAGCGTGTTTCCCACTGTGGCCAGCGTAAGTGCAGACCATTGAAGTTCAGGATAGGCTATTAGAACGGCTACCAAGACTGCCTCAGAACCGCCAGGTAATAAGGTTGCGGCCAAAAAGCTACTGATAAATAATGCCAACAGGCTTGATTGTTCATCCATATAACGAAGTTGCTTAGAATCTAAAGTGCGCTAGTTTAACCCGGATGTTTTTTAATTTTGCACCTGCTGGCGAGTAATTTTTCTAAATATGGAGATAAATTATTTTTTTTAGGATTGGACGTGAACGGTTCTATTGATACAGATCGTGTCTGAAAATATTTTTAAGTAATTAATTAGCCTGGTATTTAGGCAGGTAAATGAATGGATTTTATGCGTTGAAATTTGACTTGGGAACGTTATTTAGCGATGATAGCCAAGCTTTTTATCCATCTCTGCTTAAGAGGAAAGAATGATGACAATGAACATAACACTTAAACAAAAAATTAACGCCATTATTGGTGCCAGAAGTTTACTCAAGCACCCTTTTTATGTTGCGTGGACGGAAGGCAAGCTGTCCAAAGAACAATTACGGTATTATGCAGAACAATATTTTCATAATGTATTGGCTGAGCCAACTTACTTGAGTGCGGTACATTTCAATACGCCACACATGCACTCTGAAACTGATAGCGGTAATATCAGTGTGCGACAAGAAGTACTGCAGAATCTGATTGACGAAGAACATGGTGAAAAGAATCACCCTGCCTTATGGAAAGCCTTTGCTTTTGCTCTAGGTTCAAATGATAAGAGTCTGGCTAATGCGACTGCATTGCCAGATACCCAGAATTTGGTTGAAACATTCCGGGATATTTGCCTGAATCAGCCATTTTATGCGGGCCTGGCGGCATTACATGCTTTTGAATCTCAAGTTCCTGAGATTGCAGCAGTTAAAATTGATGGCTTGGCGAAATTTTATGGTATGCATAATCCAAATGATTATGAATTCTTTACGGTTCACCAGAAGGCGGATGTGTATCATTCTCAAACAGAATGGGCGCTCATAGAACGCTTCGCTGATACACCAGAAAAGCAAGAAGAAGTACTGGCTGCTACCCAAAAGGCATGTGATGCACTTTGGGGCTTCCTGGATGGCATTCACAATAAATATTGTCAGAATCTTATTTGTGAGCAGGAGACTGCCGCTACATTACATTAGTATCTGATATTGACTAGTGGCAAATAAGCGGACTTTCGCTTATTTGCCACTAGTCTCAGAGATTGAGCAATACTGAGCTATATGAGCATGACTTTTATTGTCTAGACTCCCGGCAAATCTCGGCCTTTAAGCCGGGAATGGATAGGGAGTCAGCTTCGCTGATACTAAAGCCTGTTTTTTCACCTGTTTCTGTTAAAGTGTGTTTATGGAAATTAAGCACACATACAAATTCAGATTTTACCCAGCTTTTGAGCAAGAAACTATTCTGGCTCAAACATTCGGGTGGGTGTGCTGGATTTTTCTATAATCGCATGTTGCGCGTTCGCTCTGATGCCTGGTATAGCGGGAAAAAAGGAATCAAGTATCATGCTGCCTCCTCTTTTGGCTGCGTTAAAAAAGAGCCTCAATTTGAATGGCTGAACAAGGTTTCCAGTGTTTCTGTGCAGCAATCTCTCCGCCACCTGCAAACGGTACTCAGTAATTTCTTTGCCAAACGAATCCAATACCCGTCATTCAGGCGTAAGCATGAGAAGCGATCGGCTGAATACACATCCAGCGCCTTCAAATCGAACGGCAAGTCTCTGAAGCTGGCAAAATGAAAGATCCGCTGAATATGAGATAGTCACGCACCCTTCCTAAGACAGCAAAACTAACCACTGCAACGGTCTTCTCTAAAGACTCAGCGGGTCGATACACGTTTCCATGCTTTGCGACGACTCTATTGCGTTAAAGCCAAAGGTTAGCGGCAAAGTCGGCATTGCCTTAGGATTGTCGCACTTCGCTAATCTTCTCTCGGCAAATGTGGATTGGAACTGTTGATTGATCGTAGATTAGCGAATAATCTCTTATTTTTGATCTAAAATGAGCCATTATTCATGTATCGTAAGATGCTGCACTATCTTTTTATCATAATAAGTTTTGTTTTGATTAATTTCAGTGCGTATGCTGAAATAACTTATCCGCTTAATACAGACCGAGGAATTGGTTCTTTAGGGCGTATCGAACCGCGTTCTCGAGTTATTAAGGTTTCCCATAACGCCGGTCCGGAAGGCGCCAGGGTGGCTCAGCTATTTTTTCGGGAGGCAGATCTGGTTAAATCAGGTGGGAAATTAGCCGTCCTTTCGGACTATGTTAAGAGAAAAGCGGAAGTTGAAGCTGCTAAGGCACGTGTTAATGTGTTGAAAGCACAGCGGGTCGTGGAACAGGTGACTCTGGCTTTTAATAAGAAAGAACATCTTCGTTTTGAATCTTTAAAACAGAATTCTGTCGCCAGTATTTCATTAGCCGATACGAAACGTTTGGCGTTTGAACAATCTGAGGCAAATTTGAAACGCTTATCTGCCGAAATAGCCAGTGCTGAATTGGAACTGCGAATATCAGAAGCGGAATTGGAGAATACGTTCATTTATGCACCGATTACAGGCACCATTCTGAAAATATTAGCCTGGCCAGGAGAGCGGATCCGAGATAGTGGCCTTTTAGAAATGGCTGATCTAACGCAACTTGATGTCGTCGCAGAGATCTATGAATCTGATTTGCCACGAGTCAAGGTAGGACAGAAAGCCCACATTACTGCCCCGGGTTTCAGACATCCTTATCATGCTCGAGTCAGAGAATTAGGGTTTCAGGTCAGGAAGAATGATTTAAATGACACCGACCCGTTGGCAGACAGGGATAATCGCATCATAGAAGTCCGCCTGACTCTAGAACCTAAAGCAGTTGTTGATCTGCGGCACCAGATTTTTCGGCAGGTCCAGATACGAATTGAGCCATGAATATAATTACCTGGTTCTATTTTCCAGCACGGCTTGCCTGGCGACAACTGATTGATGATCGGACCAAATTGATTGCGGCTATTTGTGGTGTTTTATTTGCTTGTGTACTGGTATTCATGCAGTTAGGGTTTAAAGATTCACTTTATGCCAGCGCTGCTTCTGCGCCTTTAAAACTGGATGGTGATCTATTCCTGATGCATAAACAAAGTGAAGCGATGTGGCGTTCGACTCACTTTGAACGCAATGAACTGATGCGCGCATTAGGGCACCCGGCTGTTGCTGAGGTTGCGCCGCTTTATTTGGCCCTGGCTTCCTTTAAAAACATAGAAACCAAGGTCAAAAGAACATTGATGGTTTATGGCTTTGATCCAGATGTTCAATTATTCGATATCGCGGCTGTTAAAAACAAACGGCGTGAGCTGCGACAAAAAGATACGGTTTTGTTCGATGAAGCTTCCCGTCCAGAATTTGGACAGATGCCTCAGTTGCTAGCAACAGGTCGCAATACCACTGAGATTAATGATTACACGGTGACGATTCTGGATCTTTTTCGACTGGGCGTTTCATTTGCAGCTGATGGCAATGTGGTGACAAGTGATTTAAATTTTATGCGGATATTTCCGGATAGAAATCGGAATGGGATTGATTTAGGTGTGATTAGATTGTATCCCGGCGCAGCCATTGAGCAGGTACAAGCTGATCTAGCCAGTCAGTTAAATGAATTTGTCAATATTTTTACTTATGAAGAGCTGCTTCAATATGAGAAGCGCTATTGGGAAAATACAGCGCCAATCGGTTTTATCTTTGGCTTTGGTACAGTAATGGGATTAGTGGTTGGATTGGTTATTGTATATCAGATCCTTTTTACAGATATTGCGAATCATCGTTATGAATTTGCGACACTGAAAGCCATGGGCTATCAGCATGACTACTTTATTCGCGTGGTATTTGCATCGGCTTTTTTTCTAGCACTTCTGGGTTTTATTCCCGGCTATATGCTTTCAATTGGTTTATATCATTTAGCAGAATCCCAGATATTTATGCCGATGCCCATGTCGCTTAGTAAGGCCGTCACTGTTTTCTTTTTTATTCTGTTCATGTGCGCTATGGCAGGGTTTTTGGCTATACATAAATTAAAATCGGCCAATCCAGCAGATATGTTTTGATGTCGATATTAATTGATGTGTCTAATTTAAGCTTTAGCTTTGGCAAGGGAGAGCTGACCCAGTCTGTTCTGAAGAATATTACGATCTCCATCTATAAAGGTGAAATCGTCTTGATGACGGGACCTTCCGGTTCGGGTAAAACTACCTTTCTAACCATTATTGGTGGTTTGCGCCAAGCCTCTACAGGTAGTGTTAAAGTGCTTGGCGAACAATTGATCAATAGCAGCGAGCAGGTTAAAGTTAAAGTACGTAAGCAGATTGGTTATATTTTCCAGCAACATAATCTGATTAAATCACTGACCGCCTTACAGAATGTCAGCATGACCCTGGAAATGCATCAGGGGTTGTCTGAGCGGGAAAGACTGAACCGTGCAGCGAAGATGCTGCAGGATGTGAAGCTTGGTGATAGATTACACTATAAACCAGAACAACTTTCAGGCGGGCAGCGTCAGCGTGTTTCGATTGCCCGCGCTTTAGTAGGGCAGCCGAAGATTATTTTAGCTGATGAACCCACTGCTTCGCTAGACAAACAAAGTGGACAAGAGGCGGTCAATATTCTTAAACAATTAGCTAAGGAATCCGGAGTGACGATACTTCTGGTGACGCATGACTATCGTATTCTGGATATTGCTGACCGAGTCGTGGCATTAGAAGATGGTGTCATCAAGCCTGCCTGATGCTGTTTTAATACACCATTTTATGGTGTAGCAAGGCCTGCTGAATATAATCATAAGACCGCTGCATGACTGGTTATCTCTGGCTGGGCAAGATTTTTAAGTGTTTGATTTATCAATCCTGCAAGTAATCAGAAAAGCTCAAAAACATAGTTATGCAGCGGTCTTATCATTTTCTTCGTGTTGCACAGAGCCTGTTGAGTAGTGTGATAGCAGAAAATTGTGGCGCTTCCTTACGTCCTTTTCCTGCTTGATCATAAATCTCATTAATCTGTAATCTATCTGTCCGTATATTTGCCCGCACAGTGTAGGCATCGTAACCGAAGTCATGATTGAAATTGATCCAATTGAGCGGTATTGAGAATTGGACTCCGTGATGTACACGTTTGGCACTAAAACCTGGCTGCTGATCTAGTGGTCTAAATATTTGAGGTGAAGCAGTGAGCAGATTGTGTGCAGATTGCAGATCGCGGGTATAAATCAGCAGCTGATCTTCGCTTGTCCTATTCATGGGAACCAGGAGAATATAAGATTTCTCATGGAGAATATGCAAGAGCAGGTAATCATTGGTGTTGTCCGAGCGGGTCTCACCTCTGGTTTTAACTTCAAATACCAGGTCATTATTCGGTGAAGCATTGGCCGTGATGCGTAAGATATCATATTCAGGCATGAGAAATTTATCCATGTAAGACGGCAGCATACGTGGATCATGATAAATATTCATGGCAAGGATAGGCGACAGATTGCCGGTTAACAAGAAAAATATGAGGCACGTAATTCTATTCATGACCTAAAGAATGCCGGATTTTCATGTAACATTTTTGCAATATCATTGGCATCTTCCAATGCGTCGAACAATATTCTGATTTTTCCTTCAGGATCAACTAAGAAGGCGGTACTGCTGTGATCAACCTGGTAGTTTTTCATATTGCCCGTATTTTTAGTATAGAAGTTGGCTTCTACGCCAAATGCGGACTTAAAGCGTTCCAGTGTTTCGTCTTCCAGACGCAGATGGGCGATATCTGTGCCAAAATTTTCCGTATAACTGGTTAAGGCGGTATCGCTGTCCCTATCGGGGTCGACGGTAACAAAAGTGCCTTTAAGCTTAATTTTTTTTGCGGCGCCTGCTGCCATGAGAAGGGAAAAATTAGCCAGTGACAGAGGGCAAACATCTTTGCAATGGGTGAATCCAAAGACAATTAGCTGCCATGATTTACTATCGTTTGCATGAATCTGTCTTAAGTAACCCAGTGGCTCTTTTTCTAGAATGACCGGTTGTGTCAGTACCAGAGTCAGGGCAGAGGCATGTGTCTGGATAAATAGAAGAAGAATCATGATTACAGTCAGGATGTAACGATTACGCAACAGACTGCGCTTCATTTTCATATATTTCTTTCTTTTCAATGTATGTCGTTGTATTACCTGGTTTCAGGCAACCGGCCAGATTACCCGTTTGCGGGTATGAATTGTGATGCACAGAAAGCTATCCAGCCGGTCATATAGCAAAAATACGAGGATAATTAAAAATTACCGCAGGCCACCTGCTGCATGAATGCCATGTGGCTTGACGAGACCTTCGTTGGGTCCGAATACCTTCACAACAGTGTCGGTTAAGGTATCGATTTTAATCACGTATCCTGAGGCCCAGCTAGCCAGCATCAGATACCGGTTGTCAGGGGTGGGGCTGAGGGTATGTGCAACAGCAAAGCCTTGAGGCAGTTCGACACCCGGTTTGAGTCTTTTTATGAAGCGTGGTTTATAACGATCGCTGATATCGAAAATGGAAATATATCCGTCATCTGCAAAGGTATGATCAATTGTATCCTCTTCTGCAATATAGAGTTTATCTCCGATAATAGCCAGATCGGATGCGGAACGAAAAATACCTTTACCATTAACCTTTTTGGTATCTTTGATAATCCGCGTAGCTGTTCCTTCCCAGGCATCAATGAGCCAAACGCTCGGTGGAATGATTTTATGTGTCGTAGGTGGCGTTAAAGAGGTTTTATCAAATTGCATTGTCGCGGTGAGCGCATAGCGTTCATCCAGCCAGGATATGAAATGAGAAAATGCGGCATGTTTCTGCTCATTACCCAGCATGATTTGACTCAGTGTTTCCAATTGACCGGTGACTCTATCTACTTTATATAGATCGATGATACTGTTATCAAAGAAATAACCGGTTCCCAGTCCAAGCGTTCCCGATTTGTTGAACATGATACCGTGTGTTTGCTCTGTATAACCGGGTATGCTGATTGGATCAACTGAAGCGAACTGGTTTGTTTTGGTATTGATCACCCGAACTCTGTCGTTGGTCCATTCAGTGAAATAGATAAAATCAGAATAAGGCAGTATCGTGGGGCCGTGAATCTGGGTTGCGCCTGCCAGGATCCAATTTGGTACAGCCTGCTTGCCATTAATTGATTCTACAAAAGGCAGTTCGGCTGGTGTACCTGGAACATCGACAGCCAATACATTATCCAGAACGAGTTCTGCTGCGCCTGTATCCCAATTAATATTGTTGACACTCAAGGCAATCACATAAGCAGGATGATCAGTTGTATTGTCTGTCGTTATATAAAGCCGGTTGCCCTCCGGTAGAGTCAGAGTATGCTGCAATGGGACGTCGCCGGGCCAGCCGCTGATATTAAAAGGATCAATAGTAATCACCTTGTCTTCTTCGTGGTTGAAGAGATAAATCATGCGGGTGTGATAATCAATGGCCGTTGCTAGAGGCTGCAGGTATTGATTATAAGTATTTGCATTTACCGGGCTTAGCGGCGATATGAACAGGCATATTAAGGTTAATAGATAAATATGGACGCGTTTATTCATTGAAAAAAAGATCTCCTATTTGGGTTGTTGATACTAATGTGCTGAAAAAATTGATTTTCTCAGCTTGTAAGAATCTCGGTTAAAAATACCGATTACTTTAGTTTTGATTGACAACTGGATTGGAATGTCTGATTGAGCTTATATTGCTTTATGCTCAATCCAGAATTACAACGCAATGATCAAGCTGTTGTTTTATACTAAATGATGTGAATGATGTCTTTCTGTGAGAAAACACACATTCATCTCGATAAAAAAATCGGAAGGCTCTATAGCAATTAAGGACTATATTCAGGGAATAAATACATCGCGGTGCATTACAATAAGATTGATGCTTTGAAGAGAACATCAGCAGATGGCCGGGTTTGTTCTGCATTCAATGATTAAACTGTTTGTTTGGAGAAGGTAAGGAAAACAGACTGCAGCTATTTATCTGCTTAACTTCATGGATGTGTCTGGATGGATGGACGTGTCCGTGCAATCAGGATGTATTCGGTACATTGGGTGTGATTTGATGAATCCGGATCGGATTTATAATAAGCAATCAAAAAATATTTTGACGGGATGTGAATACACTGCAATGGGGTTTTTGTTTTAGATGAGCACTTGTGTGGAGGTAAAGCTTTATGACGGAATCATCGCGAGAGAGAAGCTATGTACCCGCATTGGGATACCATTGGCTAACACCCTATTATGATCGCGTAGTTAACTTAACTACCCGTGATAACGTTATTAAGCAAGCATTGATTCAGCAAGCCCGCTTCGAAGCAGGACAGAACGTTTTGGATCTCGCATGCGGGACGGGTACACTGGCTATTCTTATCAAGCGTGATGTATCCGATATCAATGTGACTGCAGTCGATTGTGATCGAACGGTTTTATCGCTTGCTGAGCATAAGGCCAGCCGAGCCGGAGTTGAGATCCAGTTTGATTGCGCGTTTTCGGATCATTTACCTTATATTGATGCGTACTATGATCGGGTTGTATCCAGTTTATTTTTTCACCATTTAATGTGGGAGGATAAAAGGCGTGCCGTGAGCGAGGTTTATCGGGTGTTGAAACCCGGTGGTGAGTTTCATATTGCGGATTGGGGGCGCGCTGATAATGGGTTAATGCGGAGTGTGTTTTTTGCTGTACAGTTATTCGATGGCTTCAAAAATACACAGGATAATGTTACCGGAAAGCTGGTGGACTTATTGGAACAAGCGAGCTTCAGCCAGGTTGAAACGTCACGCTCTTTTAATACAATTTTGGGCACAATGGCGCTCTATCGCGCAGTTAAGAACCATTAGAACAGCCTTTGAATACAGCAGTTTTTTAGCTATCCTAATGGAAGATGGATATGTAATGCTTCTGTTTACTGAATCATCCCTTTTTGGGTTGTTTCGAAATTATTGACAATGATTTTACCGCCCGAAATAACCAGGTCGGGATACTCCAGGTTTTTTAATTGGTGGTGAAGATCGCCCTGCACGGCAATGATATCGGCCGGTGCGCCGGGTTGTAAGGTGCCCAGTAACGGAATATCCAGTTGTTGACCGGCTTTAGATGTGGCCGCACGCAAAACTGCTGCCAGCTCCATTCCTGCCATTTTCATCATATAGATCAGTTCCTGAGCGTCGATTCCTCGCGGGATGTCAGGATGTGCAATTTCAGCACCATATAGCAATTCCCCACCCAAAGCTGACCAGGTGCGGGTATTATGTTCGATACCCGTGCATTTGGATAACGTATCCAGTGTAGTAACGATTTTTACATGCTGTGATACGGCTTTTTCTAATAATTGCCTGGGGATCTGGTTACAAGGCATGTGTGCCCACTCATCAACCCCTGCGTTAATTGCAATCTGTGCGCCCCTGACTTCTGCAATATGTGCGGTTACTTTTCGGTTATGCTGATGCGCTTCACTCACAATCGCTTTGACTATTTTTTCCGATAATAGTGGCCATTCCTGCTTGACGTTGGAAGCAGGATGATCAGTGAGTGCTTGATGTGAATGAATTTGCTTCTTATCCGAGTGCGCCGGATGTTGATGTCCATGATCATGATGAGCAGACCAGGGTGCACCAATCTCGCCCCCGGGTTCCAAGGCGATTTTGATGATGACGGCACCTTGATTAATGAGGTTGCGAACAGTACGTCGCGCTTCTTCTTCAGTCGAAGCAGCGATGGCAATATCGCTCGCACCAAGGATGGGAATGGGGTAGCCATGGGCTGCCGTGATAATCGGTCCGGAGGTGAGGACGCGCAGGTTGCCATTACCGCCATATGGCTGATGCACGGGACCACCTAAATCTCGAATGGTTGTGATGCCGTGTTTTAAAACAGTGTCTGCTGGCACATTTTGAAATGAAAGGTGTGCATGTAGTTCGATCAAGCCGGGCAGTATGGTTGCTTCACCCAGATCGATAACTTTTACGGCCGTCGTGGTTTTAAATGACTCACGTGTGCCCATCCGTGAAATCTGTCCATTTTCTATCAATACTGAGGTGTTCGTTTTGATTTGATTTCCATCAAAAATACGGGCAGCATGCAGCAGAATGGGTATGGATTTTATGTCCTGAGCCACGGCAAAGATGGGGGAAAAGGCGAGTAAAATCAGCATCCAACCGGATCTGGTTTGTTTGAGCAGTATTAAAATTTTTATAAAAATATGTTTGATCATTTAATTCTCCATAGGTTAATAAAAGCGTCACAGGGATTGATTCGAGTTGGCCTGGAATCTTGAGTAATGGTTTGCCTGTTTCTAAATCTGGCCGATTATTTTTAAAGCGGACGAAAGCCCAGGCATACTTGGGCTTATTTCCCGTTATATCTGATCAGGTTCAATGCGATGAACCAAAATGCACAGTGCTGCCATCAGAAGAAAGCTACCCCAAGTTGTTTCAACCAGTGCTTCCTTATCTGGATGGGTTTTGTAGCAGCTTCCCCAGAATATTCCGGAATCCATGTTAGCTTTATGTTTTTCTGAATGATTGCTGGATCGGATGCCCGTAAAGTATTGACTACGTATAATCGCGGTAATCTGTTGATGCGCGTATCTATGCCATTGCTGACCATTCGGTACGAGATTGGCCAGAGAAAGCATGGCAAGAGAGGCAATGACAGAAGCGGAGGGATCGTAGAGTCCACTGGAATTATCCAGTCTGTTCAGTGGCAGGGGTTCGGAGCGTGAATTTTTCCAATATTCACAAGCAGACTGAGCATATGTAAGGTAAGGTTCTCCCCATTGTATGGCTGCTCGACTCAGTCCCAACATGCCCCAGGCTTGACCGCGAGACCATGCACCCGCCTGACCAATCGGCTGAAAGTTTCCGTGGTTAAAATGAGCGGCTGCGTGGAATGCACCCTGATTATCGCAGCAGGCCGTTATTAAGGTATCGGTATGAGATCGCAGGATATCTTCATATTCTCTGGATTTGTCTTGCCTGAAGAGTTGTATTAACGCGGCAAGGCTGTCTATCGAGATCAGTTGCTTTCCTTTTTCTCCGCCTCCCATATCTATACCGAGAGGGATGCAATGCGTTTTCGGGTCATAGGCAGCTGCGAGCGCGATCATCGATTGCTGTGCAAGCCTGCGTGCAGGCATATCCTGAAACCAGATATCTCCAAGCGAAGCGCCATACCAGAAAATAAGGCTACGATTAACAGAATCCGTATCTATTTTGGGTAATAAGCGTTGACAGAGTTCCGATGCCTTACACTGGTCAGATACTGACTTTGTGATGTGTGCCCGCAGCCACCACCATGCACCCCAGAATCCGCCAACCCAGGAGCCACCGGGTGAAATGGTCCACTGATTACTTGTGCCCGGTGAGTAAAGTGGAAAACCATCGGTACAGAGGCTGTCAATATGTGTCATATGGCAGATCATGATTTCAATCGCTGATTCTATTTCTGCATGGCTTGATTGCTGCTGATTAGTTTTATGAACCGTATACATAAGAAATATCCTTTTCAGAAAACCAGATTAAAATCTGCCCAGAATGAATGCGCATGTTTATTCCCCTGGAAATTATTTTTAATCACACTGCCAGCGAAAGCATGACCATAGTAAAGTCGCCATGAGAAATGTTTGCTGACGGCATGCGTGAAACTGATATCAATTAACTGACCCACATTTTTACTCCCACCAGAAGGTTTGCCTGAATAGCCAAATGCGCCTGAGTTTGTGGTTGCGCCCAGGCCTCGGTAAGCCAAGTCATTTGAGTTAGTGAGCGACAGGTGATGAAAATTTATGTTTATCTGAGTCTTTGGGGTAGGCGATACGATCATTTCTATGAAAGAATCCTGAATATTCATTTGATTGTAAAATGGAAATTTGGAATAGAGCCGTCCGCTCGGAAGCAGTGTGAGAAAGGTTTGATGTTTATTGTCCTGGGCGTTGTTGTCGCCTGAACTTTGATAATAAATAGCGCGTAACCATGGTTTGAAACGTATCTGAGTCCATTGATAACCTAATTCAGCTGAGATCGCCCAGGCCTGGTGCTTCTGATCAGTCCAGTCACCGAACTGATAGGCTCCCCACAATAAACTATCGATACTGCCTGATTTCAATGGATGCAAGGATAAGAAATGGGCGCCCAGGGTATGAATAGCCAGATTCTGGTTGTTTAGCCGCGGTCTTGCATCCGGTGGGCGGCTATCGATAATCTGTGTATCGCGTTTGTCATTGTAATGTATATAGAAAAGACGGCTCTCTGTTCCAGGTAGCCAGGTATTCTGCTTACTGGTGAGCGCGGTATAAAGTAGATTGATATCGCTGATTTGTTTTTGCCCCTGAACTGTAAAACCTCCTTGTGTTGGACGCATGCCACTGATAGTCAAATTAAGCTCCGGTCGGTCGTAGACAGCGGAAAAACCATCAAAACTTCGCCCAATATAAATGACATTAAATCCGCCGATGAGGCGTTGTGAAATGCGTCTTTTCTTCAATGTGTCGAGTTTGGTAATGCCGGTACGATATTCCATTCCATCCATGAATTCGAAACGGCCTGTCTTTAAAGACAGCCCGGGTATACCTAATGAGCTGAATTTGAAATCAAGATAGCCTTGTTTTAGAAAAATATTGGCAGGACTGGTAGACTGATTAGCCAGAAAATAACCGCCTCCCAAACCCAAAGGTCCGCCGGGAACAGCAACCGAATTATCCGGGAGTCCAAAGAGACCGATATATTGCCCCTGTATGTAACCATCGACATAGGGAGTTGTCAGCTGTGCACCGAGCCTGGCACGTAATACTGATAAATCATAGGTATGGTTATTATTGATGGCAGGTTCAGGCCGGAAAAAATGCCATCGCTCGTAACTACCCATTAATTCGCTGTTAATTCGCAGATATTGATTAATCTGACCCATGTCTTTGGCCTCTTTTGCGCTGAGCGCGCCATTGATGAGTGGGAAAGTACTTATAACACTCACAATGATCCAGCATTTCAGATTTCGGATTACAAATAAAAGGATACCTCTGGGGATAGGTGTGCTTAAAAAAGTCATTGCAATTTCATGCCTTTACTTCATATAAATAGTCGTTCAGTGATGCCTGATAAGTAACCTGATTATTGACAGGGTTGTACTTAAGTTTTTTTATTCGTATGATTTTGTTTTTAATTCAGTAAACTAAGATACATAAACTCATGGAGTTGATAACATCAAGGGATGGCACACCGATTGCCAGTTGGCAGCGTGGGGTGGGGGATCCCTTATTACTTGTGCACGGTACGACCAGTGATCATCTTGTCTGGACATCGGTGCTGACTGCGCTGGAACAACATTTTAGTGTATGGACCCTGGATCGCCGGGGACGGGGCCATAGCGGTGACTCCGGCAGCTATGCGTTTGAGCGTGAGTGTGAAGACATCGCGACTATCATTGATGCGATTGGTGGTCGTGTACATCTTCTGGGACATTCCTTTGGAGGGCTCTGTGCTCTGGAGGCAATATTATTAACTTCAAACATCGATAAACTCATGCTTTATGAAGCACCTATCTCTCTGGTCGGCAGTGGCTGGTCGGAAATGCGTGAAGTAGCCTTGCAGAATCTGCTGATTGCGGGAAATCGGGAAGAAGCCGTGCTCCTTTTTTTTCGCGACATTCTCAAAGCAGCACCTCATGAGATTGCGGTCATGCAAGCCGGATCGAACTGGCCAGGGCGTGTTGCAACCGCGCATACTATTTTGAGAGAATTGCAATCCGTTGATAAATATGATTTTAATCCACATCGATTTGATTCCCTTAGAATTCCGGTTATGCTCCTGCTGGGGGAGGACAGTCCCGCGCGTCGTTATCAGGCTGCTGAAGTATTGTGTCGGAGTCTTTGTGGTAGCCAAATCAGAATTCTCCCAGGACAACAACATGGTGCGATGAGGACAGCACCTGATTTGTTCGCTCATGAAGTGATCGAGTTTTTTCGATAGTCAGCATCGTGACAGGTCAACTAGAGTGGCTTATTCTTGCTGATAATTGCACCGTCTTTTGTTGGCGGCGCGCTGATGCCAAAGCCCATGTCAAGATACAGGTGGTCATCAATACGCCTATTAAGGTGCTCCAGCCGAGTAGAAAACTGCCGGAATAATTAGCAAGGGAAGCATAGAATGGCGGACCCAACGCGAAACCGGCAAAAAAAGAGACTGAAACAAAGCCGGATGTGGTGGTTACAGGACCGAAAGCTGAATCGCGTATGAGCATGCTCATTGCGATTGCATTGGTGCCCACTGCGCTCAGTCCAACACCGATGGCACCGACCCATAGACACCAATGATGCTCTGGATCTGCAAACATTGTGAAGGCGATTGCGCCAGCGGCAATAGCCGAAAGAATAAATAAAAGCCGGGATTCATCTGCAAGTTTTGATCCCAGTGGGGTTAATACGATTCTGGAGAGCATGCCCGTGATGCCAAAAATGCCAATTAAGCTGTCGGCCAGAGAGAGTGACATGCCTTGCTGCATTGCAAAAGTGGGTAGAAAAGTAACAAATGCAGAAAGTGATAGGCCCACACAAAATTGAATACTCATCAGCCACTGTGTCAGTGAATTCGGAAAAGATCGGGTGGGTGCCTGGCTGCTTTTGATTGGTTGTTTCGGCGTAACATAAAGGGTTGCGATGCAAAATAACAGGGCGACAGGAACAATTACGCCGAATGCCACGCGCCAGCCATATTGAAAGGCGATACCGGGGAGCACTAGACCTGCGAAAAGTGCTGCCAGCTGAACGCCGGATTGTTTGAGCCCCACCATAAAGGCTCTTTTTTCTGCTGGGATTTGTTGTGTGATTAATAAGTTTGTAACCGGATTCGCAAGGGCTTGTGCAATGCCGCAAATGGCAGCAGCAATCATCAAACCATGAAAATCCTGAGTATTTGCAATGAGTGTAAAGGCAATAGTGATAGCAAAGAAAATGATGAGGAGTGCGTATCGTGTTCCAATGGTGTTCACGATAGCACCCGCCCACAGCGACAAAATGGCGGCCAGACCGAAAGCGCTCATGATGAGATAACCCAGCCATGTAATATCAAATTTTAAGTCCAGACTAAGAACGGGTCCAAGTGTGCTGGTTGCATATAAAATCAGCATGGGTAAGGTCATTGCAAATACCAGAACAATTCGGAGCAGATTATTAACCATCGCTGCATGGTAAGCGGGACTAGTTAATGTCGACATAATTAAGGCACCCGATCGATAAGAAATGGTCGTATGGACTGTAATGGCTGGAAATAAAGCAGACGCATAAAGCCGAATGGATAAAGATTGAATTAATCAAAAGAGTAGGTGCTTTTTTGTTGATAAAAATGGATCAATTGGCGACCTATCGAACTGATCAATGAATCTTCCGTGCCGTCGAGGATGCGTGATGCGCGCGCAATTTTACTGATACCGGAAAGGGGAGTGAGATCGCTGATGCCCTCGGCACCATAAAGTTGTATGGCCGAGTCAGATGCGATACATAAAGCCCGAGATGCTGCCATCTTGGCGGTATTGATTTCAATATGGCTAGAACACTGGGTATCGATGCCGCGTGCAGCAATACGGATGAGTGCGCGCGCGCTTGCGATTGCTTGATAGGTATTGCCAATGTGCTGGCGTACCAGTTGCTTTTCAGGCAATCGTGCTGATCTTCCACGTGCTGAATTAATGCGTGCGCCCATTAAATCCAGGCATCTTTGGGCTAATCCCACCCAGCTCATGGCGCGCAATAATCGACCGATTCCGAGCCGTTGATTCATTAACTCGAGACCTTTCCCACAGCCGCCTAACAGGTAATGTTCAGGTACCTGCACGGCATTGAATGAAATTTCACTCTGGTCAAGAGAGCTGCCTGCGATCGGGATAGGTCGCTCCACTTTGAGCCCTGTCGTATTGGCTGGAACAATAATCATTGAGAGTGCGCTGCTAAGGAGAGCATCCTTTTCCCGAGTGCGGGCTAAAACAGTAATAAAGGTGGCTTTGTGTGCATTCGAGACGAACCATTTTCTTCCATTGATATGCCAGTTCCCATCGGATAAATGAGCTGAGGTGGTGATTAAATCAGGAATCGAGCCACTGTGTTCCGGTTCAGTCATACCGTAGCTGGGAATGGCTTTTCCGGAAATCATGGGCTCTAGAAATTGTGTGCGAATCTTATGATTGCCAAATTTAAGCAGCATATGTGCATCCAGCGCTGAATAACTGCCGAAGATCTCTGATGAAAATTCGGTGCGCGCCTCTTGCTCAGCAACCAATAGATAATCTTCCAGAGCAGTTATTTTTCCGCCATAAGAGGCAGGATAAAATAAGCCCCATAGTCCTGCTGAGCGTGCCTTTTCAGCCAGTTCAGATTGTAATTGGGCTGATTGATTCTCCTTACACGCTAATTGTGGTTCATTTGGGATAATCAGCTCATCAACGAATTTTCTAACTTCGTTTGCAAGCGATTGGGCCAGAATGGTGTGTGTTGATCTTCTATTGATTGTTAACATAAGGAAAAGCTTTGTCTCGGATTAATTACTAATGTGCATGGGAATGGCTAATTCGGCTGCGAGCTTTTTTTTGTCTATTTTCCCTGCTGGACTCAGGGGTAATTGTCGGAAATGGCGTAGATATTCGGGAAGTTTGTTGATTTCCAAGCCTTGTTCATGCAAATAGCGGCTCATTTGAGATAATGATGGATGTTCAACACCCTCCCGTAGAACCAGACACAGACAGATCCGATGCCCTAGATCGGAGTCGGCAATCGGTATGCAGGCGGCGCTGACGACAGCCGGATGCGAGACTGCAATACTTTCTATTTGTGCGGGGCTAATGTTGACACCACCGCGAATAATGATTTCTTTCTTGCGTCCGGTCAGTATTAAATAGCCATCATTATCGATGTATCCCAGATCTCCAGTGTAGACCCAGCCATTCTGATCCCGGTACAGTTCGTCCAGATCGGGCGCATTAACATATTGCATAGGACTCATGGGACCTCTTGCGGCGATTTCACCGATTTGACCCGGCGTTATTTCCTGTTTTCGGTCATCAACAATTTTAATGCTGCAAATATCCGGGTTAGGTCGTCCGGCCGTATGTAAAATGGTCTCTGGGCTGTCATCGAGTGAAGTATGGCAATTCACACCGTCTGCAGAGCCGTATAAGCTGATAAAACCGCAGCGAAATGCGTGGGTGCATCGTTGTATGGATGCAACATCGATTTTGGCTCCTCCGCTGATGATTGCGATCAGACTGCTGGTGTCAGTCTGTAGTAAAGCGGGATCAGCGGCAATGCGCTGGAACATGGTAGGGACACCAAAAATATAATTCGGTTGGTGTTCGTTAATAGCTTGAATGGCTGCTGTAACATTAAATTGTCGTAAAATGAGAACCGATCCACCCAGCCAGGATAAAACACCGAATGTTGCCGTTGAACCAAAGGCTGTGCCAAGTGGCATCAGATAAAGCCCTTTAAAAGTGTGGCCATCTGGATGTATGTGTTGCAAAAAACGTCCTCGCCCACCTATCAGTGCATTGTGAGAATAGGCAACCCATTTTGGATCAGATTCTGTTCCCGACGAAATGAGGAAACGAACGGGTGCGTTAGGACAAATTGTCATTAACTGGCCAGGTTCAATTGGCCGGGCTTGGAATAAATTATCCAGTGTGTGCCAGTTATCTTGTGCTGTCCCGTTCACAATCAATATACGAAGTGACAGCAGAGTGGGTCTTATGGATTCGATGAGCTCGCACTGATCAATGCCCATCGATTCCTGCTCCACAATGATGACACGCGCGTCACATTTTCTTAACAGGGATTGAATATCCAGTCGCCCACGTCCGGGCGGAAAAGGAGCCACAATGGCGCCCAGTGCAGCAGTCGCAAGATCGATAGCACAGCTTTTCCAGCTATTATGGAGTTGATATGCAACCACATCGCCTGCGACAACGCCTAATGCGCTGAAGCTGGCCGCCAGGCGCTGCACTTTATCGAATAAATCCGCATAGGTCATTGTTTCATCCAGAGCGATGACGGCTGGCTTGTCCGGTGTTTTCTGCACATGCTCGTGGAATAGCGTATAAACAGATTTATTTGGATAGATGCCATTTTGAATCCACTGATTTCGGATTTCAGGCGGGACTAAATCGATAATGCCTGCATGATTCATTTAAAACTCCAGGGAGATTTAACCCGGGTATAAGAACCCGGATTGAAATGTGATTTCAGTCGAGCTTGGGTTTGCAGTTCTGTCAGGTCTTCAATGACAACAGCAGCGGGTATACCCGCTTGTTCGAAGATTGTGACCCATTCATCCGCTGTTTTAGAAAGAAGGTGTTTTGTCAGGGATTGTTGAAAATCAATTTCTTCAGTATCGATTGCAATATCGAGTGCCTGGATTAATCGTGTCGTTGTGGGATAATCACGACACTCAATGGCAATTCTTCCGTGCTGGGTAGGATAAATGTTATTAATAACAGGCTTCGAGCTTGAACGTGTATCAGGTAATTGTTTTGGGTCCTGAAAATCATCGTTACATAATAACGTTGCACTACTCATGAGTGATGAAGTCACCCTTACACCCATATTGTTAAGGTGGCGACTGAGTAATGCGATTGTGATTCCTTGTGCCGCGACCACGCCGCCCAATATATCCAGTACTGTAAATAACGAACCGCCATTGGTGCCAGATGAAAGGGCAATTTTTTTTGCAACTCCGGAATAAGCCTGCGTCATAAAATCTGTCCCCGGTGTTGCATGCAGGGCGGCCGGCGTTTTTTCATTGGTTGACCAGCCAGCAGCATAGCCGTAAACCAAGGCCGGGTTCAAATCGGTAAGATCGCTGTAGTCAAGACCGAGTTGGGTTGCTTTGCCGGGCGCCCAATTATGTAAGAAGACATCTGCTGTTCGAACTAGA
Organism: uncultured Nitrosomonas sp.; assembly: GCA_965369175.1. Taxonomy (GTDB): domain Bacteria; phylum Pseudomonadota; class Gammaproteobacteria; order Burkholderiales; family Nitrosomonadaceae; genus Nitrosomonas. The sequence goes on from CBDUPR010000007.1 coordinate 26,244, forward strand.
TTTTTGATCTCGGCTTTACCCGCCGAAGATTTGATATCGATCTCTCGAATAACTTTGTCTTGATTGAGTGCATCAAAGCGCGCAGAACAGCCGTCTGCCATGGGCGGCATTCCGCGTAGAGGATCTCCGCCAGGCGGTTCTATCCTGATTACCCTGGCACCCAGAAATGTAAGTAAATGTCCGGCTAGCGGTCCTTGAATGCGTCGACAAGACTCAATGACGGTAAGGCCGCTCAGTGGCAGAGTATGCCTGCCTTGTTTGGGGAAAGCCGGGCTACTAAGGCCAGGGCCAGCTTGAAATGCCCAGGGACCTTGCCGCCATTCCTGTGCGAAGTGTTTGTCCAGGATTCTTTCATCAATAGCGCGTATGGAACAAATGGACATCCCTGTATTGATGGCTATTTTTGAAATCTGACGAAAAGTATGTTTTGAAAGTGCACTGATGAGTGCATCGGGAATAGGCGCGATGGCTTTGGCATAACGCAACAGGAAAGCGGTCCACCCATTGCCGGCCAGCGTTGGGTGGATGCCAATCTGGGCCCAGAACTGTTGCCAGGGTTCGACATTTAACGTTTCGAGTTCAAAAATAATGCCATCGGATGAAATAAAAGGCGGCGCGGCTGGATGTGATATGCTGCCCGGAAACAAGGTTTCTGGTGATTCTGTTGCGGTTGCGCCGGCGATATATTGCCCCATACTTAATAGAGCGGCGGCGGCCATTGAAACATGGTTGCTGGTTGCTGAAAGGCCTCGCAGTTGCCCTAACGCGGTTGCGGCACCCCCTTGCAAAGCAAGGGTTGCAGTTAAAGTCGACACATAATCTAATCCGAGCGGCTGAGGTTTTCCGCTAACGCGTCCATGTACTGACATCAATCCACAAGCGGCCTGAATAATGTTTTCAGTCACGGCCGTCTGTTTGGCAGATTCACCCCATTTAGTTACCTTACAGATAACGGGTTTGGTATGGGGTGTTTTAAATTCAAAGGACAAGGACGTGGTAGCGGAATCATCGTTATCTTCAGTTGACTGGATCATCGCACCCAATGCCCTGGACTGGTAGCGTAGTGAAGCGGCGACTGCTGAGAAATCCGGAATGGGGTTTCTCAGAGAGCCAGTGATCGTGCATCCAGCCAATGGTTGATGGATATTCATATTTTTCATATATAAAGAAGATTGAGTCGGGGCTATCCTCCAGCAACGGCAGGTAAAATGGTTAATAAATCACCGTCCTGAAGACTGGTTGAAAGGCCATCATGAAAGCGAATATCGTTATCATTAATATATATATTGATAAAACGGTGGGCTTGTTCCTTGGAGATCAATTTTTCTTTAATACCAGGATATGCTTGTTCCAGCTGATTGATCGCATCCAGTACATTGATGCCATGCGTTTCAACTCTCTTTTGATTATTCGTTAAGGGTCTTAAAATCGTTGGAATACTGACGGTGATTGGCATACTTGCTCCTTTTTCAAAAAATAGGCGTAATGTAGCGTTTTAATAAAACAGAAAGCGTGCTGCGGAATGGCCTGCTTAGTCTGTCGTAAGCATCAGGCCAGCATCAATTCCAGATCAGATTGATATGTTTTGACTATTCTGACCCGTTCTTCAATCACCATTTTCTCTACAATACGAAAACTGCGTATTTCGTCTTCATCAGTTTGATCGGTTGAAATAATGATGTAGTGGGCTTGAGGCTCAGTGGCATATTGAACATCGGTATGACTGGGGTATGCCTGTGAATGCGTATGGGAATGGTAGATAACGACTGGCTCTTCATTGCGCTGTTCCATTTCTCTCCAGACTTGTAGCTGCTGCTGTGAATCGAATTCAAAGAAATCTTCCGATTGTGCAATATTGCGCATGGGAATCAGTCGTAGTGGAAGATTGGATTTGACGGGACCGGCAATAATCCCGCAGGTTTCGATGGGATGATCCTGCCGTGCCTGAGTGATCATTGCATTCACTAGTTTCGTATGTATTGTCAGCATATTTCTGATCTCCTGAAAGTTAAATAGCTAAACATAGCTAAAGATTTTCCTACTCAAACAAACCATTGCTATTGGTTTAAAAGGGCGCATTCAAAAGTGTCGTTTTAAAAAACGCAAGAACCTGATGAAACATAAATGCGGGTTATAAAAGTCAATCGGCCGCATTATTCGTTCAGTAGCTGGGCAGTGAGGGATCAACGTCTTTTATCCATGCCAGAATTCCGCCTTCCAGGCTTTTGACATTCGTAAAGCCTTGTTTTTGCATTTCGATCAGAACATCTCGAGAGCGTGCCCCCATTTTGCATTGGAGGACAATGAGATCTTCCTGATTCATATTCGCTAATATTGCTTCAGACATTATTTTATGCTTTGGAATATGGGTGGCGCCTTCAATATGGACGATGTTCCATTCTTCGATTCCGCGTACATCAATAAGCTGTAGATTCGTGCCGCTTTCTTGCATAGTCTTAAGTTCCCGCGCACTAATCACCGGCACATCAGAGTGGGGTGGTGATGGTTGTGATCCGCAGAATGCTTGATAGTCAATTAATTGAGTGATAGGCGTTCTCACCGGTGCCGGACGAAGTGGAATAAATCGGTAGTTCATATCAAGCGCGTCATAGACAGCCAGTCGACCCAGCAGTGTTTCGCCTAGTCCAGTGATTAATTTGATGGCTTCTGTTGCCATCATGGCTCCGATTGAAGCGCAAAGAATGCCCAGTACACCGCCTTCCGCACAAGAAGGGGCCATTCCTGCTGGAGGGGGTTCAGGATATAAATCGCGATAATTCAATCCCACGCCACCTGGTGCATTCTCCCAGAAGACAGAAACCTGTCCCTCGAACCGGAAAATAGAACCCCAGACATACGGTTTTCCTGCTAATACACAGGCATCATTCACAAGATAACGTGTTGCAAAATTATCTGTTCCATCCACTATCAGGTCATAGCCCGATATAATGGCTGCGGCATTGGCCGCTTCAAGCCGCTCACTGTGTAGTTGTACGAGAACATAGGGATTTAATGCTTTGATCGTATCCCGCGCACTCTCTGACTTTAATCTGCCAATATCGGACTGCCCGTGAATAATCTGTCTTTGCAGATTTGATTCATCGACCTTATCGAAATCAATAATTCCCAGCGTACCGACACCGGCTGCAGCCAGATATAAGAGGGCTGGCGAGCCCAGGCCACCGGCACCGATGACTAGAACCTTACTGTTCTTGAGACGCTTCTGTCCTTCCAGACCGACTTCAGGAATCAATAAATGGCGACTGTACCGTACAATTTCATTTTTACTTAAATCTGCTGCTGGATCGACTAATGGGGGTAATTGCATCAGATACTCCATTTTTAAATTAAATGATTACTTCACTTCAATTGGCAACTTGACTTGCGAGTGATGCTGGGACTGACAAAACAAACAGGATAAATCCTATGTGTATCGAAATACATGCGAAGAGAATCAGGCGTCATGTTCGTATCAATTCCGTTTTTTATATAAGATTCAAACTGACAGAGAAGCCGATTTGACCCCAGCGTCCGGGCATGGGATATCCGGGACGATAAGCATAATGCTCGTTAAGCAGGTTTTCCGCGGCCACAAAGACTTCTCCCTGTTTGCCTAGCATGGCTAATGGGTAAGCAACCCGTGCATTCATGATGACAAATGAATCTACCTTTTCTGTATTGGAAAAGGCCGGATTGCGTGCGCGACTCAATGCCAATACGCTGGATTGATATTGTGTGTCTACTGTCAAGCGAAGGGGGCCAATCTGGCCATTAATCCCCGCTGTAACCGCTCTACCTGGCGCATAAGGTAAATTATCGATACTGGGGTCAAGCAAGGTCAGGCTGCCAAACAGGGACCAGTTCCGGGTAATATCCTGTCTGAGTGAGAACTCGGCACCCCGAACGGTATAAGCGCCCAGATTTAAGAATTGAGGTGGCGGTGGAATATTCGGAGGAAAACCAAAAATATATCGATTTTTCACATGATCAATAAATAGACTCACATCAATTTGCGTTGTATTAAAAGGCGTCAGCTTTATGCCGACTTCGGCATGACTGAGCTCTTCTGCGGAAAGCTGTTTCCACGTATCCCTCAGTGGCGGCATTAAATGTGCAAGCAGCGGTGCTTCGAGTCCTGGATAGTGAATGCCGCGCGATACATTACTGAATAGTGTGATGTGTTCGGAAATCAATGACAGGCCAAAATGGGGTGCAGTCTTGGTTGCGAACTCACTGTGATTGTAGATACGGACACCGAACGAAGGCACCAGCAGCCAATCCTCATGGACGGCGTACTGCTGGCTCAAAGAAAAATAGGGTGACGTTACCCGAAAAGTAGGCAGATTAACCTTATCCTGCGGAGCCGGCGCGATACGGTTAAATCGCGAATCACCGGAAACCCAATCACTGTCCAGTCCGGCAGTAATGGTGCCGCCTTGCCAGGGCGAAAATACTTCTTTCCAGCGCACGCCGGTTGTTTGAAAATTGTTGAAGTGATTGCCTTCGATGCCGCCTTGTCTTAACCAGTTACCTTCACCCCGATTATGGTAGACACGTAGATCACCCTGCCACCGGTCGTGGTTATGTGATACAAAAGCGTATGACATACCGGATTGTGTTTCATATTTCGGGGCAACCGCTACTCTGGGTAGTCGATTATCACCTGGATCAAGAGCTTTGTTGTCGACAAAAATAAAACCGGTGCCAATTGACCAATGCGGGTCTAATTGCATACTGACACGCCCCATTACATTATTCAATTCGCCATCCGCATTCCGCCGATGTCCATTCGATTGTGCATGACCCTGTGCCAGCATATACGATATATTTCCGCTGCGGCCGACCAAATCTGCTTGTTCGATAAAGGTTCCGAAATAGCCACCTGAGACTCTGGCATTGATCAGTGTGCCCTCTTGATAAGCCTGTTTTGTTTCGAGATTAATTGAAGCAAAATTATTGCCATTAATATGAGGCTGCGGGCTTTTGTATACAGTGATGGATTGCATACCGTTGACAGGCAGTAAATCCAGTAAGGGGTGATTCCATACACCCATAAAGATGGGAATACCATCTACATAAGTCATAATTTCGCTGCCTGGCCGACCTGCGCCCATGCCACGAATATAAACAGCCCCACCTTGATCACCGCCAAAGCCGCCAACTGGGTTGTAACGGGATATCTGCACACCAGGCGTGCGCCGCAGTGCGGTAGCCAGATCAAATGCATTCTGATCGCGTAGTTGATCTGCCTTGACCACTGCTGATGTAGCCGAGAACGGATCAACCTGAATTTGATCGATAATGGGATTGGCCGTTATCTCCATCGGAGCGAGGTGAACCGGCGGGGTTGTTGGTGACTGCTTGCTCTTTATAACGGATTCGCTGGTAGCCGTGTTGCCCTCTTCAATAGCTGAGCGAGGTGTTGTTGTTGGAGGTAACTCAGTAGCAAACAAAGGAGACGTAGTCGCAGCGATTATTGTCAATACTACATATTTTTTTACACTGTATCTTCTTACGTTCATTTCAATACTATGTGCCTTATTCTCAAGCTTTAGATCGTTTGCTGACTTTGATAGAACAGGGTAGGTATGTTCTTCCATCAGATTCGGACGTACATAAAACTTGTATCGTTATTGGATGGCGTGAAATTTAAATCAAATTAACTTGATTGGGAATGTGACAAATTGTCGCGCGACAATTTGTCGCAGGGGTATGCGCATGGGCTGACAGCGCATTGGGTCATGAAATATTGAATGGGGCAGGGAAGAAAAAACTGACTGATGTAATGTGAGCTGGAATGGGTGGGCAAGCTGGGAAAATGCAGGTTGCCGTCCAGAAGGGGTGACAGACTATTATCTTATTTCTGCTGCCTCTATCCCATTCCGGGGTAGAGACATCGGTGAGTTCCTACTGCTGATAACATTACCGCATCGTTCACTTGGCAGGCGACTGGGCATATCCTGCCCTTGGAATATTGATGGCCGCGTTGAGGTCTGTATTTTCTGCGTACCTACATTCGATACGCGCGAACTTGAATTGCGTTGTGCGATTCTCGGCGGGTACATGGTCGTGAGAATGATGGGGTCGAATAATGGGGTCAAGTCTTGTCTTTTGATAGCGAATAATGGGGTCAAGTCTTGTCCTTTGATAGTAAAACACAAGACCTTACCCTAATGTTCGTACATCCTGCCCCCATCAAGCGAAACCTTGGTTAATAGATAAATACCCTGCTATGACTGGGAATTGCCTCTTTTGTTCAGAGGGTCTTCATGAATTCAATAATTGCCATTGCGCCCTCTTTATCGTTAGACCAGTCTAACTTATAGGTAACCCCTTTAATAGTGATGTCCTTATCATGTCCTGCATTCGAGAATGCTTTAACGGCCCTGGTATCATATCGATAACCCTCTTCTTCCGTCTGCGCTGCTTCGCTGTTAATTCTCCAGGAGAAGCCGAGTAATTCCTGGTCATAATCCAGGCGACTTTTCATGAAAACAGTCGGGCGCTCATTCGGAACCAGCAAGTGATACATGGTGGGAACTGATCCATTGTGTAAATAGGGCGCCTGAGCCCAGATACCGCCCAAGGGCAGGGCATTATAACCATCATGCAGCGCCGGATCCATCATGGCAAATTCTACTTTACCAACTAAAGATACCCCCTCAAACTCGGCACAAGGCGTGACTGTACCCTGTGGCATGTCGATAGCTGTGTCTGGCGAACAGATTGCCGTAAATCCCTCTCGACCGCTGGCAGTAATAGCTTCACTGGCAACCTGAGCCCGGCCTTTATCTGTGCCCAATGTTTCATAGACCGTGCCATTATATGATCGGTGACAGTCAGCACAGTGCTGTTGATACAAGCCTTTACCTTTTTCGGCTTGATTCATATCGACCGCGAAAGGATAAGCCGGCGCAGGTAAGTTTTCCAATAATTCCTGGGCAAAAGCTGCTACGCGCACATCCGTTTCTGGGCCAAAACCCATTGTTAATTCAGCCGCCAGGTTTCTGAACATGGGAATGGGTATATTGCCGTTCCATTGTCCACCACCATTGATTAATTGCTTGTGATCATCGGACCAGCTAACTTTGCGTTTACCTTGCTCCCAGACCGCCATGAAATCAGTCATGCCTTGTGTTGGGGGAAGGTCGGTTTCGGGGTTGGCAGCAGGATCTTTTTTAACATCACGCTTAACCACATAGCCAAAAGAAGTGCTAATACCGGTTGCATCAGCCATCCCACCAAAACCATTCAGCATTTCTGTTTCGAATCCGTTGTAATTCTTCTCCAGTAAGGCAGCAAATGCCTGAAATTCCAGTTCAGTGCGTCCCATGAATTTCGCAATGATGGCGGAGGCATTTTGTTTGAATAATGCGACCTGGTTGGCTTCGTATTCTGCATCAAATATTTTGTCACCTAATTGATAATTTCGATAAAAATAGTTTTTATCATTCGTGTGAACTTGATCTAATGCGGCAATAACCGCTTTGGTCATGCGCTTAATCTTTTCTTCCTGGTCATTCGCATCGCCGACAATTTTCGCTATTGTCTCACTGGCTCTAACCCGATATTGTGGCAAATTAAAATGTGCGTTCACGCCACCATCGATATAAGTCATGCCTTCGTCCGTTCTTACTCTGCCAATGTGGCAGGCACCGCAGGTAAACGAAGCATAGTCAACGGCCCCATTGGGTTCGTCGCGCGCCAGGCCACTCCAACCGATGCCGCGGGCAATTGGGTAATCCGGTATACGTTCATCCAGATGCAGGCCGATAACATCCAGAAAATTTTCGTTACTGCCCCATAATTCGGGTGCTATCTTGGGTAAAAGTTTAAGGATGATAAAAGGAACGCCATCGTTAATTCCAAGCGGAAAATCAGCAAACCAGCGGTAGGCCACCTGCTGTTGTACCAGGTATTGATCGAGTTGTTGTTGCCGCTGTTGCTGCAACTTATGCCAGGCATTTTCTGATGCCACTGGCGTCGTTGCGGCGGTGGTTTTAGATGAGGCTTCCTTTTCGGCTTTGTCCCCATCGCAGGCACTAATCATCAGCACCAGGACTATAAGAATGCCGTGTAATCTATTCATTATTAAACCCTATGATTTGTTTTTATTCAGGAAAAACAAATGGTGACTTTAGTCATCACCATTTGTTCTCAACAGCAAAATTTATAGCGTTTTCATATACTCGATTAGCTGATAGCGCTCCTCACTCGTATAATCCCGCCATTCACCACCTTCCTGAGTTTGGGTATAATTTGGCCCGCTATGACCTAGATTACTATTACCGGGAATTGGGTCTCCCTGTTCGTTAACGGTATTAAACAAGAAGCTGTTGCCGTCTTGATTTGGCTTAAATCCCACTTGTTCGGTATCTAATTCTCTACTACCAGCATAAAAGGATTTTTCACGTTCAGTATCGGGCAATAACAGTTGATATAAACTGGATACGGATCCATTATGCAAATAAGGTGCTGTCGCCCAGATGCCGTTTAATGGCCTTGCTTTATAGGCGACAAGGTTGGGTGGTGTTGGCCCACCGTTTTCAGGCGATAGGTGATACCCCGCCAATTCCAATAATTGCTCATCATCCAGTGGTGGATTAAAGGCAGCTAATTGTTTCTGAATAACCTTATCGACAACGGCTGTTAGCATTACACCCCGAGGGACCTTGGGTGTTTTGTCTGCATCCTGATATTCCTGAGGAAGAAACTTGCGCATAACACCTGGATCAACATTAAGAGTGGGATTCACAAAGTTTATCGCCATCAACGGGTCAGTGCCAATTTTCTCCAGTTCTGTCATGTGTATCTGGATAAACTGTTTTCCAAGTGGGTTTGGATCAGTCATTGGAAATTCGCCATTTTTATCACGGATGCTATGGCACATCACACAATTCGCCGCAAATAATGCCTCACCTTTTGCTGCCTTGGTAGCATCAATTGCAGGGAGTGGCGCGCCCCATTTTGGCGAATCCAGTTTACTCATTGACTGTTCTAATTGATCCAGATTAACGATCTTTGCGGAGGAATAAAAGCGTTCGTCATCATTCGTGGTATTCACAATCGTGTGAGCAAAAACACCGGAAACCTCACCGACATTGCGACCAATATGATTATTGGCTGATCCGTTCCATTGCACCCAACTGAGTTGGGAAGTATTCCACAGGAAAGGGTAGCTGACTGGTGCATTGGACGGTGTGGCATTGTCCTCAATGCCGGTAAAGCTTGCTGTCACGCGATTCAAGATAGCCCCAAACGCGTCTAGTCGCCCATAGCCATAAGGCATTGCGCCGTGGTAATTGATCTGAATATAATTGTTTAACCAGGCAGTGTAAGCGATAACCTCCGCTTTTAAGCGTTGCTGCTCGGTTTCGTTATAGCCCCCGTCAGCCAGTACATTCTTTGCGAACCGAGCTAGTTTATCGTCATCAGAGGTTGTTGCGGTTAATGCCTTGGACATCGTTTTAATCATGGTCTGAAAATCAGCCATTGGCGGTCCACCATCAATTCTCAGCGTTTGCTTATTATGAGTAATTTCGGAAGTATGGCAAGCTGCGCAAGTCAGACCCAGCCACTCTCTGTATTCTTTATAAATAGTTTCGTCACCGGATGACAAGCGAGATGTGTATAAGGCAGAGGAAAGGAAATCCTCCTTAATGTCATCTTTAACAAACCCAATAGGCAGTCCGTCCGGATTTCTACCCGGAATTCTTTGTTGAGGGATATAACCCAGCTGTTCAATATTTTCTTTGGCACGGAACAAATTCTCAGTATCTGATTGTTCCAGAGCCATAAACCAGGAATAGGGAATTAATTGCGAACCTTGTGACGTATTGTAAAAATCCAACCTTTGATCCTGGGTCCAACCTTGTTCAAAAGTAATCACATCAACCTGCTGAGAAGCTTCTTTTTCGGGGATTGTTTCCTTCTCACCTTCGCAAGCTATTAGGAGCAAAAGGGGTAATATATAAAATATGGATGACCTTTTAATAAGATTAGACATATTTTGGTATCTTATGCCTTTACTTAAGTTTAATTCTTTCATGGTATTAACTTCCTTTTTAAAATCAATGTGGTGCCTGCTTCCTCACCTACCTGATTTTTTTCTGTGGCTCCGGTTCTGTCGCCGCTACCTGCCTGATAGATCGATGCAATCTTGTCTGCCTCGCTGGAGTTGATATTGGCGGGGTTGCCGGTACCATTATTGGTTGTGGCAGCTTCAAAGGTGACCGCGTTATCGGCTGCGCTTGCACTGTAGTAAGCCAGTGTCAGTACGATGGTGGTTGTAATCGTGACTATTTTTTTAATTAAATGGTGTTTGCATTCCTGCTCTCCAAATACGTTGTTAACCCATCTTATTATGGTCTTGCTCGTGAATTGTGGGGTTAAACACACTTCATCTTTATCAAAGCAAATATCGTGCCACACAATTTAATTGCAGGGTGTTAAAATATAACATATTGTTTATTATAAATATTGTATGTTAGCTGAGATATCTGGGAAGATTTGAAAAGAATTTGGATGGATAATTGTGATGAAATGATTCCCTATCTATGGAATGTATGCAATAGGGTGTCAAGATTGCCAGATGTCCGCATTATCTTCTCAGCTGGTATATTTAAGTGTTGAGGAAAGGTGGCAATCAGTATTGAAAAGCGGGAACAGTCTATGGAGAAAATGACAGTGTCGGCCTGTCGTTCAATTGAATAAAAAATTCTCAGGTCGCTACACAACCACAAATCAGGGTATAAACCTGGTTCACATGAATGCGTCCTGAGAATGATGCATTTTTCGTTATACAGCGTTATTCAAGTGCGGCTTACGATAGCCGCTTTGGCGTTTATTTTGGAAAGCCAGAAGGCTCATTTGCCTGAGCCCGATATTGCGCCGAAGCGTTGTACACCCCAAGACGCAATCGATTGATGCCGCCCAGCGGTTGATGTTCGACCAATCCGTGCCACGGAGTGAACACCAAATGTTCGCATTCTGTTACGCGTAACGGGTTATCGAAATCCTGTTTGTCGATCGTGATCGTGGCAACATTCTGGAATGGAGCGATATCTTCTTTCCAGTGCGATGACGCGTTTTCGATAGATAACGAATCAGTGGTTCTAATCTGCACCTGGAAGTCAAAAACAGCCTGTTTCCCGTCAGTTGGATCCAGACTCTTCTTAAGCGCTTCGCGCAAATAATCAGATGGGGGATTGGATGGCATCGAAGTATTGACAGGATCTCTGGGGGTGACAGCAAACTTGGCAACGGTATCCTTGCCGAACAAGAAGGGCGAAGCAGAGAAATAACGACCTTCGAGTGGATTGCTCAATTGAGTTTTCCTGATTTCCTGAATGATACCTAAAGATTCTTTTTTTCTCGCGGTCAAAGGAGGTGCGAAAAACGAATCGACAACGTCTTGATTGGCTAGCTGAATCCTGGTTAATTCCAGATATTCCGCCACATTGGCAAAGGCAAACATGGATTGATTAATTAACAGGAAATCCTGGGTTTTGGCTCCGGGTTTGCCGAGTAGTGTGGTGCCGTCTACTCCCATCAATTTAATCGCCATGCCTCTGCTTTCATTTGCGCCATCTTTAGCAATGTCAGGGCTAACTGTGGCTGTAGCATTGGAGAAACGAATCCATGCTTCATAAGTCTTCCCCGCAGAAGCCAGCACTCCGGCCTGGAGTTCTTTTGGTAGATCAGGATTGACTGTAAACTTCGCTTGTACGCAACCATGATCTTTGGGATGCACCCCTCTCCTGGCCATGCTACTGGGATAACGCTGTTGTTGTAGTTGGGTGGTGAGAGTAATAATTTCTGCAATTTGTTCTGCCTCACCTTCGGGAACCATTTCGAATTTCGTAGGGGAAGTCGAGAAATTTGCTTTCGCAGCGTTTCCACTATATTTTTTAAGTACTTCCGGCGACTGCTTGATGTTTTCTGCGAGAAACATTTCGCCCTGGGCATGGACGGTCAATGAGATTAAGAACAAAATGGAAAATATAGATAATCTTTTCATGATATTAACTTTCTTCTAATAATTAATTATTTGATAAAATATCAAAGGTGCTATGCATATTCGTGCGAGAACATTCGCTAAAATATGTTACAGGCATTTTTTCGATTGAAACCACTTTCTTTTTCTGTATTTTTCTGCGCCGTGATTTTCCAAGCTTTGTTAAGAAAATTGGTTAGTGCATTTCAATGGAGACAAATCTCTTGGGCCATATAACATCGAAAAATGAAAAAGTACATAAATAATGTAGTCATGAAATGAAAAATATGAGACTCTCATAAAAACGAAAGAATCTCATATGACACATTCACATCGCACAGGCATGTCAAATTTTATCTGGCTACTGATAACTTGAAATCAAGCTGAATTTACCAATAGGTTTCTCAGTGTGAGCTGATAAATTTCTGATAATCGTTCAATATCCTTTACTTCAATGTTCTCATTGAGTTTATGAATTGTGGCATTGCACGGGCCGAATTCTATGACTTGTGAACAGATATCGGCAATAAAGCGTCCATCCGAGGTTCCACCGGATGTGGATAGTTGTGCTTCGATTTTCGTCACCTGTTTGATTGCGTCACATACGGCATTGGCTAATTCTGCTCTGGGTGTCAGAAAGGGTTTACCGGAGAGTGTCCATTCCAGGTCGTAATCAAGCCCATGCTGGTCAAGAATTTCATGCATGCGCGTTTGTAATGATTCGACTGTGCTGGCGGTAGAAAAACGAAAGTTAAACAGTAAATTGATTTCGCCTGGAATAACATTACTGGCACCGGTTCCTCCTTTGATGTTAGAGATGTGCCAGGTAGTAGGTGGAAAATATTCATTTCCCTGATCCCATTCGGTCTGGGCGAGTACAGCAATAGCCGGCGCGGCCAGGTGTATAGGATTTTTTGCCAGATGGGGATAGGCGATGTGTCCTTGCACGCCTTTAATGGTGAGGTCTCCGGACAGAGAGCCCCGCCGGCCATTTTTAATGGTATCACCGAGCTGATTTGTGCAAGTAGGTTCGCCTACAATACAGTAATCAATCAATTCACCGCGTGATTTAAGGGTTTCAACAACTTTTGTTGTGCCTGCGACGGCAATGCCTTCTTCGTCTGAAGTAATCAACAGTGCAATGGAGCCACTGTGTTCTTGATGTGCTGTGACGAAGACTTCGATTGCAGTAATAAAAGCCGCCAGTGAAGTTTTCATATCCGCTGCGCCGCGGCCGTAAAGTCGATTATCGCGGATAACCGGAGTAAAGGGTTCACTGTCCCACTGTGTGAGCGGACCGGCAGGGACCACATCGGTATGACCGGCAAAACAAAGTATGGGTGCCGTCGTACCACGTCGTGCCCATAGATTATCCACTTCGCCAAAACGCATTCTTTCAATATTGAACCCCAGTTTTTCTAAGCGCTCAATCAGGATTTCCTGGCAGCCGTCATCATCAGGCGTTATTGAGCGGCGTGCGATCAGTGTTTGAGCGAGAGTCAGCGTGTCATGAGGCATGTGCGATTCCTATATAAATCAGGTTGATCAAGTGGATAAATAAAAGATAAGCTTGAGATACGGCGGTTCGAGATAAGTTAAAGTAAGCTATTGATATCACCGCTCAACACAGGAAATACGTGGGTCTTGCTATGACAGATCAACAAAATCTTACCGTTTGAGTAGGGATTTACGTAATATTGATGTAAATTTACGTTATGCCCAGTTTTATCGTTGGTAATGAATTCTACCTATTCAAATGAGATCTTGCACTGTAGTTTTATTATATTTGAAATCGCTGGGTGCCTGGTTGAGGCTGATAGATGAGCAATCTAGATTGTTGTGATCTGGTTATTTCAATGTATACGGAGAAAATATGATGCTCCTGTCTTTCTTTTATGTGTTTTTATCACTGATTGCCATTGTTAGTGTAATTCTGGTGGTGCCTTTTTTGCGACGTTTTATCATTTCTAATTCGATACTGCGAATTTTTCGCAAAATGCTGCCGCAGATTTCAAAGACCGAACAGGAAGCGCTGGATGCAGGCACCGTTTGGTGGGATGGCGATCTGTTCAGTGGCAGGCCGGACTGGAATAAATTACTGGCCTATCCGAAACCAGAGTTGAGTGCGGAGGAAGCTGCTTTTCTCGCCGGGCCGGTTGAAGAGTTATGTGCCATGCTGGATGAATGGGCAATTACACACGAATTACGAGACCTGCCGCCGGATGTCTGGCAATTCATCAAGGATAAGGGTTTTTTTGGGCTGATTATCCCTAAACAGTATGGCGGTTATGGTTTTTCAGCATTAGCACATTCTGAAGTGGTCATGAAGATTGGCTCGCGTAGCGGTACTGCAGCGGTGACAGTTATGGTTCCCAATTCACTGGGGCCGGCAGAATTACTCTTGCATTACGGTACCGATGAACAAAAGAATTACTATCTGCCTCGTCTTGCCAAGGGTATGGAAGTGCCTTGCTTTGCTCTGACCTCGCCAGATGCAGGATCGGATGCGGGCGCAATGCCTGATTTTGGTATTGTATGCCGTGCTGAGCACGATGGTAAGCAAGACGTATTGGGCATGCGGGTTACCTGGGAAAAGCGTTATATTACCTTGGGCCCGGTTGCAACTTTACTGGGGCTGGCATTCAAGCTTCGTGATCCAGATAAGATATTAGGTGATGTAGTGGATCTGGGAATTACCCTGGCATTAATTCCCACGAATACGCCCGGTGTTCATATTGGACGCCGCCATTTTCCACTTAATGCGGTATTCCAGAACGGCCCTAATTCCGGTACCGACGTATTTATTCCGATGGAATGGGTAATCGGTGGGCAGGAAGGCGTTGGAAACGGCTGGCCTATGCTGATGAATTGTCTTGCTGCCGGGCGTTCCATATCGTTACCGGCAACCAGCTTGGGCGCAGCTAAGCTGGTCGCACGTACGGTTGGTGCTTATAGTAGAGTACGGGTACAGTTCAAGACACCAATTGGCTATTTTGAAGGTGTCGAAGAAGCATTGGCGCGTATCGGTGGCAATACCTATATGATGGATGCTGCCCGCGTGATGACGGCGGGTGCAGTTGATTTGGGTGAGAAACCGGCGGTGATTTCAGCGATTGTTAAATACCATTTGACCGAACGCGCTCGACAGGTAGTAAGCGATGGGATGGATATACAAGGCGGCAAGGGCATTTGTCTCGGTCCGAGTAATTATCTGGGACGAACTTATCAACATATGCCCGTGAGTATCACGGTAGAAGGCGCGAATATTCTGACGCGCAGCATGATTATTTTTGGCCAGGGCGCGATCCGGAGTCATCCTTATATCCTGCAGGAAATTAATGCGGTACAGGATGAAAATAAAGCACACGCTTCCCGGGCGTTTGATCAAGCGCTGGTTGGGCATGTTGCTTTTAGTATGCGTAACAGTATGATGAGCCTGATCTATGGTTTGTTTGGTAAGTACATGAATGGCTGTGTTCCTGCTGGAATAATGCCTGAAACAGCCCATTACTATCGACAGTTGACACGATTTTCGGCCAGCTTTGCAATGTTGGCGGATGTGGCGCTTTTAAAACTGGGTGGATCGCTGAAACGTAAAGAGCGCCTTTCTGCCAGGCTGGGTGATATCCTCAGTATGCTTTATTTATGTTCAGCGACACTCAAGCGTTTTGAAAGCGATCATCGGCCGGAAGCAGATTTGCCGTTATTACATTGGTCCATGCAGGATGCGACTTACCGTATGCAGCAAGCCTTTGATGAACTCTTAAATAATTTCCCGGGTAATGCTGCATTATCATGGTGGTTGCGATTACTTGTTTTTCCACTGGGTAAATGTCACGTGCCACCGGCAGACACCCTGTCGCACCAAGTGGCCAGATTACTGCTAGAGCCCAGCGAAGCCCGCGACCGTCTGACCACAGGTATTTATGTGCCAGAAACAGCTAATGAGCCGCTGGCCGATCTGGAGCAGGCGTTACAGTGTGCGGTAGCGTGTGAAGCAGTAGAAGTCAAATTGCGACAAGCTGTTAAGGCCGGGCGAATTGCTGCACGAGGTGAGCAGAAGATTGCGGAAGCCTTGACACAAAATATTATAACGCCTTCTGAAGCGACATTACTTAAAAGCATGAAAGAATTGCGGCGGCGTGTCATTATGGTAGATGATTTTCCGCCCGATCTTGGCCAGGGTTAATGCTTTTTCGTGTAATAAGAAATAAGACTAAACTTCTTTGACCTGGAAGGGAAATGTGAGCCCATTATTTTCAGGTATGATGATCAGGCAAACATTGATATAGAAAAACTGTATGACAACTATGCAAATTAGGCAAAATACGATGAGCAACGTTATTTCAGCAGAACAAGCGAAGACCCTGGATGGTTTATTTAGTGAACGAGTGAAACTGTCACCGCATTCCGTGGCTTACCGGTATTACAATCAGTTGCATGAACAGTGGTGTGATTATACATGGGCGCAAATGGACCAGGCTGTTGCACGCTGGCAAGCCGCACTTTCCAGAGAAGCACTGGTTCCAGGTGATCGTATTGGGGTAATGCTGAAGAACTGCCCGGAGTGGGTTATGTTTGAACAGGCAGCATTAGGCCTGGGACTCGTCGTTGTGCCACTTTATACAGATGATCGTGCTGAGAATGCAGCTTATATATTGAATCATGCCGGTGTTAAATTACTGTTATTGGAAACACCGCAGCAGTGGCAGGGTTTTTCCGGAGTATATGATCAGCTGAAAAGCCTGCAACGTGTAGTGATGATGAGTAATCTGGATGGCAATGTTTTCGATCAACCGGATGAAGGCCTGCTTATTTTGCTCGCCGACTGGTTACCAGGCAGGGCTGGTGAAGTTCAGCATATGAGCAGTGATCCTCATAGTCTGGCTACGATCATCTATACTTCTGGCACCACAGGTCGACCGAAAGGTGTCATGCTCAGCCACCATAATATATTGAGTAATGCCTATGGTTGTTTACAGGTAATACAAATCTCACCTGAAGATAAACTGCTTTCATTCCTGCCCCTCTCCCATACATTTGAGCGTACCGCGGGTTACTATGTTCCGATGATGTGTGGGGCGACCATTGCTTATGCCCGCTCGATTCCGTTATTACAGGAAGATTTGCTGACGATTCGTCCAACGACGCTTATCTCAGTGCCCCGTATTTATGAAAGGGTCTATGCCGGTATGAACGCTAAGCTGGCGGAAAGCCCAAAATTGAGCCAGTGGTTATTTACTCTTGCGGTGGCGGTCGGTTACAGTCGATTTGAATATCAGCAGGGGCGGGGTCCTTGGCGGCTTTCCCACTTGCTGTGGCCAGTACTCAATAAACTGGTGGCAAGTAAAGTGATGACTAAACTGGGAGGCCGGTTACGGCATGTGATGAGTGGCGGGGCACCTCTGTCAGCAGCTGTTTCGCGTGTATTTATTGGCCTGGGTTTACCGATTCTACAAGGTTATGGAATGACTGAAAGTAGTCCGGTTGTGTGTGCGAACAGGTTAGAGAATAATCTGCCTACCAGTGTCGGTCCGCCTATTCCTGGTGTGGAAGTGAAGCTGGGTGAAAATGATGCGCTGCTGATTCGTGGTCCGAATGTGATGTTGGGCTATTGGAATAATCCCGAAGCGACCAAGGCAGTGTTAACATCGGATGGTTGGCTGAATTCTGGCGATATAGCGCATCTCGATGCGGAAGGTCGAGTGACGATTACCGGTCGTCTGAAAGAAATTATTGTTCTGTCTACGGGTGAAAAAGTGCCACCTGCAGATATTGAATCAGCTATTTTGCGCGATGCGTTATTTGAGCAGGCTTTATTAATTGGTGAAGCACGTTCTTATTTAAGCGTACTGGTTGTTTTGAACGCGACCCAGTGGGCTCATGTTGTTCAGCAATATCAGCTTGATTTGAATTCGAGTAATCAGGCAAACGAACAACGAATAGAAGAGATCTTGTTAGATAGAATTACTTGTCAGACCCGTGAGTTTCCAGGCTATGCCAGAATACGCCGCGTAGCTTTCATTCATGAACCCTGGACGATTGAAAATGAGATGCTGACGCCTACTATGAAGCTCAAACGAGCCAAGATTCTAGATCATTATAAAGTTGAGATAGCCAGACTTTATGAAGGTCGTTAGCAATGAATACACATTCAGAAATATCAGTATCACTACCCGCAAGGTGTGAACCCGTACTGCGTATCGTGGCGACACCATCTAATACAAATTACGCTGGCGATATATTTGGTGGCTGGATTATGGCGCACGTTGATACGGCAGGGAGTCTGCCGGCAATCCGACGTGCTCATGGGCGGGTAGTAACAGTGGCTGTCAATTCTTTTGTATTTAAACAGCCGGTATTTGTGGGTGATTTGGTTAGCTTTTACGCTGAGGTTATTAAAGTAGGCCGTACCTCAGTCACGGTCAGTGTAGCGGTGTATGCGCAACGCGGTTTGCGCGAAGGAAGCGAGGAAATCTGTATCAAGGTCACGGAAGCCGTGCTAACTTATGTGGCGGTAGATCAGAATAGAAAGCCCAGAGCAGTCCCATCTGAATAATCGGCGAGAATTCTGATATCCGAATTTTTATCAAATGGCGCGTAAAACTTCGTTCTTCAGAGCGGAGATATAAGCGCACAGGCGAAGCCTGTTTAATGCGGTCTTTGCTGTTCTTGAATGTACTTGAGCGAGGACATCGCTTGTTAGCCTGTGGAGTTGAAACGTTAGTTTCGTCTAAGAAGCAGGAACCAGTAGGCAGTAGCAATACAAACCTACTCTTAACGGCTTAATAAGTCGCTAGGAATCCCCTTCGTTTAGGAAGGGGAGGATGTCAAACTTTTAGCCCGCTGAATTGATTTCAGATAAATCAGTCTGATTATCAACTTAATTTAGGAATTTCTATTCGGAAGACATTCATGGTAAAAGAAATCGATAAGCTTGATAGAGTGGTGCTTGAGGCGAGGAGAAATGCAGACAAGCGTGCGATGGGATATCGTGAACGAGCGCTTAAACTATTTCCCTGGGTTTGTGGCCGCTGCGCGCGTACTTTTGATCACAAAACGCTTCAACTGCTGGAAGTGCATCACAAAAATCACAATCATGATGACAATCCTTCTGACGGCAGCAATTGGGAGCTATTGTGTACCTACTGCCATGAGAATGAACATGCCAAGGTCAAGGATTCAATGGGCCGTACCTCTGGTGGAAATATGGAAACAGCCGCTACTTTCAACCCGTTTGCCGATCTCAAAAGCCGGTTAAAAAACAAATAAAATATTTTATTTTTTCTGGATCATTTTTGCTGTCTATTTGTTAAAACGCATGTCATTCGATCATGGCGAGTTCATGTTCATCCAAAAGTAGCCGAGCATCGTCTATCACTGTATTTTTGTGAAATTGACCCTTGGATGCTGTTTTGTAGCGAGCTAATAAATCAATAATCTCGATGGGCAAGATGGTTTCGAAGCCAATGTAATCATCATAATCTTTTTCCATTTTTACACTCATTGCTGTTAAAAACGAATACATTATCTAATATTCATATGTCATTTTTGTGACAATAGATCCCGCGTTTTTCATCGTCTAAACTCCCGGAAAACATCAACCTTAAGGCCGGGGATGGATAGGGAGTCAACTTCGCTGACGCTAAAGTTTGCGTTTCTAAATACTTTTATCGTACTCGTAAGCGCATAGGTACCGAACGGCTGAGCCAACTAAAAACTACTGCACAACTCCCCCGTTAGCGCGATAACCGACTAAAATAGTGACCAGTAAAAAATAGTTGGAGCAAGAGATGCAGATGAGTTTTGGAACACCGAATTGGCACAGCGATTGAGACGAGACAGTGTGCTGATGAAGATTGATGTCCTGATTTATTAGGAGGAGTTAGGCTCGAAGCTTACAAGTTTATATAAGCGCGAGTTATCTAATGGTGGAGGAGACAAAAACCATTTGATAGGTTAATGATATTCAAAGTGATTCTGTTGGGGCAGTGGCATAGTTTGTCGGATGCTGCGTTGGAGCAAGCACTGTATGTTCGGATTTATTTTCTACGATTTTGTGGTTTGTCCTTGTCGGATGCGATCTGGCTAAAAAAAGGCAAGAGTCGCAATTTGGCTACCGTAGTTACCTGGTAGTGAATTCGCAAGACGGTTATGTGTGCGGAGTTCATACTGCTCCTGTCAACCAGAGCGAAATGATGCATTTGGAAGCAGCTATCGAGGGTGCGCACATCGAGGTAAATTGGATATATGCCGAGAAAGGATCAGTCAGCAACGCCAGTCGGCAGTTTCTAAGAGCTTGTTCAAAGCCTTCGAATTATGAGAAACCTGGGAAATAAGAAGAGGTTATCCAAGTGATATCAAGCCGGAGGAATTCGAGGTTATCAGACCTTTGCTGGAGAGTGCGCGAAAAAAGACAGCGCCACGTCAAGTAGATCTGTACGAGGTATTCTGCGCGGTGCTGTATCTGCTGTGTGGTAGCGGCTATGTGGGGCAACCCTTTGCACAGAGTGTGCAGTGAAATCCTGGGCGCGTATGTGCGTACAGATTGCCAAACACAGCGAACTAAACACCTTCAAGGTCATGCCCAAGCGATGGATCGTCGAGCGTAGTTGTGCCTGCCTGGAAAAGAATAGAAAACTGTGGGAAAACTGCGAGCGAATGATTAACACCAGCTTGCAGTTCATCCACTTGGTCTTCCTGGCCCTTCTACTCAAAAGACTTTGAACGGGTTCTAAGAAAGCACAAAATCAAGAGCGCAATCATGCATCGCGCGTACAAGAACAAACCGCTCTCGGCACGCCAAAAGCTGGCGAATAAATTGATCATCAAAAAACGCTATATTGTTGAACAGTGTTTCGGCACGGCCAAACACCTATTTAGGGGCTGTCTCGTAATGTAGGATTTACCTGTTTTTTACTATACAACTTATTGATTGTTAACACCTGAAATTTTGGAAAATGCTATTACGAGACAGCCCCATTCAGGATGGGACGCGCCAGCTACTTCGGCACGGCAAAAACCAACGCCCAATTTATGCTGAAAAGTATCTGCATGAATCTAAAAAAAGCTGCCAACCGAATTTTCGTGGACAAGCCACCAAGGGGAGTAGTTCGTCCAAATGCTACATAAAGGGGAAAACTCCTTTTAAAAAGAAGAAAAGCTTCACTTTTTGCCAAAATGACACACATAATAAATATCATTTGGGCATTTTTCTCATTATCACAGCAGGTTTACGCAGTTGTGCAGCGGTCTTTTAGATTCAGTTTTGTTTTGAATGCAACGAATAGGGAAAGGCGGAAAATACCGGCTCAATACTGTAATCAATATTCCAAGGACAGGTTATGTCCGGTTAATCTGTGCGGCGAATTGTGCAGTAATGCCGTCAGGTCAGCAACAGAAACCTACCGAAGTGATTCAAGCAGAAATTTATTGAACATAGCAGATCTCCTCGCCCTCTAGGGTGAGGAGGAGGATGATGTGGAAATTTTACCGGTAGGTATTTAATTTTTATGGTCTTTGGGGCGCAGCAATTCGATGATAGTGTACGATACGAAATATTCGCCGATGAAAGGCGTACTCATAAGCATACGGCCGATTTTTTGCCGAACACGCGTGCCAGTAAAGCTATGGAGCTCATGACGCGCAATCTGAAATCCAGCGTTATGAGCCAGGGTCTGAAATGTCGAGGTATCCAGTTTATTAATATAAGCCTGTTCTTCGAATGATGACCAGGAACGCCATTTATTTGGTTTTTTGTTTCCCTGCTCATCCAGGTCCCAGTGCCGGGGAATGAATTCTGGCAGATCGTATATTTTTTCAGCAGCCCGAAACATTGCACGTTCACCAAAAATCACATGTGCCCAAGGAACTGGTATGAGTGCCTCCATATGTGGTCCCCATGGACCCTTATAGGGAAACCACTCTATAAGGCATCGTCCACCAGGACGCAGTACCCGATACCAGTCACGTAAGATAAGTTGAGGTGACATGACGTGCTCTAAGCAATCGAATGCCAGTAAGGTATCAAATGATTGATCGGCGACTGGCAGCTGATTCGTAGAGCCTAACAAAAATTCGACATCAACACTATCCGGGAGTTCTATGCTCGTGAGTGCCTTTTTTGCGCGCTCGATACCTGCATTATTGATGTCGACGCCCACGATCCTTTTGGGATGTTTCTCCTGGGCAAGAAAAAGACTCATAGGACCATCGCCGCAACCGAAATCCAATACATCTTTGCCTGTTATGTTTGAGTCAGAAAACGCCGCCCAGCTTTTTGAAAGAGAATCGTTGCGCCAGTCCCCGTAAGCATCATAATTAACCGTTCGTTCAGTGGGAGGACGCATTAATTTTTTGCTGAGCGTGAAGCATACCTGGGTACGAATATCCATAATCACTCCTTATCTGGTTACTGTTTCTTTAAAGAGAGGGTCGCCAGTAAATGAATAGCTGAAAGATCTTATCTTGCTTGTCTTCTTAATTTCTGTGCCTGAAATCGAGAATTTTACTGCAAATCAGGTACGTGAACGAGTATCATTTCAATCGATTTGATAGCCTGTTCGGGAGATGATAATGTCAGTTATTGTCGTTGATTGTATTCGGAAATAACGGAACACTGTTAGTTTAACAGAATGCTTCGATCAACCAGCATTCTTGGCGACAGCTGAGGCAGGTGCTTGAGAATATCAACAAGATTACTGACATGAGACGTGAAAAATCCGCCTAAAAAATAAGCACACGTAATCTACGATACGTAGAAATTCAGCTCCGAGATGCATTATATCATGCGATAACTCGCTCAATAGTCGTATTAGATTGAGCTTCGCATGTTCTTGACCTTCAGGTTCTAGCCATACATCAAGAATTCTTCTTGACGTTCAAGACAACTGGTCGTATTATATATCTATGCGTAGATTAACTAAAAAAGAATTGAATAAGGAAAACCTTTTGGACCACGGCGTGGATCTGCTCATGAAGCAGGGTTATCATGGTACAGGGCTACAGGAGATTCTGGATGCGGCTCATATTCCTAAAGGTTCATTCTATAATTATTTTGGGAGTAAGGAGAATTTTGGTGCAGAAGTGATTCAACACTATATTGATCCCTTTATTGAACAATTAATGCATCATTTGCAGCAATCAGAAATGGATGCACTGGGCGCGGTACAACATTATTTTGCTGGGCTCATTACAGAGCTTGAGAAAAATGAGTTCAAGGGTGGCTGCTTATTGGGTAATCTAATGGGAGAGATAGCCGATTGCAGCGATACCTGCAAGGAATCGCTGCAATCGGCTATTGATCGTTATCGGGATTTACTGCAATCTGGTTTAGCCAGGGCGCAACAGCAGGGTACGATAAGATTAGATAAATCAGCTAAGGAGATGGCCGATTTATTAATAAATACCTGGCAAGGTGCCTTATTAAGAGCAAAAATAGAAAAATCGGCGGCGCCCGTGAAACAATGCTGCCAAAGTTTGCTGGGGGATTTTTTTAAGCCTTGACGCTATTTCTTTGTAGAGCATACGGAAGCCGCTAGGTTGGTTGGGAGGTGCTGAATATAAGTTATAAGAAAAGCTGATATTTTTTCATTTTTCATAAATAATACGACTGGTCATTTTTAATTCTATCTGGAGATGTTTCATGCCTAAATATATTATCGAACGTGAAATTCCTGGAGCAGGTTCGTTAACTGCGCAGGATCTACAAGCCATTTCTCAAAAATCATGTGGTATATTAGATAATATGGGTTCACGCGTTCAATGGCTGGAAAGTTACGTGACAGAGGACAAGGTCTATTGTGTTTACATTGCGCCAAATGAAGAGGCTGTCAGAGCGCATGCTGAGCAAGGCGAGTTTCCTGCCAACCGTATTTCTCGTATCAAATCTGTAATCGATCCGACTACTGCAGAAAATTAATACCTGCTGGCAGTCGAAGGTAACTTCGACTGCCTATGAAAATCAAGTATTATTTAAGGAGGTGTTTATGCAGCTTTATACGCTTAATATCCTGGTAACAGGATTAGTATTGATTGCCACCAGTGCATCCGATTCATTCGCCCAGGCGAGTGATCAGTTTTCTGCCGAAGATAAAATGCGTTCTACCGCGGTCTTTGCTGCTGCGGGTCACAAACATTATGAGTCTACAGATTTATCGAATCAGCCAGGCCCAGAGGGTCAACTCGCCCCTAGACTGCAAAATCTGGGGACCCATACTTTTCCAGTCAGTACGCAAAATAAGGAAGCCCAGCTATTTATTAATCAGGGACTTAATCTGGCCTATGGCTTCAATCATGCTGAAGCATATCGGGCATTTCAGGAAGCTGCTCGACTCGATCCTGCGCTTGCAATCGCTTATTGGGGGCAGGCACTCGTACTGGGTCCCAATATAAATGCAATGATGGAGCCAGACGATGAACCGCTGGCTTTAAAGCGAGTACAGCAAGCGAAGTCGTTAATAGATAAGGCAACAGAGAAGGAACAAGCGCTGATCAATGCGCTTGCGAAACGCTATTCAGGTAAATCTGAGCAGCGCGCAATAAATGACAGCGCTTATGCGGATGCCATGCGAACAGTGCATGAGCGTTTTCCAGATGATCCTGATATTGCGATGCTTTATGTAGAGTCAATGATGGATCTTCGTCCTTGGGGTTATTGGATGCGTGATGGTCGCCCGTACGAAGGAACTGCCGAGATTGTGGCGCTCATTGAGAGCGTATTAGAGCGTCATCCGCGCCATCCCGCGGCATTACATTTATACATTCATCTTATTGAGCCGACAAGCACTCCTGAGCGTGCCGAGAAAGCAGCGGATACTCTGCTCACTTTAATGCCGGCAGCAGGACATATGATACACATGTCATCACACATCTATCAAAGAGTAGGGCGGTATAGTGACGCGGTGAAGAGTAACCAGCTGGCAATTGCCGCTGATGAGGATTATATCGCGCAGTCCCAGGCTCAGGGCTTGTATCCTATGGCTTATTATCCGCATAATATTCATTTTCTCTGGTTTGCTGCTACGACAGGAGGACAGAGTCAGATTGCACTTGAATCAGCTCGCAAGCTAGCCGGTAAGGTCGATGATGCATTACTTAAAGAAATGCCATTAACTGCAGTATTTCGTATGGTGCCTTATTGGACGCTTGCACGCTTTGGATTGTGGAAAGAGGTGCTCGCGGAACCGAAGCCACCTGCCACCAATGCATTTCTAAAAGGGAGCTGGCACTACGTACGTGGCTTGGCATTTGTGGCAACCGGAAAGCTGAAACAGGCTGAAGAAGAGTTGGCGATATTACGTGAGATTATGAACGATCCATCATTAGATGGCCCTCTTTTTTCAAAAAACACCCCCCGTACCGTACTAAAAATCGGACCTGAGGTATTGGCTGGCGAGATCGCTGCAGCCCGTGGACACTTTGATTCGGCCATTTCACATCTTGAGCGTGCGGTTCGCTTTGAGGATGCGCTGGTTTATACCGAGCCTTTAGAATGGCATTATCCACCACGGCTGGTATTAGGAGCTGTTCTATTGGAAGCAGGGTATCCGGCCGAAGCGGAGACAGTGTATTGGGAAGATTTACAGCGGAACCGTGATAATGGATGGGCGCTTTATGGATTGTTGCAGGCACAGCGTGCGCAGAACAAGCATGGCGAAGCAAAACTGACGGAAGCTCGTTTTAAGAAAGCCTGGACACATGCTGACGTAGCGCTGAGCTCATCACGTTTTGGACGCTAGCAGAGATCGGCTGTAGTGTATAAACTTAATTATATCGTGATCCTGCTGCCAGCATTCAATGTAATGCCTCTGGGCTGGATTACGATAATCGTATTTTATTTGCAATCTAATAGATACTTGATGTGGTATTAAGGTAGCTAAAGCGTATGATGTGGCGCGTGTAGTGGCCTCGTATCTTGTATAAGTTTATGGCCTGTAATTCAAGACTAATAGCAGAATTATGACTCACAAAATTTCCTGGATGCGCGAAATGAATGACGATGAGAGCGATAATAACAAGCTGATCATAGCGATATGAAACGTTACTGGAGAACACAGTGTTACCTGATCTGAGCTATTGACATGTCATTGCCTCAGAATGCGTTGTGGCGGCGGATAGCTGATTCGATGAATGATACCAGGATGAAGGTAAGCTGCTTCTAAAACATGGCTGAACATGGGTTGGCAATATCGATGCATCTTTAAGCCCGCGCATGCACGGAATACATGGTTACCCGATTACGCCCATCGTGCTTAGCACGATACATGGCTTTATCGGCAGCAACGATTAACGAGGCGAATTCGGGGCCAGCATGCTTTGTATCCGCTATACCAATACTGATGGTGCTGCACAGCACCTCACCATTGAATTCGATTGACATGGCAGCATAGGACCGTCGCAGTCGATCCGCCAGCTTCCAGGCATCTTTTTCCAGTGTTGCGGGTAACAGTATGCAGAATTCCTCACCGCCGTAGCGAGCGAGGTAGTCGTTGCCACGAATGGATTGCTGTGCTACTACGGCTAGCCGTTTTAATACCTCATCTCCGATTTGATGACCATAACGATCATTGATCGATTTGAAATGATCGACATCAATCATCATAACTGAGAGCGGTTCATCAGTACGGGAACAACGTGCTAACAAGCGGATAGATTCCTCTTCTAAGCCTCGCCTGTTCATTACCCCGGTTAATCCATCAATGGATGCTAATTTTTGATGATTTGCGGTAAGTCGATAATTCACCATCAATATGAAGCCGAAAACGATACTCATTTGTGCCATGCTGGCGATAAAAAAGGACACCGGGTTAAGTGGTGTCTCCGAATAAAGGCCATACGTATTCGCTGGTGAGAAAAAAATGATGATTGCTCTGATCAAAAACATTGTGCTGAGGACTGTAAATCCTGAGGCGGTGAACCAGTACGCAGTACGCAATGGTTGTTTAATATGAACAAACAAAGCACGGGCACTGGCCGCGTTGATCAGGCATAATAAAATTGAATTAGCAATTGTTCTGAAGTGAATATCGGGATGAAAAAGCACGAACCAGGTACTTTGCGAAAATGCTAATCCGGCCAGCAACCAGGGAATGACTGGATTGCATTGTCTTGTCTTGAATAGTTGAATGCCGTTGAATTGAAAACCTGCGCCCGCGAGAGTGAATGTAGCACCCAGTATCAGGGCCCATGGATGGCCGGGTGGTTCAAGTTGAGTATAAGCAAAACTAAGGCCCAATCCGGTACAGAAACAGCCAGTCGCCCATTGTCGTACGCCACGGATGTTGCCAGCATGTAATTCAACTAATATCAGCAGACCGGAAAATAGCAAATTCAGCGCTGATATCATGACGAGCATTGTACGGAGGTCGAGATTCATTGGCGGAATTGTTTTAGTTGAAAGAATGTGTCATTTATTCGATTCAAGCAACTAAATGATTACTCATTTGATATATCTCGAAAAAATACCAGAGGCCTTCACAAGCCTCGTTATTTCTGAGTAAGTTCTATCAATTGTGACTATTGTCCGATGGTGAGAAGGTATGTTTATAACTGTCTCGTTATAAAACATGAAATGATTAATCTAATACATTTCATCGGCCTAAAAAATATTTTTTCCTGTGAGAATAGCGATATCAGGTGATCAAACGCCTGATTGTTGAGTGGTTAGCATTGTATTATTGGAAGACAATGCGCCTCAGCCCATGGGAAATAGATTGTTTATGGCAGAAGTAACGCATCAGAAACCAAGGGAGTTATTAAAAGTCAGTAATAAAATCAGAGATAGATCTCAGCCATCGGGGTTCATCTTTGGTCTCGATAACCCCACTTCAGGGAGCATTATACAGCGCTTTTAAAGCAAAGCGCTTGGATGAAGCCATTTTAAGCTTATGATTGATAGCGTTTGAATGGGATTGATTAACTATCGATATAACTGATGCCATAGACTTGGAAAGCATAGAACTGTTCGCTTCATATTGATGGATATGGGTGGTTACTTTTGCTGCTATGATGTTATAAATAATATGTTTTTTATGCTGTTGATTCTGGATTAGAATATCGATAATCTGGTCATTATAGCTGGCGTAATGAGGCAGACGTTGCCATGTGCGAAATAATCAGGGGGTGGATTATGAGTCAAAGAAGCTGTGGAACAAATTATTCAAGGGGGGTACGCTATCACCCGGAGATGAATCTAGCGCACGCTCATGCTCTAGCCGAGCTGATGACATGGAAGACGGCTCTGGTGGGTATATTCCCTTCGGCGGAGCCAAAGGTGGTATCCCTGCGATTCTGCTGCGTTGGACGAGGTTGAGCGTGAAATGCTGACTAAACTATATACGCGCCGTATGGCGAATTTATACAATCAGGCTGGTTTGGATATCGAAGCTGTGCGTAAGACTTGTGAAGAAAAAAGGATTTCGGTGAATCAAGCGCTTGATTATGGAGATCCAATAAAACAGGATGAGTTGCTGGCTCTGGATGTGGCTATTCTGATACCGGCTGCCATCGGTGATGCAATTCATGAGGATAATGCACCTAAAGTTAAGGCACGCCTGATTGTTGAAACTGCAAACATGCCATTAACATATGAGGATGAACGAATGCTGACTAACAACGGAATTACTGTTATACCTGATGTTATGGCCAATGCAGGAGGGATGACGGTTTCATATCTCGAATGGATACAGAATCGCAGTGGTTTAATCTGGAATCTGGAAGAAGTAGAAAAGAAAACTGATCATATTTTGTATCAGGCCTGGCGCACGCTGTGTAGGCGTCGCCAGAACGAATTAGGTTATAGGCAGGCTGCGTATCTTATTGCTGTCGAACGTGTTGCGCAGAGCTCAGCATTACGTGGCTATATTTAAAGGGTACTTATCTGGCTCATGATCTGCGGGGAGAAAGTAGCCATAAGCGGGTACTTGTTTCCCACGGTCGAATCTGAACCAGTTGTGACGCTATCAATGAATTGATTTTTCGGATGGCTGGTTATTTTGTTCACGCATTGCCTGAAATCCCTCTCCTTGATGTACTACCAGTTGGGAAAAAGGGATAATCCAATTCTCTTCGTTACAGACCTCGACGCAGGTTTTCTGGATCAAACGACGCAGCGTAAAATAGGATCCTGCGACTTCACTATTAAAATTGATAACGATCAGATAGTCCAGCGAATTTACGCCCGCTTCCTTGAAGTCGACTATCAAATTTAAAACTTGATTATTCAGTTCCGCTTTTTCAAACGCCTGGATAAGTGCTTCTCGGAAGCGGGTTGGGACAGTATCCAGGCATTCCGCTTGATGTTGATAATCGATTCCAAATGTTACCGCTAGGCCAAAACCCTGACGAGAAAGATTTTGAAAAGCCAGACGAAAGAAATCCGTGGCAGGAAATTGCACCAGGCTACCTGTTATCTGCAGTTGCACCAATTCCAGAGTTTGTTGTAAAACCAGTCCCAGGCGACCGTCTGGCAGCAGCACGTATTCACCTGCCTGGCAAGGAAACCAGGGCTCATCAATGACTGGGCGCGATATCATGCTGTCTAATGCCCGTAGTGGTAGTCGCACAACACCTTTTAGATCAGGATTGCGTAACAGTGAATGCACATTAATCGATTTTACCTGCATCGGGAGGCCATTATAAACAACCCGTTCACCGACTCGAACAGGACCCATATCCAATAGTAGTCTGGTCTCAGCAATATAATGAGGCAGAATCTGTCGGAAACTTAGTACGATGGCCACCAATAGAATGATGCCAAGTGTCAGCAGCAGGAAATCGCCTGCCACATAAAACGTCATAATGATGGCTAATATTACCAGCAATCCGGTCAGGATACGGTAGGCATAGCCTGTCAATCGAACTTGCATGCTGTTACGACGACTGGGTGAGATCAGTTTTTTCTGATATAGCCAGAACAACCCGCGCATCAATTGCCAAACACCGAACGCCGCGACGATTGCGGTAATGAGCGTTAATCCGCGGCCGAATGCAAAGTTTGTCAATCCGGATTTCAGATTTTGCCACCAGTCGCTATTCGTGCCTTGCAGACTAGCCAGCTGATAATGGGCAATCTCCAGATTGCGCTCATTATCAATTTGTCGCTGCTTCCATTCCTTAGCAATCGATTTAAATCTAGCCTGGGCTGATCGTGTCATGGCATCTGGCTGGAATTGTGCTATCGATTTAAGAGCTTGTCTGATTAGCTTATTCTGCTCTTTCAAACGAGAAATATTGTTACGTAATTTCTCAATTTTACGCGGTTTTTCAGTAAGGTCTTTGAGGCCATCGATGATCGGCCTGGTTGCCTGGATCAATTCTTCGCGCCAATCGAATGGTCGGGCGGGGGTATCTGAAAATGATTCCAAATCTAAACCGCCAATGATAATTTGCTCGAATGACTGATTCAGTTGTGCAATATCGGCATTGAGTGTATCAATGTGTTGTTGCACTTCTTTCTTTTCATTTTTCTGGGTAGCTTTGGTTAGTTGCTGCTGCTGCTCGATCAGTTGCTTGCGCTTGTCTTGCAGGGATTGTTGTATATCAGATAACCGTGCGATCGCTTCCTTACGGCGCATTTCGGTATCATTGTCTTGATCGCTTTCAGTCGCAACGCTGTCTGGTATCTGTTCTTGAGCATGTAGCGCCGGTACAAGCGAAATCAGGGCTAACAGGCATACCAGTGCACAGTATCGTAGATAGCAGCGTCCAGAAATAAAAACTTGCAATAGTATGCCTCGTAATTGGGCGGGTGTTGAGTTGAAAATTTTATACAATCACTTAACCGAAGACTGTCAGCTCATCTTCAAATAGCTTGAATATGATTAGATCATAACTACTTTTTAAGTGTGGATCTACAAAAAACTGATTTAACCCATTTTCGCGTGAGCGTGATAAACGTAGGGTGAGCGTAGCCTATTTCTCTGTGTAGCTTGAATAGTCATTGGTGGGTTGAGATCGGAATCGGGCGCTCCATCCAGATGGCTTGACAATGATTTATCTCAAGCGCACTATCAAATTGATCAGGTATTTAGGCTGATGAAAATGATGATCCTTCGGATGATTGTGGAGCAGTTTGTTTAGCGAAATTATAATATAAATAGATGGATAGCCGATACCAATCATATCACCCTCATACGTTATCGTATATTCTGATTATGCAATTGATTGGCAGCGTATTGTCGCGGCGATGGTATGCACGGAACGCTTGTGCGATATGCAGTCTATGTAGTGATATCGGGAAATAGCTTTGATTAGCTCGTATCGGCATCCTGAAATACGCGGGGTAGAAGTATGTACGAACAACATTCACACTCATTGCTTAATGAAATATTAGTTGCACTTAAACCGGAGATCAAACGCCGCAATCTGCAGCATTTCTATACCCGTCTGGGTGCTAATTTTTACGCAATTCATTCATTATTCCATGTATTGTATGGAAAACGTCCTGATTTTAAAGTGCAAATGTTGCGCCTGGTGGAAGCCATGGCACGACAGTATATCGCCCGACCCATGGCGTTGAAAAGAAATGATTTGAATCGAGAAAAGGATCACAACTGGTTCCTGAGCCAGGAATGGGTAGGTATGGCACTTTATAGCGATGGCTTCGCAGATCATCTTGAAGGATTGCATAACCATCTTGCTTATTTGCAGGAGCTGGGTGTCAACATGTTGCATGTCATGCCCGTGCTTGATTGTCCGCCGGGTAGAAGTGATGGTGGTTACGCAGTACGGGATTTTCGCAGAGTGGATGAGCGTATTGGGACGATTAAACAATTGGAGTCATTGGCCCGTGAATTAAGAAAGCGGAATGTATTGCTGACCCTGGATGTAGTCGTAAACCATACTTCAGAGACACATGCCTGGGCGCAAAAGGCGCGAGCGGGCGAAAAGGAATATCAGGATTACTATTACATATTCGATGATCGAGAGATCCCGGATAGGTATGAAGCGGGTATGCCTGAAATCTTTCCTGAGACTTCTCCCGGTAATTTCACCTGGAATGAGACTATGGGAAAGTGGGTGATGACTGTGTTTAATCATTTCCAATGGGACCTGAATTATGCTAATCCTCGCGTCTTTATCGAAATGATCGATATTATTTTATTCTGGGCTAATAGTGGTGCCGATATTATTCGGCTGGATGCGGTTGCATTTTTATGGAAGAAAATCGGCAGCACCTGTCAAAATGAACGTGAGGCACACCTGATTCTGCAATTAATGAAAGACTGCTGTCAGGTATCAGCACCGGGAGTGCTGTTTATTGCAGAAGCCATTGTGGCGCCAGTGGAGATTATTAAATATTTTGGAGAGGATGCGATCAATGCTAAAGAATGTGAAATTGCTTACAATGCGACCTTTATGGCCTTATTGTGGGATGCAGTCGCAACCAAGAATGCGGTATTGCTCAATCGTGGCATTAAAAGTTTACCGGATAAACTAGATCGGGCGACCTGGCTTAACTATATTCGCTGCCACGATGATATCGGTCTTGGGTTTGATGATAATGATATCCGTTTGTCAGGTTACGATCCGCAATTACATCGTCGTTTTCTGGTAGATTATTACACCGGGAAATATGATGATTCTAGTGCCAGGGGACTTCGTTTTGGAGAAAATTTCAAAACGGGTGATGCACGTATAGCCGGTTCGCTGGCCTCTCTTGTTGGGCTTGAAAGCGCATTGGAGCATGATGATAGTGATGGAATTGACAGGGCAATTCAAACCATTTTATTGCTGCATGGCCTGATTATGTCATTTGGTGGTATTCCTCTGTTGTATTACGGTGATGAAATTGGCACATTGAATTACTACGCATATCGAGATGATGAAAGCAAATATGATGACACTCGTTGGGTGCACCGACCGAAAATCGACTGGAATAAAGCGGAACTAAGACATAAACAGGGATCAGTGGAGCAGCGTATTTTTGGCGGATTGAAGAAAATGATCGCGATTCGCAAAGAAGTGCCCGCTTTTGCTGATTACAATAATCGGCAGTTACTAGAGGTTGAAAATCTTAATCTGTTTGCATTTTTACGTTTTGATTATCAGGATACCCACGCAAGGGTATTGGTGATTGCCAATTTTAGTGTGTCTCCTGAAATACTTGACACGAGTGTATTGCGGCGCATGGGTTTCTTTCATCATCATGAAATGTGGGATTTGTATTCAGGCCGCATGCTACCAAGCATTGATGGAAAAATCGAGATTGCCCCCCTGACATTTTATTGGTTAACAAAATAAGACCGTTCTGCACACATAGCCAATTTTCCATGCATCCTGTCACCGTATGAGCAAGACCGCTGCATCACTGGTTATCTCGGGCTGGGCAAGATTTTTAAGCGTTTGTTTATCGATGCTGCAAGTGATCTGAAAAGCTCAAAACACAGTTATGCAGCGGTCTTTGCGCTGCTTTCCATCGTTTGTTATTTGATTCTCATAAACAGCAAGTTGATGATGATTTTTAGCGTACGAAATGAATGTTAGTAGGTTGATTGATTGGCGTTGGTATTGGAAATCATTTCATGCGCTGCATCGATATGCTCATAATAGGCCTTCAGCGTGCCATTATTTCGTTTCAGCCTGTATTCAGGGCTATTCCTGAAACGTAGCGCTTCAGCAGCAATCAGGCGATGCTGTGCCATGGCGGGTGCCTCTTGTAATGCAGATATGAATCTATGCCAGTCATTGCTAGCTAACCAGTGTTCAAAGGTCTCAAGTTGCAAAACATGCGTGTTTGGATTAATGCGCGCGAGTTGAATACGGTCGGGTTGTCCATGTAACTCATCGGCAAAATAGCTTGCCCGCCATAAATAGCTGGTGACCAGGCCAAGTTGCACGTAATGCCTGAGTCGATCAATTTCGTCGGTATTGAGTTTTCTGGGTAAACGCTGTAGAAACCCTTTAACTGTCGCTTGGGCATTGGTAGGGGAGAATTCACCTGTTATAGCATCGAAAGCAAAAAAGGAAAGCGTTCTGCCCAGGTCTTTCTCCAGCGGCGTATGATCGCCATTTCGATGCGTACCAAAAGCAATATTATCAAAATCAAAGCTTTGAGTGATACGCCATTGATTTATCCGTGGGTCATAAATGGCTCCGACATTAGCCGGCTTGATTTCATTGTGTATGGGCACATTTTGAGCCGGAGTACGCGCCAGACTTGCATTAATATTCTCTTCCAGTTGGTTAAATCGCGCTAATATAATTTCCAGTTGATTTTTTTCGAGCCCACGTTTGAACGCTTGCGCTTCGTGGCTTTGACCTAAATTAGGTAGATGTTGCTCGATATGTGCGCGCAAGGTGCGTCGATCATGATTGGTGTGCAGATAAGTCAGAGCATGGCTGATTTGAAAAATATCCTGTGCAATCTGACGGCCCAGAATAAAGCCTGCGGGATCTGCTGTATCAATGTCAGCAGGCAAGTGACATGTAACGGGATACATTGCATCACTCACTTTGACAATATATTCACCCAGTGTCTGCATCAACGCGATCTGACCGCGTTGCCCACCAGGTATGGCTGTCAGTGTCTCAGGCAGACTGTCTATTCCGTTTTTTGCTACTTCGGTCAAAGTGATGGTTTGTCCAGAAAACAAAGAGAGTAAGTTGGCCGATACGTTTGCAAGTTTCGCTGATACGATTTGATATAACTGCCCGTTTGCGCCTGGATAGGTTTTAAAGGTAGGGATAGTGCTATGCAAACGGCATTCTTCAGTACACAATACTGAAAAAGGAATATTACTGCGTACGAAACCCGGCTTAACCATTTTAAGGAAAGCTTGATTTTCATTTTGCTGGGCAATAAAAGCGAAGCTTAATCGCCCTGAATTCACTACTTTGATAGTGGTTGCAGGCGATAGAAAATCGATAGCATTACTCTCGTTCAGATTTTTGACGGGATAGGCGTGCGCAAAAATCTGTCTGAGTAAATGAAAGTTATTCTGTTCCAGCTCAGGGTGACGTGCGATAGTACTCTCCTTTATCAATAAGTCAGGGAAAAACTGATGGTTAATCTGAAGCGCTAACAGGCTAATATAGCACATGAATATTGCGTATTCTGCAGTCTCTCGATGTTGCATGCACAAGCGATGAATCTGTCTGGAAGGGCATAGAAGAATCATCGCGATGCACCCAGGAAAACCGGTATGTATTTTATTTTTTTAATCGCAAATGTATTTGAATACCGGATGGATTGAAGTATGTTTATCGCGTTAAATCCTCATTGATCG
This sequence comes from uncultured Nitrosomonas sp., assembly GCA_965369175.1. Lineage (GTDB taxonomy): Bacteria > Pseudomonadota > Gammaproteobacteria > Burkholderiales > Nitrosomonadaceae > Nitrosomonas. Next base: position 61,467 of record CBDUPR010000007.1, read on the forward strand.
AAGATCAGGATCCATTAAAAGGAGATATATTATGGACGAACGTTCAGTCTTGGCCTATTGGAGTTTTAGGTTTGCATTGCTGGGTATGATAATTGCGATTTTTGCTATTCTGGGATATCGGTTAGACATCGTGCATTTTCGTCCGGCCCTGTTTGGTCTTATCGGTGCCGCTGGCGTAGGTTTATTGGCAGCACTTTTCGGCATCATTGGTTTGATTATGGCAGCCAGGAAAAAGCAATCCGGCCGGGTCTTTGCATTGGCTGGATTAGTTCTTGGGTCTGTCGTCGCGGTGCCCATTTTGCTTGCCGCACAGGCCGGTTCCCAGGTTCCCCGTATTCATGACATTACCACAGATTTGCAGGATCCCCCTGAATTTGTAGCTATGCAGTCTGTACGCGGGCCCACGCAAAATCCGCTTGACCGAAAAATGCCGGCTAATCTTGCTGCGCTGCAGCAGGCGGGTTATCCTGATTTGAGTACTGCATTGATCCAGAAAAGTCCAAACCAGGTCTTTGAGGATGCGGTTACGCTTGTCAAGGAACGCGGTTGGGAGATTGTTGCAGCGGTCTCTGCTGAAAATAGCTGGATTGAAGCAACTGCGACAACGCGAATCATGGGTTTTAAGGATGATGTTGTCATTCGTATACGAGAAAGGGGAGGTGAATCGATTGTTGATATGCGCTCTGTTTCCCGTGTTGGGCAAAGTGATCTGGGTGTCAATGCGGCACGTATCAAGGCGTTCTTAACCGATCTGCGCAATGTAAAATAATGATTGCCTGATGACTTGAATAATAATCTGATACCAGAGGCTAAATAGAGGTATTGATTTCAGATGGCGCGGCTGGAAGCATTAATGATTTCGATATGTTTCTGTTCTATCCGGTTGATATGATTTATATTTGCTCGCCAGATTCGACTCATGGCGGGCTGGTAGAAACGGTGCAGACTGTATACGGGCTGTGCTAAAAATCCACGCCGATTCTTGTGTTCGGCATTGCCTGAACCTGCGTCAAAAAAACGGACGTTATTGGCAATGGCCCATTGGATAGGCTGGTAATAGCAGACCTCGGAATGTAGGTGGTCAAAATGCTTCATACTTCCCCAATAGCGTCCGTAAAGCTGTTCTCCTTGACGTACTAACATTGACAGTGCGACGGGATCTGTGCTGTTATCATCTTCAACAGCCGCAACAAAGACTATGTAGCGAGCCAAATTTCCACTCAGCCCCTGAAAGAAGGGGCGGTTGAGGTAATGGCTCCAATTGGAAAACTTATTGCAGGTAGCTGCATAAAAATCATACATATAATTGAACCAGGCCTCCGGTGCTTCAGATCCGGAGACAATGATAAACCGACTTGTTTGTCCATCGAGTTTGCGCCGTTCGCGACGAATATTCTTGCGTCGCTTGCTGTTGAATACGTCCAGATAATCTTCAAAATCATTGCAGTCGCGATTTTCCCAGATCAGAGCGTGGTGCAGCCAGGGTGACATACCCAGCGTATGCATGTGCTGACTCCAGCTAGGATCTGCGCGCAGGAAATGACAGCCGGATAAGTTTTTCTGACGGCAGAATGTATCGATTTCCTTTAACATGTGCTGGCAGAGGATAAATTCGTCTTCATCTGGGTGTACTAAAAAACGATAACCGCTAACAGGTGTAAAAGGACTCATGCCCAATAATTTGGGGTAATAAGACATGCCGAGTTGTTCCGAAACTTCAGCAATCTGTTGATCAAACACGAATTCACCACGGCTGTGAAACTTACCGTAAAGGGGGGCCGCAGCGATAAGGTGATCTTTTCTCCATACACTCAGATGCAGCGGCATCCAGCCGGTTTTGCTGCTTACGCAGCCGCTGGTTTCCAGCAGATTCAACCAATCCCAGTCCAGGAAGGGGAAGCCGTATGGCTGAGCGAGTCGCTGCCATGCCTCACGATTAATCGTCTTTAATGCTGTATGCCATTGAAAAGCCAAGGTCATGATAGCCCTATTATTTTATCTGCATCAGCTTGCGCCAGACCAGTAAGCGATTATTGACAGGCATGGGATGATCCGCTTCCAGCCAAAGACCCTGTGCCTCGGCTTGTATAACCAGCTCCTTCATATCGCGGATGCCGCTTTCTGGATTACGCATTCGCAGTTCGGCGTCGAAACGTGCGTTACTCTGGCTGGTAAACTGGCCATTGATGTTAAAGGGGCCGTAGACACAGAATAAGCCGTCGTAGGGGAGCAGACTGCTTACTTTCCTGAATATACGACAGACTTGTGGCCAGCTGACGATGTGTAACGTATTTGCTGTGAAAACAGCATCTACTGTTGGCACAGACCAAGGTTCATCATCTACGTCAAGCGGTATGGGCTTATTCAGATTTGGCATCGGATAATTGCTACAATTAGCTTGTAAGTCGAGAAGATTATCCGGTATTTCTGTCGGTTGCCAGATAAGATGATTCAGAATTGATGCAAAAAACAGGGCATGTTGACCGGTGCCGCTACCGATTTCCAGTACCACCGTGTGGTGTGTGAGGGTTGTTTGCAGTACATCCAGGATGGGCAGTTTGTTTCGTTCAGCCGCTTCAGAAAAGATTCTCATAAATACTCCAGATGATTCGACCGCAATTATTTATTCTGACGTGATGCGACACCATACCAGATATGAGTTTGATTAAATGGCCCGTTATGTCCGTGACGAATAATATGGGCCTGGTATTCGTAGATGATGTGAATCATCTTTTTCTGACAAGTTAGCTGGAATGAGTCTTCATTTGTTTTTTTAAATAAAATCAAATAATTATTGCTTATCCGCTACAGGTACCAGTTTTAGAATCTTTCCATCTTCTTCATCTGTGAGCAGGTACAGGGCACCTTCTGGCCCCTGCTCCACATCACGAATACGCACCGGATAATTTTTTAATAACTTCTCTTCACGAAGCACACTTTTAGAATCCACTACCAGTCTCACTAGATGCTTCCCGGCTAACGCACCAATAAATAGATTGCCGCGCCATTGGGGGAATAAATTTCCTGTATAAAACAACATGCCTGAAGGCGCAATGGAAGGCGTCCAATAGTAAATCGGTTCTTCAAAACCCTGTTCCGCGTGTTCGTCCTTAATTGGCACCATCCAGTAGTGAATGCCGTAGCTTGCCTTAGGCCAACCATAGTTTTTACCTGGTTCAGGAATATTAATTTCATCGCCACCGCGTGGACCATGTTCATGAAGCCATAAAGCGCCTGTTTCCGGATGAATGGCTGCTCCTTGAATGTGTCGATGGCCATAGGACCAGATTTCCGGCTTCATATTCGGACCATGGGTAAAAGGATTGTCAGTTGGTATCGACCCATCGGGTCGAATACGAATTAATTTGCCGATGTGATTATCGAGATGCTGCGCTTGTTCCATATGGCTAAAACGATCACCTAAAGTGATAAAAAGATTGCCATCAGGCGCAAATACTAAACGTGATCCGAAATGCTTTTCACCTGTTGTTGTGGGATACTGGCGAAAAATTATGTTTATATGTTGTAATGTGTTATCGATAAGTTCGGCTCTGGCGACAGTAGTCCCGGCTGTCTTGCCGGTTTGTTCAGCGTAAGAAAAATAAATGAGGTGATTCTTAGCGAAATCAGGATCAAGCACGACATCGAGTAAGCCCCCCTGATCTTTATGCAATACTGCCGGTACGCCCTTTACTGGCTCGGATATCTGTCCTTCCTGCGAGATAATACGCAACTGGCCCACACGTTCAGTAACCAGCATCTTTCCATTGGGCATAAATGCCATACCCCAGGGATGTTTTAGCCCGCTGGCAAGTATTTTAATCTGGAATTGCGCTGATGTTGACTGAGCTTGCGCCGTTGATAAAAAGTGATTGTTCTTATGAAGAAAAATATGATCACCGAAGAAAGCGATTATGCATAATATGATGATCAAAATATAATGTATGATTTCTTTTATTATTTGGCAATTTGTGGCTTGTGAAACCGTATAATGTTGTCGAGTTAACATAAGCAGTCACCAAAAAATATGCGGTATTGAATATGGATGCATCATTGACCGTATTGCCTGACGATAGTTTAAAAGCAATTAGCAATTTAGGCCAATTGTTATCGACCAGTCTCAATCGGTTAGAATGATTGTGAGCTCCCATTCTCCGGGTTTTCAGTATTTGCTTGTCAGCAATCACGGGTCAGGGGAATAAAATTTCAAAAGGAAGCTATACGAACTCGCAATCCACCGAAAACGTTAATAGGTGGAGCGGGTTCAAAGAAACGATCGAAGGCAGCATTGATGCGGGTATTGGCATTATATCGTTCGTCGAATAGATTGTTGATGCCAAAAAAAATGGACCCCTCGATTCCCTTATACTTTTTCTCCCATCCCAATAGCAGCTGACCCAGGTTGTATGAGTCATTGATCACAGTATTGATATCATTGACAAAAAATTTACCGACCCGTTGTACTTGCAGTTGTCCAAATATGCCTGAGGCGTGTGCATACCGTAAATGAGCTTCCCATCTGTGCATGGGAATCCCGGGGAATGCATTACCTTTCAGATTGATATTGTTGAGCATGAATCTTCTGAATTCAAAATCAGAATAAGTATAGGCTATTTCACCGCTAAAGCCATGCCATTCGGGCGTCGCCACACGTGTTTCTACGCCTAATCTGCGAGACTGACCCGTATTCTGGAAAAAGCTGCGGCCTGGCGAGGTAGACAATTCAAAGGGTGTGATTTCATCCCAGGAGTGGACATAAAATGCGACAGCTTCATATTGAAATCCAGCAGGGGTACCACGAAAACCGATTTCCTGACTCAAGGATGTTTGCGCGTCAAGGTTGGGATTAAATCCGCCGCTTCCATCCGGATTATTAATGAGTTCAGTTGTTGTGGGTGCTTCAAATACGGAAGCGACATTGGTATAAATCTGATGTTGATCAGCTAAATGATACACAAGACCCACCGTTCCACTGGTTTGAGACAAAGCTCGAGAAGCGGATTGGTTATTATCTGCTTGAAATGCATCCAGCACCTGGTAATGCAACCAGTCCCAGCGCCCCCCCAGAACCAGATCCAGATCGGGGGTCATTTTCCACTCATTGCGAAAAAATGGGCCAATACTTTGTACGCGCTCAACTTGATCCAAAGTCAGTGTGCCTTGTATGCCGAAATTGTTATTGAAACGCTGGCGGTTATCATTCTGGATACCATAATCAACACCGATTATGAAACGATTGTTTTTTTTAAATAATATATGATCATTGACAAATTGCATGCTCAAACCACCCGCCCAACGATCGAACTGTACCTGTCCACCGTTGACAAATGGCAGGCGGTTTTGAAAGTCACGATGCAATACGTGGGCGACTATGCTGAGTGTCTGGGTTGTCGCAATTTTTTTACGATAGCGTATACCTAATTGCGTTTGCTCCACCGCTTCACCTGCATTGAACAGCAAATTGCCGGGAGCTGCCTGTCGTGGATTGACGAGTGCCTGTGTGTGCGTCAGGCCACCCGGATCTTTCGCTTGTGGCGCGTGCAATTTACGAAATAGCAACATCCAGTTAGAATTGTTTTGGGTTTGAATATTCAGTTTGAATTGGACCAATCTATTTTCCATTTTGCTGTGTTCACGCCAGCCATTTTGTTGCAGGTGAGAACCAAATAAGCCATAGTCAAAACGATCACCTCGTCCGCTTGCGTGAATTTCTGATTTGAAATATCCAAATTCACCGAATATCTGGCGTGGTATTAGTTCAAACTTCGTGTACGGTGCTGCTCGTGTGGTGATATTAATCATGCCACCAGAAGCATTACCAAAAAGCGAGGCCGAAGGGCCCCGCAGAATTTCCATTTGCTGAATGAGTGACGGATCTATGGAATCGAGTTGTGTCTGGCCATCTGGTAGGGTCTGTGGGATATCATCGATGCGTATCTGGATGCCGCGTACACCAAATGGTGTGCGTGCCCCGAAACCACGGATAGTAATACGTAAATCCTGAGCAAAGTTGAACTGATTTTGGAAAAAGACGCCCGGTGTGCCGCGAGCAAATTCATCCAGGGTTGCGCCGGGTTGATAGTTCTGTTGTGTATTTCGTCCTAGATGAGTCAGTGCGTTAGGAACTTGAGTCAATTGCTTTTCACTACGTGTCGCGGTGACCTCAATGGGTTTAAGAATGGTCATTTCTGGCTCAACGGGGTCTTGTGCCCGGGCAGGGAAGGTAATCAAGACGAATCCAACTAAGAAGATGAAAATAATTGTTGAAGGATGAATCAAATGAAAATAGTGCTCATACTCACTGCGGCTGGATGCAAAACCCAGGGGAGACTTACGGGTGTGATTTATTGTTTTCAGGTCATTTAGAATCAATAGGTTGGTGTTATTATAGTCAGCATTCATTTTGCCTCACTATGGATACTTATTTTTAATAATACTGTTCAAATAAATAAATTTAGCAGCGAATTTATCCTGCTGAGGTAAGATTGTGAGCAAGAGCAATGCTATTTACAGCCTAATGGTCAATTAGGGAGTAATACAACGGTTTCCCTGTATTGAACAGGTGAGTCACGTATCTGTCCGGGTAAGGGGGAGATACTCTTTTCGATTCTGTTGCTGCACAACAAAGGCAAATATCGATATCAGGTTAGATGCGTGTGACCTGCAAGCGATTCTTGTTCAGGATACAAGGGTGAAGCCTATTCACCCTTGTTACATATAGCTGGCCGTGATATTTACCAGCTCAAGGCAACATAGCGTTGCAGGTTGTCTTTACGAATAAGCAAAAGCACGCGCCTTTTATCATCGCTCTTCTTGATCATTGTTTTAAATTCGGCCGCATTTTTTATCACTTGTTGATTCACCTGAAGAATTACAGAACCCGGTTCAATGCCGGCCATCGCTGCAATTGAGCCAGACTGAACCTTTGTCACGACGACGCCTGGGGTGGGTTCTATGCCGAGCTGTTCGGCCAACTGTGGTGTCAGTGTCTGAACAGTCAGACCTATATCTTCTGTACTTTGCGTTGAATCCACTGCCACCAAATCATCCTTGGCAAGCTCGCTAATGGTAATTGTCAGATTTTTCTTCTTGCCTTCCCGCAGGATGGTTAATTGTTCCTTTTTGCCTGGTGGAGTAAGCGACACCTGATTGCGAAAATGACCGGTATCTTTTACGGGTTTGCCACGATAAGCAATGATCACATCTCCTTGGCGCAAACCTGCTTTATCTGCAGGCGAGTTGTCTGATACTTGGGCAATGAGTATGCCCTGATTGGATTGAATGCCGAATGATTCGGCCAGATCGGTTGTGAGTGGTTGAATAACAATTCCGAGGTAACCTCGTGTTACTTCACCTTTCTCGATAAGCTGATTAGCGATCGATTGGGCAAGATTGATCGGAATCGCAAATCCGACGCCCATATATCCGCCGCTACGGCTGAATATGGCAGTATTAATGCCAACAACCTCGCCATTCAGGTTAACCAGTGGACCACCTGAATTACCTGGATTGATAGCGGCATCAGTCTGAATGAAATCTTCATAATCGTTAATACCCAAGCTCGTTCTTCCCTTGGCGCTGACCACACCGACCGTAAGAGTGTGACTCAGGCCGAATGGATTGCCTATGGCGACTACCCACTCGCCAACTTCCAGTTCTGATGAATCAGATAAGGGAAGTACAGGTAAGTTGGCTGCTTTGATTTCAATCACGGCCACGTCAGATTGCGGATCATGACCGGTAACTGTGGCATCATATTCGCGGCCATCTTGAAACTTGACACGAATCCGGTCAGCATTGGCGACCACATGATTGTTGGTGAGAATATAGGTTTTATCGGATATCAGTCCATTTTTTGCCGCAAATACAAATCCGGATCCTTGTCCTATGATCTGAGGTTTGTTTTTCGGAGCATCAGAACGTGGCTTGCGCGGGGTTCCTGGGAAATCTTCACCAAAAAAACGTTTGAGCAGATCATCGCCAAATGGCCATTCATTGCCGAATGGTGTGGAGAATCGCGTGATCGTTGAATCTGTTGCTTGTGATTCGACTTGAATGAATACAACCGATGGTGAAACGGATTTTGCTACTGAAGCAAAGGCCTTACCCGTTTGGCGCAGATTCTCGATGCCATTGTCGAGCGCATGGACGGGCAGCGCAATAAAAAAGATCGATAGTAAAAAAAAGATCGATAGTAAAAAAAATTGTATGATGCGATTTCTTTTCATCTTTCTCTCCAAATAGGTTTATCGATGTTCAATCCCTGATATCTATTCATCCAATTTATGCAAGCGGTTAGAATCGAACTAAAAAAATAGCCGTTTTTTATTTTTCTAGAAAAACTAAGGGTTATTTCTACATTAAACCTGAAAGCTTCAGTTAGGCTATTTTACAGGTAATTATCTGTCTGACTGAAGATTTATCAAGTCATAAATCCCATGGTTTTTGAAATAATCACCTCACGACAATATCGGGGTATAAAGTAATTTTTTATATCAGAATAGCTTGTTTTATAAATAAAAGTATTTCTTCTTTCTAGGGAGTTGAATAAGAGTGGGGCGTATCTATGTGATTATGCTGACAAGGTCAGGTTTGGATGTGTGAATGACTGATTTTATTGAGCCCAGGACACCTTATTTTTCTACAAACACCTTAAGCAGATGTGATTATGGCAGCGTTATCGATATGTCTGGAAGATAGCTCATGCTTGCTCTTTAGTGTTGATGCTTGTAATCTCATAGGCAAGTAATCTGCGTAATTAAAATTGCCGGTAGCTGGAATGAGCGCGAATGATATAAAAATAGATCATGGTGATGGCTGTGTTCGATAACCTAATTCATGCAGGAGGTAAAATTGAGTGACAATCACTTTATTGTGCGCAAGGCGGCGGTACTGGGTGCGGGCGTGATGGGTGCCCAGATTGCAGCACATTTGGTTAATGCTAATATCGAAACGCTATTGTTTGAGCTTCCAGCTGGACAAGACGACCTCAACGCGAATGTTATCAAGGCGGTAGCGCAGTTGAAAAAGCAAGAGCCAGCGCCGTTATCTATTCTGGCTAAGGCTGCTGCTATTCAACCAGCTAATTATGATCAACACCTTGAATTGCTCCGCGATTGTGATCTGGTTATCGAAGCCATTGCCGAGCGTATGGACTGGAAATCTGAACTATATGCGAAAATCGCACCTTACCTTGGCCAGCAAACTATTTTCGCAAGTAATACTTCGGGTCTTTCCATTAATCGGTTAGCACAAGCTTTCCCGCCAGAACTGCAACATCGCTTTTGCGGAATCCATTTTTTTAATCCACCACGTTATATGCATTTGGTGGAACTCATTCCCTGTGCCACAAGTGAACCAGACATGCTGGATAAGCTGGAAACTTTTTTAACTACCTATCTGGGCAAAGGGGTCATCCGCGCCAAGGATACACCCAATTTCATTGCCAATCGTATTGGTGTGTTTTCCTTGCTTGCAACCATGCATCATGGCGAGTCATTTGGTTTTAGTTTTGATCGGATAGACGCTTTGACCGGCTCTTTGATTGATCGCCCCAAGAGTGCCACATTTCGTACAGCTGACGTGGTGGGCCTTGATATTCTGGCACATGTGATAAATACCATGCGCGATACATTACCTGATGATCCATGGCATTCTTATTTTGTGGTACCGGATTGGTTGCAGGGTTTGATAGATGATGGTTTTTTTGGACAAAAAACCAAGCAGGGTGTTTATAAAAAGGTAAATCAAGAAATTCACGTGTTGGACCTTGCCACACAAACATATCGTCTTTCGGCAGGCGATGTCGATGAGGATATCAAACAATTAATTAAATATAATAATCCCCCGGAAAGATTTGCTGCATTACGCAATAGTCAGCATCCGCAGGCTAAATTTCTTTGGTCTATTTATCGTGATCTATTTCACTATTGTGCCGTTCAGCTAGAAGCAATTGCGAATAATACGCGTGACCTTGATTTGGCTGTTCGTTGGGGCTTCGGTTGGAATCAGGGGCCTTTTGAGATCTGGCAGGCAGCTGGCTGGAAACAGGTAACAACATGGATTAATGAGGATATTGCCGCAGGTGAAAGTATGAGCCAAACACCTTTGCCTGAATGGGTCATGACTATTGGAGAAAGCACTATTCAACAGGTGCATACGGAACAAGGTTCCTATGCACCGGCCAGTAGAACGCCCCAGGCACGTTCAATACTTCCTGTTTATCAGCGCCAGCTATTTCCAGATCGGTTAAAGGGTGAAGTCGCTTTTTATGGGGAAACGATATTTGAAACCGATGCAGTACGTATGTGGCATACGGGAGATAAAATCGCCATTGTCAGCTTCAAAAGCAAAAAACATACTATTGACGCCGATGTTCTAGGTGGCGTACAACAAGCTATTCAGGAGGCTGAGAAAAATTGGCGTGCCCTGGTGATCTGGCAGACTGAGCCGCCGTTTTCTTTAGGTGCTAATTTACAAAAAGCGACGGAGCGCCCCAAGCACACTATAAAACCAGAGCGTGCGGCTCCCCCGTCACCCCCATCTGCTTTTAGCCAATTCATGAAGAAATTCAAAAAGACAGCGCAATCCACTGTGCTCAAGGCAGCGCACGAATTGGATCTTGCCGATGTTTTAATGGCTAAGAAAATGGCAGAAGTAGAAGCGATGGTGGCTCAATTCCAGAGAACCTCGCAGGCCCTGAGATATGCGATGATTCCAACAGTGGCGGCTGTCGATGGACTGGCACTGGGTGGGGGATGTGAATTTGTGATGCACTGTGATCGTACGGTGGCTACACTGGAAAGCTATATTGGTTTGGTAGAAGTGGGGGTGGGATTATTACCGGCCGGTGGTGGCTGTAAAGAATTTGCACTTAGATCGGCACGGGAGGCTACGGATGGCGATCCTTTTCCGCAATTAAAGCGTTATTTCCAAACGGTTGCTATGGCACAATTAGCGAAAAGTGCTGAGCAAGCCAAAGAATTGGGCTATTTACATGCCGCAGATGTGGTAGTAATGAACCGCTTCGAATTGTTATATGCGGCTAAGGCTCAGGCACTGGCATTAGCTGAGGCTGGTTATCGTCCGCCGCTCAAAGCCAGGGCTATACCTGTTGCAGGTGCGACAGGTATAGCGACCATTCAGAGCCAATTAATCAATCTGCTGGAAGGGGAGTTTATTTCAGAGCATGATTATCTGGTTGCCAGTAAGGTGGCATATGTAATGTGTGGGGGGGATCTGACGCGTGGCAGTCTGGTGGATGAAGACTGGCTTATTGAATTAGAGCGTGCTGCATTCATGGAGCTGCTAATGACCGAGAAAACGCAAGCGCGTATTGCACATACGCTGAAAACAGGCAAGCCGCTCAGAAACTAGACAATATATCAAATTAAATGGATATTGAGAGTGTAATAAGCTATTCCACGATCTGCGATTCACGGAGAAACTGATGACCAAGCAAATTCAAGATGCTTTTATCGTTGCCGCCACACGGACGCCGGTTGGTAAGGCGCCGCGAGGTATGTTTAAGAATGTGCGTCCCGACGACATGCTGGTGCATGTATTACAGGCTGCAGTCAAACAGTGTGATGGATTGGATCCGACTGTGATTGATGATGTCATTGTTGGTTGTGCCATGCCCGAGGCGGAACAAGGGATTAATGTTGCACGGGTTGCATTATTATTGGCGGGTCTGCCAAATAGCGTGCCAGGTATTACAATCAATCGTTTCTGCGCATCAGGCTTGCAAGCCGTTGCCTTTGCTGCGGATCGTATTCGCTTGGGAGAAGCCGATGTCATGATTGCTGCTGGAACCGAAAGCATGAGTATGATACCGATGATGGGAAATAAAGTAGCGATGAATCCTGCTTTGTTTCAAAATAATGAAAATATAGCTATTGCCTATGGCATGGGAATGACGGGAGAGAAAGTAGCGCAGCAATGGAGAGTCAAGCGCGAAGAGCAGGATGAGTTTGCGATGATCAGTCATATGCGTGCACTTAAGGCAATTGAACTTGGTGAATTTAAACAGGAAATTTCACCGTATTCTGTTACGGAAAAACGCCCGGATCTGGTTACACATAAAATCTGTGATTTATCTGTAATTAAGGATATCGATGAAGGGCCGCGTATGGGCACAAATATGGATGTACTGGGAAAACTGAAACCGGTTTTTGCAGCGAAAGGATCCGTAACAGCTGGAAACAGCTCGCAAATGTCTGATGGTGCTGGTGCTGTAATTTTAATGAGTGCGGCTGCGATGCAGCGCTTTAATCTTTCACCGATTGGCCGGTTTGTCGGATTTTCTGTAGCAGGTGTGCCACCAGAAATCATGGGAGTTGGGCCGATTCGGGCGATCCCTAAAGTATTAAAACAAACGGGTTTCAAGCAAGATGATCTTGATTGGATTGAATTGAATGAAGCTTTTGCTGCGCAAAGTCTTGCGGTTATCAACGATCTGGGGCTGGATCGTGCCAAGGTAAATCCATTGGGAGGTGCCATTGCACTGGGTCATCCACTGGGTGCAACGGGTGCTATTCGTGTTGCGACGTTACTTCATGGCCTGCGCCGGCACAAGCAAAAATATGGCATGGTTACCATGTGTATTGGTAGCGGTATGGGCGCAGCGGGTATATTTGAAGCGCTATGAGAATTGTCTGTTAATCAGATTGAATATAATAATATAACTTACTGAATCGAAGAAATTTTATGTTTATTTATCAATGCTCCGGAAAGATATGAGGAAGTAGCCTAATGAGTATTATTTGGTTTAAGGATTACACACTTGGATATCTGGAAGGATTGCGTAACGCCAATATGGGTGTTCATATTGGTATTCACTTTACTGAAATAGGACCTGATTTTCTCAAAGCTCGGATGCCGGTTGATCAAAGAACAACTCAGCCATTCGGAATCTTGCATGGCGGAGCTAGCTGCGTTCTATCTGAAACATTGGGCAGTGTTGCTGGGTGGATGACTATTGATCCGGAGAAATTCCGAGCTGTCGGGTTGGAGATTAACGCTAATCATATTCGTGCGGTAACACAGGGCAGTGTTTTGGGTATTTGCACGCCGCTACATACGGGTCGTCGTACGCAGGTTTGGCAAACAGACATCATTGAGGAGGCGACCGGAAAGCGTGTGGCTATCTCGAGATTAACGGTTGCAATTATAGAACAAGGTACATTAAGTACGCAAAAGGAAGCTGTTTATGTAGGACATAAATGATAGTCGTACATATCCATCATCAAAGTGCGCCCTGATGGTTTGGTGCCTTAAAAAATGGTCCGCAATCCATCGATAAATCCAGAGGTGGTTGGACCATTAGAATTCATCTGGTTGCCGCAAATGCGAGAATAGCCATAATTTCTTTCCCTCCCTATCTCGGGAACATACACATGACACACCGGAGGAACGGCAGTGCCTGTTAGCACCCGGCACCGTCTCTTCGCCTACCCATCTGCGGGTGGATGTGCTTATGAGGGTGGCCAAACCAGACAACTTGCATTGGAAGCCCGATTATATTTCGATTATCCCGCTCAAAATTAATCGGTTAGAGCCTTGGAAATATGATCGCGTCATGTGCAAAAAATGCAATGAAACCGAAAAATTATTCGGTAAATTCAAGGGGTTCCGTCGAATCTTTTCCAGATTCAAAAAATCGGATATCATCTTTCTCTCACTGTCCATTTTTCCCTTATTATCGAAGTACTTAGATAGTGTTAACAGACACTGGTTTATTAGATTGGATAGTGTCAATGAATCACAATGTCAGCGAAACATCAGCAAAGGGGGTGAATAAAATGATTTCCTGGAAATATCAGGAGGACAATCATTTTATTTTTATATGGTAATAATTATCAATCTTTATGTTGAGGTTTGTCTTTCCATATTACATATAGAACACCCATTATAATAATGATAATAGGCATGACAATATAGAAACCAAGCGCATAACCGATGCTGATATCCTGATCTTGAGGAGGAGGGCTGCTCACAATCATATAAGCATGTGTAAGGCCAACTGCAAAGACGGGAATTAAAGCGGAGATATAGCGATTATGAATCCAGGGTCGGACTGTTAGTAAATTAAGAATATAAGTGGCATAGTAGCCAAGCAGATAGATGATTATATAAAAGGCTAAAGCACCCATTGTGGTCCCCGTATATTGCGATGTTGTTGTTAATTAGATCTTTCCTGAAGTATGTTGATGTCCATGTGATATCAAATAAACTCTTCAGAAAAAAATCCATGGCTATTCACTGACTGATCATACACAAATGTATGCAAAAAATCACCGGCTGTTTTTCTTATTTGTTTTTTCCAGGTTATCGTGATCATGTATCTTATGGTTTTTGATGTGTCTGTTTCATAAATCTATTAACGATTGGTGTATTAAAGGTGATTTCTGTAATAATATTTATATATCCTTATCTGATTAATTAGGCGTTTGTGTTTATCGGAAAGTAAAATAAGGTGTTCATGAGCCAGGATATCAAAGTAAGGAAACCTGTATAAAAGCTTATGGGTAGCTTGCTGGTTCTCTGTTTTTTTTCGTATATTAAATAGTTAGGCGTATTTATGGATCCTTTGACTCATGTATCAGAGCACATCACTGAAGAGAGCGGTTTTTTAGGAAAAAAATGGCTGGGTATTCCCGAATACGGGGAAAGACATGATTTACATGGTGAGCTTAATGGGATCAGTTATGAGCTGATCACCTTACCCGTACAGCTTTCTCATCTGGTTTTGCTATCAGATCGTCAGTGGATTGACCAGGAGCGGGAGCTTGTTGCACAGTTAGCTGAGCGTTATAATGTCACTCCCCCGAATATACACGATAACGATTTCAGCGCAGATTTTGGAAAGTTTCGTCTCAGGTGGGAACGTCATACCGAATATTCTACTTATACGGTCTATTATGCCGGCCGATTTGATGTTCCCTTTGAAATGCCAGCTATCATGCATGTGCCGAGTGAATGGTTAGCCAGTTTGCCAGGCAAAATACTGGTAGCTACTCATATCGCACTAGATGATCGGTCGCACCCTAAGCTTAGTTTAAATGAAATTGCGGGTTTATTTTCTTCCGGTACAGTTATTGGTTCTAAAGTGGCCGGAGGCAGTGCCAGCGCGTGGAGCGATAATCAAATCCATAGTGATGGTTTTAGACGGATACTGATTCACGATGAGAACTTGCGTAGTCGACAGGTTGGGCGATTGGTACAGCGTCTGCTTGAAATTGAAACTTATCGCATGCTGGCTATGCTGCCATTACCTAAGATGCGTCAGATGATTCCACAATTAGCCCGCGCTGACCAACGTTTGGCCACATTGACTGCTAATAGTGTTGAAATGACGGGTATAGATAAAGAACAAGGGTTGCTGGATGAATTAACTAAACTGGCGGCTGAAATTGAAGATTTATCAGCACGAACAAGCCATCGGTTTAATGCGTCCCGGACCTACTATAATATTGTCAAATTACGAATTGCCGAATTACGTGAAGAACGTATCGAAGGTCTGCAGATGCTACAGGAATTCATGATACAGCGCTTATCATCTGCTATGGGTACCTGTGAATTAGTATATGCTAAATTAGAAATTTTATCCTTGCGTGTATCGCGTGCATCGGCATTACTCAGAACTCGCGTTGAAATTTCCATGGAAGCACAAATTCGTGATTTGTTAAGGTCTATGGATAACCGGGTTCATATGCAATTACACTTGCAAGAGACAGTTGAAGGCTTGTCTGTAGTTGTGCTGACTTATTATTTATTAGGTATCGTGGGGTATGGACTTAAAGCAGGTAAGGCCGCTGGCCTGAATATTAATGTTGAGCTATTGACAGGCATCGCTATTCCCGTTGTCATAATCGGCGTTTTTTTCGCTGTGAGAAATTTACGCCGTTTAATAAGTAGACTGTATCATGGTAAATAACTATCGCCATGATGAAACCCTATATACTCATAATAGGATTTAGATCTGCCTGTTCTCTAGATTAAAGACAAAAAACTCGCCGATTTATATTTCTATTTCGAGCATCAGCTTTCTAACATTCCGTTATGCTAACAGCCAAGCCACCCAGTGATGTTTCCTTATATTTGACTGACATTTCCAAGCCTGTCTGTTTCATGGCTGCGACACAATTATCCAGTGACATAAAATGTCGGCCATCGCCCCTGAGTGCTAAAGAAGCTGCTGTATATGCTTTTATTGCACCAAAGCCATTGCGTTCAATGCATGGTACCTGAACCAGGCTCCCAACCGGATCACAGGTCATACCGAGATGATGTTCCAGTGCGATTTCTGCCGCATTTTCAACTTGTTCAGTTGTGCCGCCTTTGATGGCACATAAACCAGCTGCTGCCATGGCTGAAGCAGAACCGACCTCGCCCTGACAACCGACTTCAGCGCCTGAAATTGAACTCCGATGCTTGATCAAACCACCGATAGCTCCAGCAACCAGCAGGAAATCTCGAATTTGTTCAGTATTTATCTTTTCGTGTTTCACAGCATAATAAATGATCGCGGGTATTACTCCGGCAGCACCATTTGTCGGTGCGGTAACGACCATATGACCCGCAGCGTTTTCTTCATTCACTGCCATGGCATAAGCACATAACCAGTCATTAAGGTTCGCTTTTTCTGGACTATCCTGTAATTGTTTATATAGGGATTGAGCGCGTCGTGGAATATTCAGCCCGCCGGGTAAACGTCCTTCAGCCACTAAACCATGTTCGATACAGGTATGCATTGCGTGCCAGATGGCATCCAGTCCATTATTTAGATCATTTTCCGATATATGTTCCATTTCATTATGGCGCTTCATAGATGCAATGGATAGTCCGCTTTTGGCAGACATATGCATCATAGAATTAGCAGAATCGAATGGATAGCCGCATGAATTTGTTAATTCGACTTTAAGTGGCGCAACGAGCTGATCAATTTCAGAAATTGTGGTGATAAAACCGCCGCCGATAGAAAAATAAATTTCTGTTAAAAGTTGATTGCCTGATTGATCAATGAGTTCAAGAATAATGCCATTTGGATGCTCCGGTAGGGGATCGCCGCGATCAAAAATAATGTCATTGGAAGGATTAAATCGAATCAAAGTGGTATCGCTTAATTTGACTGTATCACAATTCCAAAGCTGATGGACCAGCTCATTAACATCTTGATCAGCAAGCCCTTGCGGTGTGAAATCGTGTATGCCTAGTAATATCGCTCGGTCAGTCGCATGACCTTTGCCGGTAAAGGCAAGCGATCCTCTTAAAGTACATCGAATCTGTAAGGGAAGTTGAGCCGTATGAGATGACATGAAGGCTTGAATGCGCTGGCGAAAATCTCTGGCCGCAACCATGGGACCCATAGTATGAGAACTTGATGGGCCAATTCCAATTTTGAAAAGATCAAGGACGCTAATAAACATTAAAGTAACCTGTAGAATTCAATATAAAAAGGAGTGTCAATCTGGCTAAACAAAGGAGTCAGTAAGATGGTAGAAGACCAGAAGCTATCTAATAATGCATAAAGTACGTTAATGGCAGAGTTTGAGCCATGAAAGATGATATCAGTTCTTAGTTAATTTGGAAGTATAAAAAATAAATTATTGTCCATCTAGATGATGGCACACTCCTAACCATATACTACAAGTAGTATATTATCTGTTTTTTTATATATTCGGCCAATTTCTAATTGACTTTTATTGTAAATTTAAAAATAGCAGATAAATAAAATAAATTTCAGGTATCTTTTTCCTGAATAATGTAGTTACGAGGGGGCTACTTGAGATTCATTTGCCTGGCCGCTATAAGGCTTGAGGGCTGACTAGAGATAGCCGCTAGTTCATTAAGCCATTTTCTGGATGGATTACACGCACGGGCGCACCGTGGCGGAATTTGTCGCCGGATTATGGGGATTGGAGCAATACAATACAATACGCGCCGCCGTTTTACCCATTGGCGCGACAAGAGCATCTGGGAAGAGCTAATGGAAATCTTGATTGATGATTCGGATTACGAGTGGCTTATGATTGATGCATGTCGTCCTTTTGGCAAATGCTTCATGATGACATTGTCCAGTTTCTTAGCTTGATTCTCATATTAATATACGTTGCGCACTAGATCGATAGATGATGTTTTAATTTTGGAAATAGATGCTCGTGTATTTCCCGTAATTTATTGATTTCTAATATAACGGGGTAGGAGAAACCATTTCTATTACGGCCCTTCTCAACAATAACCAGTTTTTCCATATATTCGTAAAACTCTTCATAACCCCAGTGTAATTTAATTTTTTCCGCCGTATTTTTGTGATATTTATCAAGATGAGATTCATTCTCACCCAAGTAGCTCCTAAATTCTTTAATTGTATTTTTTAAGGTCATATGGCATTTTTCCAATTCATCATTAAAACTAATAAATAAGTGATCATTTTTCATTGGCTACAATGAAGTAGAATTATTTCTTTGAGAAGAGTTTTACGAATTGTTCACCTTGTTCCGACGGTGCACTATTCACAAACTGTTTACTGGGATGTCGGCATATGAGAATAATACTTGAGTATTTTCTCCATCATTTTTTATTGGAATACGCGAAAAATTCTTGTCTGAAAAGCGGAAATGAGTAGCGCAGGCACCGCAGTGTTTCTCTTATAGTACGATGTCTGAATCGGTCAACGGTTTTCGTGCAGGTCAGGTCAACTAAGTATTGATGGCGCCTCACTTGCGCTGGTGCGATCTTGAAATTTGAGAATTCGTATATAGTTCAAGTTCTTTGCTCACACACAACCTAATCAATATCGGGATGAATGCGAAATTGATTTATTGCCGCTTCTCGAATAGCTGCCAGTAACTCAGCATCAATATGACCATCTGCAATACGCTGAGTATGATGTTGAAAGCGGCTCAATGCATTCCGGGTAACCGGACCCAAGACACCATCGGCTTCACCGACATCAATACCCAGTTTGGCTAGATCCTGCTGAAGCTGCTGTACTTGCTCACGAGTCAGCCTTAAATCGTTGATGGGTGGAGGACGATGTAATTTCTGCCCGCCAGTAATTCGATCGGCCAGATGTCCGACGGTTAATGCGTATAGTTCGGAGCGATTCCAACCCATAATCACATTGAAGTTTTTATAAACAAGAAAAGCCGGACCTTGATGACTGGCAGGGACTAATAATGATGCTTCTTGATCTAGTGGCAACAATTTTGTCCCAGAGGTCGTTGTTACACCGCTTGCTGTCCACTCAGCCAGACTGAGGATCTGATTTCTTCCAGCCAGTGTATAATCAAAAGAAGGGGGCAGTTGTACTTCCTGGCCCCAGTTTAATCCGGATATCCAGCCAAGCTGCTGTAAAAAGTATCCTGCTGATGTGAGTGCATCCGGGATGCTGCCCCATAAATCGCGGCGTCCATCGCTATCGCCATCGCGGGCGTAGCGTAGATAGGTTGATGGCATGAATTGCATGTGACCCATTGCGCCGGCCCAGGAACCTAGCATGCGTTCTGCTGAAGTATCCCCCGCGTCAATGATACGTAATGCATCGATTAACTGGTCTGTGAAGAAGATACTGCGTCGTTGATCACAGGCGAGAGTGGCTAATGAATCCAGTACGGGTGTGTTTCCAGAATAGCTGCCATAGTTTGTTTCCAATCCCCAGAGTGCGATTAAATACTGTGCTGATACGCCGGTTCTTTGTTGTATTTGCTCCAGTAACTGTCGATGTTTTTCCAGCATCGCCTTGCCGCGTTTGATACGTTCTTCACTGATTCTGGAATTGAAATAATCGGCAAATGTTTGAGTAAATTCGGGCTGGCGCCGATCTAACTTAATAACATGCTGCACATGCTTGACTTTGCCCAATACCTGGTCGATTGTTACAGCTGAAATGCCCTGTGTTCGCGCCTGTGCCTGTAGTTTGGAAACGCAATCAATGAATGACGTATTATTTGCCTGCATCGAACTGGAGAAGGTTGCACCAAAAAACAGGGCAATGCCTAAGAGTAGACTATGACTCGGTATTCCGTTTCGAGGTATCCGTTGATTGATTCTAATATGGAATCTAAAACAGCAAAGATAAAAATAGAAATTTAACATATTCTCTAAATGTCGTTTCAGAATCGATATAATGATGAATATTCAAATGCATACGTTCAACTTGGTAGGTTTCGATACCCACATTTTCGTTTCAGGCATATTTCCAACTGATTTAGACGGTACCGGAATAATTGAATATTACGCTGACTGCTTATTGTAGCGCGGAAAGTATAATAAGAAATGAGCTTATTGGGGAATGATGATCATAACCCGATTAAAAACACCCATAAAAATTCTAATTAAACAAACGTGGATATACGGATGCCATCTTTATAACCTGCTATTAAGCAAAACGATACGCACCTGCTTTACGATTTGATCCACAATCGGATTAAATTAGACTAATGTTTCTAACAAATAAGCTGTTGGATATGTGATTGCTGTGATCTTGCCAGATAAATATCAGTAATATCCGATTGTTCTTCTATTTTATTTTCCTGTATGGGCAAGATGCTTTAATACAATCTGCATAAAGAGATAAGGAATGTTCCTGAAGTTTAAAACCACGGTCTTTAGCGATCTTGAGCTGACGTTTCTCAATTTCCGCATCATAAAACTCTTCTACGTGCCCACATTGCAGACATACCAGATGATCGTGATGTCCATCATTATTTAATTCAAATACGGCTTTACCGCTTTCAAAATGATGGCGCTCTAATAAACCGGCCTGTTCAAATTGTGTCAGTACACGATAGACTGTAGCTAAACCAATATCTTCGCCTTCGTTAATTAATTCTTTGTAAACATCCTCTGCCGAAAGGTGTCGTACCGAGCTATTTTCAAATAAATTAAGTATCTTAAGTCGTGGTAGGGTGGTTTTGAGGCCGATAGCTTTAAGATCTATACTTTTCAGATTATCTGGGTTAGTCATGATTGTGTCTGTCCGGTAAAATTGTTTACTGTATCATATATAGTGTTGGATCTATTTTGGAAACACTTAATATCAATAAAATGGTTGTATATATAATCATGCTGCTCGCCTTGCTACAACTTGGAGGCTGTTCAATTATTCCTCCTTTGCTGTACAGAATTGACGTGCAACAGGGAAATGTAGTGACTCATGAGATGGTGAAGAAACTCAAGCCGGGTATGACCAAGTCGCAAGTCCGCTTTGTTCTCGGCTCACCGCTGATTGTCGATACTTTTCGTGATAATCGTTGGGATTACGTATATCTTCGTCAAGAAAAGGGAGAACTTATTGAACAACAGCGACTCACGGTATTCTTCGAGGAAGAAAAATTAACACATATTGAAAACCACTTATTACCTTCGACCATTTCTACTGAAGCTGAATCCATAAAATCTGATTCCAGACAAGAAACTGCCCAGCCTGAAGAGGGTGATAATTAAAATGCCAAACAAATATATAGACAAGATACCGTGCCATTAGTTTCATTCTGTGGCTTTATATTCTTTTTCAATACTCGATCAATTTCTGTAGGGATAAAATGGTAACTCAAAAAATTGCTATTGCTGGAAGTGCGGGACGTATGGGTCGCGCGCTGCTAGAGGCCGTCACGCAAGCGTCTGATATGCAGCTATCTGTCGCGCTGGAGCGAACAGGCAGTGCCTATTTGAATAAGGACGCAGGAGAATTAATCGGTGGAGCCTGCGGTATTCATGTCGTGAGTGATTTTACCTCTGCTCTTGTCGGGTGTGATGTATTGATTGATTTTACTCGTCCCGAAGGAACCTTGGCGCATCTTGCTGCCTGCCGCGCGGCAGGTGTAAAAATGGTGATTGGCACAACAGGTTTTACGTCAGAAGAGAAAGCGGCGCTTAAAGCAGCATCGCAAGAAATTGCCATGGTTTTTGCACCCAATATGAGCGTGGGTGTCAACGTTACATTTAAACTGCTGGAACTTGCTGCAGGTGTGTTGAATGAGGGATACGATATCGAAATTATTGAGGCACACCATCGTCATAAGGTGGACGCACCCTCTGGCACAGCCCTGCGAATGGGTGAGGTCATTGCACAAGCGCTAGACAGAGATTTAAAAAAGGTTGCTGTTTATGGGCGCGAAGGTGTTACAGGAGAACGGCAGTCCGACACCATCGGTTTTGCCACTGTACGCGGCGGGGATATAGTAGGTGATCATACCGCGATGTTTGCCGGAACAGGTGAACGCATTGAAATATCGCATAAAGCAAGTAGTCGAATGACATTTGCTCTGGGTGCATTGCGTGCAGCTCGTTTTCTGGCAGATAAGCGGGATGGCCTATTTGATATGCAGGATGTGTTGGGTTTGCGTTAGTAGTGGCGATGATAGTTGGCAGCTCAATTCTGACAAGTTAAATGAGAAAGGCAGCATTCTAAGTACCTTGATGCAATATGGCTATTTACGCAATCGGTGATTTACAGGGTTGTTATAAGGCGCTACGACAGCTTCTTGATCTGATTGATTTCGATGCGAAGCGAGATAAATTGTGGCTGGTGGGGGATATTGTTAACCGCGGCCCGGATTCCTTATCTGTATTACGTTTCATTAAAGAATTAGAAGATGCCGCAGTGATGGTGCTGGGTAATCATGACATACATTTACTCATGGTTGCTTCAGGCCTGGCTAAATTATCTCCTGGCGATACCTTGCAGTCCATTCTGGCTGCTCCAGATCGAGCCGTGTTACTTAATTGGCTTCGTCACCAAAAATTATTGCATATCGCTGATGGTTATGTGATGGTCCATGCCGGACTATTACCAACCTGGAGCGTTGCTCAGGCTGCACAATTGGCACAAGAAGTTGAAGCGATCTTGCGTAAAGAAAATTTCCAGGAAGCGCTCCTGCAGCTTTATGGCAATCAACCCGATTATTGGCATGATGACTGGGATGGCTTTGTGCGTCTGCGAGTGATTGTTAATGCGATGACCCGGATGCGCGTTTGTACAGTTGAAGGAAAGATGGATTTTTCTTACAAAGGGCCTGAGAAGGCAATTCCAGCTGGTTATCTGCCTTGGTTCGAAATTCCGAATCGCGTCAGTAAGAAGGCAACTATTATATGTGGTCACTGGTCAGCATTGGGTCTAAAAGTTAAGGATAACCTGATTGCGCTGGATACGGGCTGCTTGTGGGGAGGTAATTTGACGGCTATTCGTCTGGAAGACCGGAAAATTTTCCAGGTTCCTTGTGAGAAACCGGCAGTGATAATGCGTTAGCAATCGCCTGTTCGGTAAGACGGGCTAATTCGCGCCGATTCTTTCCACTACTGGCGATGGGATCAATGAAAATCAATTCAGTATCGATTCTGGTTTGGCCCAGTATTTGTCGTAGTGAAGAAAATAAGGAAGGGTTAATATATGCCGCTTCCTGGCTGATTTCACCTGTTATATTCCGATAACAGATGGCAACGGGGTAGAGCAGAACATCATCGGCTATCGCAGACTGGAATAATGATGCGTGAAAATGCCGTAATACTGTGCCGTCACTGGTTGTGCCTTCAGGAAAGATTGCCACGCGTTCTCCTGTCATGAGCACATCATTAATGTGTCGGTTCATGCGTAACGTATCACTGCGTTTTGCCCGTTCAATAAATAATGTTCCCACCTTTCGGCTTAGAAAACCAAACACAGGCCAGTTACGAATCTCAGCTTTGGCCACGAAACGGGTGGGACAGGCCGCCATTAATACACAAACATCCAGCCAGGAAACATGATTAGCCGCAAATATAACTTGCTGTTCTCTAACAGTGGGTCGTTTACCTTTGCAATGCAATTTGATGTTAAGAATAGCCAGTAATCCAGCAGCCCAGTTCTGCATCAGACGTCTCTGTGTGGATTGTGAAAGGCGTGGATAAGCTACGGACTGGATCAGTCCGGAAACGATATGTAAGAATAAACGGACAAAGCGAATAACTTGCACTGTCAGACGGGTGGTATTGCGCATCGCATTATAGTGTATGGTCATTCCATTTTAATAGAGCTGAATAATGAATAATGAATAATGAATAATGAATAATTGTATTATTTTCCTGAACAGATAATCGAACAAGGGGCATGATAAATGAGTAAGCATAGTCTTTCTGAGACCCTTATAACTTGTTTATCAAATAGCGCGTAAAACTTCGTCCTTCAGGGCGGAGATAAAGCGCACAGGCGAAGCCTGTTTAATGCGGTCTTTGCTGTTGTTCAATATATTGC
>CBDUPR010000008.1:0-82394 GCA_965369175.1 uncultured Nitrosomonas sp.
TAACGACCGTGTTTGTGGACTTTATTTTAGAAACTGAGTTTTGCAAAGGTCTCCCCGAAATTAAAAATAAGCTTTGGAGTAATATGCTTTGGAGTCCAAGCTATTTTGCGGGTAGTTGTGGTGGAGCACCACTCTCGATTATTAAGCAATATATTGAACAACAGCAAAGACCGCATTAAACAGGCTTCGCCTGTGCGCTTAGCTTAGTCTTAGTTAAAGGGATGGGGATGGGGATGGCATGTCAACGCATCCGAAATATGCGCTTTTGTGTTTAATGCGACAGAGCCCCATCCATTCAACTAAGGGTTTTAGATTTAAGCCAGTAACACGCCGTCACCTGAAAACAGTTCATTCTGATAGTCGACGGTGCCTACAGCGATCACCAATATATCCTCCCGACCTAATGTGCCCTGGTCTAATTGATTTGTCCAGGTAAGGTCGTCATCGGTAATCGCAGTTGTGCCAAATACTGCGTCACTTAACTGACTCGCAAAATCACTATTTGAAAGCACATCCCAATTTTGCAGATAGTTGTCAGTTAGCATCAAGCTCTTGGCAACATCAATCGTCGTCATGTCTGATTCATAGACCTGATTCAGATTACTCAACGTAAGCGTTGTTTGATCAACCAGCTGTGTCAATGCGGCAATACTTTTAAGCGTTGCTGGATTTAAATTTGAAGCACTAATATCCAGCGTTTTATCAGAAAAAACAATATTTTCTACATCAATTAAAACATTAGTGCTGTTTTCATCGTTACGATGAACTCTCAATTGCCCTTCGCCATTAACTACGAAATGATGTGCATCAGCAGTTTCAGTCATTACAGCAGAATCAACACCCAAACCACCATCCAATATATTGTGGCCGCGCCCACCCACCAGGGTGTCATCGCCTGGACCACCCAGTAAAATATCATTACCTGCATCAGCAGCCCAACCCAGTTCGCTGGTGTGTAAATCTTGTGTTAATTGTAAATAGCCATCTTCATCAAGAAGCGTATTTTTCAAATTATCATGACGGACTAAAAACAATAACACTTCGCTCCAACTGCCGCCGTTATTCAGGTGTTCAAGGCCAAGATCAATCCAATCGCTGCTTACGTGATCTTCGCCCCAAACCTGATTAAGCAGTTGTGTTAATTGCTGCGTCTGCGTTAAATTTTGAAACGCCTTGTGTTCACCTGAATAAGCTTGAAATGCAATCTCCCCAAGTTCTGACACAGTCAGTCCCCGCTGAATCCATTCATTCATTTCTTCAGTCGTCGGTAAACGATTTAACACACCCTGATATAAGGTAGATATGGCTTCTAAAAGTTTTGGATCTTGATAAACGAAACTAACCCGGCTGTCATTTGTAATGGGCGTATTCTCTGAAAACCAACCTTTTTTCTGGATATTTAGCGTTGAGGCTGAGGATAGTGCGCTGTCTTTGATTGTGAAAGTTGACACAACAAGATCTTGATCATTGAGGCTGAAAGACCAACTACCCGCATCGCTTGAACCACCTTGCAACAAGTCATTGCCTTCCCCACCATCCAGCACGTCATCGCCTTCACCACCAATTAAATAATCATTACCCTCGTCGCCAAATAACTGATCATTGCCGCCTCTGGAGCCAATGGTATCATCTCCAAACCCACCAGAAAGTATGTCATCCTCCGCACCTAGAACAATAAATTGATCGGCGCCATCCCCTACGAAAAAGTTTCTACCGTCTCCACCGACAATACGCCCGGCACCGATAATGACCGCAAATTCTATATTATCAAACTGCAATACCGTACCTGATGGCAAATTACGTATATCGACAACCAGCGCTTCCTGTTGTAGTGGATTATCCAGATTACCCTCACCCGCTCCCTGTGCCCCGGTTACAACAATCACCTCATCAGGTATCACTTCAGAAGCGGTAAAAGTGATTGTGCGCAAAGTAATCTGGCTTTCATCGCTTACGGTTGCAACGTAAGCATCTATTCCTTTTTGTAAAATTTTATCAAAAACCGGTGTGTCGTTTATTTTAGGATTGGAAGCAGTGATTAGCTTCTCACGAAGCGTCATGTTCGTTCCCGTGATTTCTTGCGACGTGAGCCCAATACCAACTGGGAGGCCCACCTGAAGTATCTTTTGATTACTACTATTTGTAACCAAAGGAATATCCGCGTGCGTGGCTCTTTCGGTCGATGCGTCTTCAGGACGGTTGGAAGTGATTACCGGCACCGTTGTTGTGGATACTGTGACACCGTCAACGCTACCAGCTGATTTCTCAACCACCACACCATCAATTGTTGAAAATGAACGACTGTTACCCGGTGAGCCAGCGGAACCAGCAACCAGAGTGACAGATAGTGCGGCAGCATCCGTAGTTTTACCGTCAGCTTCGGACAATGTCAGCTCAAAATCGCGCTTGCCTGTTGTTGTACTGGTGTAACCGATATTTTTAATGAGTTCGGAAACATTCAATAACGTGGCGTTGCCATTTAATGTAATGGTGAGATCGTTGCCGCCTTGTCCATTCTTTGTCTCGTGTACAGTACCAATTGTAATAGCGTCGACCACAATCGATTCATTGGCCGCAATCACACTATCACCACCCGCAGTTGCCTTGATGCCATCTAATGAAAAATTACCATCCGCTGTACCCGATTTGGTTGTAATCTTTAATGTGCCCTCATTGAAGTCAGTTGTATCTATATCGGCAATACTGTTGGCTGTGTCAGCATCCAGGAAGGCAACCTGATTTACCGTAGCGGATACGCTATCTCCATCCAGATTAGTTATCACAGGGGCATCATTAACATCATTGACGATTATTTTCAGCGAGGCAGCTTCTCTGGTGCCGAAGCCATCTCCACCATATTCCACTACATATCCACTAATGCTGCCACCGACATCGTTCGGAAGATCATTCCATTCTCCATTTAACAGGAAATGGGCGTAATCCTCCCCGCTAAAGTCATTAGGTTCACCTATGGCCCAATTATGATATGCTCCATCTACAGCGCTTCCACCCGCAGCTCCTGACCAGAATGAAGTGTCTGCCTCAGGTCCTGTCACCCAGCGCCAATCGCCTTCTAGAGCAGCATCACTCGCTCCCATCCAACCTTGTCCGCCCAGTTTAGACGTGAGCAAAGCATTTTCTTCTGCGGATGTAACAGTCGCCAGATATCCCGTTAAACCATACCGTGTGCTACCTTCAGCCGCAGCTTTTGCATCAGTCCAGGTAATCCCTGGTGCACTGACAAATTCATAATAATGTTGATTGCCCTCGTTAAAAAATATACCACCAACCTCATCGACAACGTAATCGTGCCAGCTCGTACCATTATCATCGCTAATCTGAATGGTTAAATCATCCGTGCCGGCATAGTTCAAAGCACCCTGATAGGTCACACTATTCACGGCAGTGTTCAGAGCGGCAATGCTTCCGCTGAATTCCAGTGTACTGCCGGACGTTGTACCGGTAACATCCGTTATCGTGCCAAGTACCAATGTGCCGTGGCTGGCTGCAATTTTAACAGTCAGACTCGCCGGGTTATCGTCATCACTGATGGTGAAACCATTGATATTAGTAGCTGTATCTTCATCGATTGACGCGGATGCATTGCCTTTAATCACCGGATTGTGGAGGTTAGGCTTATAATCAATGCTCAGATTTGATGTAGTTGAATTGCCAACGTCGGACGCTACACTGTTGGCAAAATCCGTATCGGAAAACGTCACAGTCAGATTGGTGATATTATTGGCATCCGCATGTGCGGCAGCCTGGCCGGTCAAACTCAGCCGGGCTTCAGTGGTGCCAGTCCGGATCAACGAAGCCGTCAAACCATCCGGCACATTACTAACAGCACCTAGCGAATCGCCATTGGCACCGGTAAAAGTGTCTTCTTGAAGCGTTACAGTGATGACATTGCCTATTGAACCGTCATCAGTAAGCGCTTCCGTAAAAGTGGTCGTGTCGTAAATCAGTTGCGGGCCAACATTGACCACTGTTACGGTAAATGTGGCGGCATCCGACACATTATTCTCAGAGTCAGTTGCCGTTACGCTGAAGGTGCGAGTCGGGTTTGCCGCAGGCGAATCTGACGTATTGTTGAACTTGAGTGCATCCAGTAACGCTTCATAGCTCACGATTGGTGCGGCCGTATCTGTGCCGCCAGCCTCATCCAAACTGGTAAAGGTAACCGTGCGGACTCCAGATGCATCGGCAATAGCATAGCTAAAAACCGTGCTATTGTAGGTCACCTCACCCGTTGCAGTCGTTCCGGTGATATCTATTTGGGTAGCACCAAGCAGCAATTCGTCGCCAGGTGTCGCATCTATAGTGGGTAAACTGACTTTAAGGTTGTTCAAGTTGGGCGAATCCAAATCGGCCAGGTTAGAAGCACCGGTTGTGAAGGATACCGCTGCACTGCCATCATCTGCACCAACAACCTCTGTAAATGTTGCCGTATTGTTGAGCGTATCACCTGAACCATTCAGGTCAACCAATGGAGAACCCGGCTCCAGCAATAAGGCACCTCCTGCAAGATCGATCTGGAAATTGTCAATAGACGCTATGCGAATACCCTCTGTTGAAAAGAAAGTATGCAATGTACTGGCTCCCCCCACGGCGGTGTTTGTTACGGCCGGTCCGATGCGCGCCACATCTTCTACACTGTCTGTCATACTATGTTCAGTGATTAATGATTCGACAGTACCGCTTGATGTTGCATTATAAATTTTAAGATTGAGAGTATATTGGTTGCTACCGTTAGCTTTAACTGTAAAAACAAATTGGTACCAACCGCCTTCAGCTTTAACACCACCGTTATTCCAGATAATGGGAGAGTCATTTGCAGTTAGCTTGCCTGAGGTATCTATTGCGCCGTTATTTAAGAAGCCACCACCGCCACCGTGAAAGAATGCACCAATATGAGATCCGCCTGGGGCACCAAAAAATCCAGTATTCGAATCTTGATTTTGTATCGAAAAGCCTAACGCACCATAGCCACCATTTTGCGAACTTTGAAAAAATGCTGAGGAGACGTATTCACCACTATCTGAGATAGTATAACCTTGCTTGGTTGTCCAAATTTGGTCAGAGCCTGATGACACAGAGATACCAGGAGAGCCATTCAATCCAGCCGTAGCGTTCCAGGTAAATGTGCCCGTTGCGGGATTACTTTGCGTAAAATCGGTATCTAATATAGTCTCAGAGGAAAAACCCTGCATAATAGTAGTCATATCTTGGTACTCCCTAAAGTTGTTAGATTGGCAAGCCTGCTCTGCGGTAATCCCCCAGGAAATAACCGGAGCCAAAAGTAGGATTTTCTTGTAATTCTGGCCGCTCTACTTCGATTGTGTCTTTAGTTTTGTTTCTTGTTCTTCAGCAAAGCGCAGTCCTGCTCGTGGCACCTCACTTGCGTTGTTGTAGCGACCAGTCTGTACCAGGTTCTTTATAATCCTTTCAAAATGTTCATCGACTGCATCACTCATAGTAAAAAAACGCCCTTTTCTAATAAAACCAACCATCTATAGAATACGAATATTGATTGATTTTTTAAGAAATTGGAGTGCGCTGGAAAATACGCGAGATAGTAGCAGGATGAACATTAGATAATCTGGCAGCGTCCGCCGCATTTTCCTGACCAGAATTGGCCAGGCTAACGATTTCCTTTTGCTGATGCGGCTTAAGTTTTGGGCGGCGACCACCAAGATATCACCTTTACGTAGTCGCGCTAACAATCGACGTGATTCTGGCCTGTCCCAACGGCCACTAGATGCCTTTTCCTGGAAGATCAATTCGCACCTGGAAGACTTTAATACAGCAATCTGTTCATCTGTATCTGGATCTTGAATTGGAACACGCGCCTAACTGGTAACTGATAAGCATGATTGCAGAAACCTGTTGCAAATAGATATTATTATAACCCGGTCGGAAAATGGCTTTTTAAGGGAACTTTTATTTTCAACAAACTGATTAATCGATAATTTATTTTTATAAAGTTACCACTGTCTCCATTTAGCGACAGCGCGATTATCTAATAGATTGATACAAGCCGCAATACCTTATTGGATGGTAGCTCCATGATTGTTGCGCAAATGAACGGTTTGCCTTAACGTGCCTTATTTCCCGTTTTCGGAGACGCCCCTTTATTTATTTACTGCTGTTGTTCTCATCGTTACTATGATCATTTTCATCATAGGCCATTACACGGATATCATCTTTATTAAGATTACTTGAGATATTCCAGATTACCCCTCTCCCGTGAATTCTCCGGGTAGAACGCTGTCATTTCTTTACGACTGACATTCCCTGCTGCAAAATTCTCAAAGAACATGATTTGTTCTTTTACATCTTTAACACCAAGATCGTATCCATTGTGATACAAAAAATATCGGCTGTTTCATAAGCTGTTCTTTTGTTGCCATCTGTAAAAAGATGATTACTCGTGATACCTTCCACATAAGTAGCAGCCAACTCAAATCTGTCATGTTCTCCATGAACAATACTACTGCGATAGTTAAACCATTTTTACCGACCAGCGTCAGACATTACCGGCTGAGTTATATTTAGCTTCCGTAGTATTTACGCCTGCCCACAATAGATTTAAAGTTGACACATAATCAGCTGCTAGAATATAGCATTAACATAACGGTATCCTTTATAGCCAAACGTCATTGTCGGCGTTTCTAACAAGTCGCAATTAATCGCTAATGCAAGGAACCTAAGATGACACTGGCATTATCCCTATTAACCCTAGTCATTGTATTAGCCACCTTGCTACCTCTTTGGCATCATCCGCACTGGGTTATACGTGGCCTAGACTTTCCGCGGCTGCAACTTGCTAGCCTTGCTGCTTTACTGTTATTGATGCAATGCTTTTTCCTTGATTTTAATGTGATAGGTTCTTGGCTAATCTTGCTGCCAGTTCTGTTATGCCTGGGTTGGCAACTTTGGTGGATTTTACCTTACACGCCATTGTGGCCAGTTGAAGTGTTAACCACGCAAGATGTCAATCCGGCCAGCACAGAACGTCAACTGACCATTATTACCGTTAATGTTCTGACATCAAACCGCAATGCAGACAGCCTCATAAAACTGATACAGCAGCATCAACCAGATGTGTTAGTAACGCTCGAGTCTGATCAATGGTGGCAACAACAATTAGATAGCTTAGAAGTAAGCATGCCCTTTAGTATGAAATGCCCGCTAGATAACCTTTACGGTATGCATGTCTATTCACGCTTACCGCTGGATGAAACCGAGATTGCCTTTCTGGTAGAAGATCAGGTGCCTTCGATGCATGCTTTATTAACATTAAAGAGTGGCGATCAAGTGCGTCTGCATTTTCTCCATCCTGCACCGCCCAGCCCCACTGAAAACGAAGAGTCTATTGAACGTGATGCTGAGTTAGTGATAGTCGCGCGAAGCATTGCCGACAGTCATCAGCAAGCCACAATAGTCACCGGCGATCTAAACGATGTGGCCTGGTCTCGTACCACCCGTTTATTTCGTAAGCTGAGTGGCTTGTTAGATCCACGAGTCGGCCGCGGCATGTATAACACGTTTCATGCCAGCTACCCATTTTTACGCTGGCCACTGGATCATTTGTTTCACAGCAAACATTTCACTTTGAATACCATACAGCGCCTACCGCCAATCGGCTCCGATCATTTTGCACTACTGACAATATTGACTTACACGCCAGTAAAGGGCTCAGATCAGGATGGATTAACTGCTGAACCGGCAGACAAAGCTTTTGCAACACACATTGCTCGTCAGAAAGGCGTGAGTAAAGCCTCAGTTCCTGAGCCTGGAAAGTAATCAGCAAATTTACGCCGGGACAATAGCAAAGATATCAGGATGCCAACACTTTCTGTCTGATAATGATTGCCACCATTGCAATATACTGCGCTAACTTACTCGGTGAATTGACAATAAATCCGGAGTGTCAATCAAAATTTCCAGTCATTTTTTCCAGATACTCTTGTCGTTCCAACGGATAAAACGGCGACGTGTATTGCTCCAACCCCATAACCCGGCGGCAAATCCCGCCGCGGTGCGCCCGTGCGTATTATCCAAAAAACGGCATTCATAAATCGGCGGTTATCTCTAGCCATGCTTCCCAAAGCACCTTAACGGCCAGGCAAATGAATCTCAAACGGTACCCATATCTCGTCTGATATATCATACCTGCGATGACAATGTGTCATATGAAATCCTCCCGCTTTTATAAAAATCTCATATTTTTAATTTCGTGACTACATTTTTTAGACAAAAATGCCAATTCGTATTTTTTAAGCGACAATGTGCCTGCTATTTGCCTTTCCTCGCGATATGGGCTATGGTCTTGATATGCAATGCATCCAATGTTACTGAGGGCAGTCATTTTTAGCATATGAATACACACCCTTACATTTACGAGTTGATTTTCGCCTTACTCGTTCAAGCCAAGCGCCTATGAGTGCTTGGCCTGATTTCTCTCACATTCATAATTTTTCACGGATGTCGTTCGGGCCACTTCGGGTCCGTATTGGGAGTGAATATGTACAGCTACTTTATACCGCGTATGCCGCGAAAGCGGTCACTACAAGCCAGAACGCGGGTCTACAGCACACCATTTTTATTAACCAGCGCTCTGGAGCAACTTGAGCGTTTTGCTTACAAACATAATTTAGAGACCACGAAGATCAGGCGGGCTGGCCCCGGCTGCGTCATCGACTTGCCTGATATCAAAAACATGACTCGAACCAATACTGAACTGGTCATGCCAAATGAGGCCGCTCCAAAAGAAAGACAGATTTCGGTACCGTCACCATTGGGTTCGAGCCTGTTTGGTTTGGAGAAAAGCGATATCAATCACATTAATCTTTGAGGGAGGAGCTACAAACTTAAGGTTTTGGGAATTTGCTACGCCGATTCAGTCACTACAAGTATGGAGGAAACGTCATCATGAAGTCTTATGCTTGCCGCCCAATTCACTGGTCTTGAATTCTACCGTGCGCGACGAGACGTGGCGGCAGTCTCGTCACTGCTGGTAACACTGAAGGAGTTGAATTATGAGTAAAGAGAAAACCAAAAAGGAAGCTCAAAAGAGCCTAAAGGAAAAACGACAGGAGAAACGCGAAAAACGCGGTTCACAGGCTAAATAAGTCTGCTTTCGGGCACACAATTGTGTGCCCGAATTTTCGCTATTAGCTGTCGCTAGCTTCACAAAATTCTCGTTTCATCGTACTTGCGGCGTTATCGGAACTAGCGGAACAGCAACCAGTCTCATTGATATGTAGTGGAATGGTGCACGAATGCTGAGCAGCGCTTTCGATTAGCCCAATCTAGGAGTAATGCAGGTTCGCAGTCCGGTTAGACGAGTTGCCCAACGATCCCAGGCACAGGAGGTAGAGCATGACGAATGACCCATTAGGTATTGCCGCGACTTTGACAACCGCCTCGGCAACTGCACAGTACGTAAGTCTCACCAAGTTGGCCGATAAGGCCGGCGCAGAGATAGCTCGACTTCCTCACACCGTCAAGATCCTGCTGGAAAATATTGCCCGGCGGGCCGGTGGCAGAGATGTGTCGCAAGCTGACGTTGAAGCACTCGCGCATTGGCCGCATGGCGCAGATGCGTCCATCGCATTTATGCCGGCCCGGGTCATGATGCAGGACTTTACTGGGGTTCCTGCCGTAGTTGACCTTGCAGCCATGAGAAGTGCGATCGCTCGAGCCGGTGGTGATCCAAAGACGGTTAATCCTTTCGTGCCGGTCGACTTGATCATTGACCACTCAGTTCAGGTCGATCGTTTCGGCAGCGCCGATGCCTACGACATCAATCTGGAATGGGAATACCGCCGCAATCGCGAACGTTACTCACTCCTCAACTGGGCTCAGCAGGCCTTTGACGGCTTCCGTGTAGTGCCTCCCGGAATGGGCATCTGTCATCAGGTCAATCTCGAACATCTGGGACGCGTCGTTTTCGAACGTGACGGTTGGGTATTTCCCGATACCCTGGTCGGCACCGATTCACACACACCCATGATTAATGGCCTCGGTGTATTGGGCTGGGGGGTAGGCGGCATCGAGGCGGAAGCGGCTATGCTTGGCCAACCGATGTTTCTGCCAAAACCTGTTGTGCTCGGGGTCAGGACGCGCGGCACACTACCGCCTGGAACAACGGCTACCGACCTGGTTCTGACGCTAGCTCAAATTCTCAGAGCGCACGGCGTGGTGGGTAAATTTGTCGAATTCTTTGGGCCGGGGTTGAGTTCCTTGAGCATCGCAGACCGCGCTACGCTGTCGAATATGTCGCCAGAATTCGGCGCGACGGCCACACTTTTTCCTGTCGATTCGAACACGCTTGAGTATCTACGACTCACCGGGCGTGGCGACAGCGTCGATCTGGTCGAACGCTATACGCGCGAACAAGGCTTATTCCGAACCGACGATGCAGCCGAACCAAACTTCAGCGAAGTCCTTGATCTCGACTTGAGCAAAGTCGAACCCAGCGTCGCCGGGCCGAAGCGGCCACAGGATCGCGTCGCGCTGGCCGGTGTCAGGCAATCGTTCCGGTCCGTCATGGATAATGAGGCTACTGACGTGAGCCCGAATGAAATAGCCCGGCTCATCGCCGAAGGTTGTTCTGAGGCCGGTGAGTTTCTTAAAGCCTCGCCGGAACATTTGGGGCAACCAACCGCCGCCGCCTCACTGACTGATGGATCGGTTGTCATTGCAGCCATCACAAGTTGCACCAATACTTCGAATCCATCGGTCATGATCGCGGCCGGATTGCTGGCTCGCAAGGCTGTCGAAGCTGGCTTACAATGCCGCCCCTGGGTGAAAACTTCACTGGCGCCAGGCTCGCGTGTGGTCACACAATATCTGGATAAAGCAGGCCTCACTCCCTATCTAGAGAAACTGGGGTTCAATCTGGTAGGTTATGGCTGCACGACTTGCATTGGCAACTCCGGCCCATTGCCCGAAGAGATCGCCGAGGCAGTGACTACCAAGAAACTGGCCGTAGCAGCCGTGCTGTCGGGCAACCGCAATTATGAGGGCCGCATTCATAGTCAAGTAAAGGCCAGCTACCTGGCCTCGCCACCGCTATGTGTCGCCTATGCACTGATCGGTACAGTTTTGTGCGATCTGAGTGTCGACCCGCTGGGGACAGACCAACAGGGAAATCCCGTCTATTTGAAGGACATCTGGCCGACCGCAGCAGAAATCGAAACACTGATAGCCGCGGCGGTGACCTCCGAGCAATTTGAACAAGAATACGGTCGTATTTTCGAAGGTGATGACAAGTGGAAAAGCATGCCCGCACCTACCGGGACGTTGTTCGACTGGACCGATGATTCAACCTACGTTCGCGAACCCCCTTTCTTTATCGATTTCGCTGATACGCCGGCATCACTGGCTGATATCCAGGGTGCGCGCGCATTGGCGGTACTTGGAGATTCAATAACAACCGATCACATTTCACCGGCTGGTGCCATCGCCCTCGATTCCCCGGCGGGAGCGTATCTTATCGCACATAAAGTACCTGCGAATGAGTTCAACAGCTTCGGCTCCCGGCGTGGCAACCACGAAGTGATGATGCGCGGCACATTCGGCAATATTCGCTTGCACAACGCAATGGTTCCCGGTGTTGAAGGTCCTTGGACTATTCACATGCCCAGCGGCGACAAAATGACCATCTATGACGCCGCGATGCGATATTTGCAGGCAGGCACACCGCTGGTGGTAATCGCAGGGAAGGAATACGGCTCAGGCAGTTCGCGCGATTGGGCGGCCAAAGGCGCTGCATTATTGGGTATTAAGGCGATTATTGCCGAGAGCTATGAACGCATCCATCGCAGTAACCTGGTCTGTATGGGTGTCCTGCCCTTGCAATTCAAGGATGGCGAATCGGCGCAGTCGCTGGGCTTAAGCGGCGATGAAACTTTTACCATCACCGGGATCGGGAACGGTATTGAGCCGCGGCAAACTGTCGGCGTATCAGTGGTTCGGCAAGACGGCTCGCGAACAACATTCGATACGGTGGTGAGAATCGACGCGCCTGCTGAGGTCGAGTACTTTGTTAATGGCGGTATCCTGCAGATGGTTTTACGTCAGTTGCTGCCGACCTGATCTCGATCGGATACGTCGCGTATGGGAGATGGGTGAGCTCTGAACATCAAGTCAAAGCACAAATAAAACTGTTTCTATGACGAGATTAGAATATTCCTGCGACCTGCCGCAAATTCCCATCTTAATGGGTCTCGTCATTTTTTTGTATCTCAGCAGACTTTCTAAAAACACCCACTTGCGGCGGTGAAATCAGATCGGTGTGCTTCCATGAAAATAAGAAAAACACGGTATAGTCGTTATAATAAGTCTCGGCAAAAAATGGGGTTGTCGATTTAATAAATCGATTGGATGGTAATTCATAAATATCAAAGTACAGCTTTACAAACCCGGTTTGATATTGCGCTTTGAACAAAGCCAACTCAGGCGTAGCAAAGGGAATAATAATACTCTGGGTTGGCGGTAATCCGATAAAGGTTTCTCCGAACTCTGTCCCAAGCGATCCCACAATCACATTAACGCGATGTGTAGCGGCATCAATATCGCCTTGAACATAATAACCCTCCTCTCCAAACCACCCGGCCATCACATCATATCCCTGTTTTCCCAACCACCCGGCCATGATTTGACGCACAATATCCTTGTCCTCACTAGTCCCTACAGTATCCAATACTACTTTCGCACCTTGTGGCATTGGTAATGCGCTTTCAAGTTGTTCAGGCAGGCTCTTTATCACGGCCTCACTCAGTAACAACTGCTCAACGGCAGTTCTGGCAGTCTGGGTCGGCTTGTGAACTGTCGAGCAAGCGGATGCCAATCCAAGGATTATCAAACCTAGAATTTGGATTTTCAGTATTTTTATCATAAGGGCATAGGGAAAATAAAGGTTCTCTCACATTAAGCGTAAAAACGCATATTTCGGATGAACTGAAATGCCATCCCCTTAGCTAAACGGATTTATTCTGCCAGCTTCCACCAACCGAGCGCTTATACTTTCTGAAAATCTTTTGCAGTAATGATAGAAATGAGATCGCCCAACGGCTCACTGTAGCATGGTCAACTGTAACACCACGCTCCTCCATTACCTCTTCCAGGCGCCGACAACTTAAAAGATATGCCGCGTACCAGCGGATGTAGACCAGAACCACCTCAATCGGAAATCGCATTCCTTTTACAACCAGCCTGTAGCCTCACCATTTTTTCAATGTCAACAGCCTACACGATACATCAATGATCTCGCTTAACGCGACAGAACCCAGAAAGCGACAAAAACAAAATAAATATCCAGAGCCTTACATATGACATTTCTAAGGCACTACAATAATATGCTTCCAGAAGAAAAATAATATAAGCAAAATGCCTATTTTAGTTTAGGAGGAACCTCTAAAAATTCAAGCAACAAAATTAGGCAGCTCGATGAGGCATGCTGCTATTTTTAGTCAGAGCGCGATAACACATTACAGAAAGAATGGGGTCAAGTCTTGTTATACTACATACAATTTTAGCTACCCCATGATTCAATTAAATTAAGGATGCGAAAAGAGCAAGACCACCAAGAATAGAATTGTCTGGGGGCTTGCACCATGTAACGCCCCGAGGAAATCACCGAGATGGAATTTATCCTGATGATTTTGTTCGTATTTTCTCGCTGGATCTGCTAGGACAAGTTTGCGAGCGATTTAATTGGATTTGTCATGCCTATTGTCTGATGGATAATCAGCATCATACCCTGGTGGAAACGGTTAAAGGAAACTTGTCTAAGGGCATGCGGCAGCTGAACGGTGTCTATACGCAATATTTTAATCCCACCCACAATCCTGGCAGTGAGATTTTTGTCGATAAAATACAGCTGCATATGAAATCAAACCAAAATATCAGTGAAACCCCGCGAGCACAGCGAAGACCCATGTCCACAAGCCACTTCTGTATTATTCATCTATTAACAATTAACAATAAAAATGAAGGGATTGCAACGGCATATCAAACGGGTAATTACGCCATGAAATAGATTGCAGGCAAATTTGGATTGCATTACGCGACAGTTGGTCGAATTATCAAAAAAGCAGAAGGAAATGAGCGTGCTTCTAAAAAATCCGGCTCTTTCTCCAAAAACAATTTTTTCAACAGCTTTTATGGATAACAAGGCCGCCGAACTGAATGATTGTTTTTATCGCCACTTCAACCGGGATGGAATTCCACCCTTGGGTCTCAGGGTAATCGCCATCTCAATTTCCACTTCGTCCTTGTCAAGCAGCTGTAAATCACAATGCTGAACAATCATGCTGAGCAAGAGCTGACTTTCCAGTAATGCGAAATGACTGCCAATGCAGATGCGCTCGCCTGTCCCGAACGGCATGAACGAGAACCTGCGATTTTCGTGTATTAAAAACCGCTCAGGGTCAAACTGCTCCGGTTGCGACCAAAATTCGGCATGATGATGAAGATTGAATATGTTGAATATCGCAAGTCTGCCAGCTTTCAAGAAGTAGCCATCAATCTCGGTATCCTTATTAACTCTACGCAACATAATTCCAGCAGGTGGGCGAAAACGCAGCGATTCATTGAGTACAGCTTTAGCATAAACAAGCTGCTGCAAATCTGTCGCATCCGGTATTTTTCCTTGCAGCAAGCTGTCAAGTTCCTGGCGCAGTTTCGCGAGCACATCCGGATGCCGGGCCAATAAGTATAAGGTCCAGCTCAACAAATTCGCGGTGGTTTCATGGCCTGCACCAAAAATGGTGATGACTTCATCCCGAAGCTGTCTGTCAGTCATCTTCTCGCCGGTGTTGTCATCGCTTGCTTTTAACAGCATATCCAGCAAGTCGTTGTGCGTGGATGGCGTAGCGCGGCGTTCATTGATGATTCCATATATGAGCTCATCGATTATTCCCAATGCCTGCTTGAATTTTTGATTGGCCGGGGTGGGTATATACAACGGGAACATCAAGGGATTAACGATGGTTTCAGCGGCATACCTGAGCAAGATATCCAGGGAGGGAGATATCTGTTCTATCTTGTCCAGAACGCTGGTGCTGAACATGGTCTGGGTGATCCCCTCCAGCGTCAACTGCGTCATTTCCCTGGAAAGATTAATCTCCGCGCCCTCACCCAGCTTCCGCCACCTATCCAGCATATTGCTGCCTGCGGTGGCGATTTGCGGCAACAGTGTGGTTATATTGCTCCTCTGAAAAACCGGCTGCATCAACCGCCGTTGCCGTTGCCACAAATCACCCTGGCTGGTTACTAATCCCTTCCCCAGAACCAATTCCAGGCCAATTGGTTTTCCGTCACTGCGTATTTTTACAAAATCATCGCTTTGCTTGATCAGGGCTTGCTCAAACAGTTTCGGGTGACTGAACAGATAAATATGGCGGCCAGCTAACCTGAAGCTGACCAGATCACCGTAATCGCGCTGCCAGTCACAAAGCGCTTGAAATGGATTCGCGATCATCTTGCTTAAATTGCCAAGCAGGAAATCGCCCTTTACCTGAGGAACTGTTTTGTTATTCGGCATCGTCAATACAATCGGTAGTATCAGTCATGAGTTCATCAGCAGTCGATACAACGTATAAACCAGTCAGATGCAGCAAGTCAAACAAAAGCAACTCCGCCACCTGTTCTTACCCAGCTTTCGCTAATGAGTCCTGACAGAACCGGGCGTTACCAATCAAGCGACTTGTGATTAATCTTGCTACCTGGATTCAAGTTGAAGAATTATTTTGAATATTATTGATCAAGCGTTATGGTAAGCGCATGATCAGCCCGCGCTGCGGGAGTATAGGAAAAATAAACCACTCTTTTCATGAGTTCGGAATGTACTGAAAGCAAGGTCGGTTGTCAAACACGGTGCTAAAGTCTCCAGTAGGTCTATCTTCCATGATGTAGCGCACCGAATGGAAAATACGTGGCGTGTCACACAAATGCCCGGAAAATCTATCGGCGACAGCGGTTGATCCCGGGTTGCCTGGCTTCAGCGTCTATTGGGAAGACCTGATGGTTTGAGTCGAAGTGATTCTGGTTCGTCGAAGACATCAAACAGCGAAAGGTACAGCTGACAAGGTGATTTAAGGCTCACAATGAGTCTATCTGTTCATGAGTCGGGAATAAACATTAATAATTGCAAAATATTATTCACTTTTTAAGAATGATTAAACGTTAATATTTTGATCCCAATAAGGGTTGTCGCCAAACCGTTCAGCTAAAAAATCAATCAGCACACGTGTTCTTTGTGACAAGTAGCGCGTTTGTGGATAAACCACATAGGCATTAAGTCGAGGCGGATCGTAATCGGAGAGCATTAGCACCAGTTCGCCACTAGCAATTGCTTTCCAAGAAATAAAAGTGGGTGTCATAATAATACCGTGCCCTGCAATAGCCATATCTTTTAGAAAATCGCCATTATTAGCAATCATATGAGCCGAAACATTAATGCTATGTTGCTCTCCTTGTTTATCTGTGAGCTTCCAGGTAGATGAGCTGGATAAGTTGTAATGCAGCAATCGATGATGCTTTAAATCACAGGGTGTTTTAGGCGTGCCCTGTTCTTTTAGATAATCCGGACTGGCACAGAGCACGTGCTTAATTGGAGACAGTTTACGTGCGATCAAGTTTGAATCTTTTAACGCCGCGATGCGAAAAGCAAGATCCAGTCCTTCTTCGACCAAATCCACCTGGCGGTCAGAAAAATTAATATTGATGGTCAGTTTAGGGTGTTGTTTGATAAAGGCATTAATCGCTGACGATAGGTGGCACAGTCCAAACGATAACGGTGCCGCCAGATTTATCCTCCCTTCAAGGGCAATATTGGCGCCTTCTGTTAAGGCATTGAGCTCAGCAACATCGTTAATAATCTTTATTGCGCGTTCATAATAACTCCGTCCGGCTTCAGTCAAGCTCGATGTACGTGTGGTTCGGTTTAATAAACGTACGCCCAGACGTGTTTCCAGCTCAACCAATCGACGGCTGACAGCAGATTTAGCCAGATTCATCTGATCGGCAGCGCGACTGATCCCGCCAGCATCTACCACGTGGATAAACACATTCATATCTTCTAGTTGGCCCATTACGATAGTTCTCAAAAAGTGAATAATATTTTGCGATTACTGATGTTTATTCCCGATTCATGAACAGATAGACTCATTGAACCTTAAATCAATTTATTTTCTTTTAGAAAACAAAACCGAGGAAATCATAATGCAAACATCAATCAAAATGAAACCCGCTGCAAGAGAATTAAAAATATTAACCTCGGGCCAGCCGGTTTCCGACGGTGATGGCGTAAAGATGACGCGTGTGATTGGCACACCTGAACTAAATATGCTGGACCCGTTTTTATTGTTTGATGTATTTGAAACCGACCAGGCGCAGGATTACATCGGTGGTTTTCCTGATCATCCACACCGTGGTTTTGAAACGGTCACCTATTTATTAGCAGGGCGTATGCGCCATAAAGACAGTGCGGGTCATGAAGGCGTGATTGAGGCCGGCGGTGTGCAATGGATGACTGCCGGCAAAGGGATTATTCATTCAGAAATGCCTGAGCAGAAAGATGGCTTGTTGCAGGGCTTTCAACTGTGGGTCAATCTGCCGGCCAGTGAAAAAATGTGTGCACCTGTTTATCAGGAATTTCCGGCACATAAAATTACCGTCGAACATTTGGATAACGGTACTGAAGTACGCGTGATCGCCGGGTCGACTAATAACGGCGCAGCCGGCCCCGTGATTAATCAGCATGTGAATCCGATTTATATGGACGTTTTATTACCTGAAGGTCAGACATTTGAGCAGACCGTAGGCGCTGATGACAATGTTTTTATTTTTGTCATTAACGGTGAGCTATCCATCGGTGATTCAATGCGCAAAATTAATCGCCATCAAATGGGCGTCTTACATGATGGCGATCACGTCGTTGTTACTGCCAATCAAGAAACGCGATTTTTATTAGCGGCGGCGCAGCCCTTAAATGAACCGGTTGCGCGTGGCGGTCCGTTTGTTATGAATACCAAGGCAGAGGTATTACAAGCATTTGAAGACTTCAGACAAAATAAATTAATATCTACTAATTAGGAGAGCAGAAAATCAAAATGAAAGAGCGGCTCAATCCAACGCATATAATACAAATAGTAACTATTTTTTGGGCTTCCAAGGCATTACTCACAGAAGTCGAAGCAGGATTTTTTACCCTATTGGGTAACAAGTCGATAACAGCACAGCAATTACGCATAAATAAGGAATCAAGATGGGTATATTAATTGACGGGCAGTGGCAAGATATTTGGTATCCAACCGAAGAAACTCAAGGGCGGTTTGTTCGTTCAGCGGCCCAGTTTCGTAACTGGATTACTGCGGATGGTTCTGCTGGACCAACTGGGCGTGCGGGGTTTAAAGCGGAAGCAGGACGTTACCATTTATACGTATCTTATGCCTGCCCATGGGCGAATCGCACGCTGATCTTTCGTACAATTAAAGGGCTGGAAGAAATGATTTCCTTGTCCAATGTGCACTGGCATATGGCTGAAGAAGGCTGGACCTTTGACGACGGCGAAGGTGTCATTGCCGATCCACTCTTTAATGCAGCCTATTTACGCGAAATTTATTTACAAGCAAACAATAACTACTCAGGCCGTGTTACGGTTCCCGTCCTTTGGGATAAAAAAACCAACACGATTGTTTCCAATGAGTCTTCTGAAATCATTCGTATGTTTAATAGTGCCTTTGATACATTGGGTACTATTGAAGGTGATTATTATCCTGAAAGCTTGCGTGAAGATATTGATGCACTCAATGCACGCATCTATGACACAGTAAATAATGGCGTTTATAAAGCTGGCTTTGCTACGACACAAGAAGCTTATGAAGAAGCACTTATTCCTTTATTCGAAACCCTGGATTGGTTAGAGCAAAGGCTGACAACGCAACGCTATCTAACCGGCAATCAAATCACCGAGGCGGACTGGCGTTTATTTACCACACTCATTCGTTTTGATCCGGTATATGTCGGGCACTTCAAATGTAATTTGAAACGTCTGGTTGATTACCCAAATCTTTGGGCCTATACGCGTGATCTTTATCAACAGCCGGGTGTTGCCGAAACGATTAATATGGTTCATATTAAAAACCATTACTATAGTAGCCATGCCAGCATCAATCCAAGCGGCGTGGTGCCTTTAGGGCCAGTGATCGACTTTAATTCCCCCCACTCCCGCGACAAACAACAAACTTAACCTTAGTCCACACAAAAACAGACCTTTGCAAAATCCCAATGATTAAAAAATTAACCTTTTATAATCAATAGTAGAAGACTTCTGGCGAGGGCTTTTGCAAAAGCCCCAGAAGGAGATCCGCCATGAGTTTGCACCACAACGGATACTCCACATCACGAGCGCTCGAAAAATCTACCGCAAAGCGATAGAACACGCGACCTTTGTAAAATTAC
The DNA here is from genome assembly GCA_965369175.1 of uncultured Nitrosomonas sp. Classification (GTDB taxonomy): domain Bacteria; phylum Pseudomonadota; class Gammaproteobacteria; order Burkholderiales; family Nitrosomonadaceae; genus Nitrosomonas. Next base: position 19,480 of record CBDUPR010000008.1, read on the forward strand.
ATTTTTGAGAATAGTAACCTTCATGGCTGATTATCCTCAACCTGCGTGAAATTCATCTTCCATTCATCGCCATTCCATAAACCATCTTCATCTCTATCCAGCGCTATTCTGACCCCCGATCCCGGCGGGACGCAGGTATAGGTTATTTCACTATGCGGCCTATTAGCAATTTTTCGTAAGGTTTTGTCAGAAATAGGCTGTTTACGCCGACTGTCATGCTCAAATGTCCCGTCGCCACGATAAAGATAACCAAACTCACGCAACCTGCTATTCCTTTTGGCCACAAGATCACATTCTCCCGCTTCTGATCTTTCTATTAATAAATTAAGACGAGGCTGCGCCCATTCTTTATTGTGTCTGGCTAAGGTCACTTGTTGACCAACGATTGGCGCAAGATTGCTGTCAAAAGCCAGAAGAAATTGCTCCACCTGTTTGCGTTTGGCAATACCATTAGCGTCAAAAGTAAAACCACCCAGATTTGGCAGTGGATGCTCTGCCGGACGCTGTGCAAAAACTACTGAACCATGGAAACGAAATAGTGTATCCGTACTGCCATCATGCAGAAATCCAAAGCCACGAATTTGATCGCCCATAAAGGCATTGCTATTTAATGGTTCTGGCAGAAAAAAAGGCGTTGTAATGACTCCCGGAGATGTCACGGCCTGCCCGAACATACCCACTTTCTGGTATAAATTTCTTAAATGCGGAGTTTTAAATACCTGCGTTTCAAATTCAAAGGAATACCTGCCATCTGCCCCAAAAAAACCGGGCTTGGCCACTCCGAATTCTCTATTGCCGTCATGATCTAAAACATGGCAGCCATTGCAATTAAAGAAGGTATCCGATTTTTCGCCAAAAAAGAATGCTCGCCCTTCCGACTGATCCAGGGTCAGCGAATTATCCAGATTGCGAATCGGATTCGGTGGATAAGTTATTTGCAGGATAAAGTCAGTAAATGCCTGCATGTCATTATCACTGAGCTGTTCATGTCTGCCGTTGAGCCCTTCAAAAGCGATATTAAACTTTTTAAATGCAAGGTCTTCATTAAAGGTCCCGCTGTCGGGCTGACTGCTGGGCTCATCATTTCCTCCAGTTCGATCTCCCCGCCAGTGCATAGGACCATGATTAGCCAGTCCACGTAAACTCTGTGTCGTCATTGGCCCTTTTACCGGACGAAAATGAACGCTTAAAGGAAATCCCGCTTCAGCAGGTAATAATGAAAATGGACCCGGGTTCTCAATTTCAGAAAGATCCGGGGCACCCAAATCCCAGGCAAGACTATCGAAATCTCCAAAAACATGGCAACTCGCACAAGCAGAATCCCCATGGCTTGAAGTAAAGGTAGCGTCATATAAAAAAGGCCGCCCATTCACAATGCTTTCCGGCTCTGGGTTATACATTGAGATATTTGCCAGTTCTTTTTTTTCCAACGTATCGATGACGGAGATCGAATTATTAAAACGGGTCAACACATACAGCCGATCATTCGCTGCATTCAGTACGATCCCACTGGGGCCACCGCCTGAAACTGCTATTTGGTTGTCCAGAGAAGATTCAAAGTTATCATTCTCTAGAGATTCGGTATCAAATAATCCTATTTTACTGGAACCAAAAGCAACGACATACAAGGTTTTGCCATCTTTAGTAATAGCCATATCCATTGGAAAAGCCAAACTTCGCGCATTTTCATCGTTAGGAATTGCATCACAGCATAAATCAAAATCAATATGCTTGTTTAGATGACGTGTTTTGACAAGGCCGTCCATATCGAGAACACTAATCTGACTTTCATGCAAATGACCACGTACCGTTGAACCGCCAAAATCTCCGGGGCCTTCAAACCGAGTCAGGTTCTTGGCATCGGTATTAGCCACATAGACGTTGCCATTTTTCGGATTCACAATCATATTAAACAATACTGTGCCTACGCCACTAAAGAACCCAGTCTCACCAGAGACTTGCGCAGGCGGATTGGCGTTAGCATCTATGACAAAAACATCTTTATCCGGGAGTGAAAATCTAACCTGCTCGCTCCAATTCCGTTCAATATTGTCAACCCATTTTTCACCATCAAATTGAACTATCAATCCTGTAGCGGGTTGTATTATGGCTTCGAAATTAGTATGAGGAGGCGGTAAACCTTTATCGCTGGTTACAACCTCTTCAAAAAGCGTCGTCGTTTTATTTCCGGAATGAAAAACCGCAGCATAAACATATTTGCCATCTGGCGATGCTGCTAAGGCGCGTGGCGTGTCGCCAAATAAATTAACAATTGTTAAAGGGGTCCCTCCCAAGGCGTTATCTGTTGCGTTTGCATCAAACACCCAGACATCCGCACGTCCTATACCAGGTGTCGTCAATTGGGGGTCATACGGCGTATTTTGTCCTCGATGCGCAGTCGTAATAAAAGCCCGGTCACTTTGTTCACCCGCGAATACGATATCTCGTGGCTCATCGCCAACATACAACGTTTGAACGACGCGTCCGACCGATCTTTTTATTAAAAAGTTACTCAGTATACTTCGCTCTCGAAAATTCTGATCCAGTTTTATAATGCTGACGCTATCTGATAAATGATTGACCACCCATACTTCATCATCGCTGCGAGCCGCCACAGCAATCGGTTCAAGTCCAACTGAAACGGAGCCTAAATGATCCAATCGATCGTCAAAAACAGCAAAAATCTCAAGACGATTATCTGGCGTATTTACGGCAAAAAGTGTTTTGCCATTCGGAGACAATGCCAATGGACGTACTTGTCCGGTCTCAAATAACACAAAAGAAGAATTATTTTTATTATCCGAGGCTGCCGCATCGACCAGCAGCCCTATTGATAAAAGCAAGAATATTGCGATAACTTTACATTTACCGTTGCCCATTCTTAACTCCTTCTGCACAGGGGTATAGGAAAAATAAACCACTTTTTCCATGATTTTTCAATGTACTAAAAGCGGGCTCGGTTGTCAAACACGATGACAATCAATCGGAAAATGATTCTATTCCTGTTCAGCTGACACAAAAAATCAAGGATTTCGCCGCGTTTTGACGATTCAGACGAGAGACGCCGGGAGTAAAGGTCAACCCAGCGATTAAAAGGACTGAAAGAAGCGAACACGGGATCAGATTGGCTCGAGAAGATCGTGGATTTGCGCAGGTGTCTAGGCGCTGCCCGAGTAGGTAAGCCGAGATGATCAAGAGTTTTGGTGATTGCGTTAGATAATATAGTCACCAGATGCCTGCATGCAATCCGTTGTGGCATCTTGTGCAATTAAACCGTCTACATTATTAACTTGCAGACTGCTATTAATATGCATTTTGACATCCTCCCCTTCCTAAACGAAGAGGATTCCTAGCGACTTATTAAGCCGTTAAGAGTAGGTTTGTATTGCTACTGCCTACTGGTTCCTGCTTCTTAGACGAAACTAACGTTTCAACTCCACAGGCTAACAAGCGATGTCCTCGCTCAAGTACATTCAAGAACAGCAAAGACCGCATTAAACAGGCTTCGCCTGTGCGCTTATATCTCCGCCCTGAAGGACGAAGTTTTACGCGCTATTTGATAAAGCCCGATTAAAAGCAGCCTTCAATTTAACCTGGCAATGCCGTTTTAGATGCATTTCTCTCTTTTTTGTTTGGTTGTGATATCAATAACATCATCAACTGTAGAGATGAAGATTTTGCCATCACCCAAATTACCTGTATGAGATGCTTCTATAATTGCTGATACTACTTCGTCTACTTTGGAGTCCTCAACAACGATGCAAAATATTAAAACGTCATTGTATTTTTCAATGTATCGGCCCGGCCCTGGCTGAACGTTCCTAGGTCCTTGTCCACGACCCTTTCCAGGAATTACGGTCAATCCACCAATTTCTGATTTTCGTAAAGCATCTAAAATATTTTTTTCTCTGGATGCAAGAACAACCGCTTCTATCTTTTTCATATATTTCCTTGTAAACATGTAGTTTAAAAGTTAATTTCTAAAATACTCAGCGTTGATATGCTTTAAATATTCAGTAAAAGATATAGGAAAAATAAACCATCATTTCCATGAATTTTGAATGTACTGAAAGCGGGCTCGGTTGTCAAACATGATGATAATCGATCGAAAAATGGCTCGACTCCGGTTCAGTTAACACGAAAAATCAAAGACTTTTTCGCATTTTTGCGCTTCAGGAAAAAAATGCCCAAGAGTAAATCTTAGCATCAGCGCAGCTAACTCCCTATCCATCCCCGGCCTTAAGGCCGGGGTTTCCCGGGGGTTCAGATGAAAAATAAATTCCGTCGATCTAAAATCTTTCTGGGCAGAAAAAAAGTTTGAGTTGAGTGAAGGGTCCTTGATAAGGCATTGATGATTCTCGCTAATAGACTTGCCATTTGCCGGCTCAAAGTTCATCATTTATTTATTTTAATCAGCCATCAGCGTGACTGCTGGCAGCTACTGATCTGAATCAGGACGTTACCCGAAATGGCTGGTGGTCTCAGTAATGCCAAGGCCAATCATTTCATTAAATTCTTGACAACTGAACACCTGATGCCGTCTACTATTAAACTCCGGTAGTTGTAGTTCCTCAGCCTGAGTTTGTTTAAAACCGGCTGTAATGCACTTAATTGACTCGGGTTATCCAATGCAGAGGAATCGCTACATCGTCTAATTGAGAATCGTATGCCAAAAAACATTTTTGTCATTGGCTTTGATAACTTTAATTATGCCCTGCTAGAACCTATTGGGAAGAAAAAAAACTACCGCTTTCATTCTCTCCTGGCGACGGATGAAGTTAAGCGGCAGAAACATTATTCTCCCGAGAACCTGTTATCCAAAGCTGAAGAACGGCTCAAGCAATTTTCCGGGTCAATTGACGCGATTGTCGGCTACTGGGATTTTCCTACTACTTGTCTCGTACCTTCCTTGAATAAGAAAATGGGTCTTCCAGGCCCTTCTCTTCAAAGCGTCTTAAAATGCGAACACAAATATTGGAGTCGTGTCGAACAAAGCCAGGTAACGCAAGATATTCCAAAGTTTTGTGCATTTAACCCGCATGATAGAGATGTGCGGTCCAAGATCGATTTGGCTTATCCCTTCTGGATTAAACCGGTAAAATCATTTGCGTCTCATTTAGGATTCCGTATTCACAATGATAAAGAATTTGAAGCCAGCATTGCGATAATTCGCGCAGGAATTGGACGATTTTCCACGCCGTTTAATTATTTTCTTAATCAGATTATTCGTCCGCAATCCGTCGCTGATATCAATGGGGAATTCTGCATCGCTGAATCAATTATTTCGGGGCGGCAGTGTACGCTTGAGGGCTATGTGTATCACGGTCAGGTGGAAATCTATGGTGTGATCGATTCCATCAGAGAACCTAATCGATCGACATTCTCCAGGTATCAATATCCATCCCACCTGCCTCAACGAATTCAGCAGCGGATGATCAGCGAAGCACAAAAAGTCATGAGCCACCTGCAGTATGATAATGCGCCCTTTAATATTGAGTTTTTCTATGAGGAACGTCACGATCATATCTGGCTGCTGGAAATCAACCCCCGAATTTCACAATCTCATTGCGATATTTTTAGAAAGGTGGACGGCGCTTCCCATCATGAAGTCATGATTGATCTTGCACTTGGGGACCGGCCGGATTTTCCCAAAAGAAAAGGAAATTTTCATTGTGCCGCTAAATTTTTCTTCCGGACACATCATAATGGCGTTTTAAAACAAGTCCCAGGTCAAGAACAGATTCAACGCGTAAAAAAACGCTTTCCTGATGCACTAATTAACATTCATGTAAAAGAAGGCATGCGACCTTCGGATTTGCAGAGTCAAGAAAGTTACAGCTATGAATTAGGATATGTTTGTATGGGCGCCGACAATGAGCATGCACTGCTGGACAATCACCGGCAATGTCTTGAGATTTTAAAATTCGAATTTCAGTAACCATCAATTTATTGATCGATAAATAAGGGAGCATCTTTGAAGATAGCGACCACTTTTCCTCATCAGATTCGTGAAATAGAACATCTATGGATCACTATGTCTGACGGTGTTCGGTTATCGGCAAGAATTTGGTTACCAGACACCGCAGAGGCAATACCAGTCCCCGGAATTTTAGAATATATTCCCTATCGTAAACGTGATAGCGCCGCTTACCGTGACTCGACCATTCATCCCTATTTTGCAGGATATGGCTATGTTTGTGTGCGGGTTGATCTGCGCGGCAGTGGTGATTCTGAGGGCGTGCTGAAAGATGAATATTTAGCTCAGGAATTACAGGATGGGGCTGAAGTGTTGCAATGGATCGCGGCACAGCCTTGGTGCAATGGGTCAATCGGTATGATGGGAATTTCCTGGGGAGGCTTTAATGCGTTACAAATAGCCGCGCTTCGTCCTCCACAATTGAAGGCTATCATCACTATCTGCTCGACCGATGATCGTTATGCCGATGACATTCATCATATGGGCGGATGTCTGCTGAGTGATAATCTTTCCTGGGCATCAACCATGTTTGCCTATAATTCCTGCCCACCAGATCCTTTAATCGTCGGAGAAAAATGGAAAGCACTTTGGTTGGAACGGTTAAAGGGCAGTGGCTTATGGCTGGACACCTGGTTGCGCCACCAGCGACGCGATGCATACTGGAAGCATGGCTCCATTTGTGAAGATTTTTCCGCAATCACTTGCCCCGTTTTTGCGATCAGTGGGTGGGCTGATGGATATTCCAATGCGGTGCTCCGGCTGCTGGTTAATCTAAAAACACCCCGAAAAGGTCTCATTGGCCCTTGGAGCCATCGATATCCACACTTAGGTATTCCTGGACCTGCCATTGGTTTTCTTCAGGAGGCGTTGCGTTGGTGGGATAAATGGCTAAAAGGCATTGATACAGGCATTATGGATGAACCCATGTTGCGCGTCTGGATGCAGGACAGTGTCCCGCCGACCACTTATTATGCGGAGCGACCTGGCCGCTGGGTCTGTGAAGCTTCATGGCCTTCATCCACCATTGACTATCATGCTTATACATTGGCCAAAGGGGAATTAGATGATTCCGGTACAAAAATTCCTGTAACTGCTTTGACGATTCAATCACCTCTCAGCGTAGGATTGTTTGCCGGAAAATGGTGTTCCTATGCAGCTGGCCCTGACTTGGCGCATGATCAACGAGAAGAGGATGGTGGCGCGCTGGTATTTGATAGTGCACCGCTCAATAAACCGATGGAGATTCTTGGTTCACCAGTCGTCGAGCTTGACCTGCATGCGAGCAAGCCTATCGCTATGGTAGCGGTTCGTTTATCCGATGTAGCCCAGGATGACAAAGCAACCCGAATTACGTATGGTTTATTAAATCTCACCCATCGGAATAGCAGTGAAAATCCTGAGCCCATGCAACCGGGCGAACGATTCCGGGTGCGGGTGCAATTAAACGATATTGCCCAGGTCTTTCCGCAAGGACATCGGCTCCGTCTTTCTATTTCAACGTCGTATTGGCCGCTGGCCTGGCCGCCACCTGAACCAGTCCGTCTTTCAATTTATTCTGGGACGAGTATTTTTAAAATACCGGTGCGCCACCCGCGTGAATCCGATTGCCAATACCATGAGTTTGGTCAAGCGGAGGGTTCTAAACCCATTGAAAAATCACTCATAGAACCCGAACATCATAACTGGCACGTTATTCGGGATCTAGCCAAGGATGAATCCATCTTGAAAGTAGTCAACGATAGAGGCGTATACCGGCTCGAAACGATAAATCTCGAAGTGCAAAGCAAAACGATAGAAAAGTATACTTATCGTGCCGATGATTTTCTGTCGGTGAAAGGGGAAACACACTGTACTCGCGGATTCAAACGTAACGATTGGCTCGTAAAAACGATCACACGCACCACGCTGACTGCTAATGCTACCCATTTTCATTTACTCGCCGATCTGGATGCCTATGAAGGTCAAAAGCGAGTCTATTGTGTCAGCTGGGATCGAAAAATTCCACGTGATTATGTTTAACTTGGTTATCCCACTTATAAAATAACTGTTTGTACCATTAATCGAAGTCCTGTAGCGAAGAGCGACGCAGAAAGCAAAATGCAGAAAGCAGAAAGCAGACAGCAGAAAGCAGCAAACAGAAAGCAACAAGCAGCAAGCAGCAAGCAGAAAGAAGAAAGCAGAAAGCAGAAAGCAATTTGGAATCAAGCAGGTTCAAGAAGTTGCGTGTCTTTACAGGTAATCACGGCGGTACTCGAGTGAGTACACCAAGATGATCAAGCATTTTGGCGGTCACACTGGATCATTATTATTTCTTTATACAATTAATTCCATCATTGCCTATACACACTATCATATTGATATTTAGGTCTTACTTAGCAGTATAAATTAGTTCTTCTGCTTACCTTACCACATACTTAAGGGGCTAAATACAAATGCAATCTTTCAAAATATTATCGACAACCAATAGCAATTCTCCTGCGGCGTTTATCCACCTATTTCTCTTGATACTCCTATTCGCGTTGATTTTATTTACAAGTATCCAATTATCATCGTCACCAGCCCAAGCATCCGTTATTGAGGCAGAAAAAAGCTTTGATTATCAAGGCTTCCTTGTTACAGAGATTGAAGGAATTTCGCTCAGCACTCCATCCGAAATGATCCCCCTTATTCTTGAAAAAAATGGCTACAACCAGACAAGACAAGCAACTTATACCAAACAAATCCAGGAACCCGGTCAACGCAAATCGGTCTACCGAATTGAAATAGAAGATACGGCTATGCGCCGCCAGATTACTTATTTCCGCGGCAAGACAGGTGGACGCATCAAAAGCTCGGCGCAAGCGGAGCCCATTCCTGTCGATGAATTCACGACTGCGCGCGCAATTTATAAGCTGGTTTGTGGTGAGGCCTCCTCTCAAACACAGGCCGCTCGGTCATGCTTGCCCGTGACCGAATCAAACATCCGCTTTGATGATGGTAACTTACTTGAAATTAGTGATAACGTCGGTATTCAGCTTAGCGCATCAGCGACTTCTACAACGATTACTTTGAGATATACTAAAGACTAGATCATTAGTCGCGCTTCTATTTCAGGTAGCGGCGTTAAATTTAATCCTTCTGCCAGGTGCTGCAATCACTTTTTCCGGGATTGCCAAGTTATTCTTTATATTTAAGGAAGACCAGTAACAATGAATAAGGATACAAGTTCTATCAAGTGGCCACTAAAAAAGCATGAGGTTTACCACAGTCATTTCGATTCAACAATCTGGAACGATTTTCCATTTCGTGATGATGACATCTTCATTGCTACCTATGCCAAATCAGGTACAACCTGGATTCAACAAATTGTCTCCCAACTGCTCTTTAATGGTGAAACAGGCCTTAACGTGGCAGACATGTCACCCTGGATTGATTTTCGACTACCACCGAAGGAAATCAAATTAGCCGCGATCGCGGAACAACAACACCGCCGTTTTCTTAAGACGCATCTGCCTCTGGATGCCCTGGTTTACTCTCCCAAAGCAAAATATCTTTATATTGCGCGAGATGGGCGTGACGTGCTATGGAGTTATTACCATCACCACTCCAGCCATACCGAAGCTGTTTACGAAATGCTTAATCAAGCCTGCGGACCCGATGTTGAGCCCTTCAAACCTCCACAAGATGACATCATTGAATATTATCGCAAATGGTTAGAACAGGACGGCTACCCAATCTGGTCCTTTTGGGAAAACATCGCCACCTGGTGGGAATATCGTCACCTGCCAAATTTACTGATGGTTCATTTCAACACATTAAAGAAGGATATGCCCGGGGAAATTCGCAGAATAGCTCAATTTCTTGAGATACCCATTGATGAAAACAAATGGGATCTGATCCTTAAACATTGCAGTTTTAATTATATGAAAGAACATGCGGAACAGAGCTCACCCTTGGGCGGCGCCTTATGGAAAGGTGGCGCCAAAACTTTCATCAATAAGGGAACCAATGACCGTTGGCGGGATGTATTAAGCGAAGCTGATAGCACCAGATACGAAAAATTAGCGCTCGAAAAATTAGGTCCGGAATGTGCCCATTGGCTTGCCACCGGAAAAATGCCAACCTAGCGTAACGAGACGAGGCAGGTCAAGGTGAACGTATTTACAGCAATCGATTCTCGCCGAGATTAGTAACCATAGGATAGAAAATTATCGCCGTTAAAGTGAAATACATGTTAAGCCGTGCATGCAGCCAAACTCGTTGCTGAATGAACAAAAAATCTTATTCAAATAGGAAGGAACGACAAAAAGATCTAGACGAATGGATAAATTACTACAATAATGATCAAACACATCCAGTAAAAATGTGCTGTGAACGCATGCCATTGGAAATACTACTTGATGAGCAATCGGTTTTGGTGGAAAAAATTTAGCCTAAATCTAAACTGGCAGACGCCTTGAAAAAACGGGTAACTATCAGACCAGGTCTAAGCTAGTACGCATTATGATCAACTCAAGCTTGGTATCTGATGCTGCCTTTATTAGACGGCACCAGCTTTCGCCCCTTTGAGGGGTAACAAATATAAGCCTTAGGCTTTGCTGGAAGTAATTTAACCATCATATGAACGTTAACACGCACGATTTCATTAAGTTTGCAAAAAAACTAAACCTGGAAGCTTGGCTGTACTTCTTCATCTACCGTGAATTCAGGCAAATTAGTAAAAAACATGGGGTAAGTATTAGAACTAACAATTATGGTTATTACCCTACCAAGATAGATGCACATGATAAATATCAGCTGCAATTGTATGATGAGTATGTCACCCTGCTAGCAGATGAAAACATTGAACAAGTATTGGAAATTGGTTGCGGCGCTGGTGGCGGCCTTATGTACATGCAATCATGTTTACCTCAAACAAATTTCACAGGTCTGGATCGTTGCAAAGAGGCTTTAAAAACGTGTAAATACTTTTTTGATGAGCAGCAAAATGACATTAAGTTATACAACAGCATTAACGAAATACATAAAGATAATAAAAAATTTGATGCCATTATGAGTGTTGAGACAGGCATCTACAAAAATCCAAGTATTTTTAGCAATATCAATAAGTTATTAGATAATAACGGGGTTTTTATCTACTACGATAACGCTAACTTTGAAAAATTAAATGGGGTCTTCAAATCTATAGAATCCTCTGGATTCGAAATAGCGCTGATAAGAGACATTACTGAAAACGTATTTCAGGCATGTGAACATGACACTCCCCGAAGATTGGAAATAATAAAAAAGTATCTACCGAGACCGTTAAAACCATTTAATAACGAGATACTACGATATATGTGTGTAAAAGACAGTTCGCGTTATAACAATTATAGTATCGGTAAAAAAAGGGCTTTTATGCTAAAAGCAAGGAAGATAGGTAATGATCTGGATAACCGTATTTAATTGCGGATTCAAATGATTAAAAAGCAGTTAATTAAATGAGATCTTTGCAAAACCCCAATAGTTGAAAATCAACCCTTTATAATCAATAGTAAAAAACTTCTAACGAGGGCTTCTGAAGAAGCCTCAATACCATGCCTGCGATGTGAACACATCACACGAAAGACCGCTGCATAACTATATTTTTAAGCTTTTTTGATTACTTTCAGCATTGATAAATCAAATACTTAAAAATCTTGCCCAGCCCGAAATACCCAGTTATGCAGCGGTCTTTACGAGATTCTCTCGTTTTTACAAGACCTTCATATTTTTCATTTCGCAATTACATTATTTAGTTTTACAGGTTTCGTCGATTGTAGGCATCTCAATCTTTCGGAGTTGCATTTTAAAAATATCAGATTGGTTTTTTGTGATTGTTGCCATTTTCGCCTCTCTTCACATCAGTTGTGCTGAAATCGTGACGAAACAGATAATCGGTGGATAGCCGAAAATAGCCTAATTATTCGAGTTGATGGTGCCCTGAGCACGAATCGAACGTGCGACCTACCCCTTAGGAGGGGGTTGCTCTATCCACTGAGCTACCAGGGCAAGCAGGCTATTTTACGCTAAAATCACTCGATGAATAAGCCTGAATCAAACTGTATTCTCCAAAGTGCGGACTCTCTCTCCAATTCCGGGAACTTTTATTTTGTCATCGAATCATTAATTAAGTGTAGAATAAGCCAAATCAGTGTTACGCATAGGGTTATTTTTATCATCATGAGCGATGGTACTATAACGTGATCAAATGGCGGGTGATGAACAGTATGCCGGTTTTTCGTTGCCATCAACCTGATTAATAAAAATGGAGAGTTGGCATGGAGTGGCTGGCAATATTCATTATTACGATAGTCATGGTTTTTCTTCTCAGGTCTCAAATGACACGCACAAGCGCACTCAAGCCGGGCCAGCCCGCGCCGGATTTTACGCTGTCGGATCAGAATGGAAAAACACATACGCTGACTGATTTTCGGGGGAAATGGCTCGCTATGTATTTTTATCCTAAGGACGATACGCCGGGCTGTACAAAACAAGCCTGCCAATTTCGGGATGATCTTTATAAGCTGACGGAGCTGGGTGCTGCCGTCGTTGGCGTGAGTGTAGATAACATTCAAAGTCATGCCAGTTTTGCCGAAAAATACAATTTACCTTTTCCTCTGTTAGCAGATGACCGAGCGGAGGTATCGGCACGGTACCGATCTCTGATCAATCTGGGCATCGCCAGGTTTGCAAAACGCAATACTTTTCTCATAGACCCACAGGGAAAGATCTCCCGGATATATTTATCGGCCAGCGTCGCTGACAATTCAGCTGAAGTAGTTGAAGATTTGAAACAACTGCAAGCGCAGGCGACGCACTAACACGCCAGTCACTATTCCTGGCTAACTAATCTGTCTCTCTTACAAAACAAAATCCGGCTAATCGTAACCGCAGAGGTTCATAATGGCAAATTTTACTGAAGAGCAGTTAACGCAACTCAAGACAGCACTACAAAAACGTTATATCGAGTTACAACAAGAAATTCATAGTGAACTGCACTCGGATAATACACAGGATGTTAATCTGTCCGATACTATCTCCGGTATGCCGGATGATATCGATACTGCGCTTGTTGATCGACAGATAAATGAGATGCGTGAGATTGAGATTTCTTTAAAGCACCTCAGTGAACTGGAATTTGGTGATTGTATCGATTGTGGCAATGAGATCGGATTTAGCCGACTCATTGCCTATCCATCTGCACAACGATGCATCATCTGTCAAAGCCAGTACGAAAAGGCTTATCCACATGAGTCAACCCCAAGCTTGTAGCTATTCAACAAATTTCCACGTTTCCAGCATCGCACACTTGCCCTGTTTCATACTAAAATAATCAACAAACTAAACAGGGCCGGGAGAAAATGCCTGTATTCTGCTCTCGACAACCGGGGTCTTCAATAACACCAGTACGGCACCACCACCGCCATCTTTCGGCTTAGCCTGACAGAAAGCCAGCACGTGATGATATTCCGCCAGCCAGCTTCCAATTCTCGCTTTTAGTATGGGTTCCTGATTTTTTGAGCTTAATCCTTTACCATGAATCACCCGCACACAGCGAAAATGCCTGGTACAGCTGTCATGAAGAAATGTAATCAGCTCCAGCTTCGCTTCGTCACGAGTCAGCCCATGCAAATCAAGATTAGCCTGTATTCCCCAATAACCTCGCCTTAACCGTCGTAATATCTGACGGGATAAACCAGGGCGTAAAAAAGACCAGGCATCACCTGTCTCTATCTCTAGTGAAATATCGGTGGAAAGCGAATCATCCATCAATAGTTGCTCACTGCAATCTGTTTGATAAGGAATCGGCTGTATATACTTATCAGCATGTACAACCCTGTCAGATGCAGGCAAGGGTGTCACATCTCGCATCGCATCACGAAATAGCGCACGCTCATCGATATCATTTACAACATCGCTGACCTTATTTTTGTCACGTCGCTTCATGAAAGATGGGGGTCTTCAATCCAAGATCACTCAGCTCACAGGTTATCCAGGTATTTCTCTGCATCCAATGCGGCCATGCAACCGCTCGCAGCACTCGTCACCGCCTGGCGATAGATATGATCTTGCACATCACCTGCCGCAAACACACCCGGAATGCTGGTTGCTGTTGCATTTCCCTGGATTCCGCTGTGTGTTACGATGTAGCCGCTTTTCATTTCCAGCTGCCCTTCAAAGATGTCTGTATTAGGTTTGTGGCCAATCGCGATAAATACGCCTTGCAGATCCAGTGTCTTGCTCGCATCATTCTGAGTACTCTTAATGCGCATGCCCGTAACACCGCTGTCATCGCCCAATACCTCATCTAGTACATGATTCAGCTCCAACGTAATATTGCCGTTTTTCACTTTATCCATCAGTTTATCTATCAGAATTTTCTCTGAACGAAATTGATCCCGCCGATGAACGACAGTAACACGGCGCGCGATATTTGAAAGATAAAGCGCTTCTTCTACCGCTGTATTACCGCCACCGATTACAGCCACATCCTGTCCTTTGTAGAAGAACCCATCACAAGTCGCGCAACCAGACACGCCTCTACCCATAAAGGCTTCTTCGGAAGGCAACCCCAGATACTGTGCCGATGCACCGGTAGCAATAATCAACCCATCACAGGTATATGTTCCTTGATCTCCGATCAGAGTCATGGGCTTTTCTGTCAGCTTTGCGGTATGGATATGGTCAAAAATAATCTCAGTTTCAAATCGCTCGGCATGTTTCTGGAAACGCTCCATGAGTTCTGGACCCTGTACGCCCATCGCATCTGCCGGCCAATTATCTACATCGGTTGTCGTCATTAACTGTCCACCCTGAGCAAGCCCGGTAATGATCACGGGATTCATGTTAGCTCGAGCTGCATAAACTGCAGCAGTATAACCAGCGGGGCCAGAGCCCAGAATAAGGAGAGAAGAATGTTTGGTTGTCATAGTGTAAAATATTATTAAGTAAATCATTCAAAGCGCATAATCAGCCACATGATCACACGTGACCTGAACGCGGCTATAAGCTTCCTTCTGAGAAGCCATTGTTCTAGCCCGGAAACCGGACAATCAAAGTAGAAGCATCAGAGGATAAGACAACAGAGATCAATAGAACCAATCCTGAAATACATGATATCGCAAAAAACCAGGTCAGCGCACACTGCCCTCCTTTTCCTCTATTGAATAAGAACTACTCTGCAACTTAATACCCTCATAAGACACTCGCATCAACGCGAAATTCTTAATTTCTTGTGGTATCAGAATGCTTAATAGCAATATACAATGGCTATCAAAATGATCTAAGAAATAGATAATGCCTGCTTAATGGCTACTTACTGATTGGATGGATACCAATTCAATCAAAGCATCCAACGAAATATCAAAAATCAGACGACCATTGCCAGAAATCTACCACTTGCAAATCAAATAGATGAGCAAATATCACCTGGATTCGAAAGATTCAGGCTAATTATCCCATCTTTTAATAAAAATACAGTGCTATCTTGCGATTAATTTGGCAGAATGCATATTTTGGAATAACCATTCTTTTACCGGGGGAAATCAAAATGAAATATCAAAGCTTTCAGGAGTTCGGTGCGTATGTTGCTGAGCGCAATCCAGTCCAGCCAGAATACATACAAGCCGTCAACGAAGTTATGGAAAGCTTGTGGCCTTTTATTAGCGAAAACCCCCGTTATGCCGAACATGGTGTACTCGATCGTTTGATTGAGCCAGAACGCATCATCATCTTTCGTGTAGCATGGGTAGACGATCAAGGCGAAGTCAAGGTTAATCGTGGCTATCGTATACAGCATAGCTCTTCCATCGGCCCCTATAAGGGCGGCACTCGATTCCATCCATCCGTTAACCTCTCCATTCTGAAATTTCTGGCTTTTGAACAAACTTTCAAGAATGCCTTAACAACGTTACCTATGGGTGGCGGAAAAGGCGGATCTGATTTTGACCCTAAGGGAAAAAGCCCTGGCGAAATCATGCGTTTCTGTCAGGCTTATGCAAGCGAATTATTCCGCCATATCGGATCGGACACCGATATACCTGCTGGAGATATTGGTGTTGGTGGCCGCGAAGTTGGCTTTATGGCAGGAATGGTGAAAAAGCTGGCCAATCGCTCTGATTGCATTTTCACCGGTAAAGGGCTCAGTTTTGGAGGATCACTGGTGCGTCCCGAAGCAACCGGTTATGGTACAGTCTATTTTGCTGAGGAAGTACTCAAACATGCAGGGCGCTCTCTAGAGGGTCTCAGGGTCTCCATTTCCGGCTCGGGCAATGTCGCGCAGTTTGCTGTTGAAAAAGCAATCGCATTGGGTGCCAAGGTCATCACCGTTTCGGATTCCAGCGGCACGGTCGTGGATGAAGCTGGTTTTACCACAGAGAAACTGCAAGAGTTAATCGAAGTCAAAAATCACCTATATGGCCGTGTCGATGAATACGCCAGGCGCGTCAAGGCAGATTTTATTCTCGCCAGAAGTCCGTGGCATATTCCTGTAGATGTAGCGCTCCCTTGTGCGACACAGAATGAAATCAGCGAACAGGATGCGCAGACTCTGGTCAAAAATAAGGTGATCTGTGTCACCGAAGGGGCGAATATGCCCACTACAGCAGGCGCTGTAAAGTGTTTTGAACGCAATAAGATCCTCTATGCGCCCGGTAAGGCAAGTAATGCGGGTGGCGTCGCCACCTCTGGCCTTGAAATGAGCCAACACGCCATGCGGCTTTCCTGGACACATGAAGAAGTCGATGCCCGCTTACTCGAGATCATGCAGGCCATCCATAAGTCCTGCCTCACGTATGGTACGACAGCAGATGGTAATGTCAATTATGTTAATGGGGCTAATATAGCAGGGTTTGTCAAGGTAGCCGATGCCATGCTGGGCCAGGGCGTCATCTAGCCAGTCGCGGCTATAAACGCTATCATGCTATGTATAAAAGGAACTCCGAGGATAATTTGTGGACCACTGCAAAATATATCGATAGCACTTCAGTATTATCGTAACCTTATCGATCCAACCTGTTTTGCCATACGACCCGGATGTCATTATTTATTTAACTTGTATTCATACGGAATATGGCAAAGTATTTATTTGGATTATGGCTGTTATTTTATGCCGGATTACTCTCAGCTGATCAGGACAGTGATTTTATCGCTGCACGTAAGGCATTCCAGGTAGGCAATGCTAAGCTGCTAGCTGTGCATGCCGAGCGTTTACAAAATCATGCACTGGCACCTTACGTTCATTACTATCAATTGCGCCTGCATCTCACGACGGCATCACCAGAGACAATCCGACGTTTCTTGTCTCAATATCGAAACAGTCTCATGGCAGAGAGGCTGCGTGAAGACTGGCTGAAAATTCTGGCCAAAAATCAGCAGTGGGCATTGTTCGCTGAAGAATACCCCATGTTGGTTAACCAGCATACCGAGCTCTTATGCTACGCGTTCCAGCAACGCCACCATACGGGACAAAGGGAGGCACTGCATGAGGCGCGTCAGCTATGGTTCAATGCCCATAGTCTGCCCAATAGCTGCACACCGCTGTTTGATATACTCATTACCAACGGCCTGGTTACCGCAGAAGATATTTGGACGCGCATACGCATGGCGCTTGAAGTGGGACAGACTGGTATAGCGAAACATGCGAGCCGGCACCTGTCAGGTAGCCAGACACTTGAAACCGCTAAACTGGATGCGGCAGCCAAAGATCCACGACGTTATCTGGAAGAACAACACAACCGGATCAGAACACGCTCTGATCGTGAAATTGCCTTATTCGCAATACTGCGCCTACTTCAAAATGATACCAATCAGGCATTTGCGCATTGGTACCAGATACAAACGCAATTTACAGCAATAGATCAATCCTATCTTCTCGGTAGATTCGCATATCGAGCGGCACTGAGGCATGATTCACGCGCATTGGACTGGTTTACTGATGCAGCCAGCACCAATCCTTCATATCCACTTACAGACACGCTGCTGGCCTGGAAAGTCCGCGCGGCGCTGCGCGCAGGTAATTGGGGAATGGTTCTGGAGAGCATTGAAAACATGTCTGATTCAGAGCAACAAATCGATACATGGCGTTACTGGAAAGCACGTATCCTAAAAGAACAAGGCAAGATTCTGGATGCGAATGCTATTCTGATTCCATTAAGTCATGAGCATGATTTCTATGGTCAGCTGGCAAGGGAAGCCCTCGGCACCATGCTCAGTGCGCCGGAAAAACCTTATCAAGTCAGTGCGCAGGAAATTGCTTCCATCCAGCAAATACCGGGTATTCAGCGTACCATGGCTTTCCATCGCCTGAATCTGCGTACAGAAGCTTCGCGTGAATGGGCCTGGACAATCCGTGATTTCAGTGACGCACAATTATTAGCCGCCGCCGAGGTTGCACATCGTTACGGCATGTATGACCGCGCTATCAATACGGCCAACAGAACGCTTTCGCAGCATAATTTTAACCTACGTTTTCTGGCACCACATCGCGACACATTAAAGCGGATTCTGCAACAGGAAGAGCTGGACGAAGCCTGGGTATATGGACTGATTCGACAGGAAAGCCGTTTTATTGCCGACAGCAAATCAAGTGCTGGTGCCATGGGCCTAATGCAACTCATGCCTGCTACAGCCAAGTGGGTCGCTAAACAACTCGGAATCCATGACTATCGCGACAGTCTGGCCATGGAAATCAACACCAATCTCAGATTGGGCACATTTTATCTCAAGCACGTACTGACGCTATTTGATAATCAGACACTGTTGGCCTCAGCCGCATACAATGCGGGTCCAGGGCGTGCAAAACGCTGGCGGGATACCGACAGTTCGCTGGAAGGCGCAATCTATGCCGAAACTATCCCTTTCAATGAAACGCGCGACTATGTAAAAAAAGTTTTGAATAATACCGTACATTATGCCAAAGTATTCAATCATGATCACAACACGCCAACACTCACACAACGTTTAGGTATTGTTAGCGCAAAATAACATTCATTTCCAAGATACTCACATTGAAAACTTACCTCGTTGGTGGCTCAGTACGTGATGAATTACTGAGATTGCCGATAACAGACCACGATTATGTCGTCGTAGGCGCCACACCGGAAAAAATGGTCCAGCTGGGTTACCGTCCAGTCGGTAAGGATTTTCCGGTCTTCCTTCATCCCCAGACACAAGAACAATACGCGTTAGCGCGCACGGAACGTAAAATATCGCGGGGATACAAAGGATTCGAGGTGCACGCCTCGCCGGAAGTGACACTACAAGAAGACCTGGCGCGACGTGACCTCACCATTAACGCGATTGCCAAGGATGAGCATGGCAATATCATTGACCCATTTAACGGCGTAGCCGATTTAGAGGCAGGGGTACTGCGTCATATTAGTCCCGCATTTTCTGAAGACCCGGTGCGCATACTCAGAACAGCCCGATTTGCCGCACGCTTCAGCTTTCGTATTGCACCAGAAACACTCACACTGATGAACGAAATGGTGCATAACGGCGAAGTCGACACATTGGTACCGGAGCGCGTTTGGCAAGAAATCGCGCGCGGGTTAATGGAACATAACCCTTCACGGATGTTTTATACATTGCGTGAATGTAGCGCCTTGACCCGTATCATGCCAGAGATCGAAGCTTTATTTGGTGTTCCCCAGCCGGCACACGCACATCCTGAAATTGATACGGGTCTGCATGTGATGCTCGCAATAGACCACGCCGCCGTAAAGAAATATTCCTTACCCGTGCGCTTTGCTACATTAACGCATGATCTGGGCAAAGGAACCACACCGCCAGAAGAATGGCCGCGTCACATCGGGCATGAAAGCCGCAGTGCGAAATTGACCAGAGATTTGTGTGAACGCATCAGAGTCCCTAAAGAAATACGCAACCTGGCGCTACTGGTAGCACGGCATCATGGCGATGCACATCGAGCGGAAACACTTAAACCTGCAACCATCGCAGATATGCTGCAGACAGTGGATGCTTATCGCAAGCCTGAACGATTTAATGCATTTCTACAGGCCTGTGCCTGTGATTTTCATGGACGTCCGGGTTATGGCGAAAAGTTTTACCCACAAGCCGAGCGATTGTATCAAGCATTCCTCGCAGCTAAAACCGTTGATGCGGGCGCAATTGCTACTGAATTAGCCAGAAGCATCTCAGACGCAGCACAGCTACCCCTCGCTATCCATTCCGGAATACGCGAAGCACGTATCGCCAAAATTAAGGCGGAGCTCATTTAACAAAAACAACGATCATCCGCCCGAATGCTTACGCGCTGGATAAGGTCTGTAATTTAAGTTCCGCTTCCCCATTGGATAATATAAAAACACGATCAGCAGCATGAATGACCGCAGGTTGATGTGATACAGCGATAATCGTTAATTCTTTCGAGAGTTTCTTCAAAGTTTCGCAAATGGTCTGCTCACTTTCGGGATCTAATGCACTGGTTGGTTCATCCAGAATTAAAAATGATGGCCGATGCGCCAATGCTCGAGCAATCGCAATACGCTGGCGCTGTCCTCCAGAAAGTAGACCACCCCGCTCACCTACAACGGTCTGCAAGCCTTCCGGAAGCGCATTGACAAAATCCCATGCACCTGCCTGATGTAACGCACGCTCCGCATCAACAGAATCCAGCGTAGGTTCGCCAACAAGAATATTATTCAATATCGTATCGTGCAACAGAATCGTATCCTGGGATACATAGCCGATCATATGACGCCATTGACGTAAATTAATATCATGCAACGATATGCCATCAATAAGAATTTCACCCGATTTAGGCTCTGTAAGACCACAGAGTAAATCAAGAAAAGTGCTTTTGCCCACTCCTGATGGCCCCATAATCGTAGTAAATGATTGGATGGGTATGGTGATATTTAAATCAGTGAAAATAGATTTTTTATCATAATCAAACGTGACATGACGCAGATGAATCCCCTTGGTCAACGTCGGTACGCGTGTACCTGTCGTGCTTTCTGCTGCAGCGCGCGCATCCTCAGCGGCTTGCCGTAGAGCCCAATAGGCACTTTCCTGCACGGTCAGCTGTTGATATCTGCGCTGTGTTTTATTCAGTAAACCTAATATGCGTGTTAACAGAAAAACCATCACCATGACTTCGGGTAACGACAGCTGCCAGATCACCAGAGCCAGATATAAGCCACTAGCCGTTAAGGCTGCCAGGATGGGTTCCTGTAATGCCATTAAAGCAGCCCCGTTCATCACTTCTCGGCGCGTTGCCTTTTCCAGCTGTTGGGTCTGGTCATGCAAAATCGCATCGGCAACATTATCTCGCGCCATTGCCTTAAGTGATTTTACTGAACTCAGCACATCGGATAAATAGGTCAATAAATGACGGAGCAGATACGTTTGTTTGGCACCGGCCCGACGCGTGGCACGTACCAGACGATGTAATATCATCAATAAAGCCAGGCCGATTAACAATGAAGCCAGCGTGGCCTGCCATGAGATAAATAAGGCAACAACGGCGTAAACCAGTACTTGTACTGATAAGGCCAGCACATTAACACTGTGCTCAAAACCATTGGCGGCACGATATGCCTCTGTCGCTACTGAATTAGCAAGTGAACCGATCGGCTGGCGCAAATAATATTCCCAGCGACTGGCAAGCAATGCTTCAATCAGATCCAGTCGCAAGGCAGTCGCAACATGCGCCACTGTATAGCCCACCTGTCGACTAGCAAGCAGCAGTATCAGTCCTTTGATAAACATTCCACCGACAATAATCAGCAGTATCATGTCTATCGTTGGCTCTATGCCAATACTTTGCAACACCTCCACCATAAACTGCCCGATACCCGGATCATTCGTCTCCCCGACCGCAATTGATAACAGCGGCAGCAAGGCGGTCAGACTCAGCCCTTCAGCAATACCTGCTGCGAGCAGCGCAACCAACACAAATGCGCTGCGTCGAGGGAAGACCATAATATAAGTAAACAGGGTGCGCATAAGCTGGCTATAAAAAAGGTGAATAATGAATTCAGGACATCAAATCCGGTGATTTCTTACAAAGAAGGGTACTGAGAACGAACAAAGAACAACCTGATAGCTCTTGACATAGCGTTTAATAACAAAATACTCCACTTCAATCAGTACCGGAGGGATCATATAATACGCCATCTATCAAACGCTGAGTACGTCCAGCACGACCAGCCAGCTGTAAATCATGTGTCACGATTATCAAACTTGCATTCACTTTATCGTTCAGCTCCAGCATAAGATTAAATACCCCTTCTGCGGTATGCCGGTCGAGATTACCCGTCGGCTCATCAGCAAGAACGCATGCAGGTTGCGTAACCAGTGCGCGCGCAACAGCGGCACGCTGACGCTCACCTCCGGATAATTCACTCGGCGTATGTGAAAGACGGTGTCCCAAACCAACCTGCTTTAATATTTCTGCAGCACGCTCATAGGCCTCGCTATGGCGTATCCGTCTGATTAGCAGCGGCATGGCAACATTCTCTAATGCACTGAATTCAGGTAACAGGTGATGAAACTGATAAATAAAACCCAGTGAATTATTTCTTAATCGACATTTTTGTTCTTCATCTATGTCGGCAATATCCTGATCCAGAATGCGAATATCACCGCTACTCGGTGAATCCAGCCCACCCAGCAAATGCAAGAGCGTACTTTTGCCAGAGCCGGATGCGCCCACAATTGCCAGCATTTCACCCTTTGCAAGGCTCAGATTCACACCCTTCAATACTGGCACTTCCAATTTGCCCTGAAAGAAGCTTTTATGTAGATTCTGACAGGTAATGACTGCTTTATTCATAGCGCAGCGCCTCTGCCGGATTCACTTTAGATGCACGGTAGCTGGGATAAATTGTTGCCAGCAGACTCAACACAAATGATACGACCGCAACGGTTACAATATCAGTAAGCTGTGGATCGGATGGAATCGTACTGATGTAATATACTTCACGTGACAAGAACTGCACATTAAACATCCACTCAATGAAGGCGACTACTTCACCCACATTATAGGCCAGCAATATTCCACCGATGACCCCTAGCAGCGTACCGAAGACCCCAATAAATGTACCCTGGACGATAAATATCTTCATGATACTGCGTGGATTGGCGCCTAATGTACGCAAGATGGCAATATCCGATTGCTTATCTGTTACCGCCATCACTAATGTGGAAACGATATTAAACGCAGCAACAGCGATGATCAATGCCAAAATCAGAGACAACATCCGTTTTTCAATCTGAATAGCACGAAAATAGTTAGCGTGCTGTCGGGTCCAGTCGCTGATATAAGTATCTGCAGAAGCCGTGGATAAAAGCTCCCTGACTACTTGTGGTGCCTGAAATAAATCATATAGTTTCAGACGTACACCGGAAACCTGATCATTCTCCATACGATAGAGTTTCTGTGCATCTGCCAAATGAATCAACACCAGTCCGGAATCATATTCAAAATGACCCGCTTCGAAGATTCCCACCACTGTAAACTGCTTAAGGCGCGGCAATATGCCCGCTGGCGTCACTTGTCCCTGTGGCGAGATCAGCACAATCTTGTCACCCCTGAATGCACCTATCGCCCGCGCCAGCTCCATACCGATCACAATGCCAAATTCTCCAGGCCTTAAATCATCCAGCTCACCACTGATCATCATGTGAGAGAAATCTGCCACCGTATCCTCCCAATCTGGCAAGATGCCACGAACGATCACGCCCTGGACAATCTGGTTAAACGACACCATACCCTGGGCACTCACATAGGGTGCTGCAGCCTCAACCAGTGGATGATCAATAACCTCATCAACGGTTTGTCGCCAATCGGTTAAATTACCCTGGAAGTTGCTTATCTGAACATGAGAAGCCACTCCGAGAATGCGGGTGCGTACTTCTTTCTGAAAACCATTCATGACTGACATGACGGTAATCAGCGCAGTCATTCCAAGTGTAATACCCAACAGGGAAATCAGTGAAATAAAAGAAATAAAATGATTACGGCGCTTGGCGCGTGTATAGCGTAAACCAATAAAAAGCTCGTAGGGAGACACGAATTAATATACCCATTGTAGATTCAACTTGAGAGTTTGCCATATTTAGGCCAGGCTTAATAGATAACTGGTAGATAAATAATGATTATCGATTAGCTTTTACTGATGAAAAATTTAACCTTTTATCAGAACCACCCTATCTTAAAGTACCCCGCACCTCATTGAGCATTTCGGTCAACTTCGATATATCCAATATATGCAGGTCCTGACCTCTGCGCTCAATCAATTGCTTTCTAACCAGATTATTCAACTCACGCGTAACCGCTTCACGATGAGTGCTGACCAAATTGGCAATTTCAGAATGCGTCGGTGCAGGTGAAATGACGGCGCGATTCGGCGTTACAAGATGATCTTTTGCGAGACGCAATAATTCGGCATGAATCCGGTTACATACCGCCAGTGTACTAAAATCATATACACGCTCAGTAAGACGCCGCACCTGCTCGGTTAATCGCCTCAATATCGCTTCAGATATTTTTCGATGCGAACAAACCAGATCCAGGAAGGCCGGTGCAGGCATGGATGCCAGCAATAAATCCGTTTTAGCCACTACCGTTGCAGACCGGGTACGGCCATCAATAGCAGTCAACTCGCCAAACATTTCACCTGCTGACAAGTCACACAAAATCACCTCATGACCTGATAAGGCGTGGTAAGTGACACGAATTTCACCCTGGATAACAAGAAAAGCACTATTTGTGCTGTCATGATACCTAACAATCGCTTCACCGGCTGAATAGCGATGCCAGCAGCACACCTGCGCCACTCCTCCCAATTCTGCCAAAGAAAGGCCCTGAAATTCCTTCACAATCGAGAGCATTGCGCTAGCCCGCTCAGCTGGTATGTGTCGTACACTCATATTATCTTTATCTGTTTTTTCCAGGCCAGCCCATCACAGCGTAACCTTTTCTACCAATAAGATTCATCAGCCATGCTCAGTCGTCATCGTCCAGTTGACAGACAACTATTCTCAGCACAGCCTGCTGCAATCAGTCAGTCAGTCAGTCAGTCAGTGAACAGATTAAGCACAGATTAATAACAAATCTCATAGATATTTCCACCACTGACGTACCTAAATGTAGAACCGATGCAGTGGGAGCCTTGATAGGTTACAACACTGATTGAATCAACACCCATAATTCCCTTATTCGGAATCACATCACCCGCTTTATAGACTCTGGAAGATTTCGCAGCATTGGGTCTTAATACACTCGTCTCACCATCTCTGCCAACAACCAGAATATATGCGATATCTCCCACATCGGCTGTTTTTTTCACCACACCCTCAGTCTCCTTGGGTAACGTCTTTACAGCCCCATCATGACACGCTGCCGAAATTCTGCTAGCGCGGTCAATTTTAATTTTATCTGAAGTGCGTTCTACGGATCTACACGGCAGGTTTGGATTTTGCAGATGCTCCCCAGACAAACCCGATTTCGGCGCTACAGTGAGCGTATTCTGACTATTGACTTCCAATGAATAACCACTCAACCCTATTGTTCCGATTAAAAAAATAATAACAGCCTGCATTTTTATGTCTCCTTCTAAAAATTTAAAGTCAGTCTTGCAAAAATAGTGCGGGTAGGGATGAATCGAGGACTCATCGCCTCAGATAGCTGAAAATTGACATTCCTAAAAAAGAAGTGATCGTTCAGAAGATTTCTGCCTTCCAGACTCAGCATCCCCATCCGGTTTGGAAATCGATAACCCAGCGTTGCATCAAACAAGAAAAAATGATCGATGCCCGCATTCTCTATACGTCCCTGACGCTCCAGTTCCTGCCGGACATAAGTTCCTGTCAGTTTCGCGAACAGACCATGCGGGTTAAAATACTGAATAGCCACGGGTGCGCTCAATGTCTCAATCCGATTCGGCTCTGTACTGGAGAGATCCGGCTGGCGCGTAAATTTTTCAAACTGCGCTTCGCTTTTGATTGCCCAGAATGGATGCGGTAACCAATAAAGATAGGCACGATATAGCTTTTCTTTCTGATTTTCCATTATGTGTTGCGTGATGATTGGTACCTTTAAATCACGCGATGACACTTCAATACCACTGAAAATATGATGGGTAATCCGTGCATCAAGGCCGAAGCCTTTACGCTGCGCTCTAGTCCCATTAACATCATCAAACATTTGATTAAATCCCGCCACCTGAGTCGGCTCAATTGTTTGATTCGCGATTAAAGATGACTTGACTGTTTCAAACAGCGCCAATCTTAAACGTAAATTACTCAAAATACTCCACTGTAAGCCGATTTTTGGATTAAATTTCCTGATTTCAAATCCACCATCTTCTTTGAATGCATCATAACTCAAACCCAGTGTCGTACTTAAGTCACTAAAATAATTAAAATTCGTGTAGATATAACCATTACGCCGTTCCCGCGTAAAATCGTGCGCCATTTGATTGGATATGGGCCCATCGGGGAGCATTAAATCCGTACGTATCTGACTGTTGGCGGCTATTTCATAGGTGCCCGCACCCATCGTAACGTTAACCAGCTGATCTCGATACAGATATTGAGCCTCAACCTGATAACCCTGATCCTTGAGTATTTCGTTAAAACTGTTAGCAGGGCCAAAGGATTCCCTTTGATTCTCCCTGCGATAGGTATAGGCAGCTGAAGCAATCAGGTTCTGCTTTGATGACAGCTTGTAGTTTGCACCCATACGGGCCATATCCTGCATCAGTTCACGGCGCTGATCTTTTTTAAACGCATTGTGATTAAAGTCCAGCAATAAATCACCATGTGCCGCTTTGTGTGTACGCACCTCCGCCTGAATATTAAACCGGGGCGTTACGGCATATTGCAAGAAGGCATTATAGACGTGGTGTTTTTGATCATTATTTGGACGAAACCCATCTGTCCGATAATAAAATTGGCCCATGCTGATCGAGGCACGATCGTATACCGCAGAAGCAACCACTTCATCTCCTAGCGTTTCATGACTCCCCACAATCCCGGATGCAACTAATTGTGGTCGATTACGCTCAACTAATGGCGTGAATTCATTAAAACCCACTGCTGCGGGTCCGGCACCCGTGATGATATTGAGGTCAGCTACGGCTAAACGAGGCTGCACCGGGTTAACATTAATCGGCTGCAAAAGCTGTGCTTGTAATAACTCGCTCACCCGGGCAATTTCATGTCGCGGAATATGCGTATATATATCTGAAAGAAATCGGTGCGCCGAATGATTGGCAGGATCCAGACTCAGGGCGCTGGCCGTTTCTACTAAAGCGCGTTTTTCGAAGCCCAGATTATCAAAAATACGGCCCAGGCTGGAACCCCGCGCAGCCTGATCCTGATCAAGCAGCAACCGTGAACGATACACAGCCCGGTTAGCGTTCAGCTCAATTGATCTTTGCAAATCCTGTAATGCTTCCACCGGTCGATTTTGTGTCTGTTTCTGAATGGCATCATAAAGCCACGGCGTGGGATCCTGGGGATCACGTTTTTTAGCCAGGTCAAATTGAGTGCTGGCCAGCCCATAGCGTTTTTCCTCAAAATAGACTTTACCCAGATAACTGCGTATCAATGAACTGGCTGGATCAAGGCTCACGGCAATTTCCAGCTCAATGCGCCCGGCCTCAAGATGGCCTTCGCGCGTCAGCGCCAGCCCTAGCCCCAATCTTGGCAGGGGATCCGCCTGGTCGAACGCAATCGCCCGGATAAAGGCTTGCCTGGCAGCCGCAGTATCAATTTGCAATAAATGTGCAAACCCTAATACCGTTTGTGTTTTGGCCAGATTGGGATTTAGACTGACCGCTTGTTGCCCAGCGGCCAAAGCATAATCCGGTTCGCCCATTGCCATCTGTAATTCAGCCAGCCGCGCCCAGGCCAGTGCATTTTCAGAATCCAACGTAACTGCCCTCTGAACACTTTCAAGTGCTTCGCCGATTTCGAAATTGGCTTGCTGAACGTAGGAAAGCGCAATGTGTGCAGCCGGAGAGAGGCGATTGAGTGCCACAGCCTGAGTAGCGAAGCGCAAAGCGGCAGCCTTTTCATTTTGTACAATCGCAATCATGGCCTGCAATGCATGCGCATCGCTGTTGTCCGGCTCAAGCTTGAGCACTTGCTCAATACCGGCCCGCGCTTCATCGACCCGCCCAATAGACAACAAAAGACTGACATAAAAAGTCAGAAAGCGTGCAGTACGTTTATCTTGTGGCACGTGATCGAGCTGCAGGAGTGCTGCGGTCAACTGACCCCGTTGATAAAACGCAATCGCGCTGCTGATCGCGGTTAATACGGCAGGCTCAGTGGAAACCGCCTGGTCCAGCCGATAATCAATCACTGTCGGATAATACAAGGCCCATTGAACAGCCTCGCTTGGATTAACCAGGGTAACTTTCTGCGGTGCCTGATCTCTGACCGCAATTGCCGATTCATGATCGAGAAGCCTGAGCTGACCCTGATCATTATTGACTGATACCCGCCCCTCATAAATGACGAGTTGCGTGCTGTCATCATCAACCCGTACAGAAAATTCTGTTCCATCTACGCCTGCATTAACAAAGGGAGTTGTGACCTTAAACGGCATGGGTGTGCGCGTCAAAATATGTATCGCACCTTTCAATAGATCAATCAGAGAAATAGCCGCCTCTTCTTCCAGTTCAGGAAAAGTAATGGCCGTCTTCTGATCCAACCTGAGCATACTTTCATTAGTCAAGCGCAGAGCAGCACGGCTTCGCGCACGAACACGCACCCTATCACCGGCGCACAGTACAGCATTCATCTCAGCAGGCTGCCAATATGTATCACTCGCATGCCGTAATTCTACAGTGCCCTGCGTTGAAACAACCCGGGCAACTACTGATGTACAAGGCCTTGCAGCAAAAGCATCACTCAGAAAAAATAATAAAAAAAACCCCGTAATAAGCACACACACCCTGATTGATACTTTGCAACACCCCAACTTCGACATACGTTTCCAGCACACTTTCATTTCTCATCTTCTATGATTCAACCCAAATCGAAAGGCGAATACGACCCACCCCCACCTTTCAGTACCCGGAAGAACCCAGCAGAACCGGAGAATCTGGTATACGCAATCTATTCAATCCATTATACGAGATGCTTACCCCTAATACCAGAACGGATATTCCATACATTGCGCCCTACCCTGGTTTTATTCGATTAAGAACAGGAAGCAGCGCTGAGTTGCGATGATGGACTATGATGCATTCATTTGCCGTCTATCCGCATGACAGGAAACCATGATTCAGGCGGTGGCGAAACCTCATATTGCAGACTATCATTCAGAAAAATCCGAGCCGGGCCGTCCGCTGGAAAGACGTCAAGAATTTCCAGGAAGCCACTGGCCGCCTCGTTCCATTTTTTTAGTTCATACGCCTGCAAGGCGTGAGTAAAACGTTCACATAGCCAGTGCTGCTCATAACTCGCGATCTGCTTATGCGCAACCAGCTCTGACAGGTTGACTACCGATGACTTACCCGCCAGTAAAAAATTGCCAAGGGGGCGCGTTAAAAAATCAGCCTGACCTACAATGACTTCACTCGATAATAACGCATTCGTTCCCAGATACTTGTTGACACCCTGAATGCGACTGGTTGTATTGACGATATCCCCAACCGCCCGATATTCATAATGATGCAGTGCGCCAACATTACCTAATAAGATTTCACCAAAATGTAAACCCACTCGGGTAGGTAGCTGCATCCCATTATTTATCTGGTTAAAATGTGCCACAGCGGCGACAATATCGAGGCAAGCCAGACACGCTTGTTTGCGCAAGTCAGCATCTAAAAAAGGCGGAGCCCATATCGCAAACATGGCATCACCCACCACATCAGAAACAATACCGCCCTGTTTTCTTACTGGTTCAAATAAGACCGCGTAATAGTCATTCATAAGCTGGCTCAATTGCCGAGGGCTCATTCTCTCCGCCAGTGTCGTATACTTGTCCGCATCCGTTGCTAAGCAAACACCATAAACCAATTGCGTGTGGGCGGTCACTTTACCCGCGCTCTTCGCGATATCATTAACCACCCGCTCAGGCAGAAAATAGCCAAATGCATCCTTGACTTGTTGACCTTCCCGTCTTGCGGCGACATATTTCAATAATCCTGCACCAAATAAGGCAAGCGGCATTTGCAGAAAAAGCGGAATAATGAGCGGCAGCCAAAGACCCATCGCTTCAAATTGATAGTATGCGTGACCGACATAAATAAGGATCAATACGATGACCACGAATGCGCCATTACGATTGGACAACATCAGAAAGGCGGCACCCATCACAACACCTGATAAAAAAAGTATACTTAAACCGACTATCAACGGCACAGGTTTGATCGACTTATCTTCCAGCAAATTGGCAAAAGCGGTTGCGGCTATCTCAACACCACTCATGGTCAATCCGTCGGCACCGGGAAACACCGTATGGTAATCATCTCTTATTCTGTCCTGGCCCGATTGTGTTTCAGCTGAAAACCCGATGAAAACCGCCTTACCTTTAAAAACCGATTCAAAGGCATCATTCAGGGCAACAGGGCCAGTAGCCGACTGCACCAACTGGTAGTAAGGTATCGTCCGTACACTACGGGGCGGACCATAAAAATTCAGATAGCGTATTTCAGTACCCGCATATGCGCTGATGAGCGCTTTAAGCATGCGTTTTACATCTGCATTCAGACTTGTATCACGCTGTAATTCTACCAACATCTTCCGCGCCAGCCCTGGCACATTAATCAGCATATTGCGTAACGTAAAAAGTAATGCCTCGATATCCGATGCAGCGGAGGTAACGGCTAATTGTTTTGTATAGCCGGGATTGTTATGAGCAAGCAAGCGGGCAAAATCCGCGTAAACGGGCAATCCAAAAACCTGCAATGCGGCCACCGGTAATGTCGGCATATCCCCGGCTCCTGCTTTGAAAGCCCAATAGGCGTTTACTCGAGATAATTTGGGTAAAGGAAATGGCGCGCGGACTAGTGCAGCGTCTGCAATAATCGGTATCGGTTGAATAGTCCTTTCTTGTGTAATCTTATACTGAGCCTGATCAGATCGCCCCCTCAATAACTCAGCATCCTCGGAGCTCAACCTTTCAACCAGAACCACATTACGGGCCGCTGCCATTGCCTGAGCTAACGCCGCATCATGCGCGGGAACATTGCCATGGGTATCAAATATCAGATCAAAAACAATAACACCGGCACCGGCTTCTGTAAGTCTTTCAATTAAACGGGCATGTAAGTCGCGCGGCCAGGAGCGGGGATTAAGCGGCAGATTCAAATGACGGGCTGAGCGCTGATCTATTGCAACCACAACGACATCATCGGGTGAAGAAATGGCTCCACGTAGATAAAATAACCCGGGTAAACCAAATTGTTCCTCAAGAGCCAGGCCGAATGGTGCCAGCGCTATCATGACTCCAAACAGACCTACGCACAAACCCAGGACAAGCCGTTTAAATAAACGCAACATACTGCATTCTATGACGAATAGCCTCAGGAAATGCATCAAAACTTTATTCTCATTATGTCATGATACAAAGCGCATAACAGAAACAGCCACTGACTATACAAAGCCAATAAACAAGCGAGCGCACGTTAGATAAGCTGATAGAACTATTCCGGCGACATCTAAAATTAAATTTTTATTGTATCAGTGACTGTTAATGAGCATTCGAGCCGGGCAGAATGATGGCCTCAAAATAGTCTCCTGCTCAATAGCACCGCAGGTAACCTGCATATCTTGCAACATAGGGATGCGCCAGTCCGGCAAGACTTCCCCCCATACGAGGATTGATTTCAAAAATTTTGATTTGGCCGGCGGCATCGATTTTATAATCAATACAGGCCGTTCCTGAATAATTCAACTCACTAAGAATGGCAACAAAAATCGATGGAATAATATCGGTTTCGACGAGCGTGGTACGCGTTGGACTGCAACTCACACCACGCACATAGCGATCTGCCGCATGTTCATATGTCGACAACGCCGAATACAGCACATGTCCATCGTCAAACAAGACGTGCTGCGCAAACTCCGTATGGCCCGTAATATACTCTTCAGTAAACATATCAGAATCCGCATAAGAACACACCCACTCGCCCTGCTGATTCGACTCAACAAGCACTGCACCGACACCCCATTCACTTTCACAGGGCCGGGCAATCAAGAGTCCTGAACCCGGGACTGTCTGCGCGGGTAGATAAGCAGGATCGAAGCGAGTTCTGAACCACTCTCTGAAGCGCCTTTTATCATGGCAAAGCGCCACTGTTTCGGGCGCTGGAAATAGTGCCTTACCTTGAAATAGTGGCGTAGCGCGTAAGACTTCATAATCGGATAGATGAAGCGGAACAACGATATCAGCCCATGCAGCATGATCGATTTTGAGCAAGGCACTGGCAACTTCAAAATCCGACGTAAGTAACGGAATCATACGGGCAGTCCAATCTGGCTTATTACCGAGGACCAAGCGAAGAGCAGTCATAAATATTGATAGAGACCTTTGCAAAAGCCCTTGTCAGAAGTTTTCTACTATTGATTATGAAGGATTGATTTTTTAACTATTGGGCTTTTGCAAAGGTCTCAGCTAATACATCGTGACAGGTTCACATCATCTCAAGTAATAAGCCCGCTTTAGCGGGCTTATTACTTATCTAACCAGATAACCTGCTTTTAACCGCGCTGGCGTACCGCGCCAATACCTAACAGGCCTAAACCAAATAATGCAAGCGTTGCGGGTTCCGCAATAGCCACTGGGGGTGGAGGTGGGAGAACAAAACCACAGCTGTCACAGGTAACAGTGCCGCCAAGTAATTTATCACTACCAGCTCCCTTTCCATTTACTTGCTGAAAACGCGCTACGTAGCCCAGTGAACCAGTAGAAAAACCATCGAAAAATACGTCTCCCAGCGCAGCGGCAGTAAGACCACTACCAATTAGAATGAAGCTGGCAGTATCAGTATTACCCTCCGGGAGGGCCGACTTTGGCTTGCCTCCAACAAAGTTAGTGCCATCAGCAATGCCGATATCGAATGATTCAAATGGGGGAAGCCTTGGTGTCAGTATCAGCGTATTAAGATGCGTTCCCGGAGTAAAGTCGATAATACCCGTGTTTGGTCTAACCAAATCAAAACCAATGCCTGTCAACTTGGATTTAGTCGCACCTGATCCAAAGGCTGGAATGGCACCCGTTGTATTGGTAAACAGCAAATCAATTTTAACTCCCCCACTACTACCATCATCACTAAATAAAAATTCAGCCTTGGCAGAAGCACCTGTTGCTGTCGAATTACTAGAGGCACTGGTACTATCAAAAAATAGCGTAACAGTCGCACTTGCAATATGTGTACTCAGTATAAAAAAAGCCGCTCCTACCCCTAGTTTTAAAACAGTAGTATTGATCTGACACAGTCCAAACATAATCGCCCCTTATTCTTTATTTTACTAATACTCAAAATTCAACCAGTTTCTTTAGACCTAAGATAAGCTATTTCACTCACCTAAAAATAAATAAGCAGGAATTATGCCATCAAAATAATAGCATTAATAATCAAACTATTACTAAACTCGCGATTATGTATATCAGCAATGTGTAAAAAACAATGACCAGTTCCGGTCTGTATCGCGACACCGTTCGCGATCAATAATCTGCTTCATTAAATTAAATAAGCAATCAACTGTCATTATCTTTCATGCTGTAGCCATACCCGTATGACGCAACAATGCATCTATCCTCGGTTCACGCCCACGGAAGGCAATAAATGACTCCAGCGCCGAACGACTACCTCCTACAGCAAGAATCTCTCGACGGAAACGTGAGCCTATTTCAGCATTGACTATCTTATCTTGGATATTCTCTTCAAATAAGCTATAGGCATCAGCAGACAATACCTCTGCCCACTTATAACTGTAATAACCCGCTGCATAACCACCGGCGAATATGTGTGCAAAACTGTTAGCAAAGCGATTATACTCTGGCGGCACAATGACCGCTATTTCCTGACGGATTTCATCCAGCAATTGTAATACCGTTCTATCGCTCTTCGGATCAAAATCAGAATGCAGGCGCATATCAAACAACGCAAATTCGATCTGTCGCAACATCTGCAATCCGCTCTGGAAATTTTTGGCAGCCAGCATTTTTTCAAATAACACTCTGGGAAGGGCCGCGCCTGTTTCTACGTGCTGTGTCATTTCCGCCAATACTTCCCATTCCCAGCAAAAGTTTTCCATAAACTGGCTGGGCAGCTCTACCGCATCCCATTCAACCCCATTAATACCAGATATATTCAAATCTTCTACCTGCGTGAGCAAATGATGTAATCCATGGCCAAATTCATGAAATAAGGTGATCACTTCATCATGCGTAAACAAGGCAGGACGCGGTTCATTATCAGTACGAACCGGCGCTGAGAAATTGCATGTCAGATAGGCGACGGGCGTTTGAATAGTCGCATCTCCGGTTTTCTCATTGATAACACGCCGCCGCGTAATCGCGTCATCCATCCACGCGCCACCTCGTTTACCAGCCCGCGCATACAGATCAATATAAAATTGCCCTATTAACCGCCCATCTGTATCCCGGATATCAAAAAACTTGACATCCGGATGCCAGCATTGCACATGACACGATGCCTTTACCGGGGCAATCGTAATACCATAGAGCTTCTCTACCAGTTTAAACATGCCGGATAACACCTTAGTCTCAGGAAAATATTGCTTTACTTCCTGATCAGAAAAAGCATAACGCGCTTCACGTAATTTTTCACTGACATAAGGCAAATCCCAGGATTCCAGTCTATCCAGATTCAGCTTCTCAGCTGCAAATTGCTGCAATTCCTGCAAGTCCTCTTTCGCATATGGCTTGGCTTTAGCAGCCAAGTCATTGAGAAAATCCAATACTTGTTTAGGCGTATTCGCCATTTTTGCTGCCAACGATACTTCAGCATAACAGTCAAAACCAAGTAACTGCGCTTCTTCCTGACGTAATGCCAATATTTGATGGATCAACGGCATATTATCCCACTCAGTGGCATCATCAGGCGCGGTCGCATCAATCAGCTCACTCGCACGCGTTACGTAGGCACGATACATTTGCTCGCGTAGCGCCCGATTATCGGCATATTGCATAACCGGCAAATAAGAGGGCATATGCAATGTAAATTTCCAGCCAGTAGTGGCATCTTTCTCAGCCAACTCTCTGGCTGTTTGCAATACATCCTGAGGAATACCCGATACCGCCTCCTTGTTCTCCACCAATAATGAAAAAGCATTCGTTGCATCGAGCAAATTATCGTTAAATTTAGAAGAAAGTGCCGATAGCATTTCCTGAATTTGAAGAAAGCGGCTTTTTTTCTCTGCTGACAATTCAGCACCACCTAAACGAAAATCTCGCAGCTCATTTTCAATAATTTTTTTTCGAGCAGCATTCAATTGCTCAAATTCTGTGCTATCACGTAGCTGCTTAAATTTTTTGAATAACAACGGGTCTTGCATGAATTCGGCATAAAATTGAGTAATATGGGGCAGATTCTCATTGTAAATTGCACGTAATTCCGGCGTATTCATTACCGCGTTTAGATGAGAGACCTGCCCCCAGGCACGCGACAAGCGCTCATTGGCATCCACCATCGGCTGCACGAATTCCCTCCATGTGGGCATACTGCCATCATCACGCACTCTGTTCACTATTGCACGATTTTCACGCAACAGCGTCTCAATCGCTGGTGTGATATGTGCATTCTTTATTTCCGCAAAAAGTGGCAGTCCAGAGAAGTCAAGTAATGGATTTGTCATATTGCTCCAGGTAATAATTGTAGAAACAGATTAATCTCAATTGCACTCCCCAATCTCTGCAGCGGGCTTGTACGGTATCGGATATTTCTGATGAATATTAAACGATTCACGCATCAAACGAACAGAATACGAATCATGCATTTATAGCTTCATAAAATATCTGAATTAAACTTCAATGCTCATACACAATGTGGCCATTGACTAAAGTGTATTGAACTTTAGCCGGCAATTCCATTCCTAAAAAGGGCGTATTCTTACCTTGACTGATTATTACCGCAGCCGCCACCTTCCAGTACTGCTCAGGATCAAAGATACATACATCAGCGGCAGCACCCAGTGACAAATGACCCGCATCAATGCCCAATATACGCGCAGGTTCCAATGTAATCTTGGCTAATACGGTGGCAAGCGGAAGGCGCGCTTCTATGCCCCATTTGAATATCAAGGACAGCAGTAACTCCACACCCGTTGCTCCAACTTCAGACTGCCCAAAAGGTAGCAGCTTTGCATCTTCATCTACTGGAGCATGGTCCGAGCATACCGCATCAATCGTGCCATCAAATAACCCGCTACGCAAGGCATCCCGATCACTTGCACTACGTAATGGCGGCATCAAATGGCAATTTGCATTAAAAAAGCCCGTGTCCATCTCGGAAAGATGTACATGGTTAATCGTGACGTCGCACGTAATCGGCAAACCTTGTTGTTTGGCACTGCGTATCATCGCAACACCTTCCGCACTAGAGATGCGACACAGATGCACGCTGACGCCCGTCTCGCGCGCTAATAAAATGATATTCGACAAAGCAAGCGTTTCTGCACAAACAGGAACAGCGGGCAGACCCAGTCGAGTCGCTACTTCGCCATCATGTGCTACGCCTTGACTGGTCAGGCTTTTATCCTGTGGACGCAACCACACACTATAACCAAAAGTGGACGCATACTGCATGGCTTGCATTAATACCTTCATATCCGAGAGCAGTGCATCCGGTTGACCAAAAGCAATGCACCCGGCATCGTATAATTCCGCCATTTCGGTTAACCGCATACCATTCAAACCCTGTGTCAACGCGCCAATAGGGTAGATATGCGCCTGATTCAGGCTTTTAGCGCGATGTTTTAACATCTCTACCAATCCCGGCTCGTCCAGCGGAGGATCTGTATCAGGCGGGCAAGCAAAACTGGTAATTCCTCCCGCAACAGCAGCGCCCATTTCTGATTCAAGGGTAGCCTTGTACTCTAACCCTGGTTCACGTAACCGTACTGATAAATCAACCAGACCCGGACACACCACAAATTTATCGGCATCAATCACCCGGTCCGCACAGAAATTATCGGGTGCAGTACCTATTGCGATAATTTTACCTGCGGCAATAAACACATCTCTGACTGCATCAATATTATTTTTGGGATCGACTAAACGTCCATTCTTTATACAAATTTTCATAGCCTGTATCTGGGTCAACTCATCACTCGAGCTTCCTGCTTATCCTTTGATCTAGTAGCCTATTGAATAAAAACTGAACAGTGATACAAACAAAAAAAACCGTGCATATCGGTTTTATATTTTCATGATGTAAAATACGCAACGACTCAAAATCACAATAATCCAACCATTTATTTTCTGCAAAGCTACTATTTATCATTAATACCAACCAACCATCATGTCTGCCATCTAATGCCCAGCCAGAATGGACATCACTGCCATACGCACCGCGATACCAAATGTAACTTGCGGCAGAATAACTGACTGCTTGCCATCAGCAACAACAGAATCAATTTCTACACCACGATTCATTGGACCCGGATGCATCACAATGGCGTCATGCTGAGCCAGCGCCAATTTTTCCTGAGTCAATCCGTAATATTTAAAATATTCCTCAAAGCTAGGCAGGCTCGCACCTTGCATCCGTTCATTCTGTAACCGCAGCATCAGCAATACATCAACGTCTTTCAATCCTTTTCTCATGTCGTGATAGACATGTACACCAAGACGCTCAACTTTGCTGGGTAACAGGGTTTTAGGCGCAATTACCCGCACTTCTGGCACACCCAATGTAGTCAATGCATGAATTTGAGAACGGGCCACTCTAGAATGCAGAATGTCCCCGACAATCGCTACACGTAGATTATGAAAATCATGTTTATAGCGTCGAATAGTAAACATATCCAATAGTGCTTGTGTAGGATGTGCATGACGCCCATCACCCGCATTAATCACATGAATTTCCGGTTGAACATGACTGGCTATCAAATGCGCGGCACCGCTTTGTGAATGCCGCACAATAAACATATCGGCGTTCATGGCCGAGAGATTATTAACGGTATCAAGCAATGTCTCACCCTTAGATTGCGCAGAAACAGCGATATTCAGATTCAGCACGTCTGCTGACAACCGCTTGGCCGCAATCTCAAAGGTTGTGCGGGTACGAGTACTGGGTTCAAAAAAAAGATTAAAAATAGATTTCCCGCGCAATAACGGTAATTTCTTAACATCACGTTCGGTTACACCAACAAAAGATTCGGCCGTATCCAGGATATTCAACAGAATAGACAAGGGCAACCCTTCAGTAGTCAGCAAGTGTTGCAGCTCACCCCTCCCATTCAACTGTGGATTTCTATTCATCATTCGGGCCGATTCCTGCTGCACAGGTTCAGACTCAATTTACCGTTATCTCCCCGTTCTAATTGCAGCATGCTGTCTGCCGGCAAAGTAAGTTTTGCACCGACATATTGAGCAGCAGTAGGCAATTCCCTATCGCCCCGATCAATCAAGGTAGCGCAACGGATGGTCGCTGGACGCCCATAATCAAAGAGTTCATTGACAGCTGCTCGAATAGTGCGTCCCGTATAAAGGACATCATCCACTAGAATAATGTGACACCCATCGACTTCAAATGGAATGTTAGAAGGCTTAACTTGCGGATGTAATCCGATTTTATCGAAATCATCGCGATAGAATGACACATCCAGCACACCCAGTGGCAGTACAACTTTTAATTCCTGATGCAGCCGCTCGGCCAACCACACACCTCCGGTATATATACCTACTAGCGCAACATCCTTTCCGATATCCGGTTCTATTTTCCTAGCTAAATTATGAAACAACTCTTCTGCGTCAGGTAACTGCATGATTATCATCAAAAAAAGATTGAAGTATTTGCTGCGCTGCCATCTGATCCAATATTGGTTTTTGCTTCTTCCCTCTAACGCCCAATTCCTTCAATGCGACACTAGCCGTGATAGAGGTATAACGTTCATCTATAAGTACAATTTCAAGCCTGAAACGACCTGCTAAACGCCGCGCAAAACGTCGGCTCAAACGAGTCAATTCATGCTCTCCCCCATCCTCATGAGTGGGCAATCCTACCACTAACAATACCGGCTGCCATGTCTCGATCAATTTCGCGATTGCAGTAAAACACCGCTCAGTTACGGCATTATCGATGGTAACCAGTGGGCGGGCTAATTGCAACGCGCTATCGCCTATTGCCACACCGATGCGCCTTTTTCCGAAATCAAAAGCCAATATGGTGCCAAATGGATTCTCTGTAATACCCGTCATCTGGCCATTCGATTGCGGATCAACATATCTATGATTAGCCATCAACGATCAATTACCGAAGAGATTAGCTATGTCCCACTTCATGAGACAAATTGGAAAAATCAATGCCCAGCAACTGCATCGCAGCAGGTAATTTCTCTTCAGATGGCAAATCAAAAATCACATTCGATGAAGCAGGTACGGTGAGCCATGCATTTTGTCCCAATTCATGCTCGATTTGGCCAGGCGCCCATCCCGCATAACCCAGTGCAACCAAAATCTGTTCAGGGCCCTCCGAATTTGCGATTGCCTGCAGAATATCAAGTGATGTTGTGAGCCCCACTTCCTGATTGATCGCTAGTGTTGATTGCCATTTCCCTACTGGATGATGCAATACGAATCCACAATCAAGTTGTACTGGCCCACCAAAAAGCACCGGGGGTATTTCCCGCAGCGGATCAGTTGATGGAATACCCAGCTGCTTAAACAAATTCGCTAAAGTAAGATCAGTTGGACGATTGATCACCAATCCCAACGCTCCCTGTTCATTGTGTTCACAAACATAAGTCAGCGTTTTGGAAAAAACAGAATCCATCATCGATGGCATCGCAATTAAAAAATGGTGAGTCAAATTGAGATTCTGCATAAATAAGTTCATTACCTATATGAATGAGCCGTCCATTTTGTTTGCTGCAAATTCACGGGTGCAATTCTTCCCATAATGCCGCAATTTAAATCACCAATAAGCTATTTTCAAACCCAGTATGCTGTCCGAGTCATCACTTTTGAACCCATTTTCATCGCTAATTTTACGGGTAACGGGAGTTCAGCCCCACCATGCGACATGGCCATAGCTGCATGACTCGCTTCGTCAAGTTGCATCTGTGCCACGATGGCGCGGCTCTTTTCGTCATTATGCGGCAAACGCTGCAAATGACCTGCCAAATGTGCGCCAACCTGATGTTCAGTCTCAGCAAGAAAGCCGAGATTCCATTTATCACCCAATGTACCCGCTATCACACCGATCATAAAAGAACCGCCGTACCATAGCGGGTTAAGCAGACTCTTATGTCCACCTAGTTCTGTTATACGACGCTCGGTCCAGGCCAGATGCTCGGTTTCTTCACGAGCTGCCTGCATCAGGGTTTGCTGTATTACTGCATTGCGTGCGGTTGTTGCCTGGCCCTGGTATAAGGCTTGCGCGCATACTTCACCTACATGATTGACGCGCATTAATGCAGTAGACTCTTTTCTTTCCGCATCAGTCAATTCCACTTCAGGCAGATCATTACCTGGAACAGAGCGTAGCGTTTGTGCAGGTGCCAGAAGCGTTCGTAAAGCACCATCAAAGCCGATAATGAATTTATCAATATTAAACATAACCAATTAGACTGAGTAAACGATAGAATTAATCATGATGAATCCCCATACACATTGTATTCTTGAAGTTTCAAATGAGTATTCTTCCAAAAAATATTCACACTATCAACATCCAGGCTTTTATTGTATACCCATTTGTCTCGCGAGTAACGTTACTGGATGTAACAATTCAACATCCGATCCTATCTCGCGCAGGCCGTTCGCAATATGTAATGAGCACCCGATATTCGACGTAACCAGGTAGCGTACACGGCTATCGAGCACGGCGGATACTTTATCATTCAGGAGCTTCTCTGCCAGATCTGGCTGATCCAGAAAATAAGTTCCCGCAGCACCGCAACATTGACTGTTTCCCTTTAACGATATCACTTCCGCTTGTGGAATACGCGCAATTAACGCATAAGGATAGGCCTCATCCCGCAATACATTGCGCAAGCTACATGGTTCATGCACTGCAATTTTATATGGCAATGGTTGTATCTCGATATCTTCCCATCCATCCGCTACTGCCAGAAACTTGCTGATATCTGTAATACTGTTCAGATGCTTCATTTTTTTACTTTCTTCTGATCCGCTCACAACGTGATTATCCTTTGAATCTCGAGAAACCGATGCCGGCTCATTACTTCCTTTTCGGCCATAGGCATGACCAGACTCCACTAACTGCACACCACAACCTGATACAGTACTAATGATCGTATCTAAATTATATCCTTCAAAAGCCATTTTATTTTGCTGAGCTAATTGTGCCGCCATTCTTGTTTCTCCACTATGTTGATGCAATGCACCACAGCAGGTTTGATCTGGGGGCACAGATACGGTATAGCCGAGACGATTCAATATATAGATAGCTGAATTAAGCGTAGCCACATCCACCAATCTCGCTACACAGCCTAGAAACAGCCCCACTTCACCACGCACTGTCCCGACTGCAGGATAAATCTCCTGCCATTTGCCTTGCGTTGTCTTCTTATTATTTCCAGAGGCGGAATAAGGCAACCCAACGGGTGGTAATTGCGTTATGAACTTAGCCAGTTTTATTTTTCCCAATTGCCTGGATTTTTGTAGCCATTGCGGCAGTCCGCTTTTCTGGAAAAAACGAAAAAGTGGGCGCAAACTATCAAAACGTGCCGGTTTGCTAATGATTTCTTTTTCTGCCAAAATTCGTAATCGAGATTTTT
The DNA here is from genome assembly GCA_965369175.1 of uncultured Nitrosomonas sp. Taxonomy (GTDB): domain Bacteria; phylum Pseudomonadota; class Gammaproteobacteria; order Burkholderiales; family Nitrosomonadaceae; genus Nitrosomonas. Next base: position 61,373 of record CBDUPR010000008.1, read on the forward strand.
TCTTGATCGCTCTGCTTTTATTCCCTGTTAGATCAGGCCGCTTAGATAACGGCGTAAATGATGACGCAGCTATCATGACACGCGTCTCATCAATCAATTTCCCGTAAGCGACATTATTAGGGCAAACCAACTCACACGCGCGGCAAGTCAAACAACGATCCATATGCTGAATAAAACGCTCATTCATCGGAATACGTTCGTTGACGACCCCGTTCATCAAGGCAATACGTCCACGCGGCGAATCCGCTTCTGATTTCGTCAAATAGTAAGTTGGGCAATGCGGCAAGCAAAGACCGCAAGAGACACAACGATCCGCCTCTTTGCGAATAAAGTCTTGAGAGAACTCGGGCAAAAATTTAACAGAACTCATGAGCATCTTCTTTATATAATTTAATCATAGCCGTCATCACTGCGCACAGACAGGAAAAATACATAAGCAGCCTATCCGAAACATCAAAACAAATACAACCGAATCACACACATAAAGCGTATATAAAAATTTTATTACTTGTCAACAAGACGAGAATTATCGTATTATTATGGGTTATTGAGTTTTTAGATTCTTCGCTAAATTATAAGTTCATAGGCAAAAATATGGTCATTATTAGACTGGCACGAGGCGGCGCAAAAAAGCGCCCTTTTTTCAACATGGTTGTAGCAGATTCGCGCGACACGCGTGATGGCAGGTTTATTGAACGAGTCGGCTTCTATAATCCCAGAGCAACAGGGGGTGAAGAAGCATTGCGCATGCAGATAGACCGTATCACCTATTGGCAATCCAAAGGTGCGCAAATGTCTAATACCGTGACACGGCTGATTAAACAATTTGATGCAAAAACAGAAAGTCCTGCAAACGACTGATCAAAATCAATCAGAGAAAAAAATGGTCGTAATGGGGCATGTTATCGGCCCTTTCGGTGTGCGGGGCTGCATTAAAGTTCGCCCCTATACTGAGTACATCGATAGTTTGCTTGATTATTCAGTATGGTGGCTGGGCGATAAAGATGGTGGATGGCGTAAAATTCGGGTTATCGCTGGCCACGTAAGTGGCAACACCCTGACTATTGAGCTAGAAAACTACCATAATCGGACCTTAGCAGAGCCATTAAAAGGATTACAGGTTGCAATTCCACGCAGCCAATTACCAGATTTAGCAGAAAATGGTGAATCGGGTTATTACTGGTCTGATTTGATCGACAGCAGTGTCGTGAATTTGAAAGCTGAGAAATTAGGTAAAGTCATTGGGTTACTGGAAACAGGTGCCAACGATGTATTGCAGGTTCAAGACCCTGATGCAGATAATAAAGAAAGACTTATTCCTTTTATCGATCAGGTTGTTATGAAAGTAGATCTGCAATCCAAACAGATAACGGTAGATTGGGGAATGGACTATTGAGATGACGGATAATGTCTTTTGAATTTGACGTCATTACGCTCTTTCCGGAAATGTTTGATGCTGTAACCCAATATGGAGTGACAGGAAAAGCAAATAGAGATGCTATATTTCGATTAAATACGTGGAATCCACGCGATTTCACCCAAAATCGATATCGTGCAGTAGATGACAGTTCCTATGGCGGGGGACCAGGCATGGTAATGTTGGCGCAGCCATTGGAAGCCTCTATTACTCAGGCGAAGGCCAGACAAACGGCTCTGGGAATTGATAAAACAAGGGTCATTTATCTTTCTCCTCAGGGAAAACGCCTGAGTCATGAGACAGTCATACAGCTGAGCAAATTGCCGGGCTTAATACTGCTGTGTGGTCGCTATGAGGGAATAGATGAACGCCTGATAGTATCTCAAGTGGATATGGAGATTTCAATCGGCGACTACGTACTCTCCGGTGGCGAATTAGCAGCAATGGTGTTAATTGACAGCATCGCGAGACAAATTCCAGGAACACTCGGCGATCCAAAATCAGCACACCAGGATTCGTTTGTAGATGGGCTACTGGATTTCCCTCACTACACGCGGCCGGAGGTATATAAAGGGAATGCAGTGCCCGCAGTACTATTGTCTGGAAATCACAGTAAAATAAATCGGTGGCGCTTACAACAGGCACTGGGCAGAACATGGTTGAAACGACCGGATTTGTTGAAATTAAAGACGGTTTGTGGAATAACTGAGGAAGAAGAAGCGCTGCTGGAAGAATTTAAACAATCCTGTAAAACTAAATAGAGCTAGATGGCAAATAAGGAATAAGATATGAACTTGATCAAGCAACTAGAAACAGAAGAAATTAATCGTCTTAATAAAAATATACCTGATTTTTCTCCTGGTGATACAGTTATCGTGAGTGTTAATGTCGTCGAAGGAGATCGCAAACGCGTACAGGCATATGAAGGTGTGGTCATTGCTAAACGCAATCGAGGCCTCAATTCCGCATTTATTGTCCGGAAAATCTCAAATGGTGAAGGTATAGAAAGGACTTTCCAAACGTATTCACCGCTCATCGCTAATATAGAGATCAAGCGTCGTGGTGCCGTACGTCGTGCAAAGCTGTATTATCTCAGAGATCGCTCTGGAAAATCTGCACGTATTCGCGAAAAGCTTCCCGCTCGTGCCAGCAATAATAAAAAGACGGTGGCGCAAGAAGCAGTCTAGTCTCAGTAGGCTATGAATATCATGCCGGGGAACGCAACCGCGCGCGCGTTCTCCCCTTCCTTTCTTCTTTCGTGCCAGGCATCATTATTCCAATAGAATCCTGACGTTTTCTGCTGGTCGACACAATATGGCTTTATCCCCACGCACCACAATGGGGCGCTGAATCAGATCAGGATTATCAACCATTATCTTAATCAGTTCTTCGTCTGATATCGTATCAAAATTAATCGCCATCGATTCTTCTTTACGCAGTACATCACGTAACGATAAATTTAATTTTTGAATCAGCGTCTTCAGATCTTCCACCGTAATCGGTGTCTCATAATAGTTAATAGATTCAAACTCAACGTTGCTCTCTTCCAGAATAGCCAGTGTTGCTCTGCATTTACTGCACGTCGGTTTCTGATAAATTGTGATTTTATCATTCATAAAAAGACATACCCTCAATTCATATTTCTTTCACTTGCTCAGGACAAATCCACATGTCCACTACTCATCATAAATATCATTGTAATTAGCAAGATACTGCTCTAAACCGGATTATCTAATACCACACTCAGCTGATATGGCTTTATAAGCCGCTGATGAACCTTTCAGTCCGAAAGTGTCGGTTGTTGCTGTCCCTCGTATAGATGAACCTTTCACCGTAAGCGAGTTTCCTCGCTGAATCGCAGAGGCAAGCTTACTATCAGTCGCTTCGTCAGGTGCCCAGGCCGATTCACCTTGCGTGAAAAGAGTAAAATTCTGATTATCAATTCGCACAGTTACTTCGCTGTCTGGTTTGTAAGGATAGCCCGCATTATAGCTAAACACATGCTTACTTCCCTCAGCGGGTCGATGCGTTATTAAAGCAAAAACATCACCCCGTTGCTTATAGTTCCCTTCTTCTTTTTTTGGCTGGCTGAGCATGTAGCAAACTTTGCTGTTATTTTCCATAAAAACATAGGCTACCCAGTCATTGTATTCACCGATTATTTTCGGATCCGATGCCTCTACAACATTGGATAAGACGAGAATGGCACCAAAAATAAATATTTTTTCAAATTTTAATCTCATTACGAAAATCCTGAGAAATAGAAGATCATTGCAGTCCTTGAGATCAAGCCCAAAGAATATAGATTCATTTACTAAAATAAAGGGCAGATAATACGTACGCTCTTAAATTCCGTTTACATTGTGTCGAATCTGCCCCTTAGCACCTGCTAAAGGTGTTCAATAAATAGAATGCTGTTCACCGTATTCAATTAATAAATACCCGCTCTCGATATGGATTAATTTAATTAGAGCAGATACTTAACAGCCTTCCATCTTATATATGTAATAACCATCCTTATTAATTGCCTCAATGACATCAGCTGGCGCACTCTGGCTATGACAGAAGCTGCATTCCTTACTGGTCACTACGGCATCTTCTTCGCCAATCGAGGCCAGCCATTGCTTAGCATATTCAACCGCTTTCTGATCATCCCTTACCCCAGTGAATACATCAAAGTGCATCGTATGGCCATCTTTGGCTTTAACATAAGTATCATAAACATGAATTTGCATATTTTTTCCTTATAAACTCATCGTTGTAAATTATTGCAGACCGGCTGATTTAGGAAACTCAAGGAGAGCTGTAACATTTACCACATTCAAGCTTGAACCGACATGACCGCTTGCCTAACAAACAGTCCCTATTCAATTCGATCTGGACAAAAGCAGCGATAATATTCTCTTATCTACTCATCGGTAATGAAAATCACTTCAGCCAGACCAGCATGCTGCCAGTTGAAATTGTACACGATCTTTTTTTAAACGATTCATCGAAATTTAGTCGATTTCAAGCATGCATACTTATCTTTATCACGAAAATTAATATTATGCCGTTTTCCTGCGGGCAACGATTACACCATCTCGCGTCGGATTTATAAAAGCATCAAATAAAGGGTCGCTAAAAATAAGCCGGTTATGTTCAAGAATTGCCTCAGTCCAGCCGGGCACGATATCGATAAAATCCTCGACAGCAACGCGTCCGTGCCATAAAACATTATCTGCAATGTATAAACCGCCCGGGCGAATCCGATTCCTTGCCATTTGCCATACTGCAGGATAATCTCCCTTGTCGACGTCATTATAGCAAATATCAAAATCACCGCTGGTTCGCATAAAGATTTCCTGTGCTAGTCCAACGTGGAAATTTATCCTATTCCATACACCCGCAGCAGAAAGATACTTCTCGGCCATTTCCTGATTGTGCGGATTACCATCGCTACAAATCACCTCCCCCTCAGCACCCAATGCTTTTGCAAACCAATATGCAGAATATCCATAACCGCTTCCAAACTCAAAAATTCGCCGGGCATTAATCATCTTTGCCTGAGTCTCAAGAAAAACACCCACTAAACGATCAACGATTGGAAAATTTTTTTGCTTCGCAAGCGTTTCCATCTCTATCAATGTCGGATGATCGGTTTGATTCACTAAACTGCGCATATAACCTTCAATCGCCGGATCAACTGGCACCAAAGCGTTCGGATTTTGTACCGTTGGAGAATGTATATCGATCATTTTTTGTCCTCACAAAAAAGAAATTCAGTTCTTATATACCGCTAACCGTATGTTCAGTAAGCAAAATAATATCGCAGCAGATTTCTCTTCAAACAAATTATACTCGCCCATATTTCCCCCGGATCGCTCCTATTGTTATTAGAAAAAATCAATCACACTTCTTTTGCCAGCAAATGGCAATCGCGGTAATCACCAGCAGCAATAAAGGAATCCGGCTATAAATAATAAAGGTATCAGTTAATCCTGCTAAGAAAATATAGCTGACTAGGGCCATACCCAGAACAGGAAGATGATGCACTTTAAATGTTCGATACCAACTCCATAATAGAAAAGCCAAGGTCAGCATACCCAGAATACCAATATGCATACCTATTTCAATCCAATCGTTATGATAATGAGAAGTTCTATGAAATCTGGGCAGGTCTTTATAAATACCTTCTTTATATGTCACGATCGAATTCTCAAAATAGCTTTCGGGCATACCCGTACCATGCCCCAATAATGGGCGTTTGGCAATACCATCCAAGCCTACGTCCCACATAGCCAGTCGGTATCCCACGCTCGTGCTATAGTTCCCTTGTTGAAATAGTGCTATATCATGCTTAGCCTGGACAAGTCGACCCTGGAAAGCAGTATTGCTGAAAGCAAATAGTGACACCACCATTATGAATGATAGCAAGATAGTCCCGCATCTTCTTATTTTCTCCCGATTTAATAAAAAAAATAAAAATGATAGGGCGATCAGTGTTGCCAGAAGAACACCTCTTCCATTCTGGTTAAACTGAATAAATAAAAGAATCAACGCGAAAATCCATAACAGTATGCTAATCCGCTTTGGGTAACAACTCATATCCGCAAGATAAACTGCCAGTATCACGCCAATTCCGAGCATAGCCGAGAAGCTCAGATAAGACATCTTAAAGAGTGCGACACCGGGTTCTCCCAGAATAACAAACTGATAAATACCGGCGAATAAAACACTGGCATATCCAACCAGTAATCCCGTCATCGCCCAGGGCAAACGTTTCTTATTCAGAAGTGACAGGAAAGGAATGAACATCAACAGAATAAAATATTTCTTCCATTTCAGGCGACCAATTTCAGGCAGATCGCTCCAAAGTAATCCCAGCAATAATGCAGCGCACAAAACAAGAATCGATTGAACCAGTGGCTCATTTATTATCAGCCTCAACTTACCGAGGCCATTATCAAGTAACCAGGCCAATATTAATAATAGAAAACTAGGCAGATTCAGCTCATTACGCCAAATTGTCAGACAGAAAAAAAGCAATGCAAATTTTACGAGTATTTCGCGCCATAAAATATCCATTTCCATCCAGCTGGACAAACTGATTTTTTCTTCATCCATTCATTTCCCCAATCCAGAGCTCTATCATACTTATTGTGTTTCCTGATCTTATCTGGAAACTTATTTCCTGAGAAACAAATGGAAACAGCCCGCTTTCCTACTGATCCGGGTATCAAGTCGAGAAGACAATTTTATGCAATTACGCTTTCCATAATATAACTTCAAGTTTACGCAAATAGACAAAAATGGCCAGCAAGCCACGTAATACATACGGAATATCCGGCAAAATCCATACAGCAGAAATACGTTTATCATTACGTATGCAACCACGTAGCATGAGCTTGACTATCGTCACTAAACCAGCTGGGCTATTCCGCATCTGCAAACAGGATAGCCTGGGCACGGGTACCGATGTCAGCCAATGAACATTACCACCTTGCCGAAATATATCCTCCATAGCATTGTGCAACTCGTCTGACAAGTTGTCGCAGTCTGAAATTAATATAATATTGCGGCGCACGTCAGGATAGCGTGAAAGATAAAGCCCGCGATTACGTTGCATCAATGATCGATAAATCTGGCCGCGCCCAAATGAACCGCCACCCCTATGATAAATACGTGTATCAGGATGCACGCCCATACGCCAGTTCTGTTGACTCAGCCGACGACTTAAATCCATATCCTCAAAATAACCGCGACCAAATTCCGGGTCAAATCCCCCTACTCCAGAAAAAATACTGCGCCGAATCAAAAATGCATAGCCTTTGTAATGATAAACAGGAATATAGCCGCCTGGTCGACGCAGATATCGATTCACATCATAGCGAGTAAAACCAGCTTGTGCTGGACTAATAATAGCTAGCTGCGGGTCAGCGACAAATGTCGCATACAATACAGGCAAAAAGTCCGCATACATCTCAGTATCAGAATTCAATATCAGCACGAAATCGGCATTAGATCGAGCAACAGCCTCGTTTACCGACATACCAAAACCCTGATTTCTCCGCGCATGATAAACATGGATATCAGCGTATGGCAACTGATCCAGCATCTCGCGTGTTTCAACATCCGATGCGTCATCTTGAATATAGATATACCGTATCGATGGACTCAGACAAGCAACTACCGAATCAATACAGCGCCTTGTCAGTACCGGCGCATTATAGACGGGAATGATCACGTCAATCGATGGCTTCCCAGATGCATTCATCATCTCCTGGCAAGATCCTCAACAATCAATGAACCGTAAAAACACAATACTAATGTATTTTATTCTTTCAGAGCCTGCATTTCCAATAAGCTAACGTAACGAGGTAAAACATCTGTCCCTCCAACATCCAGCATTTCTCTGAGAAAGCGCTGACGATGCGCTTCAATATAAAAAGCATCGCAACCATGAGATAGAAAGTAATCAATTTTCTCGTATACATCATCTCGGCAGTGCAATGCGGTCTCAGGCATGAATTCAGCAAGCGCGGAACGACCCGCGTGCAGATAATCCGCCGCCAGAACAGGCTTACTTGCCTTGACTGCCTCAAATACAACCGACGTGGCCAAATCAATAATAACATCCGACCAGTTCATCAAGTGAGTGGAGTGGATGCTATCGTCCGTCATGGTTACATTTGGCAAACGCCTCAATACGGCATTTTTGGTTAGGGATTGTTTCCAGCCACCGCGTGTATGTGGTTTGATCATCAATTCTACTCCCGGAAAAGCAGCGATCATCCTTACTACTTCTTCGACTTCTTCCCAAAAAGTTGTGAAATTCGCCTTTCTCAGGAATATGGCTATCTTAAGACGGCTATCAGAACGTACCAATGGCGAAGGTGGCAACAACAGCGCTAATCTTGCTAACCACTCATCACAATAGCGCGGTGAACCCAATACCGCTATTTTTCCGGTATCCAGAAACGGGCGGAAGCGCTTGGAACACAATTCATTTGGCACTACAACTCGATCGAACATCCCCGCAGCAGAGAATGAAATATCAGGCTGGAGGCGCCACTCGCCGTGTCGGATCAATTGACTGGCATGAGGGCTGTCACCATGGGGCAACGATACGGTTCCCAATCCTCTGGTACGGGCCATCGCCACCACCACTTCAACCCATTCAACGCAGATGGCCGAATTCCTTTCAATCCAGTCAAATACAATAACACCCGGCTGCCCCTCTTTAAAACCATATTCAAATAAATACCGAGCCGTTCGGTGCCAAATCAATGCACGCCTTTTAGCATCATAGATTTCGGCCAATAACTTAATAAGCGGCCCCATGAAAGAATCATGCGAGCTACGAACCAACAATAACATTTGTAATCGCCACCGCATAAATTCCATGAGGGAGAGCAACTGGCGAATATGGATAATACGGACCCCGCTTAACTTTCTCAAAAACTCAATACGAAAGTCTTTGATAAATCGTGTTTTTCCAATTAGCACCACATCGCAATGATGGCCGAAACGCACCCATTCGGAAATAACCGGCACAATATGATCGATATCGTTATAATGGCGAAGAAAAAAAAGTGCTTTCATATTACTTGCGGTTCATAATAAACAGGACTGGAAATGAACCCGCATGCGCACTAAATTTTTTCAAATATAAAGCACGTTTCACCCCAGTTCTGTATTGTTTTTTGTTTTATCGTCAGGCCAGCTTCTTTCATCAGAAAGATGGCTTCTTCCTGTTCCTGCGTCGTCCCCAATTCGACAATAACAGATTTTAGATCCGGATGCGCTAATACACGCTTTGCTCCTTTGAGAATAGCGATCTCGATGCCATCTACATCAATTTTAATATAGTCCGGATAAGGAAATCCCCATTTATCGCACAAATCATCCAGCGTCACGCCAAACATACCTTGAATATGACTGGCCGGTATTTTCATATTCTCAGCATCTTCCTTTCCAAATTGGGAACGATTTCCGCCAGGAATAAATTTGGGTATATACAATCTGGAAAACTGGCTCTGTCCGGATATCGCAACACAATAAGGTGTGATATTTCTTGTCAGCTTATTTAGCGAAATATTCTTATTCAACGAATAATAATTATTGCTCTGAGGCTCAAAAGCATAAATTTGAATACTTTGACCATATTTCTTAGCCGGATACAGGGAATACTGGCCGATATTTGCACCAATATCAAAATAACACGAATCAGGCCTGAAATTATCTATCCAGTCAAGCGTATCCGGTTCTTTTATAGAATAGGTCTTCGCTCGTTTAAGAACCCGCCAATGATCTATCGAAACCAGTATGGATTGCCCCCTGACCTTAATGTTTGTACATCCACCTTTAATTTTATAAGCTGCGACTACAAGATTTTTAAATATGTTTCTTAAAAGCATCATGTCATCACAGCCTATAATGGTTAAATTGGGTTAACGATCCAACCAGGCGATATGTTTTGCGCAACAATCATACGCTAGCCACGCTCTCTAACAGTGCTACGTAACGAGGCAACACATTCTGGTCTGGGACATCCAGCATTTCCCTGAGGAAACGCTGGCGATGGGCTTCAATATAAAAAGAATCACATCCATGAGATAGAAAGTAATCGATTTTCTCGTATACATCATCCCGGCATCTCAGTTCTGTTTCAGGCATATATACCGCAATGGCAGAACGTCCCGCATGCAAATAATCCGCCGCCAGCACGGGTTTTCCTGCTCTCACGGCCTCAAATACAACCGACGTGGCCAGATCAATCGTGACATCTGCCCAATTCATTAGGTGTACAGAATGCATATTTTCACCCGCTATCGTCACGTTAGACAGCCGTCTTATTGAACTATCCTTAGTCAGTGATTGTTTCCAGCCACTACGAGTATGCGGCTTTATCACCAATTCTATTCCTGGAAAAGCGGCAATCATATGTACTATTTCAGAAACTTCTTCCCAAAATGTCGTGAAATTAGCCTTTCTTAAAAACAAAACGATTTTGAGTTGACTATCTGAGTGCGTCAACAGTGAGGGGGGTAGTAACTCAGCCAGTTGAATTAACCATTCTTCACAGTAACGCGGTGACCCGAGTACGGCTAACGTCGAGTTATCTAGAAAAGGACGGAAACGCTTGGCACATAATTCATTGGGCACCACGAGCTTATCGAATATTCGGGCCGTGGAGAACAGAGTATCGGGTTCAAGACGCCACTCACCACGACGGATTAGCTGATTGGCATGCGGACTGTCACCATGCGGGAGCGATACGGCACTCAACCCCATGTTATGCGCCATCATTACAACAACTTCAACCCATTCAACACAAATTACTGAGTTTCTTTCAATCCAGTCAAAGGCAATCACGCCACGATTATTCTTCTCAAAGCTTCTCGTTAGCAATCGATTAGCCGTGTGCCGCCACAGAGGATCACGGCGCCTTGCATGATAGATATCCGCTAATACACGAATAAATGGACCAATAAACAAACGCCTCAGATTTCCCGTCAGCAAAAGCATCTGTAATCGCCATTTTATATATTCCAGGGGCGAAAACAGTTCACGGACATGCGCAACGCGGACACCATTCAGTTTGCTTAAGAATTCAATGCGAAAATCGTTACGGAATTTTACAGAACCAATCAAAACAACATCACATTGGTGGCCCGAATCAATCCATTTAAAAATGATCGGGGTAATATGATCAATATCGTTATAATGGCGAAGAAAGAAAAGGGCCTTCATGCCCACGTTATGGTTGCAAACGTATTAGAAAAAATCGGTATCTCTATCATTTTATTGGTTATTCTAGATATTTCCAGATACTGGAAGCGCTGTCATTCTACACCTGCAACCATTCAATTACCAGTAACAGAATCGTATAAAACAGTGAATCCATGGTAAAAAATGCAAGCACCTGAATTTTTCATAACACATCACTCTGATGACAAGATAAACCAACCACATTTTTACTCAGAACAGGGCATAGAATCTGTCTATCTTAAATCAATAAACATTCCATAACGACTACTTATAAAATGAAAACAATAGCTGTGATACCCGCGCGCATGGGCTCATCGCGCTTTCCTGGCAAACCTCTGGCAAAATTGCTTGGCCGTAGCATGCTAGAGCATGTATATAAACGCGTTGCCCTGAGCAAGGCGATCGATACCACCTATATCGCTACTTGTGATGAAGCAATTCGACAGGCGGCAGAAAAATTCGGCGCACCTGTAATCATGACAGCCGATACGCATGAGCGTGCAAGTGATCGCGTCGCCGAAGCGGTCGCGCATATTGATGCAGAACTGATTGTAATGGTGCAGGGTGACGAACCCATGACACATCCCGATATGCTGGATAACGCGGTGGCCCCCTTTGAAAATGATCCAGAATTGGGCTGCGTCAACCTGGTACATAAAATTGACAACGAGGCTGATTTCCGTGATCCCAATACAATTAAAGTGGTCATGAATCAGCAAGGCGATGCCATTTATATGTCGCGCCAGCCCATTCCGACATTAGCTAAATCCGGCTTTATGCAAACTCCTGCTTTTAAACAGGTATGCGTTATTCCATTCCGACGCGCCACCCTATTTCATTACACAAGCTTAGCACCGACGCCATTGGAACAACTGGAATCCATAGATATGCTGCGCCTATTGGAACATGGTCATAGAATCAAGATGATCAACACCACGCTGAACACTCAGGCAGTAGACACTGAAGCAGATTTGGCTCGCGTCGCTAAACTCATGGAAACCGACCCACTGCTTAGCACCTATTAAATGGTTCACTAAGGAATTTCTATGCAATTGAAATCAAAATTGATTCGTTCTGAATTAACAATTGGCTCCTGGATTACCCTAGGTCACCCTGCCATTGCCGAAATCATGGCGGCAGCCGGATTCGATTGGTTAGTACTGGATATGGAACATAGCGTTCTTGAGTTAAATGAAGTTCAGACAATAATCCAGGTGCTTGACGGAAAACAATGTCCAGCTATCGTACGCTTAACTTCAAACCATCCTGACCAGATTAAACGTGTCTTAGATGCAGGCGCCACCGGTGTCATGGTCCCCATGATTAAATCCGCTGCTGATGCCAAGGCAGCAGTACAGGCTGTTTACTATCCGCCTCGTGGACAACGGGGCGTCGGTCTAGCTCGAGCGCAAGGCTATGGCGCAAGCTTCCCAGCATATCAACGCTGGCTCGAAGATAATGCAATTATTGTCGCCATGATTGAACATGTCGACGCAGTCAATGCAATTGATGCGATTCTTGCTGTTCCGGAAATTGATGCCTACATTATCGGTCCTTATGATTTGTCCGGTTCCATGGGTCGACCCGGCGAGCTCAACCACCCTGAGGTACAAGCTGCGATAGAGCAAATATCCTATGCAGGATGCCGTGCAAACAAACCAGGAGGCATTCATGTGATCGAACCCGATCCTGACGCACTACAACAACGCATCAAGGCAGGTTTCAATTTTCTCGGCTATAGTTTAGATATTCGCATACTGGATTCGATTTGTCGCAACCATCTACAAACTATTCGGGCAACACTATGAATAAACTGGTTATCTCTACTTCATCATTCGATATAGACAATAATGCGCCTGTCCAGCGTCTGATACAGAAAGGATTGCAAGTTATTAGCAATCCCCATCGACGCAAGCTTACTGAACATGAAATTATTGCGCTACTCGATGACGATGTAATTGGGTTGATCGCAGGAATCGAGCCCATAACCGAGCGTGTTTTGGCGTCCGCCAAGAACTTAAAAGTCATCTCGCGTTGCGGTACAGGCATGGATAACGTCGATTTGGTTGCGGCACAACACTATAATATGGCTGTTTTTAATACGCCTGAAGCACCTGCTCAGGCGGTCGCCGAATTGACACTAGGACTGATGCTGGCTGCTTTGAGACGAATATGCCAGACAGATCGTTTGCTGCGTAAAGGTGAATGGCCACGCTTGCAAGGTCAATTACTGGCTGCACAATCGGTGGGCATCATCGGTTTAGGATACATCGGCCGCCGGGTCGCACATCTATGTCAAGCTTTTGGTGCCAGGGTTATTGCGCATGATCCTCATCTGGATCAATCATCACAGGGTGTGACATTAACATCCTTGAATGAATTATTCGCGCAAGCGGATATTATCAGTCTGCATCTGCCTTACAACTCGGATACACACCACTTGCTGGATGCCAAGGCATTTGCCACTATGAAACCAGGGGCCATTGTAATTAATGCCGCACGAGGGGGGCTGATCGATGAAACCGCACTGGGTAATGCGCTGCACAATGGCCAGCTAAGTGCAGCCGCACTGGATGTGTTTGAACAAGAACCCTATCAGGGTCCATTACTTGGCTATGAGCAGATAATTCTGACTGCTCATATGGGTTCGCTCGCAAAGGAAGCACGTCAGCGTATGGAAATCGAAGCTGCAGAAAATCTACTGCAGGGACTTATCAAGACAGGTTTAATCCATGACACATAAATTAATGTCGCCTGAAATTGCGGTCGTATTCGGCGCCAGTGGCTTTCTGGGTAGCCATGTTGCGGACGCTTTATCTGCCGCAGGTTATCAGGTACGATTATTCGATCGCACACCATCTCCTTATCAAAGACAAGATCAGGAAATGATTGTTGGCGATATTATGAACTCCACTCAGGTAATCGAAGCAGCCGAAGGTGCGGCTATTGTCTATAATTTTGCAGCAATTGCCGATATCGATGAAGCACACAATAAACCCGTCGCGACAGCAACAATCAATGTATTAGGTAATATGCACGCGCTGGAAGCAGCCCGCCTCGCCGGTGCACGCCGCTTTGTATTTGCCAGTAGTGTCTATGTTTATTCCGAGTCCGGCTCTTTTTATCGCGCCAGTAAACAGGCTGCCGAACGCTTTACCGAAACTTATCACGATCGTTATGGGTTAAATTACAATATTTTACGTTATGGCTCCTTATACGGTAGACGAGCCGATAAACGTAATGGCATTTACCGCATGCTACATGAAGCCATAGAACAGCATTCAATCACTTACCAGGGCGGAGGTAATGCAATCCGGGAGTATATTCATGTTGAAGATGCAGCACGCATGAGTGTACAGGTACTCGCGCCAGAATACGCCAACCGTCATCTGATCTTGACGGGTCAGGAAAGATTACGCATTCGAGATGTCATGACTATGATCTCCGAGATCATGCCATGGCCGGTTGAGTTAAATTTTGACGAAGCGAATACCGTGCATCATTATGAAATTACGCCCTATGCCTTTCAACCGCGAATCGGACGCAAGCTGGTACTCAACGAACATGTTGATTTAGGGCAAGGATTACTTGACTGCATTCGGGATATTCACAAGAACTCGCAACACGCCAGCGAGAATGATGATGCAACGCCTTCCACCTCAGATAATAAAGCATAGCGCCCATGAAAATATCAGACTGCCAAGCCATTATTTTTGACTTTGATGGAGTTATCGTCGAATCTGGACAGATTAAAACACAGGCTTTTGCTGAGCTTTACCGTTCCTATGGTGAAGCAGTCGTTAGCGCCGTTGTGCATTATCATCAGCAACACGGCGGTCTATCCCGTTATCACAAATTTCGTTATTTCCAACAGCATTTATTGAACAAACCACCCCTGACACTCGATGAAGAACAGACACTGGATCGTCGCTTTTCCGAGCTCGTTATGGAAGCTGTGATTGCCAGTGCCGCCGTATCCGGCGCGAATGAATTCATTTGCCAGGAAGCCCCCAGAATACCGTTATTTATTGCTTCAGGCACACCAGAAAACGAACTTAAAACTATTGTTGCGCGACGGGGCTTAGCACCTTACTTTACCGCGATACGCGGCGCACCTACGCTTAAGCCAGCCCTGATTGCAGATATTCTAACCACTCATAATCTGGTACCTGAAACCGTTTTAATGATCGGCGATGCACTGATAGACTATGAGAGCGCACAACAAAACGGCATCGCATTCCTGGGCCGCGTCTGTCCGGGAGATCAAAATCCTTTTCCAGAACAGGTCAAAACGATGTCTGATTTATGCGCGCTGGTTAATTGATGCAGAGATATTACTATTCAAACATGCACCACCTGGCAATGGATTTTGCTGATTTTGCGGCGACTGCTTTAAAAGATGCCCTCGCCAAGCAACCCAAAGCCAGCCTGGTCGTTCCTGGCGGTAACACCCCTCGCCATTACCTGCCCACCCTCGGTCGCCATTTACTGCCCTGGGACAGAATAACCGTGACCTTGAGTGATGAACGCTGGGTAGATACCCGCACTGCTATCTCAAATGAGCACCTGGTACGAAAATACCTGTTAGCACAGATGACTGATCAGGCGAATTTCATTGGCTTAAAAACCCATCATCTCCACCCTTCTGCAGCAATCACTGAAATTCATGAACGTCTCGTTAAAATACCGCGACCATTCAGCCTAACGATACTCGGTTTGGGAGAAGATGGTCATGTTGCGTCACTATTTCCTGGAATGCATCCGGACCAGCAGACGACATCCTTATGTCTTGCTGTTGAAACACCCATTGCACCGTCACTTCGCATTAGCCTAACCTTGGCAGCACTAGCCGATAGTCACCATATTGCATTGATCGTAACCGGCACGACAAAACGACGTCTACTGGATCGATTGAATGAAACTCTGGACCCGAAAATCCCACTTGTCTGGCTATTGCAACGCAGCTCGGCCCCAATTACGATTTTTGAAACGGACACTTTCTAAGACACGAACGAACGTACAATCCAGCATCAGCGAATTACAACTTTAAGAATACATGCTACCTGTAATCTGGTGCCATTCTGCACGCTCAAAAAGGCAAGATAAAATCAAGCGAAAACAAAACTTGATCTTTATTCCCGGCAAAAGGTCTATACGCAGGCGCGTGATAAGCATCTACTCGATCGTAACGGATATTCGAGCGAACAGTTAGTTTTCTCATTAAATCCGATTTAAGTTTTAGCGTCTTGGCTGCTTTCCAGTTTATGCCCACGGTTGCTGAATAATAATCAGCGGGCATAATAGTCACACGATTAGGATCACCCGCAGGACTCACTGCCCTGCCATTCACGATATTGGTAGTAACCGCTATGCGAAAGGGTGATGGATTGCGGGATCCATCTCTATCACGAAACCATTCACCGCGCGCACCTATCGATACGTTATCCGTAATGTCATAATATAAATAAGCCATTAAATTAATCCATTGCGTATCTTTTATGACGTTATTATATTTTGGATTATCCAATAAAACGCCACCAGCATAGCCCCAGACATGATGCAAAGCCAACGAGGTTTTAGGATTAATTCTATGTTTCAACACAATATTATACGTTGCCCATGGCTCACTACTGCGTGTTGAAGTTTCACCATAACTACCAATAACTTTAAGTGAAGTTAAGTCATTATCACTGACCCAATTAAAACCGGCCACCCCACTCCAGTTTCCCAGTTCTTTGTCCCAGCCACCATCCCAGCCACCATTCGCGCTACCCGTAACCGCTGCGCCAATAATAGACCAGTTTTTATTAAGCTTATATTCCGAAAGCAAACCAGTATGAGTAAAGGGTTCTCCCACATTCAGGTTATAAGCTCGTGTATAAAAAAAATTATCTGGTGCCGGCGCCGGTACCGTCTCATAACCCATAGGGCTATAGAAATGGCCGAATTTGAGGTTAAGTCCATTACCGACAGGAACATGTGCTTCCAGATATGCTTGCGGGAGCGCAATTCCATAAGTTCGTGAGGAATCACAGCATAGATCAAGATCCCAATTACTTCTTTTTAAAGGCTTTCCGGAATTCACATCCAGCGTAGGCACACCAAAAGCCTGAGTAAAAACAGCATCTGTCCCAAACATAAAATCGAAGCGCCCACCAAAATCCCAGGTATTACCTTCTGATACAACGCCCCGCTGCATAAACAGATTTAATTGATTCAACTGAAATCGGTTAGCCTGATCCGCCATAATCACCGGGCCATTGAATCCATTCTTCTGACTAGGATTAAAAGTCACTCCTCCATTTATCCAACCACCCAATGCGATCCGATTGTCTTTCAGTAGATGCTTCAGGTTACCCGCATAAAGCGTCATTAAACAAGTATCGAAAAAAAACAGGCTGCCTGCGATGGCGCTTAATAACCACTTTAGGTATTTCATTTTCCGGGGGGGCGATAAAAATCCGCGCTTAAATAATTTTCATGCACACTTAAATTCTGCATAAAAAATTAGCGCTGGTTAGTTCTGGCTCAAAAATGAGCACATCCAAAACGATGCTTTGGCTGTGTTGGATATACACGGTAGCTGCTGAATTTCCCTTCGAGAAGATAGACTTTTCCTATAAACCCTTATTGGTATTTCCAGGCATTCATCTATTTTCTAACTATGTGCATACGTCAGAGATATTGAATAAGCACATCACAGCCATCTTCATGAAGTTAAAATCACACATTGATTCTATCAAGCATTTGGATTTTAATAACGGGATCGAAAATAGGTATTGTGCTCACATTGATAATTTATAGATATGTCCAGATTTTTTATAGCGTCACGCATCTTACCTAATAATATTGGTTAGCGATACGATGCCAATATAGGTGTTTCCTTTTGATTTCTGCATGGAATCATCACTATCTGCCAGCTATTCATTCATCAGTCGCCTCTGGCAATGCATACAGCCTGCTTCATTACCACTGTATGTTCTGAATCCACCGATAAATCACATACTACGCCGGGCGATGCTATCATTTACTTTAGTTCACGGCAACCTGCCCTCCATTCGCACCTTATCCCATGAGAACCAGGATGATAGGAATGTTGCCATCTGAAATCTGGCAACATTCTACCTTCAGGAAGACAATACCCAATGCTGAGATAACCGATTGCCAATCAATAAAACCAAATAAAACCAAATAAAACCAACCCTTATATCCTTATGAATAGGCCTAAAAACCAAAAATGATGCGTGAAGCAACATGTGAAAAATATTCGCGGCGGTCCTTCTTCACTCCAAATCCAAGCTGTATTTTTGCATGCGGGGTTATCTGAACATGAAGCTGGGGCATAACGAGCATCATATTGGGCCGATTTGGTCGGAATTCCCAGTTAGTCTCCAGTCCCATCAATAAATCTTTAGAAAGAGAATAAAAAAGATTGCTATTAACTAACCCTTCAATATCGCCTTTTGCTCGGGTATCACTAAGACGAGAGCCCAGCATATTAAGCAAACTCCAGTTTTGATTAAATTGATAACCGAATATATACAACAAATTATTCTCAAATTTCTTAGCGTCCCGATGATATTCTCCAATGTATTGCCAGCCGTGGATAAATCGGTTCGTATTTAAAAAATTAAACGTGCCTTGTAAACCTATTTTATAGGCAGCTACGCCTGTTGTTTCCATCGGCAATTCAAATTCAATACCATATCCATCGGCATAAGCATACTCGAACTCAGGACTCATAGTGACCGCCTGATTCTCAAAGTCATGCTGAAACAACGCATTAAACTCATATTCATTTTTTTGAGCCCCTAATGGTAGAACAAGGTCAAACACCATGGGTTCAGGAAGACGAGGAGCGTTACTAAAGGATCCCCCACTAGAAGAATAACTGATGCTCGGTATGAGTAAAAAAAGAAACGGCGAAACTACCAAAATTAATGTCTTCATTTCATCCACATTCAGTGACTACCTGAATCAAAAATAGAACAACTGAACATAATACGCTGAACCTGAACTTGAACAAGGCTCCAGCAGTAAGCTGACTGCTCCCCTCCGCAAACGAAGCGGATTTCCAATTCAACGAATCCAGCCCGGACGCACTTAAATGCAAACAGGATTTATAGATTCTCCAAGAGCCGACACCGTCAGTCCAGCGGTCAAAACATTACACGCTGCGTTGATGTCTCGATCATGAATCGCTCCGTATTCCGAACAAATCCATTCACACACATTCAAAGACATCTTGTCTACGGTATGCCCACATCCCGAGCAGCGCTTGCTGCTTGGATACCACCGGCCAATACCCACAAGCTCTCGTCTGTAGAAAGAATGGCGAAGTACGTTAATCCTAAATCAATGCCGACTTTACCCCTAACCTTTGACTTTAACGCAACAGCGTCGTCGCAAAGCATGGAAACGGGGTATCGACCCGCTGAATCTTTAGAAACTGTTGCAGTGGTTAGTTTTCCTGCCTTAGGAAGGGTGCGTGATTATCTGGCAGTTTGGCAAAGAAATTACCGAATGCCGTTTGCAGGTGGCGGAGCCATTGCTGCACAGGCACACTGGAAATTTTGTTCAGCCATTCAAATTCGGGCTCTTTTTTTAACTCAGTCAACAAAGAGGAGGCAGCATGCCACCCGATTTTTTTCTCGGCATACCCAGCATCAGAGCAAGTGCGCAACATGCGATTATAGACAAATCCAGCGCACCCGAATGTTTGAGCCAGAATAGTTTTTTGCTCAAAGGTTGAGTAAAGTCTGAATTTGTATGCGCGCTTCATTTCTATTAATACGCTTTAACAGAAATATCAGCGAAGCTGATCCCCTATCCATCTCCAACCTAAAGACCGATAGTTTCCCGGGGTTTAGACGATGAAATCTGATAGCAGGCTGTTGATTTATTCTCGATCGAGAATCTCCACCTTCCAAGCATGTAATATCGTGGCTCCATCATAATTCGTTCCTCTGGAGAATTGCTCAATGTAATGTACTCTCACACTTACTGCCATTTTTAAACATTCAATGGCGAAACGAAATAGGTCTGGATCCATCGTATTAAAATGCCGAAATTGGTTCCCGCTATTTCCAACCTGCAAGGTTAAGGAATACCGTCTATTTCGCTCTTCACTCTCCATCACATTCGTGATTACGCCGAATTTAACGCCGGATGAAACTTCATTATGCAAACCCAACTCATCAGTGATGAACTGGGTCTGATTCAATAATCGATGCTGTGACACCGGATAAATATGAATTAGCTCGCTTATTGCAGAGCAAGAAAGCAGCGCAGATTTCCTGGGTGTCTTGTATTCCAGCACAACATAACTGCCAACGAGCTTCTCAAGCTCATCATAACGATCATCTTCGAAACAAAAGGACCACGGATTGGCGATGAAACCGGAAGGTTGCTGTTCTATCTGCTGACGGTTTAAAGTGAAGTTACCCTCGCGGCCAAGCAGTATATCTCCACGTATAGCTCTGTTCCCAACCCGTTCCAAATGAATACCGCTTAGCTGACCCAAAGTATAACCCTTTGAATCAATATGTAATGATTGCGCAACAACAGGACAGAAAACAGACACCAAGAGCAGGAATAACAACAGACAATGCGTGCTAATATAACGTACCTTTAGTAAAAAATTCATATCAATGAATACACTCATACTTCTAAAAGAGGAAAAAGATTAATAACGCCTTGTAAAGGCTGGCTGTCACACGCTCACTTTGCCCTTATAGGAAAACCAGTCAGGCTAAAAGGCTCCACAAAGATAGAATACAGATATCCATCCTACTCATGCTTGACATCCTCCCCTTCCTAAACGAAGGGGATTCCTAGCGACTTATTAAGCCG
>CBDUPR010000009.1:0-79918 GCA_965369175.1 uncultured Nitrosomonas sp.
TGTGCGCTTATATCTCCGCCCTGAAGAACGAAGTTTTACGCGCTATTTGATAAAAAAATGGAATTTCTATGATTATTTTAGGTTTGAAATTATATTAGGCTAAAATATGTATTCAATTTAGAATGAATGCTGGTATTCAAGGTAATCATTTAAATTGAATTTTTCTATAGCAATATTAATATTAACTGCTTTCAAACCTTAAGATAAGATATTAGGAGTAAACACAGTGCACCCGATTGTACCTGCTATCATGGCACTTGGCGCCATTACCTTTTTAATTGGTATATTTGTCCTTGCTTGGTTTGGAATACAAAAAATCAAGATAGTAAAATTACTGGGCAAAGAATATACGTTCTGGCGTTTTACATTAAGCACGATTGGCTCAGGCGTCTTGCTGATTATGTCATCGATTCTTTTTCATCAACATTTTCCTTATGAGCCTGAAACTGAACCGAATGTGCAGCAATTCCAATCAGTATTATCACCTAATCTAAAGTATGAACTTGATTTAATATTGTCAAACAACAAGAATGGCGCAATGGCATCTTATATCAGCCAGTTTCAGCAGGAATACCAAAAAGCATTACAGGATGAAGACGATAAAACCACTCAGATACTTAAGCTAGAATTAGCGTATAAGTTGAGAACAGAACTTGAGGGTCAAGGATACACACCCGATCAGGCCGAACAAAATATAACAAGGATTATGAAATTGTTATAATAATCATCAATTAGAGTCGTAGGATGCGGTTAAAAAATGGCCTATCGTTCGATTGTCAATGTGACACGCTACGCTATCCAAAAATTAGAGAATCATGATAGGCTGTTATTCTCGTTATACAACACAATACACTGAGGTAATCACACCTGTTAAGATGTCCTTTCATTAATAATTATATTACTGGTTTCAGTCACCTAAATATGGATAGTCCGTATAACCTTTCTCACTACCACCGTAAAATGTCTCTGGATCGGGCACATTAAGCGGGGCATGTTTCGCAAAGCGCAGCGGCAAATCTGGATTAGCAATAAATAAGGTACCAAACGCAACCATATCGGCCGCACCCTGCGCCAATACCGCATTCGCAGACTCAAGATCATAGCCGCTATTAGTCATATAGGGGCCTTTCCAAATATGACGCAGTTTAATCAAATCAAACGCCGGACCAGCTGCACCCGGCTTATCCTTACCCATTTCGGTTATGTGCAAATAAGCTAAGCCAAAGCGATTGAGCTCCCTCACTGCGAAACTAAACGTTTCCTCCGGACAAGAATCACGCATGTCATTAAAGGCTGTCAAGGGTGATAATCGAATACCAACACGGTTCGCTCCCCATACGGAGCAAACTGCTTCAGTGACTTCAAGCACCAATCGCACTCGATTCTGGATCGAGCCGCCGTAGGCATCCAAACGCTGATTCGTCCCATCACGTAAAAACTGGTCTAACAAATACCCATTGGCCCCATGAATTTCTACACCATCAAAACCAGCAGTCAATGCATTGGCCGCACCCTTGCGAAACTGCTCAACAATAGTGGGAATCTCTGCTGGTTTAAGCGCCCGAGGTGTTACAAAGTCTTTAAGTCCCGCATAAGTAAATGCTTGTCCTCCTGGCCGGATCTCTGAAGGTGCCAGTGGCAATGCCCCATTCGGCTGCAAAGAAGGATGTGAGATTCTCCCAACGTGCCATAGTTGCAAGAATATCCGTCCACCCCTGGCATGCACTGAATCAGTCACGCGCCGCCACCCTGCCACTTGCTCAGCATTATGAATACCCGGCGTTAAGGGATACCCTACCCCTTCTAATGATACCTGCGTTGCTTCTGTAATGATTAAACCAGCACTCGCACGCTGCGAGTAATAATGAACATTCAGCGCTGTTGGTATGTTCCCTTGTCCTGCCCGGCTACGTGTCAGCGGAGCCATGATTACCCGGTTTTCTAATGTATAAGGGCCAATCTGAATCGCAGACAGGATAGTGGCGACGTTATTCAAGGGCACCCCTTTAAATATCGTGGGCGCATACGGACAAGAGCGTAATGAATTTCTAAAGAAATTTCCGAAAATTTAATCATCAACGGTAATATCCAGTTGCATGCACAATTTAGTGATTATTTTGCGTAAGACACTGACTTCAGCTGACAGCTTGGCTATATCTGCTTTAAGCGCAGCTACTTCATCTATAGCGATGACTGGGTCTGCTGTCTGCGTCATCATCTTATATTCTTCGATACCAGACATACCAGAAAGCAAATGCATCCAACGATTTTCGCGCGAACCAGGCTGGCGCGGCAATTCCATCACTAGAGCACCTGCTGTACGTTCAGCCAGCTCTGCTAAAAAACTTTCAACCGAAGAAATATCAGCAAATTTGTACAATCTTTCACTATTGATACGCAATTCTCCCGCTGTCTGCGGACCTCGCAACATCAACGTCGTCATGAGAGCAGCCGATTGT
Source organism: uncultured Nitrosomonas sp. (assembly GCA_965369175.1). Lineage (GTDB taxonomy): Bacteria > Pseudomonadota > Gammaproteobacteria > Burkholderiales > Nitrosomonadaceae > Nitrosomonas. The sequence continues at coordinate 2,460 of CBDUPR010000009.1, forward strand.
ATAGGAATCTGCAATACCGGTTTCAGGTTGTGTGCAAAACGAGTCGCCCGTCCTCCACTTGATTCAATAACCAGCGACATATACTTTAAATTATCAATAGCCGTCTGAATCTCTACCTGAGAAGCATTCATAATCGGATCACGACTGGTTTTCTGATTACAACCCGTCACCAACGTATTTAATGTCAGCGGATAAGTGTCTGGCACTGTACATTGTTTCTCAGCCAACACAGCCAGAACTCGCGTTTCAAGCAAAGAAAGTACAGGAAGCACAGAACATACTGTCATCAGTAAAAAATTATCCTGTTAGGTAAATAAAAAATCCGACATAATTATGGCCGATGAATCGCTATAAATTAATCAACCTTTTCATGAAAACTGTTTTTCAACCAGCAAATACGTCACGCCATTCTACGCCAGGCAGATCTTTTGAATCTAACGCAATTGGTGGTTCATCCAAAGTGCGGCAGTAAAAAGTAACATTGCACCCGCTTGATGTGCAGCTGCCAAAGGCAGTGGAACTGCTAACAATAAAGTTCCTATACCCAGGCTAATCTGTATCATTAACATAACAAGCAAAAAATGGCATGCCAAGCGTGCAGAGCTAGAAAGCGGGTATTTTCTTGCTTTAAACCAGAAAACAGGCACCAGAATCGCCAGTAGCCAGGCAATGAGACGATGATCAAATTGCACTGTTGTTATATTGTCGAAGAAATTGCGATACCAGGGTTCTAATAAAAACAGATCTGGTGGTATTAAGTAACCATTCATAAGTGGAAAAGTATTATAGGCTAATCCAGCCTGAATACCGGCGACAAAACCACCCGATAAAATCATGATAAAAATGAGACTCGTCAGCCCAATAGAAAACCGACGTAAATTTAACAAATTATTTCTATCCTGCTGATCATGATTTTTTGGAGATAATAATCCCATAGCCACCCAGAGTATAGCGGCATAAATAACAAATGCCAGACCCAGATGCGCTGTCAACCGATACTGGCTCACGTGTGGATTATCCACCAATCCACTCATTACCATATACCAACCCATTAATCCTTGTAATCCGCCTAATACAAAAATACCAGTTAACTTTATTCCTAGCGGGCGATCGATTTTTTTTCTCACCAGGAAATAAACAAAAGGAATAAAGAATATGAATCCGATAGCACGTCCCAATAAGCGGTGAAAGTACTCCCACCAGAATATACCTTTAAATTCATCCAGGCTCATTCCTTTGTTTATTTTCTGATACTGTGGTGTCTCTTGGTATTTTTGAAGGAGCTCGTCCCAGTCACCCTGACTCAATGGAGGAATCGTACCAACAATAGGCTGCCACTCAACGATAGAGAGACCTGAATGTGTCAATCGTGTAACGCCACCTACAACCACCATGGCAAATACCATGACACCACAAATTAACAGCCAAATAACAATCGGTTTTTGCATATCGTTAACAATCTCGTTTACAGGTTTTTAAATTGAATACTGATAGTCTGAACACTATTTATCACGCATGAGTCGCTGCTTATCACGTTCCCATTCTTTCTGTTTTTCAGATTCACGTTTATCATGTTGTTTCTTACCCTTAGCTAATCCCACTTCCAGCTTAATTCTACCTGCTTTATAATGCATATCTAGTGCAACTAAAGTGTAACCGGAACGCTCAACCTTTCCGATAAGTCGTTTTATTTGCTCAGTATGTAATAATAACTTGCGAGTCCGTACTGGATCAGGGAGGATATGAGTCGATGCAGTTGGTAGGGAACTAATATGGCAACCAATGAGGTATAATTCTCCTTTCCGGATGACAACATAGGCTTCTTTTAATTGAACTCGCCCGGCACGGATTGCTTTGACTTCCCAACCTTCAAGCACCATACCTGATTCGTATTTTTCTTCGATAAAATAATCATGGTAAGCTTTTTTATTTTGGACAATGCTCATGTGGGAAAGAAAATAAGTAATTTTAAAATAAGTAATTTTTTAAATTTCAGGTATTTTATCAGTTTATCAACATTACCTCATTCAAGCGAGGTGATTCATTTATGGCAGAAATAAAAAAATCAGTTTTAGTTGAATATTCAGCAAGCCAGATGTTTGCTCTGGTTGATGCAGTTGAAGATTATCCAGAGTTTCTTCCATGGTGCGGCGGCGCATCAGTGGAGCCACAGAACGAGAAGATAACGCATGCAACAGTAAAAATTAATTATCTTCATGTTAAACATAGCTTTACTACCGAGAACACGCGCCAACCACCCGAATTAATTGAAATGACATTATTGGATGGCCCTTTTCAGCACCTCGATGGTCACTGGCGCTTTATCCCATTATCAGATGACGCTTGCAAGATAGAGTTCCGTTTACATTACACTTTTTCTCATGCACTACTAGAGAAACTGGTTGGGCCAGTGTTCTATATGATTGCCAATAGTTTTGTGGAAGCTTTCATCGAACGTGCGGGCGCTGTCTATGGAAAACCATGACAAACAATATATAGACATCGAAGTGGCCTATGCATTACCCTGTAACCAGATACTTAAGCAATTAAGTGTGCCGGCAGGGACAACCGTAGCGCAAGCAATCATACTTTCTGAGATAATCACTTTGTTTCCGGAAATAGACTTGGCAAAAAACAAGGTGGGCATATTCAGCCAATTCGTAGATCCTGAAACGATCCTACGCCATCGTGACCGTGTCGAGATTTATCGAGCAGTCATTGTTAATCCCAAGGAAATGCGAAGAAAACGAGCAATGAAAAAACAAACAACACAAAATACGATAGAACCATCCAAATGATAACCGTTTAGCCTCTGAGTTAAAAAATATTACTTGAACTGATAGCTAAGCACGATACGGTCAGTGACTATCACCCTGGACCCAAATTGAGTCTTTGCTGCCCTATTGTCAATTTATTGGTCAGATATTCTAACAAAATAACACCCTGTATTATTTAACACATGGCATGAGCGGTAATCATAATAATATTATATTTATTTAGAATTAACTCCTTCTCTTCTTATATCTTCCGCAAAAACAAGTTATCCGATACCAGAAAAATATACATTAAAAATCAATACCCTATCAACATGTTATAAAGATAACGTTTTATACCAATTTTAAACAAGCAGAAATCCGCAGAATCCAAGGCTAAGAATTACCATTGATGAATGCAATAAAGATCAAAAATACGGTGATTACTGTATTTATATTTCTTATCTCCTCTCTTACCTCATTTAAAAACCATTAAGATAAGAACAACTCGAAATCATCCATTAATAGTCACCTGTACTGTGATGCGCTATTATCCATAGTTGATTGCTCCCCTCCGTAAAACGAAGAGGGTTTCCAACTCAACGAATCCAACCCAAATGCACCTAAATGCAAACAGAACTTACAGATTCTCCAAGGGCTGACACCGCCAGTTCAGCAGCCAAAACATTACGCGCTTCGTTCTTGTCCGTACCATAGCGACTTGTATGCTAATTGCCGCACAAATTCACCCCATCCTGCATCGGAAATTAATTTTACCAAGCAATGATTTTTCTTCATGTTGTTGACAGCTAAAGATTCTACAGCTATCACCTGATTTTCGCTCACTAGTCGTGTTGAGCGTTTGTGTAGAAAATCTTTAGGAACATCAGCAATGCTTGCCTGTAGCCGCGCTTCAGTCTGGCCCTTTGTCTGTTGATCGACCCTTTGCACTTTTTAGATGGTCTGCGTTGCAGCTTAGCAAGCGCGGTTTCATTCTTTTGTAGCGCATTATAGGAGACGCAATCTTTTCGCCCATAGAAAGAAGGCGAGGTGCGTTAATCCTAAGTCAATGCCGACTTCACCGCTAATCTTTGGCTTTAGCGCAACAGCATCGTCGCAAAGCATGGAAACGGGATCGATCCGCTGAGTCTTTAGAGACCGTTGCAGTGGTTAGTTTTGCTGCCTTAGGAAGAGTATGCGACCATCTGATATTCAGTGGACCTTTCATCTTTGCCAGCTTCAGAGACCCGCCGTCCCACTTGAAGGCACTGAATATACATTCAGCCGATTGCTTGTCATGCTTGCGCTTGAATGACGGGTATTGGGTTCGTTTGGCAAAGAAATTGCCGAATGCCGTTTGCAGATGGCGGAGCGATTGCTACACAGGCACACGGGAAACTTTGTTCAACCATTCAAATTCAAACTCTTTTTTTAACTCAATCAACAAAGAGGAGGTAGTATGATATCTGATTCTTTTTTTCTCGGTATGCCAAGCATCAGAGCGAACGCGCAACATGCGATTATAGATCAATCGAGCGCATCCGAATGTTTGAGCCAGAATCGTTTCTTGCTCAAAAGTTGGGTAAAACCTGAATTTGTATACGCGCTTAATTCCCATTCACACACTTTAACAGAAATAGGTAGAAACACAGACTTTAGCATCAGCAAAGCGGATTCCCTATCCATCCCCGGCCTTAAGACCGTGGTTTTCCGCGAGTTAAGATAAAAAAAAGCCAACTTCTTATGACCCAAATCCAGCTACGTTTCTACGCAGAACTCAATGATTTAATTGCACCGGCATTACGCAACACTGAAATTATTCATAACTTAAATCGAAGAACCTCAGTTAAAGACATGATCGAATCATTAGGTGTTCCTCACACGGAAATTGCATTGATTCTGGCTAACGGCATTTCGGTAGATTTCACCTACATCGTACAATATAAAGATCGTATTCGCGTTTATCCTTCATCCGCGAACCTTAATGTGGCACCATTATTACAGCTTCGTCCAGAAACATTACTCTTTCCGAGATTTATTGTGGATGTCAATCTTGGAAGACTGGCCCGTTATTTGAGATTATTGGGATTTGACTGCCTATACAGCAATAATTATAGTGATGAAGCTATAGCAAAAACAAGCAATCTAGAAAATCGGGTTGTGTTAACCCGTGATCGAATATTACTTTTACGCAAGATGATTACTCAAGGTTATTTTGTGCGGGCAAGCATACCTAAAGCCCAAGTCAAGGAAGTATTGAAACGTTTTAGTTTATATCGCCTGGTCAACCCATTCGTTCGTTGCACACACTGCAATGCCAAGCTGAAAAAAATTAAAAAACAAGAAATCGCACATCGGCTAGAAGCGTTAACAAAACAGCATTACGATACCTTCCTCGTCTGTAGCGCGTGTAACCAGATTTATTGGCAAGGTAGTCATTATATGCACGCAAAACGCCTGGTAGATGAGTTTTTGAATGCTGATTAATCATGATTAAAATAAAAAAAACAATCGCTTATCTTTTTATTGAAGTGAAAAATAATACTGTTTCATTGTTATCTCCACCCCGTGATAACAACACAATAACTACTATTAGTCTACAAAATACAATAATAAACCGTCAGGCGATGATTCTAGTATTAGTGTGCACTGCTAACTTCAGACAGTGCACATAAATCATAACAAGTCGTTTCTAAATATAACAATTAGAATTACAACGATTTCAGATATTCTTCTAAATCCACTTTTTCTCCTTCCGATAGCAACAACCCGAAAAAGGTATCATAATGATCAATAACATTTTGTAGCGTCATGAAACGCCCATCATGATAAAATCCTCCTTTTGTGTGTGCCCATAAACCCTTTAATGGAGCGGTACGATATCCATTTTCAGGTCCGCGTTTAGCCTGGAAATCATCAATACCGATTTCCTCAGGTGTATGCATATTCCAGCCGGGCTCGGTAAACAGAGGTGGCACATGGCAACGGGCACAATCCGCCTTATTATTAAATAGCTCCTCTCCGCGAGCCGCCGCTCCTTCGCTAAAACTATGGCTTGGTGGTTCTGGCGATTTAAGCGCTAACTGATAGAGGTGTAACGCAGGTAATTTTGATGTCACTAAATCCTCCTCACCGGGACCAGGCCGCACATTGTCAAAGCCATTAGCGGCAGCAAGCGGAAACTTGGTACTATCTTTCAAGCGCGCATCAATAAAAGTTCCTTGGCCATGCATCTCAAGTACAGCAACCAATGCATTCCAATGTGAAACGCCGCCCCAGCCTGTTGAGGTATGCAGATTAACACCTGCCAATCCAAGCGCCGGTGGAATGAGCACCGCGCCCGGAATCTGAGAATCTGGCTTAAGTGCTGCTCCATCGAAACCCAATGCAGCATCAAATTTACCAGGTCCCCAGCTATTCAGAACACGTTTGACAGTATCTTCATCAACTCCCAATAAATTAACATACGGCTGTAAATTAGGTGCCAGAGCAATGATCGCACCCACATTTAGATCGCGATTGGCCCAACCATCCAGGCGATGGCCGATTCCCGGCGCAAAAGAATCATCAACGGTCGAATGACACAATGCACAAGTAATCCCGACTGAAGTCATGTTGTTCCCATCAAACCGCCCTTTTACGCCCAGAACCGCATCCTGTTTAATTAAGGCAAGCGTGGTTGCTGGGTCAGTGAGATCCACCTCACCACGTTCAAGAGCTCGCTGTAATTGTCTGGAAAGTGCATTAACATCAATTTTCAGACCCACTGCGAGTGCAGTTTTTGGATCAACTGCCTGGGAAATGGATTCATGGAGCCTCAACGTATCGCCCCAGAACTTTTCATCCCCAAATGTATCGAAACGGAAGATTTCTTTCCCTTCTTCCAGCGTCCTGAGCGCATTCTCAAGTTGACTGTCATTCGACCTGCCGTGATCTCTCGCAGAGCTGTATGGAATAACAAAGGCGAGGCTGACCAGACTTATTACGATAAAAATAATACATTGATAGCGTTTTGACATAATAATCTCCGATAGGTGGTCGTTCTGGCCCAAGAGGCCGAAATATTTTCACTCTTTACGGTATATCACTACGCCACAGGCATGAGACGCATGTTTTTCACATGCATCAACTCATTATGTCTGCGGGAACAACGTGTAAGATTTGATTTTTATTCAGAACATACACGTTATCCAAACAACAAGAATACAGAATATTAATACAAAAACAATAAGTTAGATAAAAATAACACGGGTGTTGCACGGTAAGGCAGAACGATTCCTCCATTCCATTCTTTCTAATTTAAATTAAATTAAATTAAAAATTATCTAAGCTAAATACAGAAAAGGAACCATTCCTAATATACTTTACACAAAAAATCATTTCAATTTTCAGCTGTATTAAGATCCATTGCTAAAACAGGTTTTGGAAGTATCAGCATATGATGGAAAAAGCGGTGTTGTCACTATGGCTGCTGAGTTGATGTTTAGCCGCTCAAGTGAAGAAATTTAATACTTATTAGCAGCCCAAGTGAGGAAATCATGTCCAGAATGCCCTTTTCATCTTTATTAGCTGAAGTGCTGGCCTGCACAGCCTGTAAAGCCCATTTGCCGCTCGACCCTCGACCAATCCTTCAACTGGATCCGGAAGCAAGTATTCTGATTGCAGGGCAAGCACCCGGCAAAAAAGCTCATAATTCAAGAACACCGTTCAATGATGCTAGCGGGAATCGCTTACGTGAATGGTTGGGCATAACACACGAAACCTTCTATGATCCCAAGCAGATCGCTATTTTACCGATGGGTTTTTGTTTCCCCGGTTCAGGACAATCGGGAGATTTGCCCCCCCGACCCGAATGTGCCCCTATTTGGCGCACAGCGCTTCTCAGACACCTGCGGCATCTGAAAGTTACTCTAGTGCTCGGGCAATACGCGCAAACATATTATTTTAACGAAGCGAATCTTTCTGTCACTAACCGGGTTAAAGCATGGCGCACCCACTGGCCGCACGTGATCCCGCTACCACACCCAAGTCCGAGAAACAATCTTTGGCTACGCCGGAATCCGTGGTTTGAAGCCGACTTGCTTCCAGCGCTTCAACTATATCTGTCAGACATACTGGCTCAGAGACTTTTGCAAAAGTCCCCGCCATAAGTTTTATGGCTATTGATTATAAATAGTTAATTTTTAAACTATTGGAGTTTTGCAAAGATCTCGTTCAATGAATGAGAATGCGCGAGCACTTATTGGTATAAGGCTTCTACCCTTGCTTAGTTGCAGTAGGCCGCCATATTCTTTTTCGCCTTTTCTATTTTCTCATCCCGCATATGACTATCGACATAGACAATTCCTCCTTTTCCATCAGGTATAGTCAAGCGAGGTGACTCCTGAAATATTTTCAATCTACCTTGAGCCTCGTTACACTTCTTTTTATTTGCTTCGGCTTCAGCCTGCCGCTTATTCTCAGCTTCTCGCCTGGCAAGCTGTCGTTTCTCGAACTCCAGCTTTTCTTCAGACAAACTTTTCACAGCATTAGTTTTATCATTGTCATTGTCATTGAATCGCAGTGGCATCGATTGCATACTGAGCCCACTGTTACCCTGGGTAGCATTTGATGGCGGCGGCAAATCAGAATATTGCATATGACCGTTTTTATCAACCCACTTATATATCTGGGCCTGCGCAACTATGCTCAATACGAATAGTAGTGCTAACAATAATGTATGTCGCATACTTTTTCTCCGGAAAAAATCAAGATAAATCCAGCCCTCTTACAACAGAATGTCACACGATGCTGAGTCACATCAAAAAGAATAATGTTATCTTGCTGAGTCAGTTTATTATTATCACGATTGATCCATTCTTTTAACCCCATTTTTTCATCCTGCCAGATTCTCATACATTGACCAATTCCCCTATTGATAGCTATCATTTCAATAATATGAATAAATTGTATTGTCAGATTAGAATTACCGGCTTTAAGTTACTCAGAAGGCATGATATTCACCAAAATCTGCTTTATTCATATTAATTCATGGAATATTCACGCTTAGTTTCGCTATAATAGCGCTTTGCAAAGGATTGTTAGTATGCAATTGATTCAAAAAGCACTCACCTTCGATGATGTTCTATTACTCCCTGCCCATTCAACGGTTTTACCGCGGGATGTCAGCCTGAGCACTAAACTGACACGAACAATTTCTCTGAATATTCCGCTCATATCTGCCGCAATGGATACCGTCACTGAGGCACGACTTGCTATTGCAATGGCGCAAGCAGGTGGCATCGGCATCATTCACAAGAACATGCCAATAAAATCTCAGGCGAAGCATGTGGCGCAAGTCAAACGCTTTGAAAGTGGCGTGGTTAAAGACCCCATTACTATCCCTCAGGATATGACCGTACGTGAAGTACTTGAACTTATCCACTTACACAAGATTTCAGGGCTACCCGTTGTCACTGGCACCAAATTGGTCGGCATTGTTACGAATCGAGACCTTCGTTTTGAAACCAAGCTAGATCAGACGATTAAGAATATCATGACGCCAAAAAACCGGTTAGTCACGGTCAAAGAAGGGGCAACTCGTGCTGAAGCCATGGCACTATTACATCAACACCGGCTAGAAAGAGTCCTGGTAGTTAACGAGAATTTTGAACTGCGTGGCTTGATTACTGTAAAAGACATTATCAAGACATCGGAACACCCTTGTGCCAGCAAGGATGACCAGGAACGATTACGTGTCGGTGCTGCCATCGGTGTTGGCGAAGGCAGTGATGAGCGTACAGAAGCATTGGTCGAAGCGGGAGCAGATGTCATTGTTGTTGATACTGCACATGGGCATTCCCAGAGTGTGCTTAAACGAATAGAGTGGGTCAAAAAACACTTCCCTCACATTCAGGTTATTGGCGGCAATATTGCAACAGCAACAGCGGCCAGAGCGATGGTTGACCATGGGGTTGACGCTGTGAAAGTCGGAATTGGACCCGGTTCAATCTGTACCACGCGCATTGTCGCAGGTGTCGGTGTGCCACAAATCACTGCCATTCACAATGTATCCGAAGCATTAAGAGGAACCGGTGTGCCGATCATTGCCGATGGCGGTATCCGTTATTCTGGCGATGTTGCTAAAGCAATAGCAGCAGGCGCTAGCTCCATTATGCTAGGCGGTTTATTTGCCGGAACAACCGAATCGCCCGGAGAAATCGAATTATTCAAAGGACGGTCGTATAAAAGCTATCGCGGCATGGGCTCGCTCTCTGCTATGGAGCAAGGATCCAGCGATCGTTATTTTCAGGAAACTGAACAAAAAAACAGCAACAAATTAGTACCTGAAGGCGTAGAGGGTCGCGTTCCGTACAAGGGCAGCATTACTTCAGTTATCCATCAGCTTACAGGTGGCATGCGTTCCAGTATGGGTTATCTGGGATGCAGCACAATTGAAGAAATGCATACTAAAGCCGAGTTCGTCGAGATCACCTCTGCTGGTATCCGTGAGTCGCACGTGCATGACGTACAAATCACTAAAGAAGCACCTAATTATCACGTTGATTAGAAACGATCCTATATGCACCAGAAAATTCTTATTCTAGACTTTGGTTCTCAATATACACAATTAATTGCGCGGCGTGTGCGAGAAACCAGTGCCTATTGCGAATTACATCCTTACGATATCAGTCCACAATTCATTAAAGACTATAATCCTAAAGGAATCATCCTATCGGGTGGCCCCGCATCGGTCACCGAAGATGAAACACCCCGTGCACCACAAATTGTATTTGAGCTAGGCATTCCCGTATTGGGCATTTGCTATGGTATGCAAACGATGGCAGCACAATTAGGTGGCACGGTTGAGACCGCCCGGATAAGAGAATTTGGCTATGCTGAAGTATCCACAGCAACAGACAGCCGCTTATTACAGAATATTCAAGACCGGACTAACACTAAAGGTCAGGGTATTCTGGATGTCTGGATGAGCCACGGTGACAAGATCGTAACATTGCCACCTGGCTTTAAGATCATGGCATACAATACGGCCACCCCTATTGCGGCAATGGCGGATGAAACACGTCAGTTTTATGGCATTCAATTTCATCCTGAGGTTACCCATACCTTGCAAGGAAAAGCGATTATTGAACATTTTGTTCATGATATCTGTAACATCGATTATGGCTGGAATATGCCCAATTATGCGGAAGAAGCAATTGGCAAAATTCGCTCTGCCGTCGGCAATGATAAAGTCATTCTAGGTCTATCAGGTGGCGTTGATTCATCTGTAGCCGCTGCATTAATACATCGAGCAATTGGCAAGCAATTAACTTGCGTATTTGTAGATAATGGCCTGCTTAGGCTCAATGAAGCCAAACAAGTCATGGATACTTTCACAAGAAATCTCGATGTTACGGTTATTCAGGTTGACGCCAGCCACGAATTCTTTAAATACCTCCAAGGTGTCTCGGATCCAGAAAAAAAACGACGAATTATCGGGCGTGAATTTGTAGAAGTATTCCAAAGAGAATCGGCCAAAATTATCGATGCAAAATGGCTTGCGCAAGGAACAATTTATCCTGACGTCATCGAATCCGCCGGTAGCAAAACAAATAAAGCACATACTATCAAGTCACACCATAATGTAGGCGGTCTACCCGAAACACTGCACCTGCAGTTACTCGAACCATTGCGTGAACTATTCAAAGATGAAGTTCGCGAACTCGGATTGGCTCTCGGTTTACCCCGTGAAATGGTTTTTCGGCACCCTTTCCCCGGACCCGGCCTAGGCGTCCGTATTTTAGGTGAGGTGAAACACGAATATGCTGAGTTGCTAAGACAAGCAGATGCCATTTTTATTGAAGAACTGCATCTTTCCGGCTGGTACGAAAAAACGTCTCAGGCATTTGCGGTATTCTTACCAGTAAAATCCGTAGGCGTCATGGGTGATGGACGCACCTATGACTATGTTGTAGCGCTAAGAGCCGTTCAAACTCAGGATTTTATGACAGCTAACTGGGCGGAACTTCCCTACTCTTTATTAAGCAAAGTTTCTAATCGCATCATCAACGAAGTACGTGGTATTAACCGTGTCGTTTATGATATTTCAGGCAAGCCACCCGCTACGATTGAATGGGAATAACAATACCCACTTATCATGCGATGATCATTGACTGAAATTAATCCGTTTTTTATCGACATTTCATCATATAACAGTCTTGGAAAATTGGCCGGTCAGAAAGCTGATCTGCCGCACAACTCATCATTTAATTATATCGCGGCACATCCATTTCCAATCTTCTTCTGCATGCTTTGAGAGATAAAATTATCATTTTACATGCATCAGCTTATTGTATCTCTACAAGCAACAATGTATTTCGATTACAACTACTTCTCTATTCCTCACATCATATGTATCATCCTGTACCAAGATAGAAACCTAAATTGTATTTAATAAAAACTCGAAATAGTATTTTAAATTGAATCAGTAATACCCGATATCGTAACCAGGATGATATTTAGCAATAGAATAATGATATGCATTTAATTACTCAATTAAGCACATCACTGTCAACCTGAGAGAACGGATTGTTAATGTGGTTATTTGTTTTAGATATTTTGTTGAATTATCTGAACAGAGAAATGAACCGCTATCTTCAGAGGAAAAAGACTAATGAAACTCAAGACATTATTAAATACGCCATTAGTAATATCTCGATCACTTATGACTTCTTTGTTGATATTAACAATGGCACTACTAATCACACCAGCGATAGTGGTCGCAGCCGGAAATAAACATGATATCCAGCAAGTCGCTGCGGCTAAAGTTAATAATTGCAAATTTATAGCCAATGTTAAAGGCTCATCTGGCTACGGCGTAACTCATGTCACCGTCTGGAAGAATAAAGGGAAACATAAAGCCCTGGAGCAAGCATCCAATTTAAACGCAACCCACGTAGTATGGGATAACGGTGCAACAGGATATGGATCGGGTCCACGTGTATCTGGCAGCGCATACTATTGCGACGGACACGAAAAAATGGCAGATGCCACTGGTAAATAAACAGATAGTAAAAAATCTGAATAATAATTATAAAGTTAGCCTGAACAGGAAGAAAATTTAACGCACCACCTTCTTCCTGTTTTTTTTATTATAAAATAGAATTTCCTTCTTGATAAACACACCCATCCGCTATATTCAGCCTTATCAGTCAAATACTTTATTTTAATTCAACGACTATACCCGATTTCCGCATCATCAACTAAATCAGCGTAGTATTCAGGCTAGCGGTAAGATAAATTAAATAATCACAGTATTAAATAACTTTTATTGCAGAATCACTCTGCCCTGCCACCCTATTCCCAATGCGCATCATTGGTATGATATAGCCTTAAGATAGGCGCTATCTCAAGCACTGAGTCAAAAATTAGTTTAGGCTATCTTCTTTTAAGCCCAATTTATACAAATTAAGAAAATGCGCTTTAATATGCTATGAAAACACCAGCGGGCATTAAAAAACATTAATCCTTCGAGACTATAGATCCAGATTGTTTAGCTAGCACGATAATAAACAATTCGTTTATTTCGCCAGCACATCATAATGCTAAATGTGTATGCTGCTTGGATTTTTAGATCAGGCACCCATGCTGCTGCGGCAACCGGTGTTCAAATATTCGAATAAACGCAGTTCCACCTGCATCACTGATCGACTTCGTTACAGCTTGGCGGGGCCTGACTCCATTTTTACAGAGCATGTTGAATACGGTGATCCTTCTGGCCTGTTGAGAGGATGGAAAAGCAGGTCAATTTGAGATCTATACCGGCAACACCCACCACTCTCGGTTTTACTGAAATCGCATCAGTCGCACGGCAGCGCGACGCAATGCAATACCAAAGACCGCTGCATAACTGTGTTTTTAAGCTTTTCTGATTACTTTCAGCATTGATAAATCAAACACTTAAAAATCTTTCCCAGACCGAAATACCCAGTTATGCAGCGGTCTTTACCATCCTCCACGCCCCGATTGACGGTGGCTGTTGTCAGCTTAGCTGCTTTTAATAAAGTGTGCATAACCAAACCTACTCTCAAGCATCACCTCTTGTTCTTTGATTGAGTAAAGCCAAAATCGGTAAGCACGCTTGACGTCCATACTTCACATAATACAATAGCCCTGTTTAGTGAAAAATTACCCGAGACGGCAAACTAAACCGTTTCATTATCTCTCTGGCCTAAAGGCCGACATTTCTCGGAGACTTTGAATGAATGAAAAAGTACACATACGATCTCCAATTATCGGCTGGCGAGAATGGATAATCCTGCCTGATCTTAACATTCAAAAAATTAAAGCAAAAATAGATACTGGCGCAAGAACCTCAGCATTGCACGCCTTCTGGGTTGAAGCCTACAAAAAGAAACATCAACAGTGGGTTAAATTTGCCATTCATCCTGATCAATATAATCTGGATATCGTGCTTGAATGTGATGCACCAGTAAAAGATCGACGTATAGTTACTGATTCCGGTGGGCATAGGCAACATCGCTATGTCATAGAAACACTTTTTCAGCTGGGACCATGTACTTTCATTGCAGAATTGACACTGACTAACCGTGATACCATGCAATTTCGCATGTTACTGGGTCGTACAGCAATTAATAATCACTTTCTGGTTAATCCTCGTGCTTCTTATTTGCAAGGACGACTCTAGAAATCAGATTATATCTGCGCATATTTTATATACAATGCCATGAACTAGAAAGGATATAGCATGAAAATCGCAATTCTATCCCGCAATCCCAAACTTTATTCCACCAAACGATTGGTCGAAGCCGCAACTGAGCGAGGACATGAAGTGAAAGTACTGGATGTGCTGCGTTGCTATATGAATATTACCTCTCATCATCCGAAAGTTCATTATCGTGGAGAGATATTAGAAGGCTTTGATGCTGTGATACCCAGAATCGGCGCTTCCGTTACCTTCTACGGCACGGCTGTGTTACGACAATTTGAGATGATGGATGTTTTCCCATTAAACGAATCCGTTGCCGTTACACGTTCGCGTGACAAGTTAAGATCGCTGCAGTTACTGGCACGTAAAGGAGTTGGCTTACCCGTCACTGGATTTGCACATAATCCAGACGATATCCAGGGCTTAATCTCGGAGGTTGGTGGCGCACCACTCGTGATTAAATTATTAGAGGGAACACAAGGAATCGGCGTTGTCCTTGCTGAAACCCATAAAGCTGCAGAAAGTGTTATCCAAGCCTTTATGGGACTCAATGCAAACATTATGGTACAGGAATTTATTAAGGAAGCAGGTGGAAGCGATATACGTTGCTTTGTAATCGGCGATAAGGTTGTTGCATCAATGAAACGCCAGGCACCAGAAGGAGAATTCCGTTCCAATTTACATCGTGGTGGACAGGCTTCACTCGTCCGATTGACACCAGAGGAACGCTCAACAGCCGTCAGAGCCGCGAAAATCATGGGACTGAATGCCTGTGGCGTTGACTTATTACGCTCCAATCATGGGCCTGTTGTCATGGAAGTCAACTCATCACCCGGATTACAAGGAATTGAAACCGCCAGCAATAAAAATATTGCTTCATTGATTATTCAATTTATCGAAAAGAGAATCCTCTCTCTTGAACATGCTGTGGATAAATCCCGAACCCGTGGGAAAGGATAAACAATGACCACAGAATTGATCATCAATAACCAATCCATAGAGCCGGGTTGCAACATCATGATCGATTTACCATTACCACGGCTTTACACGCATACTTTGATGACCATGCCCATACATGTCATGCGTGGCAGAAAGCCGGGTCCAAGGCTATTCGTTAGTGCGGCGATTCACGGGGACGAACTTAACGGTGTTGAAATTATAAGACGATTACTAAAACAACCAGCCCTGCATAAGTTATGCGGCGTTCTGATTGCAATACCAATGGTCAATGTTTATGGCGTCATTCAGCATTCCCGCTACTTACCTGATCGACGTGACTTAAATCGTTCTTTCCCTGGTTCCAAGAAAGGTTCCTTAGCATCTCGACTAGCTGACTTGTTCATGAGCGAGATTGTAACGAAATGTACCCATGGTATCGATTTACATACGGGTGCAATTCATCGCAGCAATTTACCGCAGATACGCGCAAATCTGGATGATGCAGAAACCCTCCAGCTAGCTAAATCTTTTAATGTTCCGGTATTGTTAAATTCAAATCTACGGGATGGCTCTCTACGTGAATCTGCTTCCGAATTTGGTATCCCCATGCTGCTGTATGAAGCAGGTGAAGCCTTAAGGTTTAATGAGGTTGCCATACGTGCCGGGCTTCGCGGAATTCTGGGCGTTATGCGGCATTTAAATATGTTGCCTATTCGAAAAGCACATAAATCCAGCGCAACGGAACCGTTTATTGCACGTTCCAGTCAATGGATCAGGGCACCGGGCAGTGGTATTTTCAGAGCAGCGAAATCTTTGGGCGTCAAAGTAAAGCAAAATGACGTATTGGGCGTAATGAGCGATCCCGTATCAAATTTCGAGATACCGGTCATCTCTCCTTGCGGTGGCCTGATTATAGGCCGATCCGAAATACCACTCGTCCATGAAGGTGAAGCCATTTATCATATCGCACAATTCCAGGATAATCGAGAAGTTGCCGAACATGTTGAAATATTTAATGAAAATATTTCTCCAGAATCAGAACCTGATAGTGAAATCCCAATCGTCTAATATGAGTGCAAAATTGCTATGAAGACTTCGAGACCTTTGAAAAATCCCAATAGTTTAAAAATTAATCATTTACAATCAATTTGTTAAAACTTCTTATGAGGGCTTTTAAAAAAATCTCACTTCTTATTAGTAACGTGCTCATGATTCACCCCCCCTACTCCTATCTTCCTTGAAATATCACAGAGTATTTCGATAGCAAAATTATGGGATATGCTGATCCGTCGTATTGGTATCCAGAAATATCGTTGGAGTTGTTGATCTCCCCTCTGTCTACAAACTTCGTTCAACATATTGATCATTCATATATTTCCAAGCAGAAATCGCTCTTAAATAGAAAGAGGCTTTTGCAAAAGTCCTTGCCAGAATTTTCAGGCCATTGATTATCAAGGGCTAATTTCTCAACTATTGGGGTTTTGCAAAGGTCTCAGAAAATATGGTTACCTATCGGACAGAGTCATTTCTCTCGACATGATTCATACTCAAGCTTAAAAATTGTATGCATTTGCAGTATTGCCCACCTATTTGCTATTCCTTAATATCATTTTGTAACAGAACTGCATTGGTTTGATTCGTTTTGCTTTACTTTAGATACCAATCAAAAGATTGGATCGAATCAGAGGCAATTATTATCAAATCCATGCCTGGAACTGTTCAATCATATTCATTCTGTATTTACGAGGAGAAATGTCATGAAAAACAGCATGAAACATTTTATCGTAGCCATTCAGATTTCTATTGTATTTCTCTTATCATTCGAGGTAGTGTTTGCAACCCCAACCAATGAAATGGGATGTATTTTGAAGCAGCCAGGTTCGATGAAATTTGTAGAAGGTGATACTCTCGATAAGGAAGCAATTGGGGAAGCCGCCGCAAATGCCCATCACATGCAGGGAACAAGGGTGATCGATCCATGCATGACCGGGCAAGCACGAGATATTCCAGCATCGGTCTACGCCAAACTGGCCGAGAAATATCCTGAAAAATTCCAGCCATTCGAGCTCGAGATTAGCGATCAACGTATCGCTTCGCAGGCAACTACGAACACGGCGCCACATGTCACACCAAAATATCATTATGTCGGGATCTTTGAGACAATCCCGCCGGGATTCTCCATATTTGATCCTATTGCTTTAACCAACCATAACCGCATTCATGGCACGGCCTTCACCGAGCCCTTTGATGAACCTCCATTTTTTACCGTTTATGCTGCTGTATTCGAGCAGGGAGCTATGACAATCTTGCAGGGATCGGAGGGAGTTTTCGTCACTACGGTCAATGAAAGTGGTACGATCGGTGGCTTCGTGATCACTGATTTCGAGAATTTCTCCGGTCAAGCGGTGCTATTTCATGAAAATGAAATCCAATTGATTCCCCGGCTACCGGGAGAGGTTGACAGTAGGGTATTGCACATTAATGACTCGGGGGTAGCATTAGTTTTCTCTCATGATGAGAACTTCAATGGAAATCTGGCGCTTTACAAGAATGGCAAGGTAATCCCACTGGATGTCGGACCAGATATTCCGTTTGCTTCTTTTCTCAGCATGAACAACCACGAAGTTATTTCCGGCACTACTTTCATTGCCGGTCTCGGTTTTCGAGGTTTCCGTTTCGATCCTCGTACGAATACGGTCACATTGCTCGAACCACTACCCACGGAGCCACATTCCTGGGCTCTGGATATTAATAACCATGGCGATGTATTGGGCTATTCGTTCGTTAGTGGTGCCCTCGAACGTATCGGCGTATGGGATAAAAAGGGGGAGTTCCACACCTACTTTGTCGAAGGAACGCCTGAATTTCCTACCATTAGTAATCGGCTACATTTCAATGACAAAAACTTCATTGCAATCACCCGTGTATCGAGTCCACTGAATGAACGAAATAACAGCTATCTTGTACCCAAACCCAATGTGCGACTGAATCTGGCCGATTTGGTAGCGGATACACCTTCCGGTCTGTCATTATTTCCCTCTGGCATCAACAATCATGGGAATCTGTTCGGGAACGCGGGGCCCGATTTTTTCAATGTGTTCGATAGCTTCCTTTTGGAACTGAAACACAAAGGCAGAAGCGCTGAGAATCCATAAGGTTGTGTCAAGCAAATAAAACAGGAGTCAGGGCAAAGAGTTAGCATTAAACCGCCCTGACTCTAAAAAATTTCACTGAATAGACTGCTAGTTGAAACCAAAGTTTTAATTACGCGAAATAATTCTACTCCTAAAAAATACATAGTTTGAGACTTTTGCAAAAGTCCTTGCCAGAATTTTCAGACCACTGATTATAAAGGGTTAATTTTTCAACTATTGGGATTTTTCAAAGGTCTCTGTTTGTAATGTAATCAACTCATCTTCGCTTACGTCGAATCAATCCTTTTTCTTCTGCTGTCCGCAATGCTTCATATCTACCATGCACATCCATAAATACAAAAATTCGCTGAAACTGGGTACGAATGGTTGCGGGAGAACGGCATAAGTGTGTTGCAAGCATTTTAGTATTTGTTGTTCTTCTTTCAAGGCATGCTTCTAACAGTGTGTATAGCGCTGGTGTAAGCCGTTTTTTTTGACTGCGATCCTCGTCTTTTATAGTGATATTCATCAGCAGCCCTTTTAAACAAACTACCATTCACTTTCTCTTAGGTGACAATTTCAGGCTTAAAGAGAAAACAAAAGGAAAGCAAGCGACTTCCAATCAACTACAATAGAAAACATTTAAATCAGCAGGCAAATTCAAATTACAAGTTCTGCCTAAAGTGGATCAATCTTCGGTTACCATTGGCATAGTATAGGGGAAGGCAACCTCTTCTCTCATAAAATTATTAAATCACTATACATACTCTAAAAAAACAGTGATTGCTATATCGGTTAATAATAAACAATAGTTATGCCGGATTACCACGATCCTGGGAAAATAATACCAAGCACATAGCAGATTTCGATATCTATAAAAACACCAGGATGTTATATTTAAAATTATTATCCCTATTATTATTGCAGTTAATTCAGTTTCAAATCTTAAACAAACCAATATGTTCGATATGCCTCATATCAAATCCAGGCAATTATCATTAAAAGTAAGCTCCTCCGGGAAAAAACTCTCTCCTGGCTGGATACGCATATTGATGCTGCTCCCAAGTCTACTGATCGTATCCTGCGCCATGGGCCCCGACTATTTACGGCCACCTATCGAAACCGCCGATCAGTTCCGTATGAGCCAGACAGAAGGACAATCTATTGCCAATCTTCCTTGGTGGGCGCTCCTTCATGATGAAGAACTCCAACGTCTCATCAGTCAGGCTTTATCGGAAAATAAAGATCTTAAACAGGCAGTAGCCAGTGTCGAGGAGTTCCAGGCTCGCCTGGGAATTACACAAATGGATTTCCTTCCGAAAATGGAAATAGGAGCCAATGCGCCAGCCTTTGGCACGCTTGGTGGATTTCCCAATCCCGGCTTTCCGACACCCTTCAGTTATTTCGGACAAACAACACTCAATTGGGAACTGGATATCTGGGGCAGAATTCGCCGTGCCAATGAGGCTGTCCGTGCAGATCTACTCGCACGCAAGGAAAATCAGCGCGCGATCATTCTGACGCTAATCAGCACCGTAGCACAATCCTATTTCGATCTGCTACAGTTCGATATGCAGCTGGATATTGCCCGGCGTGCACTCACCTCGTGGGAAAAATCAGTTGCCATTTCCCGTGCACAGTTACAAGGCGGACTCACTTCCCGCCTGGATTTAGATCAGTTCGAAGCAGAGCGCGCCAATGCTGCTGCCCGAGTAGCGGGATTTGAGCGACAAATTGTTCAGAAAGAAAACGAACTGAGCGTATTGATCGGGCGCAATCCGCTGCCGGTTACACGCGGTCATTTACTAACGGAGCAGCTGATTCCACCTGAAATCCCGGCTGGGTTACCGTCCGAATTATTGCAACGGCGGCCGGACATTCTGCAAGCCGAACAAATCCTGGCGGCGACGACTGCTCGAATCGGAGTCAGCAAAGCCGCACGATTTCCCAGATTTTCAATTACCGGATTACTGGGTGTAGCCAGCCCGGCTTTGTCTAATCTATTACTCTCCGGCAGCGAATTTGGTGCAGGTGGAATCGGATTGGCAGGCCCATTACTCAATGCACAGAGTCTGGGTTTTGAACAACGGGCGGTAGAAGCACAAATGAAACAAGCGCTGGCACAATACGAACAAACGATTCTTGTAGCATTCAAAGAAGTCGAAGATGCGTTGATCGCTATTCGCACCGCTAATGATCAACGCAAGGCGCAGCAAGAACAGGTGAAAGCGCTGCAATCAGCTTTACACGTGGCCGATCTACGCTACGAGGGCGGTATTACCAGTTATGTCGATGTACTGCTTGCCAAACGTAATTTGTTCGATGCTGAGCTCTCCCTCACAGCAACGCATCGTTTCCATTTGATATCCATCGTTCAGCTCTATAAAGCCTTGGGCGGTGGGTGGGTACCATAATCATGGATACATCAGCAAAATCTATGACGATTCAAAATAAAATATTTTTCCGCACTTATGCGGATTTCGATACTCTAAAACCGATAGTAGGTGGAGGGTTTTTTAATTACGATTGCCTTGCTGCTCATCTTATAGGCTATTTAACTCACTGGAATCCATGATTGATAAGCACACATCACCATTAATCATTTTAGCCTTTCGGACAAGAACGATTATTGTACGCATGAATCTCGGGCTACTTGCCGGGCTGTTCTTAATTTCGCTGGCGAGCTGTTCAGAAAAAGCATCTACAGATCTACTCCCTCCTATTCCTCAGGTAGAAGCTATTACCGTAACGATGCAAACGGTTCCGGATGAGCCTGAGTTTATCGGACAAACCGAGGCCTTCCGCCCCGTCGAAATTCGGTCTCAGGTAGCCGGAATCATTAATAAAATTTATTTTACTGAGGGTCGGAACGTAAAAAAAGGGGATAAGCTTTACCTGATTGATCCCGTTCCTTTTAGAGCTATTTATCTTAGCAGCGAAGCGAGAGTTGCTCAGGCCAAAGCCCGACTGGTTCAGGTCAAGCAGGACCTGGCACGTGTTCGCCCCTTACTGGAACAACAGGCTGTCAGCAAAAAAGATGTCGATGATGCCGTAGCTGAGGTGTTGAGCACTGAAGCCACGCTGAGGGCTGCACAAAATGATCTGATTAAAGCGAAATTCGACCTGGACAATACGCTCATTAGCGCACCCGTAAATGGCCGTATCGATCGCAGCCGCTTCTATGAAGGACAACTCATTTCGGCTCAAACCACCCTTTTGACTACGATAGATCAACTGGATCCCATGTACGTCAACGTAAATATTCCTGAAAGCTACCTTCTTCGGCGCCGTCGCGAGCTGGCTGAAGCCAAGGTACAAAGACCGGATATTTTTAAATTACATGGCGTGATGACTTTTTCAGATGGAAGCGTATACCCCGAAGAGGGAATACTTGACTTCGCAGCAACTACCTTGAGATCTGAAACGGGTACCTTGCAGGGACGATTTAAGTTCCCCAACCCGGAAGGCGGTTTTTCTCCCGGAAAATCTTATTTCTATCCCGGACAATTCGTCAAGATTCGCCTGAAGGGCTACATTCGGCCCAATGCAATTCTGATCCCGCAACGGGCCGTTCAGCAAAGTCCTGCAGGGTCGTTTGTTTATGTCATTAATGAGGACGAAGCAGTCGTATTCCGCTCAGTGAAAGCCAGCGCATGGTATGGAAAAGAATGGTTGATCGAAGATGGTCTTCATGTCGGAGAACGCGTGATCGTAGCAGGATTTCATCGCATTCAGCCTGGAGTGCAAGTGAAAGCCGTCCCCTATCAGGATGAAAAAACACTTGATCCCAATGTTTATCCAGAAGAAACCACTCAAAAATCGCCATGAATTCCCATTTTTTTATTGACCGTCCAATTTTTGCGGCAGTTTTATCGATTTTAATTGTGATATTCGGTCTGGTTTCTTTACGAAGCTTGCCAATAGCGCAGTTTCCACAAATCACGCCACCCATGGTACAGATTGAGGCAGATTACCCGGGTGCCAGTGCAGAAATTGTCGCTGAGGCTGTGGCACGGCCGATCGAAATACAACTCCCTGGTATTGATAACCTGCTTTATTACGATTCTACCAGTACGAATGATGGGCATATGACAATGCGGCTTACATTCGAAATTGGGACGGATGTCGATATCGCACAAGTTCAGACACAGAATCGGCAACGTCTCGCCGAACCCCAGTTGCCCGATGAAGTCATTCGTCAAGGTATCAGCGTAAAGAAGGTATCACCGGATTTGCTGGCAGTGATCATGTTGAGTTCGACCGACCCCAGGCACGAAGCGGTTTTTCTCTCAAACTATGCCTTACTTCGAGTTCTCGATAACATTAAACGCATCCCCGGTGTTGGCGACGCCATTATCTTCGGCGCGCAAAATTACTCAATGCGACTGATCCTCGATCCTATTCGCATGGCGCAACTCGATATTACACCCACTGAAATCGCAACTGTGGTACGTGAACAGAATCGAGATTTTCCTGCCGGAAGAATCGGGCGCGAACCCACCTCCAAGAACACCGAGCTGACCATTCCTGTGATTACACGTGGCCGGATGAGTGAAGTCAGCGAATTCGAGGATATGATCGTTCGAGCATATCCAGATGGTTCCATGATCCGAATGCGCGATATTGCACGGGTAGAACTGGGCGCTCAATCCTATGACCTCGAAGGCAGATGGAACGGACAGCCGAATGGATTCCTTCTGACTTTTCTTTCCCCTGGAGCTAATGCGCTCGACACCATCAAACAGATTCGCCAGGAAATGGAGAAACTAGCCAAAAGCTTCCCGGCAGGCGTGTCCTATGATATTCCGTATGACACAACTACATTTATTGATGTCTCCATTAAGGAAGTGACAAAAACACTGGTTGAGGCTACGCTCCTGGTTATCCTGGTGGTTTTTCTTTTTTTACAGAGCTGGCGTGCAACACTGATTCCAGCCCTCGCCGTTCCAATTTCCCTCATTGGAACGCTGGCAGGCATGGAAGCATTGGGATTTTCAATTAATACGCTAACTTTGTTTGGCATGGTATTGGCCATTGGCATTGTGGTGGATGATGCAATTGTTGTCGTGGAAAATGTCGAGCGACATATTACCCAAGGCGGTCTTTCACCCAAAGATGCAGCCAAAAGAGCCATGGATGAAGTAACGGGGCCCGTGATTGCGATCGTCCTTGTGCTGGCGGCGGTATTTGTACCGGCTGCCTTTTTGGAAGGGATTACTGGCGAACTATACAAACAATTTGCAATTACGATCGCACTCTCTGTCGCTATTTCCGGATTTGTCGCGCTTACACTCAGTCCCGCACTTTGTGCCCTGATTCTAAAACCCGGCCACGGCGCGCCGCACGGATTCTGGAAAATATTTAACCGCTCGTTTGATTGGATACAAACACGTTACGTTGGAGCGGTCAGTATCCTCCTCAAACGATCGATCATTGCTCTGGCCGTTTTTGCCACACTCATTGCTATTATTCCTGGGCTGTTCAAAATAATTCCGGGCAGTTTTCTTCCGGAAGAAGACCAAGGTTATTTTATTACGATCTTTCAACTACCGGAAGGGGCTTCCAAAACACGTACGACAGAGGTCATAGAAAAAATAGAAACCTATTTTGGAGCAAATCCAGCGGTTCATTCGACGGATGTTCTAGCCGGCCAAAACTTTGTATTCGGTACACGAGGAACGAATCAGGCGACAATGTTCGTTCCGCTACACCATTGGGATACCCGTCCAGATAGCAGTGAACAGGTTCCAGGCCTGATTGCAGCAGCCTATGAAGAATTTGCTAAAATTCCGGAAGCGATGATTCTGGCGTTTAATGCACCAACTATCCCAGGGCTTGGTTCCACAGGCGGCTTTTCACTCCAGTTACAAGATCCCAGTGGTGGAGATTTTACTGAGTTTGCGACTGTCGCTCAGGAATTTGTAGCCAAAGCTGTAGAGCATCCGGCCATTGCGGCGGCCAACACCAATTTCCGTGTCAGTACGCCTCGACTTTACGCTCAGGTAGATCGAGAACGAGCAAAAGCACTGGGTGTTCCTATTTCTGAAATTTTCGATACCATGCAGGCTTATTTCGGAAATCTATATATCAATGATTTTGTAAAATTTGGCCGCGTTTATCGCGTACAAACAGAAGCACTGCCGGAATATCGATCCAACCCAGAGGATATCAGCAAAGTTTATGTGCGCGCACAAAATGGCACCGAACATACCATGATTCCTTTGGACTCCGTCGTTTCTACTCAATTTAGCAGCGGCCCCGACCCGGTAACCCATTTCAATGGATTTAATACCGCCCTTATATTGGGCGGCGCCGCACCGGGCTATAGTTCAGGACAAGCACTGGAAGCACTGGAGCAGACCGCCAACGAAATACTGATACCGCGTGGTTTCGCAATTGACTGGAGCGGAATCTCCTTTCAGGAAAAGAAGGCCGGAGGAGAATCCATCCTGGTATTCACCTTTGCTCTGCTTATGGTCTTTCTGGTATTGGCTGCCCTATACGAAAGCTGGTCTATTCCATTCGCAGTCATCCTCGCGATACCATTCGGGGTTTTAGGTGCATTACTCGCTATCTGGGTTCGAGAATTGAACAATGATATCTATTTTCAGATCGGCTTAATAACCCTAATCGGACTGGCCGCAAAGAATGCAATCCTGATTATTGAATTTGCTAATCAGCGATATACTGCGGGCGTCTCACTAACCGATGCAGCGCTGGAAGCAGCACGCCTTCGTTTTCGTCCCATCATCATGACATCCATGGCTTTTATTCTTGGTGTATTTCCCCTTGTCATCGCTTCTGGAGCGGGAGCAGCAAGCCGACACTCTATCGGAACAGGTGTATTTGGAGGCATGTTGGCGGCCACATTCTTGGCTATCTTTTTTGTGCCCCTGTTTTTCGTTATCATTGGAAAGATGACGCGACGCACTCAACACTCAACAACCAAGATCAGTAAAATGGAAAAAAATAACGTTTCTTCTACAAAAGAAGAATCATAACTATTTGATTCGTTAAGTCTAAAAAATATCAGAGAAAAATTTAATCTGATAACTGATACGCAGATGGGCTGATTGTCTATTCGGTAAAGCCACACCCGGAGTCATACAATAAATACGATTGAATCGTGGAAAAGTGATTAATGGGTAGTGACTCGACTCATAACATAGCGAAATTTTCCCGATCTTTCCGGCGGAATCTGCGCAACCCGTTCCACAAGAATATTTACTTTTTGACCAAGCCTTGCTTTAAAAGCCTGTTCAATCCTCCGGACCAATTCCGAATCAAGATTAGTCTTTGTCACTAACCAAACCGTTGTCAGGCTTTTACTTTCCTGAATAATCTTAAAGGCATCCACCTGTGGAAGGTCACGCAAGATATAAATCAAAGCGAGACCATGCATTACTGCGCCATCCTGCGTCACCACAAAATCAGTGCTGCGCCCCTGTATCTCTCTAATAAGCGGAAGCCCCCGTCCACAAGCACAAGCCTGACTATCAAGCACACCCATATCACCCGTCTGATAACGAATAAAAGGGAAATCATCGGTGGCAAAATGCGTGACTACTATTTCTCCTGCCTGTCCAGGCGGTAAAGTATTGCCTTGTGTATCTGTAATTTCAACGAGAATATCTTCTGCGGTGATATGCATACCCCCTTGCGGACATTCATGGGCAATAAAACCCGCATCGCGGGCGCCATATCCATTTGCTACCGGGCAATTGAATATCTTGCTGATCTGCTGCCGTTGTTCATCATACAAGCGTTCAGAAGTTACGAAAGCAACTCGGATACCCAGATCATCCATGCGCTGCCCTTTTTCCTCGGCATAACGTGCAATGTGTGACAAAGCAGAAGGGTAACCAAACAGCATTTTGGGACGCATTATTCGGATTTCAGCAAGAAACTGATCCAATTTTTGTTCTGACATCTCAAAGGCAGGCAACAATTTTGTTTTCAATATGCGATCACGGATACGACGCAAGCGATCTTGGGCACCCAGCTCGATCGGCGATCCCCAGATTACGATCTCCGGATCCCCAATATCGACATTCCACCAGCGTGTGGCACGCCATTTTGCTGCGATATCATGACTGATACGTTGTTTACCTATAAAGAAAATCAGGGGTTCACCACTGGAACCACCTGTATTAAAGCGTGCCAGGTGTCGTGCCTGACTTGATTTCAAAGCTTCTGAATTTGCGCGAATAATCGATTTATTCAGCCGTGGCAACCGCTCCAAATCAGTTAAGGAGCGGATTGATGCCGCATTAAAATCTAATTCAGTAAATAACTGCTGATAATAAGGTACTTGTGTTTGCACACGCGATAAAAAAGAACGTAACCTGGAAAGCTGAAAATCATACAAACGATCCTTGTCCCACCATTGAGTAATTTCCATCTGCTTTCGTACAGCAACGCTATCATGCTTCTTAAGACGCTCATGTAAAGGAAAAAAAAGATTGGATACCGATGATGTGTATAGGCTTTGCTTGGTAATAAAATCCATTTTTAATGAATCCATCAGTTTTTCTTGTTATTTAAAGCTTGTGTGTATACCCTGATCAAATGATTTTTTACACTAGGCCAAGTGTATTTCTGTATCGACTCCAAACCTGCTTTACGCATCTTCTCTGCCATATCTGAATCCTTAAATAGCTGTAATATCGCATTAGACATCGCTACTGGATCCTGTGCGGGCACCAGCAAAGCTGTTTTACCATGTTCCACCAGGTAAGGCACACCGCCAACATGCGTGCTTACCACCGGCACACCACTCGCCAGTGCCTCCAGTATCGAAATGGGCATATTATCAACCAGACTGGGATTGATCATTAAATCGGCACAACGGTAAAGTTGAGCCATACAATCATTATCGATTCGTCCAGTGAAAGTAACCGCCTCTTGCAGTCCTAGCTCCGTACTCAGATTCTCCAGCATTTGTCGTTGCGGGCCCGATCCAGCAATAGTCAAGTGCGCATTATGAAAAGTATTTTTGACCAAATGAAAAGCGCGCAAAGCGGTCGCATTATCATAGATAGATTCCAGATTGCGCGTTAAAATGAGGTGAGGAAAATTCCTTCTCGCTGTATCCTTTTTACCTGGCTCAATAAAAAATCTGCTAAGATCAATAATATTGGGCACGATACTGGTTACAAATCCCCTCTTCTCGAATACGGCCTCAAGAAAACCCGAAGGGACAACAATGGCATCAGTCTGATTTAAGCTGGGTTTCACCCAGAAAAAAGACTGTCGAAAAAATGCCTCGGCTTCTCCACCTCGATAATTGACAATAACCGATTTCCCTTTAAGTTTGGCTATCCAGATAGCCGGTGCGGCATACAGATGCCAAGACCAACCGGAATTAGCCATAATATGAAATAGCTGCACCTTGTTTGCGGCTTGCCAAAGATGAATCAGATAAGGAAGAAGCCGGAAAAGCGCTCTCAATCCTTTTATGTTGCCAACCCAGGATGGCCGATAAGGTGCATTGACTTGGATCAGCTCTACTGTCATTCCTTCTGTACGCAATAATTTTTCTAATTGTTGGGTTTGATTCGCCATTCCTCCAAAAGGAGGCGGTAATGGTCCAACTAATCCGATACACAGTGCTGCTGTCTTCACATCATCTCTCTCTGTTTGTAACAAGTGATTCATAGACCGCTTTGTAACGCGATACACTGACTAACCAGTTACGCTCGGTTTCTACAAAATGACGTCCAGCCTGGCGTAAAGCAGGCCATTGCTCCGGGCTACTCAAGAGATCACACACTTTATCAGCAAGGGATTGCGGATCACCTGCTTTGAATAATAAGCCCGTTTCTCCGTCACGTATTAATTCCAGATGTCCTCCCACATCAGAGGCAGCAAGTAAGCGACCTTGTGCCATAGCCTCCAGCGGTTTAAGTGGCGTAACCAGATCAGTCAGGCGCATGGATAAACGTGGATACACTAAAACCTCAAGTAAGTCGTAATATTTCTGTACCTGCTCATGCGGAATACGGCCAGTAAATACAACTTTATCTTGAATACCAAGATCTTTGGCAAGCTGTCTTAGTTTCTCATCTTGAGGGCCACCTCCCGTCAACAATATACACAACTCCGGTATTCTGGCTATCATTAAAGGCAAAGCACGCAACAGAATATCCAGACCTTCGTAGGCATAAAATGACCCAATAAACCCGATCAGTCGTTTATCTTTTAAGCCCAATTGATTTTTAAATGTGCTGTCTGCTACACCGCCCACAGAAAATTTATCAATATCTACGGCATTAGGAATAACAGTCACCTTATCGGACGATATCCCGCGCTTAACGATATCATTTCGTAATCCCTCGCAAATAGTGGTAACAGCATTGACACGCCTTACCGCGTAACTTTCAAGCCAACGAGTAAAACGATATCGCAATCCCCACTCACGATTGGTTCCATGATCAACAGCAGCATCTTCCCAAAATGCTCTGATTTCATAAATAACCGGAATACCTAAATGTCGACCAACGCGTAAAGCGGCGATGGCATTCAGTGCGGGAGAGTGTGCGTGAAGAACATCCGGTTTAACCGTTTCAACCACTTGACGCAAGCGACGTGTCAAACTATCGATAACGATTAACTGTTTTAAAACAGGTAATTTAGCTGCGAAACTGCTCACAGTTGGAGTGCGATAAAAATGCCAATCATCAATATATTCTTCGTCTATTTGATTACCTCCCTGCTTGATGCTCGTTATGTGGAAGGTCTCCCATCCCAGTAAATGCTGCGCTCTGAGAATAGAAAGTGTACGAAAAGTATAGCCGCTATGCAGTGGAATCGAATGATCGAGAATATGGAGAATTCGCATTAAATTAATTTAAGTAATTTATTATCTATCATCAAACTGTTATGAGAATAAAAAAAGAAATTCTATCACTTCAACCTACTCGCCCCCTAACAAAACTTGCGCGTTTCCAGAAACCCATCTAT
The DNA here is from genome assembly GCA_965369175.1 of uncultured Nitrosomonas sp. Lineage (GTDB taxonomy): Bacteria > Pseudomonadota > Gammaproteobacteria > Burkholderiales > Nitrosomonadaceae > Nitrosomonas. The sequence goes on from CBDUPR010000009.1 coordinate 31,958, forward strand.
CTCGTTACAAGAAATGAAGTGTATCTAATAAGCACGTTTTATACCTTCTATTCATTTTAGAATGGATCTTGTTAAATAACTACAAGAAATTGATTTATAATGTTTTAAATATTATTTCTTATTAAAATAACTTTATCGCATATCGCAGCATCTGTCACATAAGCAAGACAGACTCTTCCGTAAGACATGGATTACAAGTATAATTTAGCCACTTCTTCCCAGATGCTGCCAATTTACACGGCCTACTGGCAATCTCTCAAGGATTGGAAAAATGAAACCTCCCATTCGTATCGCGATTACCGGTGCAACCGGTCAGATTTGTTACAGCCTGTTATTTCGAATAGCAGCAGGTGACATGTTGGGCAAAGATCAGCCAGTCATTCTACAATTACACGATATCTCAGAAGCATTGCCCTTATTTGACGGCATAATAATGGAACTACTTGATTGTGCCTTTCCGTTACTGACTGATATTATCACTACCGATAATCCAAAAACCGCATTTAATAATGTTGATCTAGCCATATTAGTCGGTGCCCGCCCACGTTCTGAAAATATGGAACGTAAGGATTTGCTTAAAGCAAATGGGCCTATTTTTGTTGAGCAAGGCAGGGCACTCGATGAAGCCGCCAATCGTAACGTAAAAATTCTTGTTGTAGGCAACCCTGCCAATACGAACGCCTACATTGCAATGAAAAATGCACCCAATCTCAAACCCGACAATTTCTCAGCAATGCTGCGATTAGATCATAATCGTGCTTTATCTCAAGTTGCTCAGAAACTTTCACAACCGATTTCACGCGTTAAAAAAATAATCGTATGGGGTAACCATTCTGGTACGCAATATCCAGATTTATCTCATGCCATGGTTGGTGACGAAAAAGTCATCTCTCTTATTAAAGATTCTGCATGGATCGAAGATTATTTTTTACCTACCATACAAAAACGAGGCATGACGATTATTGAGGCGCGCCATGGAAAATCAAGTGCAGCAAGTGCAGCCAACGCAATTATTAATCATATGCATGATTGGATATTTGGTACTAAAGATAATGATTGGGTATCGATGGGTATACCATCTGATGGAAGCTATGGTATTGCCGAAGGAGTCATATACGGCTTCCCTGTCACCTGTCATACCGGTAAATATGCAATTGTTGAAGGATTGGAGTTGGATAGTACAAGTAAAGAAAAATTACAGAAAAGCTATCAGGAATTGATAGAAGAACGAGATGCTATCCAGTATTTGTTAAATTAATATAACAACTCTTTTAAAAAAAGCACACATGCACTTATTCAATCAGAACACCACTTTATTTACCGAACCCAGATTTGAATCAATCTGGCTTGTGTGAATAATTCCTCCGCCGGCTCACGTTTCCGTGCTGCTTTAGTTTCTGAGCAGCCATTACAAATCGTCGGGTGCATCAATGCCTGTTCTGCGCGTATAGCAGAACAGGCAGGCTTCAAGGCTATTTATCTTTCTGGCGGTGGCGTTTCAGCTGGTTCACTCGGGCTTCCCGACCTCGCCATAACAACACTTGATGATGTACTGACTGATATACGACGCATTACCGACATTACTAATCTTCCCTTATTGGTGGATGCAGATACTGGTTTTGGTAGCGCCCTGAATATTGCCCGTACTGTAAAATCGATGATTAAAGCAGGTGCAGGTGCGATGCATATTGAAGATCAACTCCAAACAAAAAGATGTGGACATCGCCCCGGCAAAATACTGGTCAGCAAACATGAAATGGTCGATCGTATTAAGGCGGCAGTGGATGCAAGAACAGACCCTGATTTTGTTATCATGGCACGTACCGATGCACTTGCATCAGAAGGATTACAAATAGCAATAGATCGCGCCTGTGCATATGTTGCAGCAGGTGCAGATATGATTTTTCCGGAAGCAGTAACCGAACTGGCAGCATATAAGCAATTCGCTGATATGGTAAAAGTACCTATATTAGCCAATATTACTGAATTTGGTAAGACACCTCTTTATACCGTAAATGAACTATCATCTGTTCATGTTTCTCTAATACTTTATCCATTGTCTGCATTCCGCGCAATGAATAAAGCTGCATTCGAGGTGTTTCAGGCAATACGTAATGATGGAACTCAGCAGCATGTAATTGATATTATGCAGACACGCAATGAACTCTATCAATTGCTCGATTACGATACATTCGAAAGCAAACTGGATTCAATTTCCGTGACTTCTTCAAAAAATAATGAGTGAAAATAACGATATACGAGACAATAGAATAAAGAAATCGGTCATGCTGTCTGGCATTGAGGCAGGTAATACGGCAATCTGTACCGTCGGGAAAACAGGCCATGATTTATATTACCGCGGTTATCATATTCATGACCTGGCACATCATTGTCAGTTTGAAGAAGTGGCTTATCTGTTAATTTATGAAAAACTACCCACACAATCTGAGCTCAACACATATAAGACAAAGCTCAGAAATATGCGCGATATACCTGACCATATCAAAACAATACTGAAAACAATACCAGCATCAGCGCACCCTATGGATGTAATACGTACCGGAGTTTCAGCTTTGGGAATAGAATATCCTGAAGGAAAAAATATTGCCATCGAAGAAATACGGCATTTGTCCGATCGTCTGCTTGCTTGTCTTGGATCTATTTTACTATACTGGTACCACTATTCTCATCACAATCGTTGCATAGATCTAATAACCGATGATGATTCAATCGGTGGGCATTTTCTACACTTACTGCATGGTAAACCGCCATCAAGCTTGTGGATTCAATCAATGCACGCTTCTCTTGTTCTCTATGCAGAGCATGAGTTCAATGCATCTACTTTTACTGCACGCGTAATTACAGGGACCGGATCCGATTTTTATTCAGCTATTACTGGAGGCATTGGAGCACTACGTGGCGCTAAACATGGTGGCGCAAATGAACTGGCTCTCGAGATTCAACAGCGCTACGATAGTATCCAAGAAGCAGAAATTGATATACAACGGCGTGTGGCAAACAAGGAAATTATTATTGGTTTTGGCCATCCAGTCTATACGACCAGAGATCCTCGCAATCAAATCATTAAAGAAATTGCACGACGACTCTCTGAAGATGCTAATCACATGAAGATATTTGATATTGCGGCTATACTAGAAACAACTATGTGGAATATCAAGAAAATGTTTCCTAATCTTGACTGGTACTCCGCCGTGAGCTATCACATGATGGCAATTCCCGTGGCTATGTTTACCCCCCTTTTTGCAATTTCACGTACCAGTGGCTGGACTGCTCACATTATCGAACAACGCACAGATAACAGAATCATTCGGCCTACCGCCAATTATATTGGTCCCAGTCACAAAAAATTCATACCTATTGAGAGGCGCAACTAAAGTCTTAGAAGTCGAACAAATTAGTATTGCCACCTATTTAATTAGGTCAAATATGCTGATGATCTAATAGTTATTGATGAAAATCAATTAGAAATTATAATGTTTTGACAAAATCCAAAACTTCTTGTACATGACCGGCCACCTTGACACCTCTCCATTCCCGTCGCAATATCCCTTCCGTATCTAATACAAAGGTACTACGTTCAATACCACGAACTTGTTTTCCGTACATATTCTTCATCTTAATAACACCAAATAACTTACAAGCCGTTTCATCAACGTCACTCAGAAGTTCAAAAGGAAAGTTCATTTTTTCTTTGAAATTCTCATGGGATTGAATGCTATCACGTGAAATTCCAACGATAATACAGTTATATCTTGTAAATTCATCAAAACTATCACGAAATCCCTCTCCTTCAGCAGTACAGCCAGGCGTATTATCCTTCGGATAGAAGTAAACCACAAGATTCTTGCCAGCTACTGCTGATAGGCTAAATTCTCCGCCTTCAGTTGATAAAAGCTTAAAATCAGGTACAGGCTGATTAAGTACTAGCATGGAAAGCTAAGCAGATCTAAGTTCATGTTTATAACCGATTAGAAAAATAGTTTTTCTTTTATCAGGAATGGAGGAAAACATAAAATCATAACTTTTTGTGTATATGTATACACAGAATGCCAATATTATAATTCGTTAACCCCCAAAACCAAAAATAAGATTAAGGAACCTGTCTGTTAATCTCGATAGCAATATTGCTATCTCCAATCTTAACAGGTTGACTGAAGCCTTGCAGATCGCCACTCGTCGGAACAGCCTGTCCTGATTTCGTAATCCTGGCTTCGACGATGACTTCAGGAAAACTTGACAATTTCATTGCTGGCATCATTGCCATCTCATCCGTCAGTGTAAACGTTGCAGGTAAGTCACTCACCTTTAATCGTAAAATTGCCAACGGCATTTTTGGTCCTGTTTTGGCGCGTGCATAGATAAACAATGTATCATTAGATGAGGCTTTAGAAACAAGCGCCTGATTCAACGTCACCGTACCCATAATCGCAGTATTAGCCGTTGCTGCAACCGCTGTAGTATCAGGCTGGGTATTCACACCCGCCTCTAATGGTTCTGGCTCTGCTATCTTTGCCCCTTGCACTGGCGCTTCAGCAGTCTGGCCATTTTTCGCTAACGATCTAGCCTCAGCAATACTTTCGTTAACAGATTTAGCTAACTGGGAATCCGCAGGAATGACTGCTAATAATTTTTCCCAGTGAACCGCAGCTTGCTCGAATCTTGCCTGCTCAAACTCCGCTGTACCTGCTAATGCCAGTGCTTTTGGATATTCCGGATCAATACGTAATGCCTCATTAATTAATTCTGCCGGCTTGCCTGCCAGACTCCCTTGGTTCTTCATCGCCAGAACATCAGCATAATCACTCAATATCTGAGGATTATCCGGTACCAATTCAACTAACTTCGTATAAGTATTACTGGCGTCATCATAGCGCCCCATTATTGCATAAGTGCGCCCTAGCATAACCCATCCTTCAACATCATCCGGGTTATTATTAAGCCTCGCCACAAGATTATCTACTACAGATGAAAAATTATCATGTCCAGCAGGTGACTCATTACTGGCGCGCTGCATTTGTGTTGCATTAGCCAGTTGCGCCTGTGGCAATAAGCCCCTTGTATCACCAATAAGTAAATATAATGACACCGCAGCAAGTGGCAGTGCGAGCACAATAACAGATGACATTACAATATTGTGAATACTTTTCGTTTTCTTAATCGTCATTTTTTCTCTCTCAGGGACATCCTGTAACATACGCTGTTGAAGCTCTTGCTTACTTCTCTCATATTGTTCCTGAGTCAGAATATCATTCTGTAAATCACTATTCAGCTCGATTAGCTGGTCACGATAAACGCTAATATTAGCAGCATCATGCTCCACGCCTTTTAGCTGAGTTTCTCTATTCCTTAATAAGGTAGGAATGATAAATAGTAAAGCTGCAATAATAAAAATACCTGAAATAACCCAGAACGATGTCATACTTTATTACCTTTGTTTTCATTCAGTAAAGCTTCAGCCTGTTTACGCTGTGCTTCTGATAGCGATACCTCTTCTATCTGTATCCGACGACGTCTGAGATAAAATATCAATGTCCCCACTCCAATCACAAATAGGAATAATGGTCCAAACCATAACAGCATTGTCGTGGTCTTTATTGGTGGATTGTAGAGTACAAAATCACCATATCGTTCTACCATAAAATCAATAATTTCTTTATCACTTTTATTAGCCTTAATCTGTTGACGAATTTCCCGCCGTATATCATTCGAAAAATCCGCCCGTGAATCAGCAATCGATTCATTCTGACAAACCAGGCAGCGTAAATCCTCAGTCAATGCAACCATTCTTTTTTCTACTTCAAGATCTTCCGCTACCGGCAAAGCTTCCTTTGACCAACTCAGTGTCGGTATCATGAGCACGATAAAAAACAGCAGTGCTAGTCCATTCAACCTGTTTAAGTAACTAGACATAATACTGTGTTTCTGTTTTGAACCATTCTTAAATATATTAGATAGATTCATTAAGTTTGTCTCTGTAATTCTATTATCAACGGTATGATTTTATTTTCTAATGAATCCACCGTCACAGGACCAATTTGCTTATGTCTAATAATTCCCTTCTTATCAATGACATAAGTTTCTGGAACACCATACACACCATAATCAATTCCTACTCTACCATCTGGATCAACAATGCTGATAGTATATGGATCACCCAACTGCTTAAGCCACTGCTTAGCTGTGTCACGCTCATCCTTATAGTTGAGGCCATAAACCGGCACAATCCCTGAATTAGCTAATTGAACCAGTAATAAATGTTCGTCTCGGCACGCAACACACCATGAAGCCCACACATTCAGCAGCCATACTTTTCCAAGATTATCCGAAGATGTCATGGTTTTCTCAGGTTCGTGCAACTGCTGAAGCTGAAACACTGGTGCAGGTTTGTCAATCAATGGCGATGGAACTTGACGTGGATTTAACGTAAGACCGATAAGCAAGAATACCGCCAGCACTATAAAAGCAAAAAGTGGTAATAAATAGCGCATTATATTTCTCTTGCTTCTGTTACAAGCACAGGACTACCGGCAGTTTTATTATCAACTGGTTGCTCTTTGTCTTCATTTACGGCAACGTCATTTTTCTTACGAATTGGCAAACGATAACGGCGATCTGATACGGCCATTATTCCACCAAACACCATTAATAAACAACCAAACCATATCCAGTCTACAAATGGTTTATGATAGACACGTACCACCCATGCACCCCCCGCCAGCGGTTCACCTAGTGCAACATAGAGATCGCGAAATATACCCGTATCGATGGCCGCTTCAGTCATTGCCATACCTGATGCATTATAAGTGCGTTTCTCAGGCTGCATATTTCGAATTATTTCACCATCTTTCAAGACGTCAATCTCACCACGCACTGCTTTGTAATTAGGACCTACAACATCGTTTACTCCATTAAAACGGAAGGTGTATCCACCCACAGTTACGGTGCTACCAACATCCATGCGCACATCTTTTTCAGTTTCATATCCATTTACCACCGTTACGCCAATAATAAATACAGCGATCCCTAAGTGTGCAAGATGCATACCGTAATAGCTTCTGGATTGTTTGGTTAATTTCGTAAATAATCCGCCCGGGCCACTGTTGCTGAGACGATGTTTCAGATTCACCAGAATGGTGGCGATTATCCAAAAAGATAACAGTAATCCAAAACTGACCAGTGGTTTCCATTCACCTATAAAAAACGGCATGATTAGAGCAGTTATTACACTGATTGCAAAAGCCCAGCGTAAACGAACGGCCAGTGCTGGCAGACTCATTTGCTTCCAGCGTGCAATCGGTCCAACACCCATGAGGAAAATAGCGGGAGTCATTAATGGAACGAAAACTGTTTCAAAGTAAGGAGGGCCTACGGATAATTTTCCTAAATTTAACGCGTCAATAATCAGAGGATAAAGTGTGCCCAATAAGACACTCCCTGCTGCTACCAATAACAGTAAATTATTTGCAAGTAACAATGATTCACGCGACAACAGATCAAACTTACCACCTAAACCAACTTTAGGAGCTCGCCATGCAAATAATAAGAGTGAACAGCTAATTACAATAACTAAAAACGCTAGAATAAATACACCTCGATCCGGATCCGTCGCGAAGGCATGTACTGAAGTCAGCACGCCAGAGCGCACCAGGAATGTCCCCAACAAGCTTAAAGCAAAGGTGCAAATGGCAAGTAAAACTGTCCAACTTTTAAAACTGCCCCGCTTCTCAGTAACTGCCAAAGAATGAACCAACGCTGTCCCAACCAACCAAGGCATAAAAGATGCATTTTCAACAGGATCCCAGAACCACCAACCACCCCAACCCAGTTCATAGTAAGCCCACCAGCTTCCCAACATGATTCCAAATGTCAGAAAGGCCCAGGCAACCGTGGTCCACGGACGCGACCAACGAGCCCAGGTTGCATCTAATTGACCACTTAATAAAGCTGCAATAGCAAAAGCAAAGGCCACTGAAAAACCCACATAGCCCATATAAAGCATAGGCGGGTGAATAACCATACCTGCATCCTGCAGTAGTGGGTTTAAATCACTTCCTTCCATTGCTGCAGGCAGTAAACGATCGAAAGGATTTGAAGTGAATAACATAAATAGCAGAAAACCTACACTCACTATCCCCAAAACACCCAGTACTCGCGCTACCATTTCGTCTGGCAATTGCCGACTAAATACGCTCACAGCTACTGACCAACCTGCCAGCATTAATACCCATAACAGTAATGAGCCTTCGTGTGATCCCCAGGTAGCCGCAATTCTAAAATGTAGCGGCAATTCTGAATTAGAATTTGATGCAACGTTTAGTACAGAAAAGTCATTACTGACAAATGAATATCCAAGGCAGCCAAAAGCAATCAAAACAAATACAAATTGTCCCTGTACTACAGGCCGCGCCAAAGCGATCCAAGAAGGAATACCACGGGCGGCGCCAATAATAGGTAGCGTACCTTGTGTTATTGCTAGAAGAAGTGCGAGAATTAAGGAAAAATTACCAATTTCTGGGATCATAATTTAATTTGGAAGTTAATGATTATGCGGAAATTACTGACATTCAACTAAATAAGCTACACTTTCCTTTATATCTGTTTCAATTCTTATTTTTCTATTGTGTCAGTACTGCTTTTTGTGCTTGAGCCGCTTGCTCTAAAGCACTGGCGGCTTCGGGTGGCATATAGTTTTCATCATGCTTGGCAAGTACTTCATCAGCCTCAAAAACACCATTAGCTGCCATTTTTCCCTGGGCGACAACACCTTTCCCTTCTTTGAACAGATCTGGAAGAATACCCGTATAGACTACAGGAATAGTTTTTGCCGTGTCGGTCACGGAAAAACTGACTGCAACATTACTATCATCCCGTTTTACGCTGCCTTCTTCCACCAGCCCACCAATCCGAAAGCTTTTACCTATAGGCGCTTCATTTGCAGCTACCTGAGTCGGGCTAAAGAAAAAAACCAGGTTACTCTGGAATGCATTTAATACTAGTATCGAAGCAATGCCTAATGCGGTTACTCCCGAAGCGATCATTGCAAGCTTCTTATGACGCGGTTTCATTATTATTTATCTCTTTTGAATTTGATTCGTAAATGAGACCTTGTTGTTTCTGCAAAGTTCGACGACGATGTGAAATTAATATAATTTCCCCTATTATGCAGACAAACGCCACAAAATATGAACCCCAGACATACGCGCCATATCCACCCATTGCAAAAAATTCTGACCAGCTAGCCCAGCTCATCGCATTTTCTCCTTATCTCTTAAATCAGCTACCCACGCCGTATGACGTTCTCGCTCAAGAATAATGACACGAGTGCGCATTAATGTCATAGCGATTGAATACATCCAGCTCGCTAGCGCCATAACAAGCATCCCCATAAGCATAGTAGTCGCCATTGCAGGTGCCTGATTCAGACTAACCGATGCGCCCTGATGCAGCGTATTCCACCATTGCACCGAAAAATAAATAATGGGAATGTTCACAACCCCCACCAGTGCAATGACAGCACCAGCTTTATCAGCTCGTCTCGGATCATCTATGGCTGCCTGTAAGGACATAAAACCAATATATAAAAATAATAGAATTAATTCAGATGTCAATCGCGCATCCCATACCCACCAGGTCCCCCACATGGGTTTACCCCACAATGCACCTGTCCATAATGCGATGAACGTAAACATTGCACCCGTAGGCGCAATCGCAGTCGCAATCATGGAAGAAAGTCGTGTGTTAAATGCCAGACCAATACCTGCCCAGAAAGCCATCACCAGGTATAAAAACATAGACATCCATGCAGCAGGCACATGAATAAAAATAATACGGTAAGCCTCCCCTTGCTGAAAATCTGTAGGTGCAACAAAGAAACCAATATATAGCCCTGCTATCAGTAAAATTACTGCAGCAAAAATAAATATCGGGATCATTTTACCTGCAAGAAAATAAAAGCTTGCTGGAGAAGAATATTTATACCAGTTAATTGCCATATTTTATAATATTTAATATTTAATTCTAAGGACCCATTTTTTTATTCTAAATTCACAACTATTAATTTTAAACCAAAAATATAAAATCAAGAATCGCTTTCTTTTGGATAATTTAAGAAACTAAAAGTTGTAAAAAAAGAACAAACTTTATACTGAGTTCATCTCTAACCTAACCAGATCACATAAAAATTTCAAGTATGTCTTTATTCCATAGAAATACGCAAAGATGATGCCGTTGCCCAAGGCGCAAGCACAAGCGACACGAGGAAAAATGCGCCTAATAATGAAAAATGAGCACTGTATCCAAGTCCTGCTGTACTGGCCTCCACCGCACCGGATCCAAAAATTAGAACAGGAATATACAATGGCAGCACCAACAACGACACGAGTACACCTCCACCACGCAAACCCAGAGTCAATGCTGCACCGATGGCACCGATTAAACTCAAAACGGGTGTGCCCAATAATAACGATGCAGTCAATACGGATAATGCATCTGTTGGTAAATCGTATTGAATACCCAAAATGGGTGCCATTAATACCAAAGGAACACCGGTCACTAACCAATGAGCCAGGGCCTTTCCCAGTATAAGAAGCGGCAACGGTTGTGGTGAAAGCAACATTTGCTCCAGAGTGCCATCAAGATAATCACTAGAAAACATCCTGCCCAGAGATAACATTGAGGCTAATAGCGCAGCAACCCATACGACACCTGGTGCCATCGTCCGAAGCATACTCATTTCCGGACCAACACTCAGTGGAAACAAGCTCACTACGATAATGAAGAAAAATAAAGTAGTTAATACATCTGCTTGCCGACGCATAGCCAGCAACAGATCACGTTGAATTATCCACAGAAACATATTAAGCGAGCTGCAACTGCTGAACGGTTTTAGCCGATATCGCTATTTCCTGGTGCGTCGTCATTACGATCATACCACCCTGCGCCAAATGTTGTTCCAGCATCACCTGAATTATCTTTACTGCAGATACATCGAGTGCCGCTAGAGGTTCATCTAATATCCATAATACTGTCTTGCAAACAAGTAATCGCGCTAATGCAACACGTCGACGCTGCCCTTGAGAAAGCACTTTAACAGGTAGCATCTCTCTTCCGCCCAGCCCCATATATTCCAGTGCTTCATGAGCTTCAGACTCACCAACCTCAATACCGGCCAGAGCGCTTGAAATACGTAAATTCTCAATAACGGTCAAATCATCCTTAGTGCCACTCAAGTGACCAATATAGGTAATAACGCCATAGTAATCACCACCTAAAGAACGAATAGCATCGCCGTGCCAACAAACTTCTCCAACAGCAGGCATCGTTAATCCACATAATATTCGCAACAAACTGGTTTTCCCACTGCCATTAGGGCCATGTACCTGCATCAATTCACCCGCGCTAAGCGAAAAATTGATGTTTTTAAATAGCCTACGATCGCCCCGCACACATGCTAGATTGTTTCCCTGCAACATTACTAGATAATGAAATAAGATGAATAATTATAATGCATTGATAAGCTCTGTAGCATTGTGTTGATATTCCAGATAAAGTTAGTCATAAAAATTCATGATTTCTTAATTAGTTGAAAATAGGGTATTCGATACTAATCGTTTAGCCGCAATCGCTCTCTCTGCAGTTATTTTACCTAAACCCAAAAATTGTTTTTCCTGGTTATATAGGCGGACATTGTCTCCTTCCGACAGGCCGACTGTATCAAATCGGTTAGATATAATGCGCCCTTGGAATAAAAATGTAGCTGTCATGTCATCCAGGGTTACTGCGGGAAAATCACATAACAGACTATCAACTGGGTATAAGCAGTTGTCCAGATGCCCTGTAGTCATGCCCTCAAGTGCCGTTAATGTATACCCTTGAGAAAGATCAAAACGATCAATACTAGAACGGCATAACTTAGTAAGATAGGCACCACCATAGCCCAATGCCTTTCCGATATCTTCTGCTAACGTACGAATATAAGTACCCGTCCCACACTTAACGATAATACGTAACTCATCATCAACGAATGATTCAATGTGCAAATCATGAATCACTACTTCGCGAGGCTTTCGCTCAATTTCTTCGCCATTTCTTGCATAGGCATATAATGGTTTACCCCGATATTTGAGTGCACTATACATGGGGGGTATTTGTAAAATATGACCAATAAAACGCTGCAATACATCCTTGCATTCATGCAATGTTGATACGACTTTATCCGTATTCATTCTGCTAAGCGAAGCAATTTCTCCCTCAGCATCGCCTGTTGAACTCATATATCCCAGTTTAAGTGTCGCTCCATAAATTTTATCAGCTCCTAATAATACTGAAGAAAATTTAGTGGCTTCACCGAAACAAATCGGCAATAGTCCGGTTGCCATTGGATCAAGCGTGCCAGTATGACCAGACTTGGCTGCGGAAAAAAGACGTTTGGTAATTTGAAGCGCTCGATTAGATGTAATGCCATAGGGCTTATTTAATAGCAATACACCATTGATATTACGCTTCACTTGCTGATCGGCGTTAAACTGTGGAACTTAATATGTAGCATGAATATCCGTACTTAATGATCTAGATATCGACATCCGACTGATTAGCGGTATTCTCTTGTGCCACCGCCTCATCTATAAGACGTGAAAGACGCACACCGCGTTCAACCGATTCATCATAAATAAAATGAAGATGAGGCACTACTCTGAGTTTCATTCTATGCGATAAATGAGTACGCAAAAAACCACTCGCATGCTCTAAGCCCCTTTCAATCAAGAATCTTTCCTCTTCACTCGCAAGCGTAGTATAGTAGACTCTAGCATTTCCATAGTCTCGGCTGACCTCAACACCCGTCACTGTAATCATACCTACACGCGGATCTTTGATTTCATTATCGATTAAATCCGCCAGCTCACGCTGAATCTGATCAGCCACACGTAACGTACGAGAATAATCTCTAGGCATGTTTTGTATTATCCAGATAAAACACGCATCATAAAGACCGTGCCGTTTCTATAATTTCATAAGACTCCAGTTGATCGCCTACCTGAATATCATTAAAGTTTTTCAACGAGAGTCCACATTCAAATCCTTCTCTAACTTCCTTCACATCGTCTTTAAAACGTTTCAGTGAATCCAGTTCACAACTATGTATTACTTTACCATCACGCAACAATCGCACCAGTGAATTCCGTTTAATAACACCATCTAGCACATAACAACCCGCAATAGCACCCACCTTGGGAATACGAAACAATTCACGGATCTCAACCAGACCAAGAATATTATCTTTACGATCTGGTGACATCATGCCAGACAAAGCTGCCTTTATTTCATCGACTGCTTCATAGATAATATTGTAATAACGAACATCAACACCGCTAGAAGTAATCAGCTTACGTGCACTTGCATCTGCACGTGTATTAAAACCAATCACAACGGCTTTGGAAGCAAGTGCCAGATTAATATCAGACTCTATAATGGCGCCAACCCCGCTGTGAATAATATTCACTCTCACCTCATCAGTAGAAAGCCTTTGCAGCGAATCCGCAAGCGCCTCACAAGAGCCTTGAACATCTGCCTTAATAATCAGCGCAAGTATTTTTACATCATCTTTCTGTTCAAATACGTTTTCAAGCTTTGCAGCCTGCAGTTTAGCAAGCTTTACATCACGATATTTACCCTGACGAAATAGTGCAATTTCACGTGCTTTTCTTTCATCCTCCAACACCATGACTACTTCACCAGCTACAGGCACTTCTGACATACCTTGAATTTCCACCGGAATAGAGGTGCCCGCTTGCTTGATCGACTTGCCATTTTCATCAGTCATCGCTCGCACCTTGCCAAATACCGCACCAGCAAGTAGTACATCGCCCCGCTTTAAAGTGCCTGATTGCACCAATATCGTAGCTACCGGGCCACGACCTTTATCCAATCGCGACTCAATCACAACACCTTTGGCAGGCATATTTTTGGGCGCTTTAAGCTCCATTACTTCCGCTTGCAGTAAGACACTCTCCAGCAAAGCATCGATACCTTCGCCGGTTTTAGCTGAAACCTCAACAAACATGGTATCGCCACCCCAATCTTCTGGCACAACCTCATATGCAACCAACTCCTGCTTAATTCGCTCAGGATTGGCCTCTGGCTTATCCATTTTATTAATAGCAACAACGATCGGAATTTTAGCTGCTTTTGCATGGTGGACTGCCTCAATAGTTTGAGGCATGACGCCATCATCTGCAGCAACCACCAAAATAACCATATCAGTAATTTTAGTACCACGCGCTCTCATGGCTGTAAATGCTTCATGTCCAGGCGTATCCAGGAAGGTAACCATCCCCTGGTTAGTCTCAACATGGTAAGCACCAATATGCTGAGTAATACCTCCCGCCTCGCCGCCCGCCACCCGTGAACGACGAATATAGTCCAGCAAAGAAGTTTTTCCATGATCCACATGACCCATTACAGTGACAACTGGCGCACGCGGCTCCATCTTTAATTCAATTTCTGTCGTACTCGCATCTGTTAGAAAAGATTCAGGGCTATCAAGTGCCGCATATTTTGCAACATGCCCTAGCTCTTCCACTACAATCATTGCTGTATCCTGATCCAGCATCTGATTGATAGTCACCATATTACCCATTTTCATCAATACCTTAATAACCTCAGCAGCCTTAACCGACATTTTCTGAGCAAGTGAACCGACCGAAATCGTTTCAGGTACCATGATTTCATGAACAATAGGCTCCGTAGGCGCTGAAAAGGCATGGATGTTTTGCCCATCGTTTGATGATGATTTTCCATGCTTTTCTCTGCGTGTCCGCCATCCCTGACCACTGGTTAAATCGCCCCGCGCTTTGATACCACGCCGCTTTGTTACTTCATCCTTCCAATCAACCTGTTTCGCTTGTTTCTTTTTCTTCTCAACCTTTTCTTCCGTTTTCACCGGTGTTTTTTGCAATGTTCCTTCTTTTGAAACAGATGTCGATTCTGGCTGTACTTGTGATTGTGGTTGTGATGCTTCTACCGGCTCTGAAGTTGTGTCAGATGAAATAGCAATAGATTCATCAGTGGCCTCAATGGCTATCGGTGGTGTAACTACAGGCTTGGCCTGTTCTTCTTCTTTATTCTTTACAATAGTTCCTTCTTCAACCTTTTTACGTCTTTGTTTCTCTTTAATCTCTGCTGCCTGGCGCGCAATCAATTCAGCCTGTTTCCTTGCTTCCTCTTTACGTAATGCCATTTGAGCAGCATCTATCACGGGTTCGAACACAGGTGGCTTTGTTTGATCGGCCGCAGTAACTCGATCCTTAGCTTCATCAGATACTACTGGTTTTGTCAGCACACGTTTTTTTCTCACTTCCACTTGAATAGTTCGGGCTCTTCCTGCACTGTCAGATTTTCTAATTTCAGAAGTTTGCCTGCGAGTCAAAGTAACACTACTTTTTGTATCAGCAGTACCGTGAGCCTTACGAAGATAATCAAGCAACTGAGCTTTGTCTTGCTCCGTCAAACTGTCTCCGGCCAACAATTTATTTACACCGGCCGCCCGAAGCTGCTCCAATAATACAGCCGGCAACAAGCCCAGTTCATTCGCAAATTGTTCTACACTCATTTGAGTCATCTGTAACCCTTCAACATTCCAGTTTCATACAAAACGAATAGTACCTACTCCATCTTCAGAAAGTATCTGAGGATTTAAAGTGGTAATCAAAATAAACCATCATACGCTACGGTACAAACGCATAGTTATATAATACATATACAATGCGCGAGAATACATCCTCATTAGCAATCAAAAATCAAAACAATTAAATTAAACGGTAAAAATAAACAGCTAGTTACAGTTAAATATTCAATCGTGTTTCATGACCTCAGAAACTGCCCATCAAATACTCGCTCGCGCTTTATCTTGACTATATTATTATTCGTTTACTATAAAATGGAAAACTTCACCATTATTATCAGCCGACTACTGCAATCAAACAAACCATGGTTCACGTGCTTTAATAATCAATTGACTAGCACGCTCGATATCTATCCCCGTCATCTCCACCAAATCATCCGCAGCTAAATCGGCCAGATCAGCTTGAGTATTAATACCTTTTGCCGCCAATTCATTCTTAATTTTGATATCCATACCATCCAGAGACAATAGGTCCCCAGTCATATGCTCTACCTTTTCTTCATTAACAATAGCATCAGTCAGAAGAATATTACGTGCACGGTTACGCAGCTCATTTACAGTTTGTTCATCAAAAGACTCGATCTCCAGCATCTCATTGATGGGCACATAGGCAATTTCTTCCAATGTAGAGAACCCTTCGCTCATCAGTACCTCAGCCATTTCCTGATCGACATCCAATTTCTCGACAAAGAGTTGACGAATCATAGAGATTTCTTCCTCATTCTTAGTCTGAGATTCTTCCTCCGTCATAATGTTGAGCTCCCAACCCGTCAACTCTGACGCAAGTCGAACGTTCTGACCGCCTCGACCTATTGCCTGTGCAAGATTATCATCATCTACCACAATATCCATACTGTGCTTCTCTTCATCTACCATGATGCTGCTAATCTCAGCGGGTGCAAGCGCATTAACAACAAAAGTAGCTGGATCATCAGACCACAGAATAATATCTACGCGCTCTCCTGACAGTTCACTAATAACCGCTTGCACTCTAGAACCACGCATACCAACACAGGTACCTATTGGATCTATACGCGGATCATTTGATTTGACGGCAATCTTGGCACGTGACCCGGGATCCCTTGCCGCCATCTTAATTTCCAGCAAATTTTCTTCAATCTCGGGCACTTCCAACTCAAACAGTCTCACTAAAAATTCCGGTGAAATGCGTGATAATAATAACTGAGGTCCTCTTGCCGCACGATCAACTTTATACAAATAAGCGCGCACACGATCACCAATACGCAGGTTTTCTTTAGGAATCACCTGATCGCGCGGCAATACGGCTTCAATTCTGCCGGACTCGATAATTGCGTTCCCACGTTCCATACGTTTGATAGTGCCAGTAACCATATAATCTTTTCGTTCAAGAAAATCATTTAAGGTCTGCTCACGCTCAGCATCACGTATTTTTTGAAAAATCACCTGCTTCGCTGCTTGCGCGCCGATACGTCCAAATTCAATTGGTTCAAGTGATTTTTCGTAAAAATCTCCTAATTTGATCTCGGCATCATGCTCTAATGCTTCACTTAAAGAAATTTGACGAACAGGATCCTCAACAGCATCATCAGGCACCACCACCCAACGTCGAAAAGATTGATAGTCTCCCGTTGTCCTATCAATCAAGACTCGCGTATCAATTTCTTCTTGAAATCGTTTTTTCGTAGCGGATGCTAATGCCATTTCTAATGCGGTAAAAACAATGTCTTTTTCAACACTTTTTTCACGCGCCAATGCATCTACCAACAGTAAAATTTCGCGGCTCATAGTCCTCCAGCCAAATTTCCATATACCTACAATTTTGGAACCAAACGGGCTTTTTCAAGGTTACTCAGTTCAAGGTCTAACAATTTTCCTTCGACTTCAAGCTTCAATATGCCATTATTTACTTCCCGCAAAATCCCAACGAAATTCCTTTGTCCTTGTAAAGCCACGCGTAGTTTCAGCTTAACCAACTCTCCTTGAAAACGGAGAAAATCAGTTTCTTTTTTTAATAATCTATCTAATCCAGGCGAGGATACCTCAAGCCGACTGTAATCAATATTTTCAACAGCGAGTAACCGACTCAGATGATCGCTAATCAAAACACAATCATCAATATTAACCCCACCTTGTTTGTCAACAAATACTCGTAATAGTTTGCCACGTGCCAATTGTTCCACTTCAACCAACTCATATCCCATTCCAGTTAGAGTTGATTCCAGCAATTTGTACAACGCCATAGCCTCGCCACAAATAAAAAAAGGGCTGAAAAAGCCCATCGAAATTACGCAAACATTCTAACAAAAAATTATTAAAGATGAAACATAAACTTCGTTAAATGTAGTGATTGCAATACTTTAATCTCATCCTGGCCGGTTATTACTTACTGGATTCAAGCAAAAAACCCTTTAATCGGAATCTTGTAATTCATACGTCGTCTTATCAGGCTGTATTGATGTAAGTGTTACAATTTCCTTTCCTGAAAAAGAGGCTGCTTTTTGAAGAAACCAATTATCGGAGATTTACGTTATGTCCATTATTGAATCTGTTCTTAATGAAACCCGGGTTTTCCCGCCAAATAAAGAATTTTCTGAACGCGCTAATATATCCAGCATCGCCGAATATCAAGCATTATGCGCACAAGCTCAGGAAGATTACTTAGGTTTTTGGGAAAGACAGGCGAGAGAACATATTCTGTGGCATAAGTCATTTACTCGAGTATTAGACGAAGATAACCCCCCATTTTTTAAATGGTTTGATGATGGCGAATTAAATATCTCTTTTAATTGCCTGGATCGGCACCTTACTACTCAACCCGACAAAATTGCCATTATCTTTGAATCAGATGATGGCCAGGTTGTTCATTCGACATATCGCGATCTCCATCAACGCGTCTGTCAATTTGCCAACGCACTTAAATCACTCAATATATGCAAAGGAGATCGCGTTGTTATTTACATGCCAATGTGTATTGAAGCAGTGGTGGCCATGCAAGCTTGCGCCCGCATTGGAGCCATTCACTCTGTGGTATTTGGCGGGTTCTCAGCTAAAAGCTTACATGAGCGCATTAAGGATGCCGGTGCTGTAGCTGTCATCACCGCTGACGAGCAAGTACGCGGCGGTAGAAATAATCCGCTGAAAGAAACTGTTGATGAGGCTATCGCTCGGGGTGAGACTGAATCGGTAAAATCAGTCATCATTTATAAACGTACAGGAGCCAATATATCGATCGAGACAACGCGCGATGTTTGGTGGCATGAAATCATTCAGAATAAAAACACCGTCTGCGAGCCAGAATGGGTTAATGCCGAGCATACACTTTTCACACTGTACACTTCCGGCTCAACCGGAAAACCCAAGGGGGTTCAACATTCCAGTGCAGGCTATTTATTAGGAACCATTATTAGCATGTACTGGGTATTTGATTATAAGCCAACGGATATTTTCTGGTGTACTGCTGATATAGGCTGGGTCACCGGTCATAGCTACGTGACATATGGTCCTTTAGCAGTCGGAGCGACACAGATTATCTTTGAAGGAACACCTGTCTATCCGGATGCAGGGCGATTCTGGGAAATTATACAGAAACACAAAGTGACCACTTTTTATACCGCACCCACTGCCATCCGTTCACTCATCAAACTGGGTCCAGATTTGCCCGAAAAATATGATTTATCCTCATTGCGCTTGCTAGGCTCGGTTGGCGAGCCCATTAATCCTGAAGCATGGATATGGTATTATAATAAAGTCGGTCGGGCTCATTGCCCCATTGTGGATACTTGGTGGCAAACTGAGACAGGCAGTCATATGATTGCCCCGCTGCCCGGTATTGTACCCCTTAAACCGGGCTCCTGCACGTTACCTTTGCCTGGAATTTTTGCAGCTATTGTTGACGAAACCGGTCATGACGTCGGAACCGGTGAAGGTGGGTTCCTCGTTATCAAACGTCCATTTCCTTCACAGGTTCGCACATTGTGGGGTAATCCGGAACGCTTTAAAGAAACCTACTTCCCTATAGAAATGGGTCATGGCAGATACTATCTATCAGGCGACTCTGCAAATCGTGATCAAGATGGTTATTTCTGGATTATGGGAAGAATTGATGATGTCCTGAACGTCTCGGGTCATCGTTTAGGTACAATGGAAATCGAATCTGCATTGGTTGCTCATCCATTAGTAGCAGAAGCAGCCGTAGTAGGAAAACCCCATGAGATAAAAGGAGAATCAATTATCGCATTTGTCGTTATGAAAGATCAGTGTCCGCAAGGTACGGCAGCCATCCAGATTGTTAATGAATTGCGTAATTGGGTCGCTAAAGAAATTGGTCCCATTGCCAAACCCGATGAGGTTCGTTTTGGTGACAATCTACCAAAAACCCGCTCCGGTAAAATTATGCGACGTTTATTGCGTACACTCGCCAAAGGAGAAGAAATTACTCAGGATACTTCCACATTAGAAAACCCAGCCATTCTTGACCAGCTACAACAGGCCATAAAATGAATTGTTACTTTGCAAATTATACAAATTGTCGTTATTTCAATCGATTCTTTCTCTTGCCGGAATTTCAATGACACCTTCTCTTGTTACTGATTATGATCATGGTATTAGTGCCGTAGATGCACAATATCACCGCCCGGGACGCGCGGCTATTCACCTGATTGTAGAAAATGGCATGGTCGCATTGGTTGATACAGGTACTGCCTTCTCAATTCCTGGCGTTGTACAAACATTAAAAGAAAAAAACCTCGCACTCGAAAATGTTGCCTACATATTGCTAACACATATACATCTTGACCATGCTGGTGGTGCGGGAGAATGCATGCGTTATTTTCCCAACGCAAAATTGGTGGTGCATCCACGCGGGGCCCGGCATATGGTGGATCCTGCCAGGCTTATAGCAGGCGTAATCGCCGTTTATGGTGAAGCAGAATTTAAACAAGTGTATGGCGAAATTCTTCCGATAGATGCGAATCGCATAATCGAAGCACCTGATCAAACCCGTATTGATCTGAACGGCCGAACCTTATTGTTACTGGACACTCCCGGTCATGCTCGCCACCACTACTGTATTTATGATGAACAGAGTCATTCTTTTTTTACTGGAGACACTTTTGGTGTTTCTTACCGAGAGTTTGACGTTGATGGAATGGAGTTTGTATTCCCAACGACAACGCCCGTACAATTTGACCCGATCGCAGCCCATGAATCAATAGATCGAATCATGAGTTATAACCCGCACTATGCTTACTTGACTCATTATAGCCGGATTGGCAATCTGCCACATCATGCTATCGCTATGCACAGCTTAATCGATGCCCATGTAGCAATAGCAAAAAGTGCTAACGAAAAAAGTATTGACCGGCATGAAATATTAAAAGCAGCACTAGAAAAACTTTTGCTGCAGCAATTAATTCAGCATGGTTGTAAATTATCACAGCAAGCAATCCATGATTTATTGCGCTCGGATATCAAACTGAACGTCCAGGGTCTGGAAAGTTGGCTCGATCAACCAGTCAGCAGATTAAAACAGTTATGATTTACCCTAAATCTTCCCGCTATCTACAATCAGGCAACAGCATTACGAGCTATGGCCGTATGATCCACGCTTTTATCCTTTTCCTGAACAATCAATACACTGCTTTACGCTGACCAAGACCACAAATATCTTCCACAAAAAATACGATAATAACCATTCCAATCTTCTTATTCAGGAAAAATCTTTTTCAAATTAGAATCATATACTAAATATCTATTTATTGTCGTCTGCCACCTTCTGTCTTTTTGTTACAGTGCATCTTCCTTTGCATGACGAGAGTGGGCATATTTTAAGCAAATCGATTTCTAACGCGTCTCTGTTTTCTACCAAAAGTAGCTACAACTTCTAACCTGGTTTATTTCTTCATGCTTTCTGGAATAGAACAATACAGCATTCATTTCCGTTAGATAAATACCCTGACTGCTTGTGATAGTCATCAATAGTCAGACGGATTTCTGCATCGCCATCAGCCTCACAAAAGTACATAATATCTTTCAAAAATCACCATTAGCTCCCTAATGATAATCAAACAAACATTCAGCATTCGCCTGACGCTTATACTGACGAGCATCGGACCCTCATTCACAGCGAATGCGGCTGGCATACCAACATTGAATGAAGTAACCATACGAGCCAATGCCAACAATCTGATTGGTTCCGCTAATTCGGCAAATGAAGGAACTGTCCTCAAAAGACAACTGAATCAACGCACAGTATATCGCCCTGGTGAATTACTCGAGACAGTACCAGGATTGATCGTCACTCAGCATAGCGGTGAAGGCAAAGCAAACCAGTACTTTGCGCGCGGCTTCAATCTTGATCATGGCACGGATTTAAGAATAACGGTAGATGATATGCTGGTTAATCAACGTTCACATGGACATGGGCAGGGCTGGGCCGATACTAACTTCATTATTCCTGAATTGGTAGATAATTTGCATTATCAGAAGGGACCTTATTATGCAAATCAAGGTGATTTTTCATCCGCAGGCGCAGTCAGCATGGGCTATATCAACACACTACCGCAGGGAATCGCTAATTACAGCACCGGTCAACAAGGCTATATGCGTGGCCTACTTGCAAAATCTCATGAAACAGGTACAGGCAATTTTCTTTATGCTTTAGAATTGCTTAAGAAAAATGGCCCGTGGGAGAAAAAAGAAAAATTCCGGAAATTTAATAGCGTACTACGCTATAGTCAGAATATAAACAACACTAAATTTAATATCACAGCAATGGGCTACGGAGGA
The DNA here is from genome assembly GCA_965369175.1 of uncultured Nitrosomonas sp. Taxonomy (GTDB): domain Bacteria; phylum Pseudomonadota; class Gammaproteobacteria; order Burkholderiales; family Nitrosomonadaceae; genus Nitrosomonas. The sequence goes on from CBDUPR010000009.1 coordinate 54,426, forward strand.
AGCTGGAATGCCACTGATCAGATTCCTCAACGGGCAATCGACAGCCATTTTGTTTCTCGTCTGGGTACAATTGATCCGAGTGATGGTGGCAAAGCGCATCGTTTCAGTCTATCCGCCGCCCTACAGCATCACGGTCATTATGGCATTACCAAGGCTAACATATATACGCTTCATAGCAATCTTGCGCTCTTCTCTAACTTTACCTATTTTCTAGATGACCCTGTCAACGGTGACCAATTCTCGCAAACAGACAAGCGTTTTCAGTCCGCAATAAATCTTAGCCATGTCTGGGTAAATGAGTTTGCTGGACTCGCATTTGAAAATACCCTGGGCTTTCAATTCCAAAATGATGTGATTGATAACGGCTTATTCAGCACAAAACAGCGGCAAGTATTATCAACCACACGCAAAGACCATATATTAGAAAACAGTATCGGCATTTACTTTCAAAACAGTGTGCAATGGTTTGAAAAATTTAGAACCATTGCTGGTATACGCAATGATATTTATTGGTTTGATGTTAAAAGTAATATTCAGGCTAATTCTGGTCGTGAACATGACAACATCGTTAATCCAAAACTCAGCCTCATCTTTGGGCCATGGATCAAAACCGAGTATTACTTCAACTATGGCGGTAGTTTTCATAGCAATGATGCTCGTGGCACAGTCACCAGCATAGATCCGAAATCAAATATTCCCATAAAAAGCGTTAATCCGCTCGTTCGTTCCACAGGATTTGAAACAGGGTTCCGCACCGCTATCCTGCCCGGCTTACAAGCCTCACTCGCATTTTTCCGGTTGGACCTTGATTCTGAATTATTATTTGTAGGTGATGCCGGGACGACCGAAGCAAGTCGTCCCAGCAAACGCACAGGTTTTGAAATTTCTGCTTTTTACATGCCGAATAAATGGTTAATGATAGACTTGGATTATGCTTTGACCCGAGCCCGTTTTGTTGATTCAAATCCAGCAGGAAAGCACATTCCTTCAGCCATCCAGGGCGTCGGTAAAGCTGCAATCGCAATAGACAACCTGGGACCCTTCTTTGGTAGCATGCAATTGCGTTATTTTGGCAAACGCCCGCTAACTGAAAATAATAGCGTAAAATCAGATAGCACCATAACACTTAATGGCCAGATTGGCTTCAAGATAGACAAGCAAGTCCAGGTCATCTTGCAAGGCTTTAATCTACTGAATACGCGGGCGCATGCAATTGATTATTTTTATACATCCAGGCTACCTAATGAGCCGATTGGTGGTGTAGACGATACACACTTTCATCCTGTTGAAACCCGCTCGTTCCGAGTTAGCCTGATCGCTAATTTTTAATCCTCTTACCATGATCTTGAAAAATTATTCCTTTCCCGAATAAAACACGATCATCTCCGCGAAGAAGAATCGGGCAACAATCTAATCCAGTCTCTACCGAACCGCACTCCACACAAAATATTATATGATTCAATAAGTTTTTTATATATACTCAATAATAGCTGCAACTATTCTATTACCGCACGATCAATAATAATGGTTATCACCGAAATAAAATGTAAATTAGAATATAGAAACGAGCATTAAATATTCATTGCGGATTCTATGCGTGATCATCTTCATGAGCAAAAAATATGGAACGCTTTACGATTTCTCTAGACAACCAGCTATCTAAACAGTTTGATGACCTAGTGCGGGCACGCGGCTACACCAATCGTTCAGAGGCAGTGCGAGATCTAATACGCGAACAACTGGAAATCGAGCGTCTGGAAAAAGAACATGAAGGTTACTGCGTCGCCACGCTCAGTTATATATATGATCATCATCAAAGTGACTTAGCCAGTCGCATTACTTCGATTCAACATAGCCATCATGACCTTACCTTATCCAGCATGCATATACATATGGATCATGATCACTGCCTGGAAGTCATTGTCTTACGCGGAATGATTCAAGACGTCACCAATTTTGCCAATCAGGTTATTGCTACACGCGGTGTACGGCACGGTAAATTGTATATGGTACCCGTAAAAATTACTCAAGAGCAGCACCCACCTGCATCGCTGCCACATACTCACAGTAATCCACTCACTTAACGCTTTATTCGATAAATGGGAGCTGAAAAATGTGCGATACAGATGATTCAAACAAAAAGCATCAACAGGCAATACGACAAAGACGCTCATTCTTGAAACTGGCAGCAACTTCTACATTCGGCTTAGGTGCTGCTGTAACGGTAGAAAAGGTAATCGCCGCTTCTGGAGCAATCAAGATACCCGCGCTGCCGGAAAACATACTAACGCCCGATGCAGCTCTGGAACGACTAATGGCAGGTAACAAACGTTATATTGCCGGACAGTCTACTCCAATGGATTTTAATCTTCAAAGTGCATCCCTGATAAAAGGGCAAAATCCTTATGCCTGTATTCTAAGTTGCTCCGATTCTAGAGTCAGTCCAGAATTTTGCTTTGATGAACAATTAGGCGATCTATTTGTAGCACGTGTCGCCGGAAATTATCTCACTACAGATTTCGTAGCCACTCTTGAATATGCTGCAGCGATACTGCATACGCCACTGATTATGGTACTCGGTCATGAGAGCTGCGGTGCTATTAAGGCAGCAATGGACGCTTCAGACAATAATGAACAGTTTCCCGGCCATATTCAAACCATGTCCAGTGCGCTAGCACCTGCAGTCAGAGCAGCGGAAAGAATATCCATGTTTATGTCTGGTGATCGCTACTACAATGTGGTCAAAATGAACGTCATTCTAAATGTACGAGAATTAAAAAAACAAACGCCGATTCTCAGTAAATTAGTAGCAGAAAAAAAACTGCTTGTTGTTGGCGGTATATACAGCCTGGAAACCGGTATCGTCGAGCTAGTAGCGTAACCAACCTATGAGATTCTACAGCCTGATGCCTGGTTGCCCACTGTCGCTTTTATGTCAGCTTGACGTAATTAAAGGATAAGTTAAATCGCCCCGATACGATGGATTCAATATGGGGAGACCTTTGCAAAAGCCCTCGTCATAAGTTTTTCTTATTGATTATAAAGGGTTAAATTTTTGGTTCTGACCAATATTTAGACATGCCTGCAGCAAATAAAAACATCCACATAACCAAAACAAATGGGAAAGTAAGTGTAGGTAAACCGATTGGAGCTAGAAAATTGGCCAGGCCAGCTTGGCAGACTACGGTTAAAATACCTGCCAATAACGCCAGAATAGCACTTTTTTTCGTAGGCTTAAGAAAAACCCATCCTATCGCCATCATTGTCAAAACCGGATTGAATGCATACAATCCCATCTCAATCAGATTCTGATTTGCCCCTAAAACGACAGGAACGACAACCCCCACAACAGTCCCGCAAAAAGCCATAAAAGCACCACGCCATGAAGTGATCGCAATACCAATCAAGAACAGAATGCCGACAAGAATATTATCCGCAAACATGACTTCAGCAATACCTTTTGTTAATGCGGTATACCACATTTTAACCGTATCATCTGTCCAGACTGTAAACCATGCTTCGATTGAAAGCCCCCCCATACCTGCTACTATTGAGGGAATCTCTGGTGTTGGCAGAACAGGACCAGGCGTAAACTTATCAAAGGAATAAACTGCAACCATGAACATCCAGCAAGTCAGCACAAACGGAGATGTAGAGGCAGGAATCCTATAGGGAGTCAGAATCCTGATCAAAGCAGCCAATACAACGCTTGATAATATAGCGGCTAATATGACATACAGCCACAGTTGAGGCGAGTATTCAAGAAATAGAAATAAGCAGGGCCCAACTAACGTGCCGTTGAATCCGTACAATCCCGCATCAATATCATCTTCAGAGAAGCCCAGAAGGTAGGCGGTAATAGTACTCGTTATGACACCAACTGTCGCAGCCAGACCCGCTACAGGGCCGCCAATAAAGAGTGCTATCAGAAAGATCAGGCCTGTCACTGCATTACCACAAAAAAATACCTGCCCCACTCCCCTTAAAATTACACGCACAGGACGCGGCAACGCCTTATCTACTGTCAGTGACCATTCCATTTTAATCACCTCCAAAGAAGTGTTTACTTAAAGATAATCGGTTGTTATATCATGATTATTTAAGAACACCCGAATTTGCTAAAACTCCGGGTAGCCATCATGTCTTTCTTAAGATGTCTTGGATATACTCAAGCAAATATTCAGTCGTGTTACTGCGTTTTCATTTCTTCCAGCAAACCCTGCTTAACAATAAAATCAATAACTGTCTGTACCCCTTCTCCTGTACGCATATTGGTGAAAACAAAGGGACGCTCACCACGCATTCTTTTCGCATCACGTTCCATCACGCTCAGATCTGCGCCAACATGTGGAGCCAGATCGATCTTATTAATGACAAGCAATGCCGAACGCGTAATGCCGGGTCCGCCTTTACGCGGTATTTTTTCACCCGCAGCAACATCAATCACATAAATAGTCAGATCGGAAAGCTCCGGGCTGAATGTGGATGCAAGATTATCCCCCCCCGATTCGATCAAAATAAGATCAAGGTTGGGAAAATCCGCACTCATGCGCGAAATGGCTTCCAGATTGATTGATGCATCCTCCCTGATTGCCGTATGCGGACAACCACCTGTTTCAACCCCCATCAAGCGTTCGGCTGGTAATGCATCAGCGCGCAGCAGGATTTCCAGATCTTCTTTGGTATAAATATCGTTGGTAATCACCGCCATTTCATAACGATCACGCATCTTTTTACTGAGTACCTCACATAAAGCAGTCTTGCCAGAACCGACTGGACCGCCTATGCCAACACGTAAAGGATTCGATGTTTTTTTCATATTAGATTCCGATAAAATCATTCAAGATCGATAAACCCGACTATATTGCACTTCATGCTGCATCGACAATAAGGATAGGCCAGGCGCCCAGTTAGACAGCTCATCATCCTCAAGCCGCTGCGCATTATGTGCAGCCGCTTCAATTTCTGAATGAAGTGAAAGTAACAATCGTTGGCCTGAAACTTGTCCAAGTGGTACTGATTTCACGCAGACAAGCACCTGATTCTCAATCATCGAAAACAAATAACCCAGCAAAGCAGCCTCGTGCGGCACAGCCAGTGCTTCTGCAGCACAAGCAAATGCCGTAGGCAGTGGAATTTCTGGCTGATTCGTCATCAGCCCTAATAAAGATTCGTCTGCAATCTTTAAATCCATCACGAGTTTGCCGAGAGAATATCCCATTTGAATAGTTTCTGCGCGAAACTCAACCGTATCGCGGGCAGCAATAAAACGCTCTGTCCAGCAAGTAACTGCAGCCAGATCTCCCGTTGAAAATCCTTGTAATAATCGCCACAGGATGGGTGCTTCGAAGTCAGCCACTACAGCCAGAGATTCAGCAATCCAGGCACGCGCCGAGGCTTCATCTTTAACCATCTCCATTTCGATAGCTGCCTCCAATCCTTGCGAGTATGTATAGGCACCAACAGGCAATGATGGACTCGCCAGATGCAATAAGCGAAGTAGCGCCATACTTTGCATTGCTTTCTCCTATAACTTCAAATTTATCGCACGATCAATCTGTTGGCACACGAATATCAAAGCAAGCGCATCACACGAATGACTGCGGATACTGCTTTCACAACAATCACTACCATTCACATCATGATAACCAGCTATAGTTTTAGCATTCAACGTAAACATCATAATCCTCAGAAATCAGTCGATCTCATAGCGACCGTTATTGATTCACAACTTAACTATAGCAATAGAAAACTTTAATATCGCGACCACAACATGATAAGGAATGAATTGATAAATTTACTGGATTAATCAATAGTATACTTTTCCAGCACACGTATAAATTCAGTCCCAAATCACTAGAAAGGCTTAATTAAAATAAGAAATAACGTTGCGTTAATGGCAAGGTATCCGCTGGACCACATGTCAACAACTCCCCATCTGCCCGCACTTCGTATGTCTCCGGATCAATTTCCATTTTCGGAGTAGCTCCGTTATGAATCATATCTTTCTTGCGTAGATTCCGAGTATCCTTAACCGGGATGACCTGTTTACCCAGTTTAAGCTGATCAACCAGGCCCGCTGCAATAGAAGCTTTGGAGGCAAACGTAAAACACGATAAATTGATCGCTGAACCGTACCCACCAAACATATATCGATAGTGCACAGGCTGTGGAGTCGGAATCGATGCATTCGGATCACCCATCAAAGCGGCTGCAATCATGCCTCCTTTCAGGATCATGGTCGGTTTTGCACCAAAAAAAGCAGGGTTCCACAAAACCAGGTCAGCATATTTACCCACTTCAATCGAACCGATCGCATGTGAAACGCCATGCGTAATAGCAGGGTTGATTGTATATTTGGCAATATAGCGTTTTACGCGGAAATTGTCGTTTCTAGAAGAATCTTCCTGCAAGGAGCCACGTTGTATCTTCATTTTATGCGCAGTCTGCCAAGTGCGCATCACGACTTCACCGATACGGCCCATCGCCTGCGCATCCGATGACATCATCGAAATGGCGCCGATATCATGTAAAATATCTTCGGCGGCAATGGTTTCCTTGCGAATACGTGATTCTGCGAAAGAAATATCTTCGGGGATACTGGCATTCAGATGATGGCAAACCATCAACATATCCAGATGCTCATCCAGCGTATTACGGGTATAAGGACGAGTGGGATTGGTTGATGATGGCAAGACATTGTCTTGCCCCACCACAGCCATAATATCCGGGGCATGTCCTCCGCCCGCACCCTCTGTATGAAAAGTGTGGATAGTCCGGTCTTTAAATGCAGCAATCGTATTCTCTAGATAGCCGCCTTCATTGATCGTATCCGTATGAATGGCAACCTGAACATCATATTTATCTGCGACATTCAGGCAGTTGTCTATAGCAGCATATGTACTACCCCAGTCCTCATGCAGTTTCAAGCCACATGCGCCAGCAAGCACTTGCTCCTCATTAGGGGTGGGCACACTCACATTCCCTTTACCAAAAAAACCCGTATTCATCACCATGCCATCTGATGCTTTAAGCATTGAATGGATATGCCATGGTCCTGGTGTACAAGTAGTTGCCGCTGTGCCTACAGCCGGACCAGTACCACCACCCAGCATGGTGGTAATACCACTCATCATCGCATCTTCTTCCTGCTGCGGACAAATGAAATGAACATGGACATCAAGCGCACCCGCTGTGACAATCTGACCTTCACCGGCAATGATTTCAGTTGCGGCACCAATCACCATAGTGACATTGGGTTGAATATCAGGATTTCCAGCTTTACCAATGGCGGCAATTTTTCCATTTTTCAAACCAATATCCGCTTTTACGATACCCCAATGATCCACAATAGTGGCATTAGTGATGACCGTATCCATGACATCAGCATGATTGCGCTGTGACTGTCCCATACCATCACGAATGACTTTACCGCCGCCAAATTTTACTTCTTCACCGTAAACAGTAAAGTCTTTTTCAATTTCTATGAATAATTCGGTATCGGCTAGACGAACACGGTCCCCGGTAGTGGGACCCATCATTTCGGCATAGGCCTGACGAGAAATTTTGAAGCTCATTTTCTACTCCTTATAAGTGCTGAATGGATATTTAATTATTTAAGTTTACCCATTACCTTTTGGTTAAACCCATATACGATCCTATCTCCTGCGAGCTCAACCAGTTCAACAGTGCGTTCCTGACCCGGTTCAAAACGTACCGCTGTTCCTGACATGATATTCAACCGCATACCATAAGCCGCCTCACGATCAAAACTTAACGCAGAGTTCACCTCGTAAAAATGAAAATGAGATCCAATCTGTATGGGTCTATCGCCACTATTGGACACCTTAATCGTTTTGGTCTTACGACCCACATTCAGTTCAATCTCTCCGGATTTAACGATCATTTCTCCGGGAATCATTTCTTCTCTACTACCTCTACTTGCTGCACTCATGATAACCTCCCGATGCTTAAGGAATTGGATTGTGAACAGTTACCAGCTTGGTACCGTCCGGAAAAGTAGCTTCTACCTGAATGTCGGGAATCATCTCTGGAATACCCTCCATCACATCAGCACGAGTCAAAATTTTTGTACCTTCTGCCATCAGTTCCGCAACCGTATGTCCGTCACGCGCACCTTCCAATATTGCACAGGTAATCAATGCCACTGCTTCTGGATAGTTCAGCTGCAAGCCACGTGCCTTACGTCTTTCTGCAAGTAATCCGGCAGTAAATATCTGAAGCTTGTCTTTTTCCCTTGGGGTTAAATCCATCGTTTTCTCCTCAATAAGTAAATAAATTAATTGATTAATTAATAGCTCAATTCTAGGGTCTCAACACCCGATACGCATATTCCTTGCCGATGCAGTGTATTCGTGTTTACCTTTAGGCAAGTCCGCTACCATATTTCCACCTAAGTATTCCACATGCGCGGCACAATCGCCTGACGCCCCAGCATCGCTGGACGCAAGATCCCCCATGTGCGAAGCATTATCCGCCGCGCTATTTCACTTGAATTTCCCAGGTAACGAACCACTACGACCGATTTTAATTGTGTGACACCAAAATCACCGATCCCACCCGCAATGACACTCGCTTCTTCCCGCATGGAAGTAATTAATGCAGGCGGGATGGCCTCTCCTACAGCAATCAATGTGGCGCAAACTGTCTTACCAGCAAGCATGAGCGGACCACTCATCGCCCTGCTTCCACCTGATAATCGAAGCTGTTCAAACCAGATTAACTTGTCGGCATGGCGAATACTGGTACGCTGCTTAATTTCTCCCTCATCAAATGATTCACCCGATGCAGTGCGGCCAAAACATAAAATTTCGCAACCGATATAGGTGGATTCTTTTGCTAACGTAACGCAATGATCCAATTCCACATGTGCCTGATTAAAAAATATGCTTTCCTGAGGTAACCACTCCAGTGACCCGCCGGTGTCAATATCGTGTTTTACCTGCTGTCGTGAAATACGATTATTGCTCTTGTACCATTTCGCTGCACCAGGCGTCGTCATCTGTGTTTTTGCAGCAGCCCCCACATGGCTCACAATTTCTAACTCATCTCCGCCGACTACACCACCCGGTGGATGCACAATAACTACCTGACACATTTCGGAACCTTCCGGATAAAAAGGCTTTTGTACATATAACTGACCGAAATGATCACGCCCTGCCAGTCTGGTGACTCCGTTGTCTTCTTTAAATTTTAGAGATAGCCTTGCTTGCATTGCCGAATCCACAGGCGAGCTGGATATCGGCTCCGTAGGCTTTTTTTGCACGAATAAATAATCCGTAGATACAGCTGAATTTCCCCAGGAGGAAAAGGCACTGTCATTGAAAGTTGAATTCATTTTGTATGATTTTAATTGAGTAATCTAATCGTATGACGCCTCCGAAATTGAAGGATAATATCGACCAAGAAAGATAATACCGACCAACTGTCTTCAAATGTGACTTAAAGTTACACTTGATTTTATGCAAAGTAAATAGTGAATATACAGAAAGTTACAGAGAAAAATGTATGAAAATTTTCTTTTTTTTCTTACATTATGCGTGAATACCAGAAATTCAATATACTGCAGAATAATCGAGAGTATGTTCATCGGTACATGCAACGCAGATCGTTTATATTTTGCAGACAATCAAAGTAGCCAGGATTCCAATTAAATTAAACAGAAAACCTGGCTTGTGATGAGTTCAAACTTAATCAATTTTTTATATTTGCAGCTGAAACGATAATTTAAAAACATTCACCTTATCGCCAATAGCGCCCGGTGCATAATTCAAACCTTTAGTGAATAAATCACCATGTTGATAGTACGCTGATATACGCGCATTAAAACCATCAATGACATAATTCACACCGCCTTCTATTTCTTCCCGATTGCTGCTGTTATCAGGTTGAACACTGGTAAACCGGCCATAAGGCTGAAATTGACCAATGCCTATCTTGGCAGGTATCAAATACAGTCCGGTAACGGTCCATGATTTCCCATCAAACATGCAAAAGCAATCCGGATCCGCAAATGCCGCCGTATTATAATTCGCATAAAATTGCTTATATTCTCCATTCAGCGTAAAAACGCCTCTGTCTTCGGGCATGACTTTTTCAAATAAAATATCGCCCACAAGGCCCAGAAAATCGCTACGATTAGCGAGTGAACCCGCGCCATTTTCTTGAAATGAAAAACCGAATGCAAGCGCCAGAATATCCCCGGCTTTTCCGAAGTAAGTGCCACTCGTGTAATAGCCCGGATTATGCTCGGGATTTAGAAAATTATAGGTAACCCGGCCAGCCCATAAGACATTGTCATGTTGATTGGGTCCCGCGTTCGATTTTGATTCCAATCCTCTATAAATTCCGACGGCATAGCCCAGTGTGCCTGGAATAAAGCCAGGTTCAAGGTTACCCCAAAGCGTTCCGCCATCATCACGGCCATAGCGACCCGCGCCGCCATTACCGAATTTAGTGCTAAAATCCTGTGAAAAAAAGGGCGTTTTAAATCCATCATGAGTGGCATGATAAAAAGGGCCATTCAATTCACCCCGTTCGGTCGGCACTAACATACGGCCACCCCAGATATTAAAATACCGGTTATATTCAAATTTCCCCACTGCATCGAGGATACTGTATAACATCTTGGGACTATCGCCTGAATCCGTATTGTTGCAGAAAAAACATTCGGTATTTACTTCGAATTTAAAATACTTATGTATCTGACCATTAAGATAGAGACGCGCATTATCCGTACTAAAACGGTCTCTGTAATGACCTGATCGATTTTGAGCCCACAAACCGGATCCACGATACCCGGCACCAAGCGTTATCCATCGAGTATCATCAAGCTCTGCTCTGAGCTTATAGCCATCAAAGCCCACCCGGGCATCGCCCATTCTGACATGATTATCCGCAAAGTCAGCGCGCGCCCCGGGCAGCCATACCGCCCATCCGATGACCAGCCCTAACGCCAACATAACACCGAGGTTCAAGCTCCGCTTTCGTTTCCTGAAATCAGATTGCCCCGATATGCGCATTAATGACCCATCTTTATTATCGATTTCCTGACATAACCCTTGTTCGTCATTCCTCATGATTGCTAATCTCCTTTTTTCTCGCGAGATGCTATATATGTAGAATAATAGTCAACCAGTTCACACTATTGATCGACTACAACATACTTCCTCAATTACCTCTTAATACATCAAGAGGCCTCATCAGACTTACTACAAATACAAGGAGGAGTGACTTACCAGCTTCTTTTTGTTTATTACTGCCTTCTTTCCTAACCTCGCCCTAAATTCATTTTTAATTTTATCCCAAGTAAACAACTAATATTCATAAAGTTACATCGCAGCATCCCTTTAATTCACAAACAGATGAACAACAGGCACACTCCGGAAAACAAGCTGCTAAACAATCATTCATCCGATTTATTCCACCTCTCGCCTTGATTTCTGCGGACAAATGTCACCCTTCTCACAACGGGAATCTGGTGTGTCATGCTCATGCGGATGTGCCCGAATCAAGCCACCATGACAATGAAGATTAGCGCGTAATATCCGTTGCTCCTGGATATGTTTGATTAACGCTGACAAGCCAAACAATAAGGCACCAAATAGCACAATGGTTGCACCCGAGGCAGCATTAAAGAAATAACTCAAATACATACCTGCGATGCCTGTTATTGCACCGATGATAATAGAATAGATTTGCATGCGACCAAAACTGTCCGTCATCATGCGGGCTGTCATCGCGGGCATGATCAGAGTCGCGGCAATCATGGTCACACCCACGATATTCATAGAGGCGATGATGGATAACGTCAATAGAAGCGCAAAGATTAATTGTACGATTCTTACTTTGATTCCGAATACCTGTGCTGCTTCACTATCAAAGGTAGAAAAAAGTAGCGGCCTGTACATAATGAATATCGTAATCATGGTAAAAGCGGTAACCAGCCCGACAATAATCAGGTCCTGATCGGTAATACCCAGAATATTACCGAATAAGGCCGCATCAAAGCTACGATTAAACGTGCGCATCTGACTAATAATGGCCACCCCCAAGGCAAACATGGCAGTGGTCACAATGCCGATAGCCGCATCCGATTTGATCTTACTATTCTGTGTCATTCGATCAATCAGCAATGCAGCCAGCAGACCCATCACACCGGCACCAATATAAAAATTGAAATTGAGTATAAAACCAACTACTGCGCCACCAAATGCTGCGTGCGACAATCCATGTCCGACATAACTCATACCGCGCAGCACCACGTACACACCAATCAAGCCACATAAAGAACCCACCATCAATGCAGCTAGCAGGCCATGCCGAAAAAATTCGTATTCCAGCGGCTCCAGAAAAATGGCCATTTATCCGGAATTGCCCGTTAAATGTAGAGGTGTATTATTGGCGATCAGGAAATAATCGCCATGCTTGATTATGACAATATCACCACCATAAGTTTTAGTGAGCACTTCATTCGTAAAAATATCGCATGGCCGACCCTCTGCTATCACACCATGATTGAAACAAATCACCCATGGCAGATGTGAGGCAACGGCATTAAGATCATGAGTAGTCAATAAAATGGTAATACCTTCACTATTGATGTCGCTCAATAAATGCAAGATCTCATGCTGAGTCTTAATATCAACACCTGAGGTCGGTTCATCCAGTATCAGAAGCTGTGGATTATTAATCAACGCACGAGCAAGAAATGCGCGTTGACGCTGACCACCAGAAGTATGCACGATATGATGCTGTAAGCAGCTATAGATACCCAATCTATCAGCCAGATCATGCACACGTTTAGATTCCTCCTTACTGGGCCAGGGCCAGATACGCCTATTAGTATATAACCCCATCATGATTACTTCTTTCACCGTGACTGGAAATTTCCAGTCAACACTGCCCAATTGTGGTACGTAGCCAATAGCACCTGGGTGTATATGACTCACAGAAGATCCATTCACCTGCACATCGCCAGAAAAAGTTACTTGCCTGCCCAGAATTGTTTTAAGCAATGTTGTTTTACCACAGCCTGTCGGGCCCACGATACCTGCAAATCGGCCAGCCGGGATTTCGAGCGACACGTGAGAAAATGTCACATTATGTTCATAACCAGTGGTCACATTACTCAAACTAACCGCGGCGTTCATTCATGCCTCAGGGAGAGATATTACTGGTATCAACCGTTGCCACACATTCAGGATTGCCGCCCAGCGCCTTCGTCATGACAGTCATGTTACGTACCATCATGCCAATAAAAGAATGATGCGGTGGCGCGGGCAATTCATCATCTGAAAGTTGATCAATAAGTGTAGCGCCTGCTTCTCGGGCAATCTGTTCCATTACCTTGCTGGGAAAGACTTCGGAGCCAAAGATAGCGGGAATCTGTTCATTTTTAATTTGCTGGATGATACGAATCATCTCACGCGGGCCTGGCTCAGAAAAATCCGCAGGCTGAATGGCCGCAATTACCTGCATGCCATAGCGCGGAGCAAAATAAGCAAATGAATCATGATAAGTCACTAATTTCCGGTTTTTAACGGGAATACTGTTTACGCAGTCAAAGATTGCATCATCAAGCTTCCGCAGCTTTGCCCGGTAAGCGATCGTGTTCGCAATATAATATGCCTTGCGCGATGGATCGAGTTCAACCAGACTATCCTGGATGATCTCAGCATAGCGCATTGCCAAGGCAATGTTAGGCCAGAGATGTGGATTAGGGTGGCCCTGCTCACGAGGAAAACTGAAATCATACCGCCAATCTTCTTTTTTTAATGCCCGGTTACCCAACTGCAGAATGGAGGTATTTGGATTTTTTACCTTTTTCGCCAACGCTACTGTCGGTAACTCAAGATCGAGCCCATTAACAATAATCAGATCGGCAGATGCCAGTATTTTTGCGTCTGTTGGGATAGGCTCAAAAGTATGAGAATCTGTTCCATCAGGAACAATGCCTGTTACATGAGCATGATCACCACTGATATTTTTAACTATATTTGTTATAGGGGCAACGGTCGTAACAATATTAAGCTTTTTATACAGCTCTTGCGCATGAGTGCTACTAGTCAAAACAAGAAATATCAGGCAGGCTAAAATTTTGCCCAAAAATAAGCGTAATCCTTTCATCATTATCCTTTTTAAAGTAGGTGTTGCAACTTCGGACTGCATTGGTCGCCACACGATAAGAACGCATACAACGCTCACATTAATCATCTGGTTAGCAGAGATACTTTTATCCCGCTTACCCCGTCCGATTTCTTCTACCACTGGATGTTTATAGAGGTTAATTTGTAATGCTTTTTATCCTAATCGCAGGATAATAACTGGAATACACCGTCTATTTGAGCAGATCAACCTATCATGCGTCCGGTAACAGAACGACATCTTTTTCAGGCAGTGGCCAAACAGAGCTTCTACAAAGTGTCTTATAATGACAAAAATATCATTAACATTCAGAAAGGTGGCCGTAATTTGACTACTTACATTACAGCCATACTTTTATTGATTACCGGAAACAAGCAGCCTAGTAAAAATCCGATTGCATCTCAATTATTGCCGCCAGCCCTGCCTTTGCAAGCTGGCCATGATGTACGCAAGATACAATGTTGCCTTGTTTATGATCGCGGGTCCGTTGCACGGTGAATCTTCTGACGCACGGGTATCGGCGCAAGCGGGCCATGTGCATGACTGTGCTCATCATCTCCATGATGATGATGGCCACCACTATGATAGGCACCCGATTCCGGCTCGAATTGCGCACTTTCCTCTATTACGGTAGCGCCCAATCGCTCTAACATTTCCTTCAATACGCTATCCTGATAAATACGCAGGAATCCTTCTTCCACCTGTGTCTGCGTATGTCGATTACCCAGGTGAAAAGCACAACGTAATAAATTATGTGCCGTACTACAGGTTATTCGATAAGTCGGTTCTTGTGCTGAAATAATTTCCACCACTCTGCCATCCTCGCTTTTAAGCAAGTCCTTATTACGCAAAACGGTGCCGCGCTCTGTAAAAATAGCCACTTCTTCTCCTGATGCAAGTGCAGTACGTAAACGGCTATTCTCACGTAGTTCATAAGGCAAAACCAGTTGTGCAAATATTGAATCGGCACTAGTTACTTTAGTATTCAATGTCAGCATTTGTGTCCTTTTGAGAATAAATAATTATCATGATTTCCTGCACTTGCCCACGATAATCTGTAATGAAAAAGAATTTTAATGCACGTTTTCTGAAAAGGAAAGCAATTTTATCCACAAGATATTCAAATGAGTATCTCATCACATTACAAAATAATCGACAAGTATTTGATGAGATTATGACGCCAGCTTATTGGAAAACAAGCGAAATTAGAATCATCAGTCATTCATAAAATAAAAAATCTAATGCCTTTTTCTGAATATCCCAGGATAGCGCTTTAACGCAACAATGAAGTCATTTTATGGTCGGCAGTCCCGGGGTGCATTGCGGTGCTATTAATGGGTATCGGCATTCAAGAAGAAAAAACCATAATCGTTCAGAATGCCCCGATATTACCTCACTCAATTGGTTTGCCTTGTCCCTACCCATGCAGCGTTACCTGTTGGTAATCATGCTCTCCACTTTTGCACGCGCCTCAGAAACCTTTATTTTGCTATTGAGGTATCAATCAGGTGTCAGTGTAGTCGAACTGCTATTATTATGGTCAGTATTCAATTTTGCCAAAGCCATCACCGCCACTTCAGGCGGGCGCTTAGCAGATTGTTTCGGACGGGGCACGCTCATATTGATTGGATGGATAGCCTTCGCATGCTCATTCCTATTATTCAGCAGCGTCAACGTATCAAATAGCAACGGCTTATGGTTCGCAAGTATCTTCTACGGATTATTCGCTGGCTTGAGTGAAGGTGCAGAACGCGCCCTCATCAGTGATTATGCTGAAGCCGACGAACAAGGCACGGCATTTGGCTGGTACCATATGGTATAGGCATGACGACCATTCCAGCAGGTTTGTTATTCGAATCCGTCTGGCATTTCCAAAGTGCCTCAGCAGCATTCTGGTTTGCTGCCGGAGTTGCCAGCTTGTGCCGCATTATTATTGAGGCTATGGGCTTGGCCAGGCCGAAAACACATCTCAAAGAAGAAATCGACTGCTCGAAATCGTTAACTGAAATTGTGTCAGACCTTCCTTCAAGAAATAAAGCCTGGAATTACGACTGCCTTTCCAAAATAATATTGTACCGATAAACTGCCAACTCTTCTTTATCGCCACTTTCAGCAGTCATCAACAACTGTTCCGACGCTTTCTTCTTACTAAACAGCAAATCCGCTTCATTGAGTTTTTCGTCCGGGAAATACATCTGTGTCGTCAATGTCAGATAATCTTTTCTAGAAACTTTGAAGTGTATGTGCGGTGGCCTTATCCAGGTTTCTGATACAGGATAGGCACCCGGCATAACAGTCTTGAAACGAAACGCGCCATTTTTTCCACTTTGGATGATTGCCCGCCCCTGGAAGCCAGGATCTAACGGCGCCGGATTGGTGTCATTAGGGTGATGATAACGGCCGCTGGAATTTGCCTGCCAGATATCGATCATCGCATTTTCTATAAAACAACCCTCTGTATCTAAAATCTGACCTTGAACAATAATATGCTGACCATCGGCCACACCATGGTAGCCCGCCGTTTCTGTTAAGTCAGAGTCCTGATCTGCCTGACCTGACAAAGGATAAAATGGTCCCTCAATTTCGGCAGGAGTAGCGATGCGAGCCTTGCTATTCTCCCCACAGGATACAAGCAAAGCGGTGACACTGCTCAACAAACCCAGTTTAATCATCTTTCTTCTTGATAGGTCTTCCATATACATTCTCCAAGCTTAAATAGCATATAAATTGAGATTTTTGCAAAAGCCCTCGCCGGAAGTTTTCAACTATTGATTATAAAGGATTAATTTTTCAACTATTGGGGTTTTGCAAAGGCCTCAAATTATCTATGAAGCCAGAAAGATGGGAAAACAGATACTGAAGGGCAGGAAAATATGTATCGAAAGGTATAAAAACGGGCTAAACAGTGATCTTAAGAAGCGGTATCTAATCTACTTTTATCGACACTTCTATCGGATTTATGCATCCGTACTTGATCAGCGTTCTGAGGAATAGTAAGAAAAACAGGAAAGAAAACAAGAATAACAAACTTAAAAAATGCTTTGATTCTGATTCAAAAATTTCTACACTTAAACAGTGTTGTTCATTTAATACAGGTATTGGGCCAGGTCTATAGTGGCAGTATCATCCAACCAATCACAAACACATCAGTAAAGCAAGATGGCTCACCACTAAGCCCGACCATATTACTGTTGTATTTAGTATCCGCCGCCTGAAGGTTTTTTGGCTTTGTCACCGCTCTTCACGGTATCTTTACACGTCACCATTTTACCATCGATACGGTCCTTGATTTTGTCACTTGGCTTTTTGTCGGCACAAGCCATTTTATTCAAGATTTCCTGAGCAGTCATGGGTTCTGCGCTAGAAGATAAATTTCCACTTGCCATTACACCAGCTGAACTGAACACAAACATTGCAGTGCAGGCAGCGATAAGAAACTTACTCATTTTTAACTCCTTTGTTAAATTTGATAATAATTAAACTGTTTTTAAATCTAAATGACTTCCAGTCATAAATCTAGTGTACCATAAACGGCATTGCCGTCTCTTGACTAAAAGTGGACATACATACAGGCACAAAAATCATTATCATCGCATTCTTTAAGTACCAGAACTTGCCAAGCATGAATCCACACTGGCTTGACAATAAACGTAATTATCTAATAATTTCATCGCTAATGGTAATTAAATTATCTTTTTTTTAGCATGAATGATCGGCATCACTTTCGTACTGCCACTTTCGTTCTTCAACGACCACTGCAGTAAAATTCACGTAAGAAAACTGGTTTTTTAACCAGCATAATTAATCGCTGTCATCAAACACAATCATTTACACGACTGATCTCTGCTTCACAAAACCGTTATCAATGCGTTGCGCACGATACTATGATCTTTACGTTGTGGCAATAGACCGCATCACCGAACGGCTTCACCATAACCAGTCAAACGCATACAGAATCAAATTCAGACAGAAAAGATCATCAAAGCTAGCAGACTAGCGGCCTGATGAAGTCGGCGTCTACCAGCTGACAGGGAGCATCCGGATTACAGGCATACAGCGAATACGAAATATACCAACTGAAACACACATTCGTCTCTACTTACTCATCCTATTCGGGCTGTAGATATTTCATTATCGCAAGATTAGCGATCTGCTTACCCATAGCACTACCAATCTCTCCAGAATTACGATAATGCACACCATCGTAAATACGCGCATCAATCACTTCCCGAGTAAAGTCATCAACGCTTCTCCAACTACGCACCAGGCCGCCCGCAGCCTGGCTGGTCGTAGTTAAAACCGGGACTGGCCTCGGTCCAATCTCTGCCTGTAGTATCGCACCAACCGTTCCTGAAACAATACAATGTGCGCAAGGGTATTCAGGATGCATTGGCGTTTCAATGTATGGCAACCAGGATGAATCCCGTTGCGTGGCCTCATTACCATCAGTATCACCGTTACGGATTGCAGTAACGGGCCGCCAGAAATTGTAATGGTATTTGGCATCAAATACCGCAATCAAAGCATCGTTGGTTGCCTGAGTCACAGCTGCAAATAAGCGCGCGTTCTGTGTCACTTCACGTCCAGGACTCTCGGCAACAGAACGTACGATGCCATGATAGATTGGCGGCATGACTTCTTCCCAGAAACGGGCAATGTCGGTCTGCTCTATCGTACGATGCGTACTGTTCTTGCCACCCAGGTTCTTTACCTCATCATAATCGCGTGCCCATCGCTCGCTCGTCAGCGCCGGTGGCGGACCGGGACGGAATTGATCTGCACCGGTCATCAACCAGGGTTGCATGCCTCCCCAATACGGTGCTTCTGGAATAACCGTCGGCACATAACTACCCGGGGTAGTATAAGGGCGGTAATGTTCACCTGCCTCAGAACCATCGTTAGCACGCATTGCCAATATTAACCGCGCGGCTTCTTCACCTGCTGTGATGCCACCGGCTCTCATTGAACTATCCGGTATTTTGGCCAGCACTGCCTGATAAGCAGCAATAATCACTGCTTGCTGACTGGGCACCAGCTCCGTTAGCACCCTACGATTAGCAGCCGCAATGGCCGCATCCACTGAGGCATCTGATGCTGCTTTCAATTTTAAGTCACTTACTGGATAACGCTGGGTAATCGCATTTGTTGCTTCATATACTGCTGTAGAGGCAATTGCCAGCACCCGGTCGGCGGGAAGCGCCCAATCCGGCATCCACAACAACATCCCCTGCAATACGGTTCCAATCAGTCACCGCATCAGCCTGCGCTACTGAGCACGCAAATAACAAAGCCGATATTAACAATATTATGCTTATGTGCTGTCTTATGTGACGATGCATTACCTTAGTCCCTTTTTATTGAGAATCTATGATTACAGATGCAGATATAATCTTTTTTTTGAAATCACAACGCTCCAGTAATTTACTCTTTTGGGTTGACAGTGATACGCTTTATTAACAATCATTGACCTCTGTTTTTAACATCATACCCATCAAATACAGACAAGATAAGCACCAGGACTCGAATCAGATTGTCTCGTAGCAAGAGACAATTGAACTGCGGATACAAAGACAAACCTTGGATAGGATGCTGATGCAGAACAAAAAAGTAATCTGATAATGATTCCTGCAAGCAATGAATCACTGAGCTGCTTTATCAGCATTTAAACAGCCCTTGATAATCGTGTTTATCGGGTCGATTCCATCTATACAGAATGATAGACTGTGACAATGCATAAACCCACCGCTATCCAGATTCTAAAAAATGCCATTCAATTAGCCGATGCTGATTTCAAAGGCTCCGTAATGGAAAGCAAAGCAATCTATCGGCGCAGACTGGATAAATTACAGGAACGCATTTCACATATCCAGCAGGCTTATTATCATCAAAATAAGCGGGCCATTATTATTTTTGAAGGCTGGGATGCCAGCGGAAAAGGCGGTGCAATCCGCAGACTAACTGAGAAACTGGACCCACGTGGTTATCGTGTCATTCCGATTTCTGCTCCAAAACCGGATGAACAAAGCCGGCATTATTTGTATCGTTTCCAAAAAGAATTGCCCAAGGCCGGGTCTATGACTATATTCGATCGTTCTTATTATGGCCGGGTACTGGTTGAAAGGGTCGAAGAGCTGATCAGCAATAAAGAGTGGCAACGGGCCTATTACGAAATCAATGAATTTGAACGCCTGCTATCTGATGACGGCGTCTGTATTATTAAAATCTTTCTGCATATTACACCCGAAGAACAATTGCAACGCTTATATGAACGATTGCATAATCCTTACAAACGCTGGAAAGTGACCGAAGAGGATTTCCGAAATCGCCTGAGATGGAAAGATTATGAAAAAGCCATCAATGATATGTTCAAACAAACCACTACCAATATTGCCGCCTGGCATTTAATTGCTGCCAATAGAAAATGGTACACTCGCATACAAACATTAGAAATTATTTGCGCGCATCTGGAAAAAGACGTTGATATCATTCCGAAACCGCTGGATCTAAAAGTGATCAAAGCAGCCGAACAAATGCTGAGCATATCGGATATTAAAAGCTAGCCGTTTTAAAAGCTAGCCGTTTGACAACTCCGGGTACGGCGGCCTATTTACAAAACATAACCCGTGCATCATCATTCCATCATACCGCGTTCATTTGCTCAGACGATATAAGCGGCACCCGGACGCAATGTGGATAAGCAAGCGATCAGCAATGACAGTTTCAACCGCCACTACAAAACGATAGACCGCTAAGCATGCAATCATTTGAACAAGTGATCCAGCATGCCGGCAGATTATCAGCGCATTCAAGTGAATATCGTTCCCACAAGAATTGATGTCATCATTCCTATAAACAGGATTATGCAGGATGAGTAAAACATTACTGGCCATTGATCAGGGCACGACCAGCTCCCGTGCCATTTTATTTTCTGACAAGGGAGAAATCCTGGCGCTGCGCCAAAAGGAGCTCACCCTGCATTATCCCCAACGCGGCTGGGTAGAACAGGATCCGGAAGATATCTGGGAAGACACACTTTGGGCCTGCCGCAGCGTATTGGAAGAAACCGGTGAAAAGAATATCGCGGCCATCGGCATTACCAACCAACGTGAAACCACGATTATCTGGGATCGCAAAACGGGAAAACCCATCTACAATGCAATTGTCTGGCAGGACCGCCGTACAGCGGATAGATGCACCCGTTTGAAAGAGCAGGGCCATGAAAAAGTCATCACGGAAAAAACCGGACTATTGATTGATCCCTATTTCTCCGCCACAAAAATTGCATGGATTCTTGATCACGTTCCAGGCGCGCGTGCCCGGGCCGAACAGGGGGCACTCGCTTTTGGAACCATTGACTGTTTTCTGCTCTGGCGACTCACAGCAGGACAGGTGCATGCGACGGATGCTTCCAATGCCGCGCGGACCATGTTATTCAATATTCAGTCGCAGGAATGGGATAAAGAACTACTGGCTTTACTGGACATTCCTGCCGCTCTCTTGCCGGAAGTCAAAGATAATGCCGCCGATTTTGGACAAACTACGCTACTGCAGCAACCTCTCATGATTGGCGGCATGGCCGGCGATCAGCAGGCAGCACTCATCGGACAAGCTTGTTTCGAAGAAGGAATGATTAAATCTACGTATGGCACGGGCTGTTTTGCACTGATGAATATTGGCACCCACTTTAAGCGCTCACAGAATCGGCTGCTAACCACGATTGGTTACCGCCTGAACGGACAAGTCACCTACGTGCTGGAAGGATCTATTTTTATCGCTGGCGCAGCGCTGCAATGGCTACGGGACGGATTAGGTCTGTTCACAAATGCAGCCGAGAGTGAAGCACTGGCTTTATCAGTCGCCGATAACAATGGCGTCTATTTCGTTCCCGCCTTTACCGGTCTCGGTGCTCCTTACTGGCAGCCCGCAGCACGGGGACTGATCACCGGATTGGGACGAGAAAGTACAGCCGCCCACCTCACCCGAGCCGCACTGGAAGCACAAGGCTACCAGACACGCGATCTGATGGATGCCATGTGTCGCGACAGCGGAGTCGATCCATCATTTATCCGCATTGACGGTGGGCTGGTCGCCAATGAATTCGTTTGCCAGTTTCTGGCTGACATGTTGGACAAACCCATTGCAATTCCACAAGTCACTGAATGTACCGCCTGGGGTGCAGCCGCATTAGCCGGATTACAAGCCGGTGTCTTTAATGGACTGAGCGATATTGCCAGTCACTGGTCGGCAGCACGGCGCTATGCACCACAAATGGATGCAACACAACGGGCAGCACTCTACGAGGGATGGAAAAATGCGATACAAAAAGTGCTGTAAGCTATTTTACCGACCTCCCTCTAAAGGGTGCATCCCGCTTTTCTGCTGCATGGCTCATAGCCTGCTGCGAATATAGGCGCGCCAACCACCATAATCTGTAATATCTTTACCTTGTGCGCAGAGCAGCCCTTCCCCAAGCACACCGAGAACCATGGTGCCATTTGCCAGCTCGACTTTACCGATACACAGTCCGGCAGGTTCGCCGAGCAATACGGAAATCAAACCCGGCATGGGTACCGCCCATAATTCAAGTTCAATCGATCTACCGTCATTCGCTACTCGCTGCATCGCCGGATGAATGTCGCCAATCGTATAAAGACGATATTCACCGGAGGTGGCATCTTCACGCACGAATGTGGCCCCGACGTCGGTCAGGTTTTTGTTCAGCGCCAGGCCACGCATCAATGTGCCATTTACCGCCAGCAAGATTGTTTCATCTGTCATCATTCATTCTCCATGATTAATGTAATGCAATGCGACTGATTCGGAACAGGCCAAAAAGAACAGGCCAGATTGCACACAGCCCACCCAAAATCCCATTTCTGATCAGGCATCATTGCCCTAAAGTATCGTCCAGTAATTAGCCATTCAATACATTAACAAACGGTCCATTACAACCACTTAATACTTGCAATTTTCGCTTGACAATCCAAAATAATCCACACCTATAATAAAACCGTAAGATAATTCACGCCAAACTGAAACATATACTTGCAATTATTGCAAGTATATGTTTTATAAAAAATAATTAAACGTATAAAAATTAGGCAAACTATAAAATGTCGTTATAACATGGCAGGTTAATGACGTAATTCACAAACTATCCACAAACTTATCCACAGGAACTGTGGATAAAATTCGAGCCAATATCGCATAATCAATCCCAGGAAAAAATCAGAACGCAGCATCGCACAGAATCCACATCCGACCCTTCACAAATTGATTGCTGCCGACTCCCCTTTTATTTGACCACAACACAAAAATAAAACGGAACGACAAAAAACAATCATCCACAATTCCCCACTAAAATGCTTTCATTTTTAGCCAGAACAAATCAAAACTGGTTTCGTCCCGTGTGATCAGTGCTTCTTAGGTAAATTTTCACCAGCGGCTTTCAGGATGACTTGTTTCAGCCCATGTTGCTTTGTTTTCATGATGGTTTTTCAAGATAATTAATCAATGTCCGATCTCAAATAGCGATATTACCCGAACAGTGTAATCCTGGGCTGTGTTCGGTGTACTGCTAATACGGGGTTAGTTATCGTGAATTGGGAGAAATGATGTTGGAGCGGGGGTTTGAAGTAGATCATGCAACACTGGGCTCAGCATTATGTGCTGGAAATGAACCGATTAATTTCTGTCTTTCGCCAACCTGTAATAAGAAAGCAGCCAATCCGTTTCCAGGCAAAGCGCTCAAATCCATATTTACGCCACATGACCAGATATATCAAAAGCTTATGCTGATCAATGCTATTTTTTTCAACAGAGCCAATTTTAGATCGCTTGTGCAGTTACATTGGTTTGACGATTGGAGTTTCGCAAGTGTCTTGTCAGCTTTTCAAGACATCATGCAATGCAGCTTTCAATTCGGGAAATTTGAACTGAAATCCCGCGTCCTGCATTCGCTTGGGGATGACTCGCTGACCTCCGAGTAAAAGCGCCGACATTTCCCCTAGCATAAGCCTTAAAACCCACGCGGGCACTGGCAAGAATGCAGGCCGATTGAGTAGATCAGCCAATGTCCGGGTAAAGTTTTTGTTAGTGACTGGATTGGGCGCTGTCAAATTAAATTTGCCACTAAATTCAGCATTATTGATTAGTGTCAGACAAATGCCAACATGGTCCTGGATATGAATCCAGGACATCCATTGCATTCCGCTACCCAGCGGGCCGCCGAGACCTAGCTTGAAAGACGGTATCATTTTCTGTAAAAAGCCACCCTTTTTCCCGACTACCAATCCGGTGCGTAACAGGCAAACTCGTACGCCGTATTGCGTTGCCTTTTCAGCCTCGTTTTCCCATTCAGCACAAAGCTGATGACCAAAATCGTCATGCCCCGGCGAAAACTCGTCAACGATGTTGTCGCCTTGGTCACCATAAAAACCGATTGCTGAACCACTAAGAAAAACATTCGGTTTGATTTTGGACCTGGCGATAAACCTAACAAGCTCTTGCGTTATGTCGATGCGACTGTGAATGAGGATTTGCTTGCGTTTATCAGTCCACCTTCCGCCAAAAATAGGTGCACCAGCAAGATTGATAATAGCGTCAAAATGGTCTGAATCTTCGAGCGCCTGTAACGTATTGAGTGGCGTGATTCGATTGTCAAACAAAGTAATCACTTTATCCGGACTTCGACTTAAAACAGTCAGCGCGTGTCCAGCAGCAAGCAGTGTTGGGCATAATGTTTGACCGATAAAACCAGTTCCGCCCGTTATCAGAATTTTCATTGCGGCTCCTTTTTATCATTCCACCCTGACATTCGTTATGTTATTGGTGGGTTCGATATACCAATAAATCAGAAAAAAGGCTCTGTTGCAAAAAAAAATAGCATTGACCAGAATAAGTTTCAGATATGTCAGATTATGCAGTGTAAATATCGAATTGTCTTTTAATAAAACGAATTTCTCCTATGAAACCTTGCCCATATTTCCATCCATCTATCCGTCAGCTGTAGCCCATCGGCTGATAGTCCCACCGCAGGCGTTTCCCCATTTCCAGCACGTAACTTTGAGCTTGGCGTTGCATGATTCACTTCAAACCCCCGCTCCAACATCATTTCTCCCAATTCACGATGACTAATCCCGTATTGGCAGTACCATCTAACACAACCGAGAATTACACTGCCCGGCTAATGTCGCCATTTGAAATCGGACCTTGATGAATTATCCTGAAAAACGTAATCTTGCTTCACGCTATTTATTTTTTGCAACAGAGCTGTTTATCATCTCAACTTCCGGAAAACCCCGGTCTTAAGGCCGGGGATGGATAGG
>CBDUPR010000010.1:0-73269 GCA_965369175.1 uncultured Nitrosomonas sp.
GCTTAATAAGTCGCTAGGAATCCCCTTCGTTTAGGAAGGGGAGGATGTCAATTAATCACGATTAGCATTGAGAATAGGGACTCGTCCATCTCTCCTGCTTATAACGCTGCCAGGCCGCTTGTTTCTTTAGTACTGCATTAATCATTTGCAAAATACGATCTATATTAACCGGCTTGTCCGAATGCTCAATATGGCCAGTCAAATCAACTCCGGGATGTAATTTACCCCGTTTATAATACGACCAGATTTCTGCGCCGTAATCCGTATCGGCCAACTCTGGCGCAAACTGACTAAAGTAAGCCGTCAGGTTATCGACATCGCGTTTCAGCAAATTGTGCGCATTATGATGACTGACAGCATTCACAGCCTGAGGAAAATCCATTAGAACGGGTCCATCACGACCGAGCAGCACGTTATATTTGGATAAATCACCGTGTATCACTCCGGCACAAAGCATCCGGACCACCTGATCAATTAGTTGATGATAGTACGTACGGGCCTGCTCTGCGGTTAATTTGACGTCATTGAGTCGCGGGGCAATGTTGCCTTGACCGTCCGTAATGAGTTCCATTAATAGCACGCCTTCAAAGAAATTATAAAAACGCGGCACACGGACACCAACAGCAGCCAGACGACAAAGCATGTCGACTTCTGTACTTTGCCAGGCTTCTTCCTGTGCTTTGCGGCCATATCGACTGCCCCGCTCCATAGCGCGGACACGGCGACTGTTTTTCACTTTTCGTCCTTCCGTGTAATCAATGCTTTGGTGAAAATTGCGTTTATTGCTTTCCTTATAAACCTTGGCACAACGCATATTTTTTCCACTGCGTACCATATAAATCATGGCTTCCTTACCGCTCATCAATTGACAAAGCACGGTATCAATAAGACCTTCTTCAACCAACGGCTCAATTCTCTTCGGTATTTATATCAGGCAAATCCAAACAATGGCCGCCCTATCCTCCTGTCAAAAATTTTTGTAAATTTTTCCGGCTACCTCTTTGTCAATACAAGCAATCGTACCGGCAGTATCGACAATGACTCAGGCATGCTCAGCTACAGTTACAGGCTGCAAACGGACCAATAATGTGCGAAATCTCTATGAATAATGAATATATTCCGCCTTCTTGTAATCCGATTAGCCTGTTCCCCTTCCTGATCACGCTGTTACTGTAAAGACCAGTGAAATAAAATTGTAAAGTGAGAAGAATCATTTGGGAATGTGGCAAATTGCCGCGCGACAATTTGTCACACTTGAGCACATTCACGCCACATGATCGTTTTGAGTTTTTTAAAAGAGGCTTTGAATAAATGCTTTTGGCTGTTATTCTGCTATCTTATGATTGTAGAACGAGCAACCAGGACTGTTACGATTATCTCGTCAGGAAGGATGTGCCGTGCCATATCAGAAAAAAGAAAATCTATTCCCACATCAGGATACACTGGCTAAACTGCATGAGAGTTTGCCGTTATCGGATAAGTTACGTTTCCTGCACCAGATCATCCGCGAGGATTTTTCCTTTATTCATCGTTTGGCTATTGCGCTTTTTGACGAAAAAACCAATACACTCAAAACCTATACACACAGCACCTATGGTGATGGTAATCCAATCGCCGCATATGAAGTATCGCTGGACACAGCGCCATCATTGCGCACTATCATGCAACACCGGCGCCCACGTCTGGTACAGGATCTGGATATTTTCGCCCAGGGTACTCATGAACATACCCAGCGTATAGCAGCCGAAGGCTATCAGGCCAGCTATACCATGCCGCTCTATCAAAGCGGGCATTTTCTTGGCTTCTTATTCTTTAATTCTCTCCAGCCCCACCCATTTGAGCCAAAAACGCTCCGTCGGATCGATATTTATGGCCATCTGATTGCATTAATGACCATCAATGAATTAACGGCTATTCGCACGTTACTGTCAGCAGTACGGGCAGCACGCAGCATGACCCATTATCGGGATGTGGAAACCGGGTCACATATCGACCGTATTGCCTACTATGCCCGTATCATCGCCCGAGAATTAGCACCCAGTTACCATATCAGTGACGCACAAATTGAGCACATCTTTCTGTTCTCTCCACTGCACGATATCGGCAAGATTGCAATTCCGGATAGCATACTGCGCAAGCCAGGCAAGCTGAACGAAGCCGAATTCGCCATCATGAAGACTCACCCGGCGAAAGGGCGTGAGATCATTGATAGCATACTCGAAGATTTCAGTCTGAATACTTTGGATTATGTCAGCATCATGCGTAATATAGCCGAATACCATCATGAAGCGATTGATGGCAGCGGCTATCCCAAGGGACTGAAAGGGGATGAGATTCCTATTGAAGCACGCATCAGTGCCGTGGCCGATGTCTTTGATGCGCTCACCTCGCGTCGTTCTTATAAAGCAACCTGGAGTAATGATGACGCCACCGCCATGCTGCGACAGCTGGCCGGCACTAAACTGGATCATGACTGCGTCGAAGCTTTACTCAAGAATATCAGCAAAGTCCTGGAGATTCAGCAACGTTTTCGCGATGAGGCGCCCATCTAAACCTGATGGACGCAATCATTGTATCTATGATGTAGAAGCATTGAATCCAGATTTCCTTATCCAATTGCTTATCATCGGGTTGTGCTTCTCGCTGATAAATCACTTTAAGTCGATTTCGTCACCCATTTCTGCACTACCAGGCTACCCACCATATCTCCCTCGACATTAACCATCGTCCGCACGGTATCCAGTATGCGGTCAATCGGCAACAAAATGGCAATTGCTTCAGCAGGCAGGCCAACCGCCTGCAATACCAGCACCATCGTTACCATACCCGCACTGGGTATGCCCGGAGCACCCATCGCAGCCAGCATAGCCGTAAGAAAGACGATTAATTGTTGCGTCAGGCCGAGCTCAATTCCCACAATATTGGCGATAAATAAGGCTGCGATAGCCTCGTATAACGCCGTGCCATCCATGTTCATGGTTGTACCCAGTGGAATAACAAAACCGGCAATATCACGCTTGACATGAAGATGTTGTTCGGCGCAACGTAATGTGACGGGTAAAGTAGCTGCACTGGAGCTGGTAGCAAAGGCGGTAATTAAGGCTTCACGCGCACCGCGCCAGAATTTGAGTGGCGTCATCCCGGTGACAAGATAAAGTATCAACGGCAGAACGACCAGGCCGTGTAGCAGCGTTGCACCGATCACCACAGCCACAAATTTGATCAACGTTGTTAACAGACTGGCATCTTGCGTGACCACCAGTTGCAGTAATAATGCCATAATCCCCAATGGTGCCAGCCGCATGATCCAGCCTACCAGCATCAGCATCAATTCCAGAAATTCTTGTAACAGTATCAGAATATTCCGGTAGCGTTCACCACCGACTACCAGCGCAATTCCCAACAGCAAGGCGAATACAACGACCGCCAGTACATTGCCCTGAGCCAGTGCTGCAATTGGATTCTGGAATAACGAATGTAAAAAATGGGCGAAAAAGTCACGCAACGACATTTGTGTTGTCTGAAAACCCTGCATTGCATCCTGGAACAATGTCAATTGCAATTCCGCACCAGGCTGAAATAGATTAGCAGCGGCTAGTCCCAACAAAATTGCAACCAGCATCGTCAAAGTAAAAAAGATCAATGTTCCCTGCCATACCCGGCTCATCTGCCGATGTGAACGCAAATTAGCTACACCCACCGCAATGGAAGTGAAGACCAGTGGGATCAGTACCATGCGCAAGAGATCAATAAACAGTGTGCCCACCAGTTGTGCGGCATATAAGCTGTTTTGTGTTATGGCCGAATCCTGACCCAGTGCGGCAAGTCCCAGACCAAGCAGCATTCCCAGTAACGTACCCGATAGAATTTGTGTATTAAGTGATATTTTTTTCACGAATTGATTCCAACCTTGATATCCGTCAATTGCAATGACTGAGCTTACGATTATTCCCGTATTATCTCATCAAACCCAATCATGCTGATCTTGACTGCTCCCCTCCGTAAACGAAGAGGATTCCCAATTCAACGAATCCAACCCAGACGCATCTAAATGCAAACAGGACTGACAGATTCTCCAAGGACTGGCGCCGCCAGCCCAGCGGCAAAACATTACGTGCGGAGTTGATGTCTCCATCATGGATTGATCCGCATTCCGGACAAGTCCATTCGCGCACATTCAAAGATATCTTGTTTACGGTATGCCTACATCCTGAACAGCGTTTACTTATTTAGTCCCACTTGAAGGCACTGGACGTGTATTCAGCCGATTGCTTCTCATGCTTGCGCTTGAATGACGGGTATTGGGTTCGTTTGGCAAAAAAAAATGCCAAATGCTGTTTGCAGGTGGCGGAGAGATGCTGCACAGGAATACCGAAAACTTTGTTCAGCCATTCAAACTCAGGCTCTTTTTTTAACTCAGCCAACAAAGAGGAGGTCGCACGATACCCGATTCTTTTTTCTCGGTATACCCAGCATCAGAGCGAACGCGCAACAGGCGATTATAGACAAATCCAGCGCACCCGAATGCTTGAGCCAGAATAGTTTTTTGCTCAAACGTTGGGTAAAATCTGAATTTGTATGCGCACTTCATTTCCATTCACACACTTTAACAGAAATAGGTGCAAACAGCGGTTTTAGCATCAGCGAAGCTGACTCTCCATCCATCCCCGGCCTTAAGGCCGAAGTTTCCCGCGAGTTCGGATAAAAGTACAATCGCCATATTGTGATCTGAGGTAGATCACTTAGCTAGCTTGTTTTATTGGCGCGCTCCGCTTCAATCCTTAATTGCTCATTGCCGGCTGTCAAACTCATTAAACGCTGCCCCATTTCAATCATGGCGACCCCTGACTCAAATTCGGCAACACGGGCTTGTAACGCTGCAACTTCACTGCCAGATTGACGTAATCTTTCGAGCTCACTCACAGTCGCCTGCAATTGCTTGCGTAACCGGATCTCACTGCGCGCCTGCTGCTGTTGCTGATGCTTTATAGTAGATCGAATTTCAGTATTCTCTTTCTCCAGTCTGGCCAGTCGACGCATATCGGCTGCCCGATCAGAATCTGCCTGATGAGACAGTATATACGCATTTGCATGGACAATTTCTCGTGTCTCACGATCTGCTGCTTTATGAGTCAACACTGCCCACAGGGCTCCCGCTACTTCGCCACGGATGCAATACTTTTTCCATAGCGCCAATACATCCGTATCATTCCTGGCGTGCTCAAAATAAGTAATATAAACCTGATGTTTCTTATCCAGAAATCTATGGATTGCTTCGGACATCTCATTGCGTGTATTAACACGGCCCACGGCCTCGAGGTGCATCGCGCATTCATCATCCAGCGATGCTGTAAAATTAAACAAACGAGCAAATCTTGTTAAATCACTGACAGATAAACAAGTCCCGATAACGGAACAGTGATATATGTCGTCAAGCTCCCAAAGCCTGGCACGCTTTTTTATAGATGGAGAAAGCGTTGTCGGCAAAAAGCCATTCATGATCACCTTGTTTTCTTGTGAAAATACCTTCGATATCGGTTGTTTTAATAAAGCAGATGTATTCATAATGTCACCTTTATTCATTGATTCCCGGAGTCAATAGATTTACTCCTGTTAGTTATGTAATACTAAATCCCTGTTGTTAAAGCCTCATTGTTGAACACAGACTATCAGGACGCTTAAATCTGCTTGATTTATCAGCCCACCCTGTCTATCAATTCATTCTTTGAACCTTTTATTGCCAAGTGATTGGTCATTAATCTTCCTACTCATAGCGACGAATCCGGTTTGTGATTTAATATAAAGTAACTGGGAATAAGCGTGAGTCAGCCTGTGAATTTCAGGATGATTTGTACTATTCATTAACAGGGCACCCGCATTCAAGGGATCTATTCTGATAGTATGCGGCTGGATTTAATTTATCTTGCACGAGATAAGCGGAAATATATATCTAATATCATTCGATGCCTGAGATTGAATACCAGCGGGCGCGAGGCCAACCTGAAGCCAGGCCTTTCTCAATTCACAATAGCGGCTTGCTTATTTCTGTGTACAAAAACACGCTCATAAAGTGAACGAAAAAGGATGATTCACGATTTTATTACAAGCTCTCTTTTTCTTTCATATGTGTCTCTTTAATCGTTGCATTAAACTGACCATTCCAAAACGGCGTTTGTTCTAAGTTTGTCATGGCACTACCCAGATACAACATGGATGTGTTCATTACTCATGGCTGTTATGATAATCAAGCTTTTTATGTTAATCACTTTGCCGGTATTGGAAAATAAAAACCAAAACAAGCGGGACAAAATACATGCATTGTATTCCTGGGATATTGCTTCACCCATTCAGGCAGCCAATCCCAATACGCTGCTTCTCGAATATTGTTTATTCTTCGGCAATAGGCGCATCGACTAGTCAGATTATTCTGATCAGTATAGAGCGATCTGTTAGCCGCACTGACAGGTCTCAGCTTTGTATTATGACTTCGTTCTATGACAAGAAAATGAATAAACAGCAAATCCTCTCGTTGTCTTGATGGATAGACGATCTGATGACAATCTCGGTAAAAAATGTCACGCAAATGTTCAATTGCATAAGCGCCGATACATCCATCGAATTTACTTTCATAAAGCGCCTTTATATCCTCCAGCATACAATCCAGAAGGGATCCCCCTGAATTCCACTCGGCAGGTATCTCAGACACCTCTCCACTCCTCGTCGTGAGTTGACGCCACTCCGACCACTCCGAATCCAGATAAGTCAGAATAAAATCCTCCCACACGCCATAGCGAGTCTCAAAACGTGCTCCCAAATCGTCAAAATCGTAGCGGTAAAACGGGCTTTGGAATTTCCGATCTATGCTTGCCACATTACTCAATCCCTTAAAATGAATACCCAATGGTATGCTCAATCTGTGATACAGTTAATTTGCAGGACAGGCTGACCAATAAGATTCATACTAAAATACAAGCCATCATGGGTAAATAAGCAAATAACTTATTATCTACTAAGAGAAATCATTAGATCTTTTAAAGAAACAGATTGTCCGAACATCATTGATTCGGAATATCAGCGAACCGACATTCAAAACAGGTTCACAGAATTACATGCTTGCTCTCTATCATTTGCCAGTACAACTGATGACATGTTTGCCTCAGATGAGCTGAAAACAGGCCATTGTCTCAACACCAAAGTTATAAAAAACTAACGCATCAACCCGATACCTGAAGGATGATTGGACCCATGTATCTGAGGGTGACAGTTCAAGCAACCTTGTACCAGCAGACGATCAGCGCCACCTTGTGGTGGAACACCCGTGCCGCTATAAACGGTACTCGGATGAAAAGCAGCTAAGTGGCATTGCTGACAAAGCCAGGGCGTTCGTAGTTTCAATAGTCTCGGTTGCGCAGTGCCATGCGGCATATGGCAATGGCTGCAATCCTCACGCGCAGGCGCATGCTCCCATAAGAACGGCCCTCGCTTTTCCTGATGACATTCATAACAGGAATCGTTCACCGTTTCCTTGATCAGAAGCTTAGGCCCGAATGCGCCATGAACATTATGGCAATCAGAGCACACCACTTTGCCTTCATTAATAGGGTGCCTGGAGAACATAAGCGCCTGGGCACGCTGTGTTGAATGGCAAGCGTAGCAAACACTCGGCTCCGTCAGTCTAGATAAGGTCTTGTCCTGGCCAGTATGAACAACATGACAAGATACGCAGGACACATCGGCAAACTGATGCTGACTACCGCGCCAGTTCATACCCTTCCCGGATTCATGACAACCCAGGCAGACCTTGTTTTGCTCGGAAACCGGTACCGGGGAATGCTTGCCATAAGTAATCTCGGGGCGGGGGCTCCATCCTTCGGCTCCGGTCATTTCACCATGCTGCAGGCTTGCGCCATGACAAGCTTCACAGCCATGGGTCGCATACATTGTTCTGGAATCAGCCATTTGTGCATGAGGGGTCTGTAAAATGGCGGTTACAGATGGCGTATCGTGACAGCTCAGACAGGCATCGCTGCCATTCTTCGAGTACGTCGTCACATTTTCCTGACTAGCGAACACTTCTTCTGCCTGCACATATCGAAAACCCATCAGTATTAGAAACAGTAGAACCAGAAAAATGATCCTGATGTAACAAAATAGACTATTTTTTATCTTTTTCACCACTTACCTCGTTAGAAGTGTCATTGCATTAGAGCAACAAGTCTGATCAGAGACAGATTCGCATTAGCCTGTCGAGAATAAGTAAACAATCCGGATTATTAATTAATGATCTGCCCTATTTTTATCGCTCTATTCCAAAGCAAAAGCAATCTGCTCTTATATTTCCAGGATGTCTGGAATCATTCCTCTTCAGATCCTTTCATCATCATTGCCAGCTATTCAATTCAGCGCAAACACAGGATCATCGATGAAGCTATCTAAAATCTGTAATTCAATGACATGCCAAATAAATGAGCCGTATAATCCGGACTCGTCGTACCCATCGTCAGCACAAATGGTAATGTATCCAACGCCAGGTTATCTCGAGCGAAATCCTGTGTTCTCAAAACCTCATAGCGATATATGAAACGCAGAGCCAGATCATCCTTCAATTGATAATTTAATCGGGCATGAACTCTGTGAAAACGGGTATCAATATCAGGCAGGGGGGCTACTGTCAGGGCGGGGCCACCTACAGGGTTAATGCGAGTTTTTGACAGAGACATGGAATAATCCACGCCCAGATCGAGTCGCTCTTGAATAATTATCCAGTTCATTCCAACCCCCGGAGTTAATGCTTCATCCTGGGTTTCAGTACTCCAACGCTGATCAGGGTCAGTCAGTGATGGCAGCGAAGCCCGGTCGAATTGGTGCCCCTTCTGATCGTAAAAAATATGATTGTAGGTAAAAAAGGTATAACCACTGAGACTTTGGACTGGGCTATAGGTAAAATTGACCGTAGCACTTACAATCTGACTTTTCTCTAAACCAAGTTCTGCATTCCGATAATGATCTCGCAGAAAACTGCCATCAAAACTCAGCATCGCTTTGTCCGTCGGAATAAATGCAATCATCCCCCGTATCATGTTGCGATCTCGCTTCGCCAGAAAATATTTTCTTAACGAGGCATGGTTTTCAAAACGTTCGTCAAGCTCCAGGGTGTCAATAAATGAACTCGTGTGGCTATTAAGAAACGCAGCATTACCTACATAACTGGAGCCATCACGGATGGAATGTGCATACTCAATCCAACCATTCGCGAAACTCACAGGAGTGACCGCAACCTTTCCTTTGACCGTATGTTCCCGCATTTCATGCCGTTCCTGTAAATCGCGCTGTTGCTGAAGAAAATCATAACCCAGCGTTAGCCGAGTGCCAGATAGAATCCGATAACTGACATCCATAGTAGCTTTATGTTGCTCCAAACTATAAGGGAGATTGATCCGGGCATTCGCATTGGCTATTCCTGCTGGTTGATTTTGTGCATCTCCAACAATACCGACGTATATATTTTGTGGTGTACGATTATCACGGTTCTCGTAACGGTAATGAGCCCGCACATCCAATTTTGGCAGTGGCCTGGATGAAAGACTCAGATTCAAAAGCCAGTTATCGATCCTGCCATTAAGGGAATCTCTCGGTAATGGACTTGTGACTCCGGCGTTAAGAGCTGGAATAGCGGAAAAAGCACGAAACCGATCATTCTGCTGCATGCGGTTATACAGAAAATTAGCCGTTAACCGGGTCGTGCTTCCCAAATTATAACCACCCGTCAAAGTCACGCGATGCGATTGATTATCTGGGGGGAGTACCATTTCACCAAAGCCGGTTGGAAAATTTGTAGCAGCGCTCCAGGGAGCACCACGACCATTACCGGAATACGGATTCTGGAAAAGCAAAAACGGGTCATTATTATTAAACATGGAAAGCTCATAACCCAATTGAATCTGAGATTGAGTGGTTACATAGCCCAGCGAAATATTAGCCGTATTCGTTCTGTAGTCAATTGGTTGCGGCAGGATCATTGCGGAAGGATTCCCGCCATTTGTCCCAAATACGCCCGCAATAATATCGAGACCTTGCTTGTGTTCGTGACGAAATCTGGCTTCCATCTTCCAATTCCGAGCAAGATGCCATATCGCGCCCCCTTCCAGGCGATTGCGTTCTGTCTTCATCTTAACGTCCTTCAGACTATCGCTCAAATTCGTCATACCACTGGTTGTGGTCGCGGCCTGCCAATTTTCCGGAAGCGTCAGCAGGCCCGTGCCAGCACCGTTAAATGGCGTGAGTGCGGTATCCGAAGGAAAATTTCCCTGATAATGAGGAATCTGATTAAAGTCGAAGAAAACACTGTAATGCCCCTGATTTCCTTGTTCCAAACGTAGGTGACGATTTTCAAGACCCAGATTGATACCCATGAATTTCATGTAGTGAGCGCTGCTACTGTCAAACGATTCACGAACTTGCAATCCTATATTACCGATAACAAAAGGCTTTTCCCTAATCAAGCCGGTATATTCACCAAACTTGAAAGAACTCGCTGTGCTAGTACCTCCTCCAATTTCCACCGTACCGGTAGAAATAAATTTACGCCCTCCCTTTTCTTCGTTATTTTTTTCTTCGTACTTGTCAACGCTACTCTTTGACACAAGCACATGCCTATCCTTCTGAGCCTGGATATCCAACGAAATGAATAATAACGATACCGCTAACAGGCTTGAGCAGCCAATCGAGCATATATTCTGTTTCATTATCGCCCATTGTTTTTCGTGTATTTTTTAGGCCATCCAGCTATCTGGCTAAAACAACCAGCAACTGATAGGCATATTCTTTGTCCAAGCACCCCTGTAAAAAAGCAGGCTATCGATGCATAGCCTGCCCATAATCCCGGGTTCTGAAGAAGAATCAGGCACTAAACACCGATCTCGAATGACCGACCATCCTGATATCACCCTATCCACCCATCATGTCTCACGAAAGAAAAATGTGCGATTTCAAGATCCTCGGCACTCATGCTATCCGCATCGATCACATAAACCTGCCTCTAAGCCACATTCAAGCTACAGTTCTTCGTATTGAGAATCTCAATTATGGCCAGGGTCCGGAATAAAATTTGCCGTCGTGCAGAGCACTGTTTGCTGCGTCTGTGCTCCGTCGAAACAAATAGCAGGCCGTTGCAGAAAACGGCATACTTACGTTAAACAAAACGACTGCCACACCCTCGTATCGACATCCCCTAGGGTATGACCATGCTCTTATTATGGTCGCGATCCATTAGGAAGAACCATAGGCAAAATGCCTATATTTGATTAAACAATTTCCTTAAAAATTCTGAGGAAATCTTTGCAAAGCCCCAATAGTTGAAAAATTAATTCTTTATAATCAATGGATATAAAAATTCTGACAGGGCTTTTGCAAAAGCCTCCTGAGGTGAAACGGCTTTATAAAACACTATGGAAATCGTGGAATGAGAGTCCTGTTTGAGAATCTTTAGAACGATTCCGGCTATGAGAAGGCTCTAAAATACTAAAAAATTACTTGGATTTACCTGCTGGCGATGCGTGACAAAACGTAGAAACAAACCTCAAATTACAAACCCCACAGAAGATACTTATGCGATAAAAGATCCGGCATCACAAACGCTTTCTGAGCATATTTAACCTATCGGCAACGGGCGACAAGAGGAATCTGTCTGATTCAACAAGCCCAACGAATTTACCTTATCCAGATCATCATTTCGGTTCATTTTTATACTGCTCCGATGGATGACAGGCATGACGATAGTCAAGCAAAGTCGCCTGCGCATGGCCCAATACACTGTTACTCGCATAGTTTCCCGATATGTCCATCACACCGGCTGGACAACCTGTCAGCAATTCAATCCCTTCATGCACGTGCCGGGCAGTGTAAATATGAAATAAACCTTTAGCCACCGCTGCCAGAATTTTATGATCCAGCATTAGATTCCGCCGGTTACTATATGGAATCAAAACGCCCTGGTTCCCATCCAGCCCGGCTGTCTCACAAGTGCGAAAGTAACCCGTTATCTTTTCATTAACCCCGCCCACCGGTAATATTTCACCATGCTGATTCATTGCACCCGTTACGGCGATGCCCTGCTTGAGCGGCAGCCCTGATAAGGATGAGAGTAAGACAAAAAACTCCGCACAGGATGCAGAATCTCCTTCTATCCCATGATATTCCTGCTCAAATACAATAGCCGCATTAAATGAAAGTGGTGTATGCTGGGCGAATAAAGCGGCCAGGTAATTCTGCAGAATGAATACCCCCTTATCATGGATTGGCCCAGACATTTCCACCTCGCGTTCAATATTGAGCAAACCGTCTTCACCCGCGTAGGTCCGTGCCGTAACCCGCACTGGCAAACCAAAACGATAATCCCCGAGATCTATCTGAGTCAGCGCATTCAAGTGCCCTATCGCTTCACCCTCCACGGTAATCAGCACATCTCCGGCAGCAATAGATTCCTGCATACATTGTTCGGGATAGTCATGACGCAAAACACGCGCTTCGAATGCTGCTTCGATATCGGACACTTCGATCAAACAGCCTCCGCGTACTCGGCAAAATTCTGCACTTTCCATAATCAATGCTTCGGTATGGGCAAAAATTGCACTCTGACGGGCTTGATCACTCGTTTCGCGATGCGAGTGCTCCAGCAGGCGTGCGACCGCAGCCGCAGAAAAATGGGGCAATTCTAGTTTTTCACAGGCATGAGCAATAAAAATAGATGAGGCGCGACGCGTTTCATGAGTGGCTACAAAGCTTTCAGCAAAATCTACCTTAATCCGAAAACGGCGGGCAAACTCCGGATCTTCTTCTTGTAATGTGTAATATTGTTCACGTGAACCAATCAGAACGATTTTAATATGAAGATCCACTGCCTCCGGCTCAAGTAAGACAGTCGGTATCGGTGTCATAATCGTATTCGGTTCTTCAATCTGCAGCCTGCCACTGCGCAAAAAACGGCGCAATTTTTCCCATACAAAACCATCCGCCAGCAAATCATGTAGATACAACATGAGAAAACCACCATGGGCCTTGAGCAAGCTGCCTGCGCGAATACGCGTAAAATCAGTTACCAATACATCATTTACGGATTGATACTCAATGCTACCAAATAACGAGCGAAATAATGGGTTGTCATCAACGATTACTGGTGCGCCGCTCAGAGCGCTATTATCTACCACCAGATTAACCCGATAATGTGATATTGTCTGGGCCAATTCCGCTTGTCCGTTATCATTATTTGTGCTGTCAATCTTAAATCGTTCCAGATTATCGAGTATGTTCTGTCCTACCCGATTCAGGTAGGTGTCAAGCCGGGTAGCGTCGTTAAAGTGTTGCTCAAGTCCCCTACGAACTTTTTTTCGTGCGCAATCCAGTAACGGTTTAACTATTTTACGCTGCAAGATTACCAAGGCTTCATTCATGGCGGATTCCAACGGCCGAATTTTCTCAAAATAACGAGTCAGTTCTGTACGTAACTCCTGTTCAGCCTGCTCAATTTCGGCACGACGTTCCTTTGACAAAGCGAGTATCTCACTTTCCACTAAGGCCTGACCTTTTTTGTCCAGCAGCATAAAAGCCAGGCGCCCCGCTTCGCGGCGAATAGCAAAATTGCGTGCTTCAGCAGAAGCGCACAATTCCGCATAGGCCCTCGCTTCTGCTTCCTTATAAACTTTTTCAATGCGTTCACTCTCAACTTTAAAATCCGCCTCATCCAAACGCTGCGGTATTTGCGACTGCAAGGATTTAATCATGCACTCCAAACCTTGACGCAATAAACGTCCCTGCCCGGCAGGTAAATATAAAGCCTGCGGTTTTTCTGGCGCATCAAAATTATGCAGATAGCATAAATCAGGCGGTGTCGCCTTATTTGTAGCCGCGGTGGCCATTGCCTGTCGCAACAATGAAGATCGACCGCTACCCACTTCCCCCAATACGAATAAGTTATAACCGGGCTGATTCATTTCCAGCCCGAAACGAGCAGCTGTTTCAGCCCGTTCCTGTCCGATCCAGGATAAAGGATATTGCACTAATTCCGAAGTATCAGAGAATTCAAGTGAGTCCGGATCAATCGTAAAACGCAGGTCAGCAGAAGCCAAATGTAAGGCGG
This sequence comes from uncultured Nitrosomonas sp., assembly GCA_965369175.1. Lineage (GTDB taxonomy): Bacteria > Pseudomonadota > Gammaproteobacteria > Burkholderiales > Nitrosomonadaceae > Nitrosomonas. Next base: position 14,135 of record CBDUPR010000010.1, read on the forward strand.
GCATTTTAATTCGTAACAGTATAAACCCGCATTGTAACCGCTAATTTCATAGCATTACGGTATTACACTGCCTTTTTCTACCCCCATAAAAACAAACCAGTTGCTTTAATCGAAAATTTAATGGAGAAATACAAGACAGGAAATACGAAATAATATCATCACAAGACAGCTATTCAGAGAGTGATGCCTTTCATCTGATTGACTCTGAAGCATGATGTAGCATTTTTGCCATCTCTCACGACATCATGATAGAGTAATCTAATTATGTGTTATTTCGCAGCAATAACCATTGATTGGCAGCCTCCTGACAGGATTTCCTGTTTGAGTCATTTATGATCATAGATAGGAGAAATAGAGTCATTCAGCCTGAAAAAAATTAATTAATTTTCTGATGGAGCTGGCTTTATGAAGAAAATAGAATTAAAGCGCATATATGAAATGCCACTGGACAGTGATGGCTATAGAATCCTGGTAGATCGCCTTTGGCCTCGAGGAGTAAAAAAGGAAGAGGCCCGATTAAACGAATGGAACAAAGATATTGCCCCTTCACCAGAGCTCAGGAAATGGTTTGGCCATAAGTCAGATCGATTTGAAGAATTCGCCAGGCATTACCGCATGGAGCTGTCAAATAAAGTCGCCGAATTAGAAAAGATCTTAGCTATTTCGCAAACACAAAATGTCATGCTGGTTTATGCTGCAAAAGATCCAAAAATTAACCATGCCAAAATATTGCTCAATACATTATTAGAACTACATAACCATAAAACATAAAATTTAAACAAAATACTTTTATCCTCATGGCTAATGAAACAAACAATTCATTAGTCTGCCTCATAAAAATATATGAAATGAACAATATGGTGCCCAATCATGAAACTTGAAACAATTGCATTGCATGCCGGGTATAAAGGTGACCCTGCGACCAATGCCGCAACCACACCTATCTACCAGACCACATCCTATACCTTTAATAATACTCAACACGGCGCAGATCTGTTCGATCTTAAGGTTGCGGGTAATATTTATACCCGAATTATGAATCCCACTACGGCTGTATTGGAAGCGCGTGTAGCTGCAATGGAAGGAGGCATTGGCGCATTAGCCTTGGCATCAGGCATGGCGGCTATTACCTATGCGATACAAGCAATCGCAGTCACCGGAGATAATATTATTAGCACCAGCCAGTTATATGGTGGCACTTATAATTTTTTTGCGCATACCCTGCCCAATCAGGGGATTGAAACCCGCTTTGCTTCCTGTGACGATTATGCAGGCCTGGAAGCGCTGATTAATGATAAAACAAAACTGCTATTTTGTGAGTCAATCGGCAATCCGGCAGGGCATGTAGTCGATATCGAAAAACTTGCGGATATTGCTCACAGAAATGGTATCCCATTGATTGTAGATAATACTGTTGCCACTCCGTATCTTTGCCGTGTCTTTGATTATGGCGCGGATATTTCCGTACATTCTTTAACCAAATACATCGGTGGGCACGGTACTTCTATTGGCGGCATTATTATCGATTCAGGAAAATTTGACTGGATCACAAATAAGGATCGTTATCCGATGCTGAACAAACCAGACCCATCCTATCACGGCGTGGTTTATACAGAGGCATTGGGTGAAGCGGCTTATATTGGTCGTTGTCGTGTCGTACCCTTGCGCAATACAGGCGCAGCCTTGTCACCAATGAATGCCTTTTTAATTATGCAGGGATTAGAAACACTAGGTTTGCGCATGGATCGCCACTGTGACAATGCATTACAGGTGGCTAAATATCTAAAAAAACACGAACAAGTCCGCTGGGTTAAATACGCCGGTCTACCAGACAGCGAGTATTATCATTTATGCCATAAAATACTGGGAGGGAGAGCCTCTGGTATATTGAGTTTCGGCATAAAAGGGGGTATCGATGCAGGCGCAAAATTCATTGATGCTTTACAGATGATTTTGCGACTGGTCAATATTGGCGATGCAAAATCGCTAGCCTGCCACCCTGCGTCTACAACACACCGGCAGTTAAATCCTGAAGAACTCGCTTCTGCCAGTGTCAGTGAAGATATGATACGCCTATCGATCGGTATAGAACATATAGATGATATTATCGCCGACATTGAACAAGCACTGTCTGCAACAAAATAAATTCTTGATACAGATCTCTCCGGCATTTAAGTTCTTCAGTCAGAATTAAGAACATACCGGAGACACGGGTTTATATCATCTGTTAACCTGGATATCCTGGACGGCTCGCAACATTACATCAAGTAAATAAATGCCGTCACCATTGCCTGAATAAACATATCTGTATTCATCCACTAAAACTTGTTTCTGGAGTAATGATCAGAGCTATTTTTTTAAATTAGTGTGGCATACCAGGAATGATCGCTTGTTTCAACTGAGCCAGCTCTGGTTCATTTAATGTTTCGGCCTTCAGTAAAGCTTCCGCAGTCTGATCAAGCAATGCCCGATTATTCTGTAATATTATTATCGCCCGTTCAAGCGCCTGATCAACTAGTGTACGTACCGCATTGTCCACTTCCTTGGCCGTTTCTTCGCTATAATCACGATCCTGGGGCATGGGTATGTTTGGTTGTATGAAAGCAGAGTGCTCTCGATCATAAGCTACATTCCCTAGCGCTTTGCTCATACCATAACGCAACACCATCGCACGTGCAATATTTGTTGCGCGCACCAGATCATCAGAAGCACCTGTCGACACTTCGCCAAATACCACTTGTTCAGCTGCCCGTCCGCCTAGCAATACAGCCATTTTATACTCCAGCTCTGTTCGGGTCATCAAAAAACGATCCTCAATCGGTCGCTGAATAGTATAGCCAAGCGCACCTACGCCCCGTGGAATAATGGAAACCTTATGCACTTCGTCAGTTCCGGGCAGCGCCAATGCCACCATCGTATGCCCCAATTCATGGAATGCAACAACTCGACGTTCATTCGGATTGAGTAAACGATTCCGTTTTTCAAGGCCGGCAACAATACGTTCGATGGCATTATTGAAATCTTCCATGGTAACGGATTCCGCCTGACGTCGTGTAGCCAGCAGCGCAGCTTCGTTGATAAGGTTAGCCAAATCAGCACCGGTGAAGCCAGGTGTCAGAGCAGCAATCTGTTCCGTTTTTACATCCGTATTCAATCTCACTTTTTTTAGATGTACTGCCAATATCTGTTCACGACCGATCTTGTCTGGCCTATCTACCAGTATCTGGCGATCGAATCGTCCTGCACGAAGCAAGGCCGGATCAAGAATCTCCGGTCGATTCGTTGCAGCAAGCAGCACAATCCCACTCCTAGGATCAAAACCATCTAGCTCAGCCAATAATTGATTTAAGGTTTGTTCCTTTTCGTCATGCCCACCCAATCCATAGGCACCACGAGCACGTCCCAGTGAATCCAATTCATCGATAAATATAATCGCAGGCGCCAATTTCTGCGCCTGTTCGAAGAGATCGCGCACTCTTGCAGCACCTACCCCAACGAACATCTCAACAAACTCTGATCCCGATATTGAAAAAAAAGGAACGCTCGCCTCCCCAGCGACGGCACGGGCTAATAATGTCTTTCCCGTACCAGGTGGACCAACCAATAAAATACCTTTCGGAGCACGACCGCCGAGACGGCCATAATCCACTGGGTTTTTCAAGAAATTAATCACCTCGATTAATTCTTCTTTCGCTTCATCGACGCCGGCAACGTCAACGAACGTAACCTTGGTCTCCTTCTCTACAAATACTTTTGCATTGCTCTTACCAATAGACATTAATCCACTGCCCATACCACCACTCATACGGCGAATGATAAATAACCAAATGCCGATAAAAATTGCCATTGGCAAAATCCAGGAAAGTAAATCACGTATCCAGGTACTCTTCACGACACCTGTATAAACAACATGGTGCTTATCAAACTCTTCAGCCAGTTCAGGTTCGACCCGCGTCGTTACAAAATCCTTTAATCCATCCGCACCCATTTCCCTGAGTGTTCCATAAATATGATTTTCAGTAATGGCAATCTCATCAATTTTGCCCTGTTCCAGTAGGACCTGGAACCGGCTATAAGGAATAGGCTCAACCTTAGTGTATTGTATATAAAGATTTTGCAGAAACAACATGCCCAGTACAGCAGCCATGACATACCAGAAATTTATATGTGCTTTATCATCCATACATAACCTCTACGTTTAGATTGACATCCTCTTCCGCCTAAAGACAGGGGATTCCTGCTGCCTCTATCCCAGAATGGGGTAGATGACTTCGGTGAGTTCCTGTTGCTGACGACATGACCGCATCGTTCACTTGACAGGCGAGCTGAGCGTGTCCAGCCAGATAATTTGCAAAAAACACTATTCGTGTATCCGCAAACAGCTATCGGGCCGCGCATTATGATCGCCATCTTATTCCTCGGCCTCTCGTAGTGGTGCGCCCATTGCCATCATTCGCCAGCACATCGAACAGCAAACGCCAGATTGACCGACAATGACGACGCCTGAGGCATCCGCACTATTCATCTTCCCCCCTGAACAGAGAGAATTTCCGCTCAATCTGTTAAATCAAAACCCTATAACCTTTCTCTTGAAAATGTACTCGCCCCATGAATAAAGGAAAGCTCTATTATACTCAAGCTGCGATACCTGAGTCGTGTCCTGGCGGGTTCTTGCTGCTAACGGTATTACTTACACCGTTCATGAGGAATAAAGCGTTGCATGACTATACACCCTCCTCATCCGAGTTGTTAACTGGAATAAGACATTCTTATTGCCGTGTAGGATTTAAAAAAGCAGCCAACTATAGTAACCAGATACAAACTAGAATGACTGGTTATTATGTAATATCTCATTGTATCTGCTTTTCCAGATACTCAATCGTCAAACCCTTCACACGTGGAATACCAATACTTAAGTGTAGTGGGTAGGTTTCAACCCTTCCCGTACGAATGTATCCTCTGCGCTCATAAAAAGCAATCAGTTCTGGTCGTTGTGATACAACAAACATGATACATCTACTATGGCCCAATTTGGCTAATGCATAGTCTTCTGCTTGCTGCAAAACACTTTTACCTATTCCTTTTCCTTGCAAATCCGGATGAACCGAGAATAAACCGATATATGCTCCGTTTTCTTCTTTCTCGACGCAGATACATGCAATCACACGCTCATTCTGCTTGACGACAAATAAATACACATCGGGATTATTCATAGCTGTCACTATTTCACCAAGGTGAGTTCTGTTTCCCTGAACAATATGCGTCTCTCTAGTCCAACCCATTTCACCTCGATAGGATAAATTGATTAAATCACATATATCACCCGCTTGATCTGGTCGAGCCATTTCTAATCTAGGCTGTGGATGATTGATCAAGTTATCGTTTATAGTACAAATTAAGGATTTCACGCTTCACTGATGTATCAAATTCAATTATATTTTTACGCCGGCTTCATTGCGACTGGATGGCAATTAGTACAATGAATACGTTACAGTAGATGCAATACCGGACTCTTAGTCAGCGCAACCAGTACGATGTAAAGAAAAACAAACTGGGCAGCAATCCATGCTACCACTTTTACCCGTCGCGTTTTACCGAATCTCAACGCTATCATGCCCAAGCTGATATAGAGCAGCAATCCGATAACTTTGGCCGCTAGCCAAGAATCACTGAGTGGATTCTGCTGAATAGTAATGGCCAGTACAATGGCGCTACTCAGTAAAACCGTATCTACAACATGAGGCAGGATTTTCACCCAGCGCTGCTGTAAGTTGGCAGCATCCCGTATCATCCAGATTCCACGCAGAGAAAATAGAAAATAACTCACTATTACGCTGCTGATATGAATCAGCTTTAGTATCGTGTAGCTCATAATCGTTCCCCAAACCATAACCAGCCATGGCTGCCAGCTACCGCACCGGCTATGGTTATCAGAGTCAGACTTAATAGCGCCCAGTGCATACGTTGAATCCGGGCAAATGTTTTTTCCGGTGTATCTTGTGTACGCCTTTTAAGTTGACGCCGCAATACTAATGGTTCCAACACAAACAATATCAAAGTAAAGACTATCCAGACCAATACCATGGCGTGCATCCACCAGTAGTGCCACTCAGTAAAACGATGCCAGGCGTCAAGAATATACACCATGTAAAAACCACTCAGACCCACAAGCAAAGTAGTATAACGAGCCTGTGCTGCAAAACGGTTTTCAACACGTCCGAAAAATTCAGTGCGTTCAGATGGCGACTTCATGTTTGCCACAATCGGCAGTAGAACGGTCGTTACCATCGCAACACCACCAATCCACAATACCACGCCTAGAACATGCAGTACTCTAGCTAAAGCAAATTCATCCATTTCATTTTTTTCGCAATTTGAACGATCCAGCATAACAAATATCGAGCAAATCGATAGAGCCGTTCTCAAAGCTCTTCGCCAAGCGATTCATTAATGCCGACGCTAATATACTATTCGTCAGTTGACACCCAATCTTTTGCTTCGTCGTAATCACTGAATACCAGCACATCTGCTTCGATAAAAAGATTAGAGACCCAAGCACTCCATGCTTGCCACTGATCATCGGTAACCACTGCTACCCGATTAAATTCACGCCCATGCTCGCGCATAAATTTGATTTCTTCCCACGCGACATCAACCGTGTAATCCACCATATCACGCCAGTCAAACAATACGTTTACTTGACCATCAAAATGAGCCTTATAAAGTACCTGTTCCTCAAACTCCTTATAATCGGCCAACGTAAACTCGCCAATCACAGCAACAATTACCAGATTGTCCATTGTTTGAATAGTAATCATAGGGTCACCTCAGAAAGTAATAAGTGCATCATAGATAATTCAATGTAATGCCGCAAACTCTTTATATGTTTCCTATCATACTTGAAATTATCCGCGCCCCGCTACCGATACAATTCGATGACTCAAATAACCACTCAAGAACCCACCCAACACAATCAAGCCCATGCCCGACCACGCCAGCAGCGGCAGTATTTCGTTCCAGACCAACATCCCCAAAAGACTGGCAAATAATACCGTGCTATAGCCCAATGCACCCACGACCAGTATTTTTCCCGTACGATATGCCTGTGTCAATGCAAGCTGCCCCAATGTTGCTGTGGCACCCACCCCCAATAGCAGCAGCATGCTATGTAGTGTAACGGGACTAAACCTGGTCAATAACAACCACGTACCAGTAACAAGAGCACAAATCAAAGTGAAATAAAAAACGATACACCAATTGGATTCACCCAGATTACTCAGCTGTTTGACCTTAATATATGCAATAGCAGCAAAAAGGCCAGAAGCCAGCCCCACTAATCCCGTAAGCCAATGATCCGCCTGTAAGGTCGGTTGCAGCAGTAAGATAACACCCAAAAACCCTAAAGTTATCGCCGCAATCAAGGACCAGTGAAGGTGCTCTTTCAAAACAAATGTTGAGAGCAAGGTAAGAAAAAGTGGCCAGGTATAGTTCAGGGATATCGCGGTAGCCAGCGGCAATTGTGTAATGCAATAAAAAAACAACAGCATCCCGCTGAGACCAGAAAGTCCACGCCAGCAATGCACTTTCCAATGCACGGTTGTCAGAGCAAGATCATAATGACGGATCGCCAGATAAGTTACAAAAACACCCAGTAATGAACGATAAAACACCAGTTCGATACTGGTAAAATAGCTGGCGCCAAGCTTCACGAACACACCCATGCCAGCAAACATAAAACCGGCAACCAGCATCCATAGCGAGCGCATCAGTGAATCACCCTGCAATACACGATTTTTCGGAATACAATAACAATGATTGATTTCACGGCGATTTCAGAAAGCAGGCAAGGCCTTAGGCACCTATTCTTAAGTGCTTGACGAGGTCGGTAGCAGGCACCAGAAAAACCAGAATCCGGCAGATTTTCTGTTTAATCAATATGAGGCCCGATTTCCCGTTGCAAGAATTGATGAAAATCAATCATGCCCGCTTCCAGTGAAGGCTGATAAGGTCCCGCTTCGTTTATATTCTGCTCATACAATGCGCGGCGACCGGCAGTAATGAGGCGACAAATTTCATTATCCTCTATTGCTGTTTCCTGATAAGCAGCCTGCTCTGCTTCGACAAATTCCCTTTCAAATAAAGCAATATCTTCAGGATAATAGAATTCAACCACATTCGTACAACGTTCGATACCTGTTGGCAATAATGTACTGATGATCAGTGTATGCGGATACCATTCCAGCATAATATTGGGATAATAAAGCAACCAGATAGCACCATATGGTGGCATTTTACCTGAGCTCTGACGCAAAACCTGCTCTTGCCATTTAGCATACACAGGTGTACCGGCACGTTGAAGCCGGGCATTATTGACCCCCACCGTTTGTACGCTATAGTGATCATTAAATTCCCATTCCAGTGCATCCGTATTCACAAAATTACTCAAACCCGGATGATAGGAATCAACATGATAATCCTCAAGATATACTTCAATAAAAGTCTTCCAATTACATTCGTATTCCTCTATCTGTATTCGATCCAGCACATGACCAGAAAAATCAAAATCTTTTTGCATACTCAACTTAGCCATATCGTGTGCAACTCGTCGTCGACCCGAAAACAATAAACCATTCCAGTTTTGCAGCGGTGTTTTAGCAAGATCAGCACAAGGGTTCTCTTTAAAGTACGGTGCACCAAGTAATTGACCATTCATTGCATAAGTCCAGCGATGGATTGGACACACTATATTTTTAGCGTTACCACGACCGTTTAGCAAAATAGATTGACGATGACGACAAATATTGGAAAGTAATTCAATACCACATTCATTACGCACCAGCACTTTAGCCCCTCCCATCGATTCTGGTACATAATAATCGCCCACATTGGGCAGCATGACTTCATGACCAATATAGCCGGGACCCTGGTCAAACAGAAAACGCTTTTCCAATTCAAGAATTTCAGGATTTAAATACCAATCAATAGGTAACTGTGTTGACGTCTCCGTCAATTGTAAAATTTCAGCCATATTAGACATATAAACAACTTATAATCTTCCGAGTAGTTAAAAATAAGCCGCAGAAAATACATGAAAAACCAGGAATATAAAACCCATATCCATAAGATGAAAAACGGAAAAACATTAGCTTAGCTATAATAGAGTTCTTGTAGTAATAAAGTTATCATGACGCTTCTGCAAGTTATCAGCATAAAACTACTGAATTGTATGAGGATTGTATTAATCAATTAAACAAGAAGAGAGTATCTTAATGAAATTTAGCAAGAAGACAAGAAAAGCCGCTTGGGTATATTTACTATCCTTCACATTTATCATGGGCCTCGCCGCTTGTGACGACAGTACCAAGCCCGCCAATAACAGAGAGTTGCCAACCGGACCCACAACAGGAATATTGACAGACGCCCTCATTTCCGGTGTTTCCTATACGACATCTTCTGGTAAAACAGGTGTTACGAACGATCAAGGCATTTATGATTATAACCATGGTGATACCGTCGAATTTAAACTGGGGCACCTGACACTGGCCAACATCCAGGCAACCCCTATTGTGACACCCGTAGCGCTTGCTGATGGCAATGACAATAAACTACGAAATCTATTAGTTTTGCTCCAATCCCTGGATTCGGATGGTAACCCTGCCAACGGCATTAGCATTTTAGCTGATACTGCAGCGGCAGTCAGCACCTCGGTTAATCTTGACAGTGATCCGGCCACATTTGTGAATTCAAGTAAATTACAAACCATTCTTGAAGCCGGTGGCATCAAAAATGCCGTCAAGACCGTCGAAGAAGCCAATGCCCACTTTCTGTCTCAAGGTCTCAATCTGCTCAGCACCAATATCTGGGTACAATATGATGATAAAAATGCAAGCGTCATACGCATAGCAACCGATAATAGCGGCGAATATTTGCAAGGAGTCGCCACACCAGATGATTCTTGTGATGAAAATCGAGTATGTGGTGGCAATACAATCATTAAAGCAGGCGTAGAATACGGTGTTGCCAATGTATTAGATTTTGATACCAGAGGATTCAAGATTGTCGGTATTCCAACGATTGATACCAATCTTCAGGCCGGGTTATCACACCCGCGCCCAACCTGGCGCATTCATACCGATGGCTTCGAACTGATTACTTCAGATATCGTGACGGTACAAAGAAAGAGAGAACAGAGCAGCCTCTTTGGCGAACTCTTTCATGTTGCCAGCCCAATAGTACTCAGTTCTGACGACGAGCCCATTCTCACTGATGTCAGTGAAAAACGTTATAACAAAATGGATAATATTTCCTCAGGTATTGTAGGCGCATGGGCCCTGGATCAGGATTCCATCAAAACAAAAACACTTTTATTTTTTCCGAATAAGAAATTCATGCTAATTGATCCGACAGGAGAAACCCATCAATCGGAACAATCAGAATGTGGTATGCCAGGTGTTGAATTTGCTTCATACGACTATGATACGAGTGCAAAAACATTAACCATAAGCAGTTATTCCTATGATACCAATGGCTGCGCTGGATTTTCAGAAACAAGCGGCGTACCACTTTCATTTACTATCAATACAGAGGGTAATCTTGCCACACTGAATAAACAGGACAAGGAATTCACACTATACCGGGTCTCCAGATAAATCCAATTTACTTAAAATATAAAAATTGATTATTGTTCCGATTATTAGAAATTCTAGAATTTCTAATAATTGGGGCAATATCAGTGATATCACAAAATCGAAAGGAGGTGATTCTCGGATAACTCCGCTGTTATGATCTTTATATGCTCGCCACCCGCTTTTCATGTATATGCCAATCATTCGTGTCGCGCTCAATATTCCCGTAAACACCTTGTTTGACTATGTAGCATCGAATGTCAATATGCAGGATATTGGCCTACGTGTACGCGTACCCTTTGGAAAGCGATCGATGACAGGTGTCATCATGGCAATCGATATGAATTCACATATGGTTGCCGATAAACTTAAAGCAGTTGAATATATTTTTCGAGATATTCCTCCTCTACCAGCAGCATTACTGGATATTTTTCATTTTTGCAGTCGTTATTATCATCATCCATTGGGCAGAATCGTCCTCAATGGATTACCCGGAAGGTTGCGCGGCGATAAGCCTATTAAGCCAGTAATACAGACAACGTATACCTTATTTCGCCTGACGGATATTGGGTACGCGGTAGATATCCATTCCATTCCCACTCGAAACACAGTCACACGGCGCCTGCTCACACAACTTAGAGAATCGGGTACGATCAACAATCAAGACGCAAAACAAATTTCACCACGCACATCAAAATTACTAAAAGAATTTATCATGTGCGGTTGGGTAGAAACCATACCAGCGCCTACAGAAACTGTACAGCCAACTCCGACGCCAATACCTACAGATGAACAAAATAATGCGATCAGTACAATCACAGCAGAAATCAGGGAATTTAATGTCTGGTTATTACAGGGCATAACGGGAAGTGGCAAAACCGAGGTATATCTACGGTTAATCGCACATGTACTATCGCAAGAGAAGCAAGCTCTGGTTTTGATTCCCGAAATTAGTTTAACGCCACAACTGGAAGCTATTTTCCAGGCACGATTTCCCAACACACCACTAGTCAGCTTACATAGCGGACTCAACGATACCCAACGTGCAATCGCCTGGTTGCAAGCACAAAATGGACAGGCCAGAATTATACTCGGAACACGTCTAGCTGTATTCACTCCATTGCCCGATATGGGTTTGATTATTGTCGATGAAGAGCAAGATAATTCGTTTAAACAACAAGACAGGTTACGCTATTCCGCACGGGATATCGCCATATTCCGTGCCAGGCAAGGAAATATACCGATTATATTGGGTTCTGCCACCCCTTCATTAGAAAGCTACTATAATGCAGCCATCGGCCGTTACCGTAGTCTGCGCCTGTCATCACGCGCAGTAAAGAACGCCGTTCTACCGATCGTACACTGTGTTGATATTCGCACCAATAAAATCAAGGATGGCCTATCTGAGCCAATGATTCTGGCATTGAGAAACACACTCGCACAGAAACATCAAAGCCTGATTTTTATCAATCGGCGGGGTTATGCCCCTGTCCTGCTTTGTAATTCATGTACCTGGATAGCAACCTGCCAGCGCTGTACCAGCCGCCTGGTCGTCCATTTAAGCGAAACAAAATTGTGCTGTCATCATTGCGGTTACCAGACTCCCCTTCCACGAGCTTGTCTCCAATGTGGCAATCAGAATATCGTCCCTTTGGGCCATGGAACACAACGGGTGGAAGCAGCGCTGTCGGCATATTTTCCAGATGCACGAATTCTACGTATTGATCGGGACAGTATTCGTCGTAAAGGTACCTGGCATGCTGCCCTGAAGGCTATCCATGCACAACAAGTAGACATTCTGATAGGGACTCAGCTCCTCGCCAAAGGACATGATTTTCCCAATTTATCACTCGTGGGTATTTTAAATTCAGATGTTGCTCTATACAGCACCGATTTCCGGGCAAGTGAACGTTTATTCGCACAACTCATGCAGGTAGCAGGCCGGGCCGGGCGTGCCGCTGTTCCCGGTAAAGTGCTGATCCAAACCGCATTCCCAAATCACCCGCTCTATCATGCATTACATCGACATGATTATGATGTACTGGCAAAAACACTGCTCTCAGAAAGGAAGCAGGCAGCACTTCCACCATTTGTTTATCAGGCATTATTACGAGCTGAAGCCCATAACATTCATACGGCGCTGGCATTTCTCACGAGTGCAGCAGGCATGATAGAAGCATCCCAGAATATTGAGATTTTTGATCCTGTTCCAGCGCCAATGATACGATTAAAAGGACTAGAGCGTGCTCATTTGCTGGTTCAATCCCCATCACGTAAGAAACTCCAGGCATTTCTTGCCGAATGGTATAGAAAACTCAATAGCATATCCACTCATCCCGTTCGCTGGGTACTGGATGTAGATCCCTCAGGATTCTAAACAAACCCATTCGATCTCATTAAAGGAAAGCTATTCTTGGCTCAAGAATCAGAATCCGATTACAGCTGAATACAAATAGAATTACGTTACCTCTCCGAGAATTAACCTCGCCACCCAGGCTGGTTAAAATATGACACGCCACGTTGATGGCACGGGTTATGTAGAGATTATATTTTATATTCTGGAAAGACCCTGTCTGCGGACTTAATCGCAATTGAGTGAATATGTAAAATCATACATAAATCATTGAGCGCAATAAAACGCTATCTGTTGCTGAATTACCTATTATCCCAACTTGCGTAGTTGCTCATTCAATTTCTCCAGTGTCGCTTCAAACCCGGCGAGCCGCTCTTTTTCTTGTGCCACTACTTTTTCTGGCGCGCGCTGAATAAAATTTGGATTAGCAAGCTTCGTATTCGCTTTAGTAATTTCCGTTTCAATACGGGCAATTTCTTTTGTTAATCGTTCACGCTCAGCAACTACATCCACTTCAATTTTCAACATTAATCGGTATTCACCCACAATCGCAACCGGCGCATCAGCACTCGGCAGGTCATCTTGCATAATTTCCACATCTGACAGCCTTGCCAAAGCCAGCAGATACGGAGAAAAATCGGTTAGAACCTGCTGATCTCCTGCTGCCAGTAGTGGAACTTTCAATGCTGGAGATAAATTCATTTCACCACGTAACGTACGGCAGGCATCAATAATATTCTTCAAAAGAAGAATATGCCCCATAGCCTTTTCATCCAGTTTTGCCAAATCGAATTTGGGATAGGGTTGACACATAATGCTTGCCCCATTTTTACCAGCAAGCGGTGCTATCTTTTGCCACAGTTCTTCAGTGATAAAAGGAATAATAGGATGAGCAAGCCGAAGCGTGGCTTCTAATACCCGTACCAGGGTACGTCGAGTCGCCCTTTGTATGTCTTCATTCTGACTATTCAGCTGTACTTTGGCAAACTCTACATACCAATCACAATATTCATCCCACACTAATTCATAAATTTCCCGCGCCGCCAAATCAAAACGAAAGTTACTGAACGCCTGCTCTACCGCCTGTTCTGTCTGCTGCAAGCGACTGACCATCCATCTATCAGCAACAGAAAACTCTAATGGAAAGGTATCGATTAAACCCACATCTTTTCCTTCACAGTTCATTAATACGTAGCGAGTGGCATTCCACAACTTATTACAGAAATTTCGATAGCCTTCGCATCGCTGTAGATCAAATTTGATATCACGGCCATGAGAAGCAAGACTGGCAAATGTAAAGCGTAAGGCGTCGGTACCAAAAGCTGCAATACCCTCAGGGAAATGCTTCTCCGTATTTTTATGAATGGACTCAGCCTGCCGGGGATTCATCAGGCCAGTCGTCCGTTTTGCAATCAAATCAGGCAGTGTGATGCCATCGATCAAATCCAGTGGATCCAGCACATTCCCCTTTGATTTGCTCATCTTCTGGCCTTCCGCATCACGGATCAAACCCGTAATATAAACTTCTTTAAATGGAATCTTGCCCGTAAAATGCAGCGACATCATCACCATACGCGCTACCCAGAAAAATATAATATCAAAGCCTGTAATCAGAACCGATGTGGGCAGGAAAGTTTTAAGCTCAGGCGTTTGCTCCGGCCAGCCCAATGTTGAAAATGGCCATAGTGCAGAGGAAAACCAGGTGTCCAGCACATCTTCATCTTGCTTAAGATCATCACTACCTGCCAGTTTCCGTGCTTCGTCATAATCATGAGCAACGGTTATATTGCCATCTTCGTCGTACCACGCAGGAATACGATGGCCCCACCACAATTGTCGAGAAACGCACCAATCCTGAATATTTTCCAGCCATTGATTGTAAACGTGGCTCCAATTGTCTGGTGTAAATTTAATATCGCCATTAGCTACGGCTTCGAGCCCCTGCTTCGCCAGACCCTCCATAGCCACATACCATTGATCAGTCAACATCGGCTCGATGATTGCATGAGTGCGATCACCACGTGGCACCGTCAGTTTATGTGGTTTAGTCTCCGTTAATAATCCTTGCGCTTCTAAATCAGCCAGAATTTTTTTTCTGGCAACAAACCGATCCAAGCCTTGGTATTCAATGGGTGCAAGATCATTAATTTTCCCATCCAATGTAAAAATATTAAGCGGAACAAGATGGTGACGTTGTCCCATCTGATAGTCATTAAAATCATGTGCAGGTGTGATTTTCACGCAACCCGTGCCAAATGCCGGATCCACATAAGTATCCGCAATAACGGGTATGCTCCGCTCACATAATGGCAGACGAACATGGCGGCCAATCATGTGCTGATAGCGCATATCTTCCGGATGTACTGCGACAGCTATATCTCCCAACATGGTTTCAGGGCGCGTGGTCGCCACAATCAATCCTGCTGTTTTCTCTATATTTACGCCATCTTCTTGTTCAAGCGGATAATGAATGTGCCAGAGAAATCCATTTTCTTCTGTTGAGACCACTTCCAAATCAGAGACCGCAGTTTGCAGCACCGGGTCCCAGTTAACCAGGCGCTTGCCACGATAGATAAGCCCCTCACGATACAGCCGCACAAAAACCTCAGTGACTGCACGCGATAATGCTGGATCCATGGTAAAACGTTCACGTGACCAATCACAGGAAGTTCCCATACGTCGCATTTGCCGAGTAATGGTAGATCCGGATTCTTCTTTCCATTGCCATACGCGTTCCAGAAATGCTTCTCGTCCTAAATCACGTCGATTAATATCTTGTTGATCTAATTGCCGTTCAACAACAATTTGAGTCGCAATGCCTGCGTGATCCGTTCCGGGTTGCCATAATGTCGTATCGCCCAGCATTCGATGATAGCGGATTAACGCATCCATCAGCGTATGTTGAAATGCATGCCCCATATGTAAAGTACCCGTCACGTTAGGCGGCGGCAGCATAATACTGTACGCTGCACTCACCTCAGTAGTTTCCGGTTTAAAATAACCAGATGATTCCCAGATTGAATACCAACGATCTTCTATGAGCTTAGGATCAAAACTTTTTGCGAGTTCCATGGAATTAAGGCTTTAATTAAACGATACTGATAAGTTGATCATTATAACGGATGACGCCCCTATGAATATCGGAATGATTAATCTGATCTGGAAAGATGATGATTCTTTTGACCAGCACACGTTCGCCCAGCTAAAAATATACAGACAGAATATTATCCGGGTTTACGAATTAAATGTTTATGCAGCGCTCGAACTAATGCACCACGATCTACAACATTCATAGCGATATTTGCTTCCTTCAGCGCGGCATCCAGAATAGATCGTAATGGCGGTGAATTCTCAGTTAGATGCGGCGCAATTAACGGGCGCAGCATTACTTTCTCTGTCAGCAAAGGTATCTTATCAGGTGCTGCTTTTGGTACGTTTCCCCGCGACACATTCGCATGAATCAAATCCGGAATAGATGATGTAGCTTCCCTGGTATTCATGATCGAACGATGCTGTCTTTGATATTTACTCAGCAATCCATTCAACTTTGTCAGAATCCTGTCTTCGTCGGAATCTTCCACAGTTTTATTATCGTCCATCATGGAAATAAAACTATTCGGAATACAGGTAACATTCGCTTATCTTCCTCTCAAGTTTGTGGTGATGGATTTCATACCCCGCTTTCCGGTAGAAGTGGAAACGCTTCCGCGCCGCCATCCTATCATGTTCATCGGTCCCAACAATCTCAATTAATCGTTGAAATCGATCAAAAGAAGGCGGAAGCTCGTCATGTAAGTTCAGCAGCACATCATTATGCGTCACTTGCTCTATGTTGCAACCAAGCAGGACTGGAGTCACATCAGCCAAATCATCGGTTGTATGGCAATGTGGAATAAAACTTATTGGGGAGAAAGTCCAGAGTAATCGATTAAGCTGTTCAACAATCTCTGTATCCAGCGTATAAATCATCACCTTAAAACCTTGTTCCAGTGCTTTGGCACAAAGCCGACAAGCAGTATGCAACTTATCGGCCGCACCTGAATAGAAATAGATTTGAGTCATTAATTAATCACAAGCAAAACAGGCGCATCAGAACAGAGAATACAATAAGACGCGACAGTATCGCATGTTCAGGTTCGTTTTTAATCTGATTTCCTGGCTCGTGCGATCAAATACTGTGTGAGTAATGGTACCGGGCGCCCCGTAGATCCTTTTTCTTTACCAGATTTCCAGGCAGTGCCCGCTATATCCAAATGTGCCCAGTGATATTTATCAGTAAAGCGCGACAAGAAACACGCTGCGGTAATGGTGCCGGCGGTACGGCCACCGATATTAGCAATATCAGCAAAATTACTTTTCAATAAATCCTGATAGTCATCCCATAATGGTAATTGCCAGGCACGATCAGAAGATTGTTCTCCCGCAAGCAATAATTCCTGTGCTAATTTATCGTCGTTACTAAGCAGACCTGTTGTTACATTGCCAAGCGCGACCACACATGCCCCGGTTAAGGTCGCAATATCAATCACAACTTGCGGCTTAAAACGTTCTGCGTAGGTCAGTGCATCACATAAAATCAAACGCCCTTCTGCATCCGTATTCAGAATTTCAATAGTCTGACCAGACAAGCTGGTCACAACATCACCCGGTTTGATTGCATTCCCCCCCGGCATATTTTCAGTTGCTGGAATAATACCCACTACATTGATGGGCAGTTTCATTTCAGCTATGGCTGTCAGCGTACCCAGCACACTCGCTGCACCGCTCATATCATACTTCATCTCATCCATATCTGCCGCCGGCTTTAACGAAATACCGCCAGTATCAAAAGTCACCCCCTTACCTACCAATACAACCGGCTTTTCCGTTTTTCCCTTTCCTCGGTATTCCAGCACGATCAATTTGGCTGGCTGATGACTACCCTGCGCGACCGCCAATAAAGACCCCATACCCAGCTTCTCCATATCCTTCTCTTCCAATACAGAAATTTTGAGTTTATGTGTTTTAGCCATATCGGCAGCCTGCTTCGCAAGGTACGTTGGCGTGCATATATTCGGCGCAAGATTACCCAGATCTTTTGCTAAATTCATGCCATGCGCGATTGCAAGTCCTTGTTGTAGTGCTTCCTTGCCTGCGGAAATACTTTTACGGTCTGTTATATTTAATACAACCTTACGTAAACACCGTTTATTTTCTTTCAGTTTAGTTTTTAACTGATCAAATTGATAAATACTCCCCATTGCTGCGATAACTATCTGGGAAATTTTCCATTCGATGGTCCGCTCCTTTACCGGAATCTCCGTCAAGAAAAGCGCTGTATCGGCAATACCCGTTTTATGCAATGCATCAAAAACGGAATGTATGACATTAATATATGCTTTATCGCTGAGCACCGGTTCTTTACCAAGTCCTACTAATAACACTCGCTTACACTGCGTATTAGGTAGGTTATGCAACAGCAGAGTTGTATTTGCTTTCCCATCCATATCACCTGTATGCAGTATGTCACTAACATAGCCTGCTGTAATTGTATCCAGGATTTCTGTAGAATCAGTTAGCTTTCTGGATTCAAATATGCCCATTACCATACAATCACCAGATTGTTTTTCAGGGGTCCCCACTTTTATTCCAAAATCCACGTCGCACTCCTCTCTCAAAAAAAAACTTCGAACCATCTCATATAAATCATATTTCTGCCGATTATCCTCGGACTACTTATCTAAAGTCAAAACAAGCTTTTGTTAACAACGACAACATTGCACCAGAATTAACAGATCTGTAGACTCAAAAAGGACGATTACATTCTGTCTGGCTGATTCGTCTGTTTTATCCATGCTAACCAAGGTGAATAAAATCACTAATACAATGAATGTATGAAAATATATGAGGAGACCATTTTTTATACACTCAAAAAAAGGACAAAATGGTGAATGACATTCTGACAAAGCGATTACGCTTTTGCACAACATTGCCCAGCTTACCAACGATTGCGATTAAGATTCTAGAGATAGCTAATAAGCCAGATGCTGATATCACTCAAATTTGTCACTATATTTCACTTGATCCAGCGCTCGCAGCAAAGATACTCAAAATAGCTAATTCTCCTTTATTTAAATCACGGCGCATATCAAATAATATTCGTCAGGCTGTCGGTACGCTTGGCACGCATGCGGTGATTATCATCGCGCTTTCATTTTCATTAACAAGTTCGTTAATGACGCCTTCAAAAGAGAATCTTCATCCTTTTGATAATAACAATTTCTGGCGGCGTTCGATTGTATCGGCACTGGCCAGCCGCATACTTGGAGAAAAATTTAAGTTAAAGGGATGGGATGATCTGTTTCTTGCCGGATTGTTACAGGATATTGGCATTCTTGCTTTTAGTGTTATGATGCCAGAAGAATATAAGCCGGTTTTCTTATCTGCGCCCGATCACGACGCATTGTTAGAATCTGAACGTAAAACTTTTGACACAGGACACGACGAAATAGGTTACCTGCTTTTAAAGCAATGGCATATTCCCGATCATATTTCTATCGCATGCTTAGCAAGTCATCACCAACCAGCCCCTAATGCAACCAAGCCGACATCATTTGATTGCGTTGCTGCGTCAGGTTATATTGCAGACTATTTTCTAGATCCTAAAAAAGCCGGAAATGTAGCGACCGTTACCAATGCTGTACAACGTTGGCTAGGTATTGATAGTTTGGAATTAAAAAAAATTATCGATACTATGGAAACGGAAATTCATTCTGTTGCAGAGTTATTTGAAATCACAATCCATCATCCGACTGAGATTGCCGGCATCACAGCTCAAGCAAAAGAATTACTGACAATTCACTCCTTAACGACAGTGCGTGAGCTAGAAGATAAAACACAACGTGATGGTTTAACAGGTGCGCATAATCGATCATTTTTTAATAATATGTTTCAGAAAGAATTCTATCTCTCACAAGAAAATGCATTCCCACTGACGATTGCTATGATTGATATCGATTACTTTAAAAAGGTTAATGACACCCACGGACATGTTGCAGGCGATACCTTGCTCGTTGTAATTGTAAGAAAAATTCTTGGTCAGATTCGCCAGGATGATGTTTTAAGTCGGTATGGTGGCGAAGAGTTTTCGTTGATTCTACCCGGCACAACACTGGACATCTCAATCAAACTTCTCACCCGATTAAAAGACAGTATTGCAGCAATCTCACATAAACTCGATAATGGCACTTGTATCAACATAACCGTGTCCATTGGTGTCGCAGTCAATATGGATAACGGCATACGTTTCGCCTGTCATGAAGATATGTTAAAAGCAGCTGATTTAGCACTTTATTCTGCCAAGCATGCAGGTAGAAATAAAATTGTGGAATGGAATCCACTACTTAAGAATGAAATAATAAATTAACGAGAATTCTATGAACTTAATTATCCAGGGTCTTGATATTCATAACAATGATCTTAGAAACCTAGCAAAACTCTCCAATGCCAGCTCTATTGAACGCATTACGGGCCAGGCTTTCCGTTTAGTCGGGGCAAATCAACAACAAGGTATCGCAGAATATTGCGCGGATGCCCAGCTTGATTTTGCTTTTATTGCACAGGACATGCCACTGACTCATTATGGTTTGTTTGCAACCGATATGGACTCAACTCTCCTTGCAATAGAATCTATCGATGAAATCGCCGATATGTGCAACGTCAAACCCCAGGTATCAGAGATTACACTCAGCACCATGAAAGGCGATATTGGTTTTGCTGAAAGCCTCACGCGTCGCACGCAGCTACTACAGGGTTTGCATCAAGATGCACTACAAAAGGTTTACGATGAGCGCTTGCAACTGAGTCCTGGTGCAGAGGAAATGCTGCAAAAACTAAAAATAGCCGGCCTCAAAACAATGGTTATTTCAGGCGGTTTCACATTTTTTACCGATAGAATCAAAGCGCAGTTGGAACTGGATTATGCCATCGCTAATACACTTGAAATTGAGAATGAAAAATTAACCGGAAAGGTTGCGGGCGAGATTATCGGCGCACAAGGAAAGGCTGAAGCGCTAAAACAAATACGTGATGAACTGGGGCTAAAACGCGATCAGGTCATCGCGGTTGGAGATGGAGCTAATGATCTAAACATGCTGGCAGAAGCTGGTATCAGCATAGCCTATCATGCTAAACCGATTGTACAGCAACAAGCTACTTATTCAATCAATCATGTGGGTCTTGATGGCATTATCAACTTGTTCAGATGACCCCTTATTGAATCGGGCACCGCTATCGTTATAGCAGAAGCTTACTGGTTAATTGAAGAATATTGATAAATGGAATATACTTAGAGCAGTACACCATACTTTCCGCCATGATTCAATAAGTCAATAAACCAGTAAGAACCTATATTAAACCTCAGATATTCTCAATTTCATCCACGCTAGGAAATCTGCTTCCAGCATGGGTGACGCTAGCAAATAACTTTGGATTAGATAACAACCCAAGTCTCATTAAGAAACGCTAATTACGCCAATGCGACCAAGCCTCGACTCAATAAGCTGATTATCTCTAATATCCGTTTGAAGTTGGGAAATTGACATCCTCCCCTTCCTAAACGAAGGGGATTCCTAGCGACTTATTAAGCCGTTAAGAGTAGGTTTGTATTGCTACTGCCTACTGGTTCCTGCTTCTTAGACGAAACTAACGTTTCAACTCCACAGGCTAACAAGCGATGTCCTCGCTCAAGTACATTCAAGAACAGCAAAGACCGCATTAAACAGGCTTCGCCTGTGCGCTTATATCTCCGCCCTGAAGGACGAAGTTTTACGCGCCATTTGATAAAAGATATAATATATCTGTATTGAAAATATTTTCCAGGTTATTCCGCAGCGCGGCTCAATGTTCGCCCTCTTATCATTGATACCGCAACTACGTATCCAGTCTCTATTACTTTGTAATAACCTCGTCACAGAGAACCCGACAAAAATTTCTCAAACTGAAACTGATGATCCCAAGACAGCTGATCAACTGAAAATAATCCCTGTCTTCATATTCTAAAGAATAATACAGGGGTAAATGGTCAACTATCAATAATCAGGTTGATACATCAACGACGCTACATAAGTTTCCAAGTCATCTGGCAAATCAATTTCAGTCAAGCCTTCACTTAATGCAACGCGACACACGGCCACTGCTATTGTGTATGATACTTCACGGATTCGCTTCAGAGAAGGATAGACGGCCCCTACGCTAATTTCTTCTTCTGAAACGATATTGGCAAGTGCTTCTGCTGCAGCCAAAAACATGCTTTGAGTAACAAGGCGCGCCGCGCAGGCCTGCACGCCCAGACCAACACCAGGGAATATATACGCATTGTTACCTTGCGCTGGTTTAAATAATTTCTCTCCAAGCTGTACCGCCTTAAAGGGACTTCCACTGGCAAAAATGGCGCGCCCATCGCTCCATGTATAAGCATCTATCGCAGTACACTCTGTATGGGAAGTCGGATTCGATAGCGCAATAATAACAGGACGCTCATTAATCTCAGCCATCCTGCGTACAATATCTTCAGTAAATGTCCCAGCAACACCCGTAGCACCAATCAGAACATCCGGTTTTATACTGCCGATTGCATCAAGAAAATTATATTTCCCGTATTCATGCGCGAATGGTTCGATACGTGGCTTTATACCTTCCCGATTGGCTACAACAAGGCCTTTTCTGTCTACAAACCAAAGACGCGCCTGTGCTTCCTTTTTATTCAGCCCCGCTGCACAAAAGGCATCGACCATGAGTTCCGCAATGCCACCTGCAGCAGAACCGGCGCCAAGAAACATAATTGTCAAATCTGAAAACTTTTTTTGGGTAATACGGCATGAGGTGTAAACGCCAGCGAGTGTAACTGCAGCCGTCCCTTGAATATCATCATTAAAACAGCGAACCTGTTTCCCGTAACGATCCAGAAATTCAAAGGCATTTGGTGCAAGAAAATCTTCAAATTGAATTAATGCATTAGGAAACAGAAGTTGAACTGCCTTCACAAACTCATCAACGAGTGATTGATAAGCAACCCCATTAATGCGTGGAAAAGGATAGCCCAAATACAAAGGATCTTCACGCAACGGGACATTATTGGTGCCTACATCCAGCATAACTGGCATGCATTGAGCAGGATGAATTCCAGCACAAGCAATATATAATGCAATTTTTCCGATTGGAATCCCCATGCCATTCGCACCCAGATCACCGAGACCCAGAATACGTTCTCCATCTGTCACGACAATAATTCGGATATCAGTTTCAGGCCAATTACCCAATAGCAGTTTTATATCACCGCGGTCTTCAGGCGTAATATAAAGACCCTGTGGTTTTCTAAAAATATGTGCAAATTCTTTACATGCTTCACCTACCGTTGGCGTGTAGATCAACGGCATGATCTCTTCTATATGATCAATCATGGTTCGATAGAAAAGACGTTGATTTCGTTCCAATAAAGTAATGAGAAAAATATATTTCTCGATATCACTACTTTGACGACGTATATTACCTAACACGCGCTCCTTTTGTTTTTCAACATCGGCGATATCATAAGGCAATAATCCGCGTAATCCGTATTTATCACGCTCATCACGCGTAAATGCAGTTGATTTTGTTTGTGCTGGATCATCCAGAAGTGCTCTTCCACGCAATATTTTCATATTGAATTATTCTCTCAGTCCAAGACCATTTGTTTAAGTGCTTAAATTAGCAATTCAATTGACTGCCCCTCTGTAAACGAAGGAGATTCTCAATTCAACGAATCCAACCCGGACGCACCTTGATGCAAACAGGGCTTACAGATTCTCCAAGGGCTGGCACCGCCAGTCCAGCGGCCAAAAAATTACGCGCTGCGTTGATGTCTCGATCATGGATTGATCCGCATTCTGGACAAATCCATTCGCGCAGATTCAAAGGCATCTCGTTTACAGTATGCCCACATCCCGAACAGCGTTTGTTGCTTGAATACCATCGGTTAATACCCATAAGCTCTCGCCCGTAGAAAGAATAGCGAAGTGCGTTAATCCTAAGTCAATCTTGATTTTACCGCTAGCCTTTGGTTTTAACGCAGCAGCGTCGTCGCAAAGCATGGAAACGGGGTATCGACCTGCTGAGCCTTTAGAGACCGTTGCAGCGGTTAGTTTTGCTGCCTCAGGAGGGGTGCGCGACCATCTGATATTCAATAGATCTTTCATCTTTGCCAGCTTTGGAGACTTACCGTCCCACTTGAAAGCGCTGGACGTGTATTCAGCCGATTGCTTGTCATGCTTGCGCTTAAATAACGGATATTCGGCTCGTTTGGCAAAGAAATTACCGAATGCCGTTTGCAGGTGGCGGAGAGATTGCTGCACAGGAACACTGAAAACTTTGTGCAACCATTCAAATTCAGGCCCTCTTTTTAACTCAGTCAACAAAGAGGAGGTAGCATGATATCCGATTCTTTTTTTCTCGGTATACCCAACATCAGAGCGAATACACAACATGCGATTATAGACAAACCGAGCGCACCCGAATGTTTGAGCCAGAATAGCTTCTTGCTCAAAAGTCGGGTAAAGCCTGAATTTGTATGCGCGCTTAATCTCCATTAACACACTTTAACATTTAACAGAAATAGGTGAAAAACAGGCTTTAGTATCAGCGAAGCTGACTCCCTATCTATCCCCGGTCTTAAGGGCGGGATTTTCCAGAAGTTAAGATAAAAAAGTTGTTATCGGTTTAATATAATCTCCAATACGAATTTACTTCCGATATAAGCGAGCAGTAATGCGATGAAACCAGCGAGTGTCCAGCGGACAGCTATTTTTCCTCTCCAGCCATAAAGCTCTCTGCCGGCTAATAATGCAGCAAATACACCCCAGGAAATAAAACCAAACAAAGTTTTATGTGAGAATGTAAGTGATTGGCCAAATACTTCTTTAGAAAAAACGACACCACTAAGAAGCGTTAGTGTAAGTAACACAAATCCTGCCCAGATAATACGAAACAGCAATTTTTCCATCGTTAACAAAGGCGGCAGCTTAGTTAAGATGGAAGGAGGGGCAGGATGGTGCAAATGACGTTCCACTACTGTCATTAGCAATGCATGTAGCGCTGCGATAGTCAGCAAACTGTATGCCATCATTGCAACAAGCATATGCGCTCTAAACGCAGGTAATTCGGTGTTATCCAAAGGACGAAACGAAGGAAATATTAAGGGCAGTAATACGACTATAGCAGCGACAAAGGCCAATGAGGCGATTAATGTCTGCAATCCCTCCATGCGATTAAAAAATCTCGAGAACCAGTAAATGAATGCAGTGAGCCATACGATAGAGGAAATTGCACTACCAACACCAAAACTTAATCCTGTGCCTATAAACATAGATTGATAAAGCGTAATAGCGTGCAACACTAGTGGTGCAAGCATGGCATAACGCTCCCACATAATCGCCACTACTCCGCCTTTCCGACTCGTAGCAGATGAAACGGCGATATTCCACCTGCTTCGCCAGAAATACCAGCCGACCAGTGTATACAGCAAGGAAGCCGTAAGATAAGTTAGAATACTGAGCATTAATATTAACACTATAAAAAGCAGAAATATTTGGTTAGTCTACATGGCACCTTAATAAATTCAAAGTGCTAACCCAAATATTTCGTGAATTTTGATTTCTAATAGTATTACGTCCCAATCTATTTTATGAGGCTTTAAGCATGTTTGACAATCTGACTGGAAAATTATCTGGCGTTATCAAAACATTACGCGGAGAAACAAGGCTAACCGAGAGCAATATCCAGAAAGCACTACGAGAAATTCGCCTAGCATTATTGGAGGCTGATGTGGCTTTACCGGTCATCAAGGATTTTATTGCTCGTGTCAAGGAAAAAGCAGTTGGCCACGAAGTCATGAATAGCCTTACACCTGGACAGGCGCTAGTAGGTGTAGTACACCAAGAACTTATCTCAATTATGGGCAGAGAAAAATCTGACATTAATCTCTCCACGGTGCCCCCTGCCGTTATTCTCATGGCCGGATTACAAGGTGCGGGTAAAACTACCAGCAGCGGAAAATTAGCCAAATGGTTGATGGAGCAAAAAAAGAAAAAAGTATTGCTGGTTTCTTGTGATATTTATCGTCCCGCTGCAATTCATCAATTAGAACTGTTGGCGGAACAGGTTAACTCAGATTTCTTTCCAGTAAAAACCGGACAAAAACCAAATGAAATTGCAACTGCGGCACTGGATTATGCTCGCAGACACCATCATGATGTCATGATTGTAGATACCGCCGGGCGACTCGGTATCGATGATGTAATGATGCAGGAAATCAGTCAATTAGAAACATTGCTGCAACCTATTGAAACTCTATTTGTTGTAGATGCCATGCAGGGACAAGATGCCGTTAACACTGCCAAAGCCTTTGCTGATGCGCTCCCCCTGACTGGTATTATTCTAACTAAACTTGATGGTGATGCGCGCGGAGGTGCGGCCTTATCCGTTCAACATATCACTGGAAAACCGATTAAATTTACCGGTATAGCTGAAAAACTCACCGGTTTAGAAGCTTTTCATCCTGATCGTATGGCCTCACGCATTCTGGGTATGGGTGACGTTCTTGGCTTGATCGAAGAAGCTCAACGCAGCACAGATCAACGTGAAGCTGAAAAGCTGATGAAGAAAATGAAATCGGGCAAAGGATTTGACCTGGACGATTTCAAAATGCAATTTCAACAAATGAAGAAAATGGGCGGCATAACCGCAATGATGGACAAATTACCCGCACAACTAAGCCAAGCGGCACAAAATGTAAAAGTAGATGATAAGGTTATTTCTCGTACTGAAGGTATCATCAATGCTATGACACGACAAGAACGTGCCAAGCCAGAAATTTTAAAAGCATCCCGTAAGCGACGTATCGCTGCAGGCTCGGGTGTGACCGTTCAAGAAGTCAATCGTCTGCTATCACAATTTGAGCAGGCCAGAAAAATGATGAAAATGATGAATAAAGGTGGCATGACAAAAATGATGCGAGGATTAAAGGGAATGCTTCCACGATTAGGATAGAACCATATCCCATTCAATCTAATTTAATTCCTGATTAGAGAATGCAGGCTAGTTTTCTGCTGATATCTGCTCCACTCCGATAATCTGCATGCCTGCCTTAATTTTTCTTGCTGCGAACCAATCCAGATTCATTTCAAGCGCATATTTAGCCATACCCGCAGAATTATGGGCTGTCTGAGTCTGGGGAATCATATCTACGATATTGAGAATAATGCCATTTTCGCTCACAAAAGCCACACTCAATGGGATATAAGTATTCAGCATCCACATACCATAATAACCCGCCTTCGGAAATACAAACAGCATGCCGCTATTCTCATCCAGCGACTCGCGATACATTAATCCTTTTGCACGAGATAACTGCGTATTAGCAATTTCTGCAAAAAATGTATGGTTAGATATCTTCAGAGGAACAGTAAGAGGTCTGGATGTGCTGGCACTTAACGATGCTGTCAATAATAAAACAGAAAGGATAACAAATAGATGCATCAGTGCCGGCCAGTGCTGCCAAAACCGCTATCACCTCGACAACTTTGATTAAAATCATCAACCACATTAAAATCTACCTGTACGACAGGCACAATGACGAGCTGTGCAATACGCTCCAGTGGGTTCAGCCGAAATGAATTTTGTCCACGATTCCAGCATGAAATAAGTATTTGTCCCTGATAATCTGAATCAATCAGACCCACCAGATTTCCCAGTACAATTCCAGACTTATGACCTAATCCAGAGCGTGGCAATATCATCCCTACGAAATTGGGATCAGCAAGATGAATTGCAATACCCGTTGGAATCAGATTCGTTTCTCCTGGCTCTATAGTAACGGGCTGATCAATACAAGCTCTTAAGTCTAACCCGGCAGAACCGGGAGTAGCATAAGCTGGAAGCTGGTCATTCAGACGTGAGTCAAGAATTTTTATGTCAATTTTTTTCATGTGTAATATCTTTGGATTTCTGTTTTTCATATAATTGTGCGATATGCTGAATTAAATGGCGTGCCTGATCGACTTTGGGCGCTTGTGACAAATAATACTTACCTTCGTCATCAAATAGGATCAAGGCGCTTTCGTCCGAACCTATGGCTTTCTGAGCCAAATTGGCAACAAGCAGCGGCAATTTCTTTTTGTGACGCTTAATTTCCGCATTTTTTTCCAGGTCTTCTGTTTCTGCTGCGAACCCGACACAAAAGGGAGCGGTTGGCAAATTTGCCACATACATTAAAATATCCGGATTCGGTGTAAGCTCCAGCATAAAATTCTCATTTGTTTTCTTTATTTTTTGTTTTCTCGCTTTAACCACGCGATAATCGGCTACTGCTGCAACACTGATAAAAATATCTGTATCCAGTATTTCTTTTTTCACCGCATTAAACATATCTCTCGCACTCACTACGCTGATCAATTTAGCGAATGCCGGAGGAGAGAGGCATGTCGGCCCGGAAATTAGAGTAACCTTGGCACCTGCCTCTAGTGCAGCACGGGTTACTGCATAGCCCATTCTCCCAGAACTTAAATTAGTAATACCCCGTATGGCATCAATAGCTTCGTAAGTGGGGCCTGCGGTAACCAGAACATGCTTATCTTTCAACAGGCCCGGTAATAATGCAATCTGTACCGCTTCTAGCAACTCATATACTTCAAGCATACGGCCCATACCTACTTCACCACAAGCTTGTTCACCGGCAGCAGGACCCACTATTGTCACGCCCGCGCATTGCAATAATGCAAGATTACGCTGAGTAGCTGAGTTTTCCCACATTTGTCGATTCATAGCAGGCGCGATTATCAATGGACAATCACGAGCAAGACACAGTGTTGCTAATAAATCATCAGCCAATCCATGCGCTAATTTAGCGATAAAATTTGCGCTGGCGGGTGCAATCAGAATAGCATCCGCATTCCGCGAAAGATTAATATGCGCCATATTGTCAGTTATATTGGTTGCCCATAAATCTGTAAATACCGGCTTACCCGTCAACGATTGCAGTGTCACTGGACCAACAAAACGACAAGCCGATTCAGTCATTACTGTTTGTACATCTATACCACTCTGCACCAATAGTCGTGCCAATTCTGCAGCCTTATAAGCAGCTACGCCACCGGTGATTCCGAACAATAAATGCTTACCCTTAAGCATGGGTGGATTGGTCATCATAATTTTAAAAGTAGGCTGATAATAGATATGCTGTTAGCTGCATTATTCATTTTCTTTTTAAACAACGGATAGTTTAACGAGTATTAGCAAACATATTTCGCTTTATTCTATTCAATATTGCTGAATTGGATGCCGTAGTATTACAAAAGAATTGATCATTACCAATCTCAATACTGATAGAAAATGATAAATTATTTTTTCGCTCACATATTGTGTGTTTTTTTAACTCAACAGTGCAACATTACTCATATGGCTATACCCGACTGGCCTCAATCTGAACGTCCACGTGAAAAACTCCTGATAAATGGTGCAGCAAGCCTTTCAGATACTGAACTATTAGCAATATTCTTGCGCACCGGCATTACGGGCAAAAGTGCGGTGGACCTTGCAAGAGAACTATTGCTACATTTTGGTAATTTAACTAGCCTGTTCGCCGCACAGCAAAATGTTTTTTGTCAATTACCAGGAATGGGAGCCGCAAAATATGCACAACTTCAAGCGGTATTGGAAATGGCACGTCGCGCTCTCAAAGAAGAGCTGAAGAGCGGAGATGTTATGAATTCTCCCGAGTTAGTACGTGATTTTCTACGTCTTTGTCTTAAAGATAAGCAACATGAGGTTTTCATAGGAATTTTCCTCGATGCCAGAAACCGTGCAATTGCTACCGAAGAATTATTTAGTGGCACACTTACCCAAGCTAGCGTTTATCCACGTGAAGTAGTTAAACGCGCATTATATTATAATGCGGCCGCAATAATTTTTGCTCATAATCATCCTTCTGGCGTAGCCGAACCCAGCCATGCCGATAAAACCTTAACTCAGTCGCTGAAACAAGCACTTGCATTAATTGATATACAGGTCCTGGATCACTTTATTATTGGCAATGAATCTACCATGTCATTTGCAGAACAAGGTTTGATTTAATTTTGGGAAATCTTCTTAATCGGGATATAATAAGCCCTTTTCAGAATTCTGGAGTACGTATTATGGCACGAGTATGTGAAATTACTGGCAAAAAACCAATGTCAGGCCACCACGTTTCCCACGCTAATAACAAAACCAAACGACGCTTTTTACCTAATCTACAGAACCGCAAGTTTTGGGTAGGAAGTGAAAATCGTTGGATTAATTTGCGTTTATCTAATGCTGCATTGCGTACAATAGATAAAAATGGTATCGATGCTGTATTGGCTAAAATGCGTTTACAAGGTAAAAGCATCTAAACCTATAAAACCTCTAAAGTCCCAATCAGTATTCACAGTCACTTGGTAAGTTAAGGAGTATCACTATGCGCGAAAAGATAAAGCTTGAATCCTCCGCCGGGACAGGACATTTCTACACAACCACTAAAAATAAACGTGCAAATCCAGAGAAAATAGAGATCATGAAATTTGATCCAACTGTACGCAAGCACGTAAAATATAAAGAAACAAAATTAAAATAGAAATAAAAAAGCCTGTTATTAGCAGGCTTTTTTTATTTCTATTCAACTATCCGTTATGCATAACATCGTAATCTCTGAGAAAAAGTTTTAAGTACCTCAATACCACTTTCCTCTGCGCGACGACACCAATCCTCCAGCTGTTTTACCAATTCATCCTTAGATGCAGCAGAACGTTGCCAAATTGTGGCAAGCTCATCGCGCATCGTATAAACCTTATCCAGTGTTTTTGCTTCACTTAAAACTTGATTCAGCTTAACACGTTCATGCTCCTGCAAGGTCTTAGAATCAGCCAATACCCAACGTTTCAGCGTGGGATGATCTATCCCATAGTGTACTGCCGCTTCTTTCAAATCATCAATTTCTTTCGCAAATGTCGCCTTAAGTGACTGTGTATATTTCGCAAGTACTTCGTAGCGATGAGAAATAACAGCCTGCAATGTATCAATATCGCACTGAGTTTTAGCTTTATCAAGGCGTAATTTAGGTGCAATTTTTTTCACCTTAGCCAGCCCCATTGTTTCTAAAATACGAATATACATCCAGCCAATATCAAATTCATACCATTTATTAGATAAGCGTGCCGATGTAGCATACGCATGATGGTTATTATGCAGCTCTTCACCACCGATTAAAATTCCCCAGGGAACTATATTTCGACTCGCATCTTCTGCCTGAAAATTACGATAACCCCAATAATGGCCAACACCATTGATAATACCTGCAGCGGTAATAGGTGCCCACATCATCTGAACTGCCCATATGGTGATCCCTATGGGACCAAACAAAAGAACATCAATAATCAGCATGCTTGCAACACCCACGACACTACGCTTGCTATAAATATTACGTTCCAACCAGTCATCAGGTGTTCCATATCCATATCTTTCCAATGTTTCTTTATTTTTGGATTCTATGCGATACAGTTCTGACCCTTCGCTTAAGACTTTCTTTATACCGTAAATTATTGGGCTATGTGGATCCTCTTCTGTTTCACACTTTGCATGATGCTTACGGTGAACCGCTGTCCATTCCTTAGTAACCATACCCGTGGTTAACCATAACCAGAAACGAAAAAAATGACTCGGAATAGCATGCAGCTCTAATGCTCTATGTGCAGAATGACGATGCAAATAAATAGTTATACTAGCAATTGTAATATGTGTAAAAATCAACATAACAACGATGTACCCCCACCAGGGTAAATCGATAACTCCTGAAATTAAATCAAGAAATTCTGAAATCATTTAATTAAAATCCTTCTAAAAAACCTCTAAAAAGAGATAGGCGTATCCAAATTTAAAGGTAAACTAATGCATAGTCAAGAAATTCTGTTAACAAAATACATACATTTTTTTAAACCAACAATTATAAGTCTCCTGTTTACATCATTCCAAGCCATTCATAAAAAATAGTCAAACCTCTGCTTCATTTCTCAAGCAAGCCAATTGGTTTTCTCATCCACTCTCAAGAAGTTTAGTCTTGCCATACCGCTGGATTCATTTAACAGGATTTATCTCTATCCCAATAAATCAATCTCTTATTGTTTCTTATGAGTCAATATATATCTAATACCGGACCCCACTTAACTCCAGAAATACATGTCTATGAGAATGCAAAACTGAAAATAGTTCCGTTTCCCATATATTTCAGAATAAATGATCTTGCATACGCCATTCACCGGGTGCAAGACCCTGCAACGTATATTGGCCAATAGCATAACGAATCAACCGCAATGTAGGAAAAAATACGGCTGCTGTCATACGCCGTACCTGGCGGTTCTTACCTTCAGCAAGTATAAGTTCCATCCAGGATGTTGGAATATTCTTACGAGAACGAATGGGTGGAATACGTGGCCAAAGGTCATCCGGTTGACTCATCAAACACGATTGAGCAGGTTTTGTCTTAAAATCCTTTAAGGCGACTCCCTGACGCAATTTTCTTAATGCGGCCTGGTTTAACAAGCCTTCTACCTGCACCCAATACGTTTTAGGCAATTTATATCTTGGATCACTGATTCTGCTCTGTAATTTACCATCATCCGTCAGTAATACCAGTCCCTCACTATCTGCATCCAGTCTTCCAGCCGGATAAAAATCAGGTAGGGAAATAAAATCTTTTAAAGATTGATGACCAGTCTGGGCTGAAAACTGACAGACTACACCATAAGGTTTATTAAACAGAATTAAGCGAGGCATACCTTAGCCAATGTTTCTAGAAGGAGATGGCAAAATACCTTACCGCCATTATATCAATATTATTGATAGCTCATAACATTTCAGGAGAGATGACTGTGCGCAATACAGTTTGAGCAATACCCTGTCTGGATTTATAACTAAACCACCATATCGCACCCTTCTTGAAACTCACGTTCATACTTTTGTTTGACATTAATAAAGCGGCTGTCTCTCCCAACGTGGGCTGATGACCCACGATTAAAACAGTCTTATCTGCATGAGGCCAATCAGCGATAGTAAGAATCATACCTGCATCAGCACCCGGGCCAATCTCACTCATCGTCTCAAAATTATTTTTGAATGCCATTGCGGTTTGTTGAGTACGCTGAGTAGGACTGACAATAACACGTGTATCTTCCGGCAATCTTGATTTAAGCCAATCAGCCATATTTCTAGCTTGGTTCAATCCCTTATTAGTAAGTTTGCGTGCTGTATCGGGCACCCCATCCTCAGCCTCGGCATGGCGCCATAGAATTAATTCCATAACATTCCTTCCTATAAATTGAAACATACGAAATTATTTGCAGTACACGACAGGTTTAATATCCTCGCCCACTATAATCAAATTCATTATTTATTTGAACAAAACACTGGGTTCATGAGCAGGCTGTTGAATTTCAATCACTTTATGACGAGATTTATGACCCTGTTTCAGAATTACCTGACACAATGGTACATTAAAATTCTTAGCAAGAAATTTCAGTAACGCCACATTCGCTTTACCTTCCACTGGTGGTGCAGCCAGTTTTATTCTCAAGGCTCTACCATGTAATCCTACCACTTCAGTACACCTTGCTCCCGTTTGTACATGTAATGTTAAAAAAAAATTATTAGCGTTACCACTGCGATACCAGCTCATTGGGTCTATCAGAATAAGGTGGTATAAATTTCCAGTTGCGTGTTACCCACTACGATCAACAGCAACTGAATAACAATCAATGCAAATAGCGGTGATAGATCAATATTGGCAATCGGTGGAATATATTTCCGGAAGATATCTAAGAATGGTCGAGTAAAACCATCCAAAATGGGTGCTAATAGGCTCCGTGGATTAACCCAAGATAATACTGCCTGCAGTATTATCATCACCAACACAATGTAAAGCGTCATCTTAATGATTTCCACCAAAGCTAATAACGCCATTATACTGAATGTGCTTCCGATATTAGCGCCCAGATTACCGCCCTGTAGTACATAGATACTTGTCACGATAATACATTGCGACAACCAGGCCAGTAATAATGTAGACAGATCCATACCACCCAAACCGGGAATCAATCGGCGGGTGGGACGCACAATAAAATCGGTAATCGCAATAAGAAAGCTAGATAGCGAGCTATAAGAGGGTATACGTAACAATTGCAGATAAAAACGTAACAACAACGCTAAAGAAAATAAACCCAGCACTGTATCCAGAAGAAAAATTAAAATCTGATTGGACATATCGTTTCCCAAATGAACTATAATTTGACGTTTAAAGCCTATTTTTTACTAAATTCGTCACTCAGTTCCTGTGAGCGTTCACTTGCAGCATGAACAGCACGTATAATTCCGGACTTAATGCCATTCTTCTCCATAGTTTGTATTGCGCGTTCAGTAGTGCCGTTTTTTGAGGTAACCCGGGCACGCAAAACAGCCACATCCTCTCTACTTTGATCTGCCAATTTGGTCGCACCAAAAAAAGTCTGTAAAGTTAACTCCCTAGCCTGCCCGGCTGTCAAACCGAGTTCCATTCCCGCCTGTTGCATGGATTCAATAAAATAGAATATATAGGCAGGACCACTGCCGGAAATAGCGGTGACACCATGCAACATCTCCTCCTCCTCTACCCAAACAACAGAACCCACAGCAGCCAATATCATTTCTGCATTTTCCTTATCCCGTGTTTCTATAGCAGAGGGGGCAAAAAGACCTGTTACACCCAAGCGAACCAGCGCAGGAGTGTTAGGCATAGCACGTATCACGCGACCATATCCACCTAACCAACGCACAATATCAGTAGTACGAATACCGGCAGCAATAGAAATAATCAAATGATCCTTGAGTAACGGTGTTAACTGTCTTGTTAACTCAAAAAGCTGTTGCGGCTTTATTGATAGCAGAACAACATCACTATCAGCAATACCTACGTCAAGTTCTGCCGTCACTGATATATTAAATTCATCTGCTATTTTCTTCCTACTCTCATCATTTATTTCCACGACACAAAGTTGTGAAGCAGAATAGCCCTGCTGCAATAATCCACTGATTAAAGCAGAAGCCATATTCCCGCCACCAATAAAAGTTATCTTCATTTAGTTACCGCCGTTAATAAAAAGCCTGTGATCATGGATATTGCGTAGCAATTCTGCATCACTCATCGCTGACATTTTGAGCAATAAAAACTGGAACGCTGTCCTTGCTTTATCTGTTTAATAGTTGTCTCACATTTCCGGCATGCTTGTCCAGTCCGGCCATATACATAATATTGTTGTTGGAAATAACCTGTATTGCCATTATGATCGACGAAATCACGCAAGCTACTGCCACCTGTTTCAATCGCCAGCCTCAATACTTCTTTTACTTCTTGCGTTAATTTCCTATAACGATTTATTCCCACTCTGCCCACAGCAGTTTTGGGATTAATCCCCGCTCGAAACAAGGCCTCATTTGCATAAATATTACCGACCCCCACAACCATCCGATTATTCATTAACATTTCCTTGATACTGGTGCGACAGCCCCGTGTTTTTTTATACAACAAATCTTCACTAAAGGCTGTAGTGAACGGTTCAGGCCCAAGATTCATGAATAGTCGATGGCTTGCTATTTCTCCCGTTTCCCATAGAACTGCGCCAAAACGACGCGGATCCCTTAAGCGTAGAATGGTACCGTTATCCATAATCAAATCAAAATGATCATGCTTCTGCGGCAAATACGAAGACTGATGGATGGCTGCAGATTGTAATCGCAAGCTTCCAGACATACCCAAATGCAGAATTAAAGTACCGGTGCCACAGTCAAATAAAAGATACTTAGCGCGGCGTGTAATAGCATGAATTTTCAAACCGACCAGTATTTTTGTCAAATCAGTCGGTATTGGCCAACGTAAATTTGGATTCCGTATGACTACACCGGCTATGCACTGGCCAACTAAATAAGGTGTAATACCGCGCCGCGTTATCTCTACTTCAGGTAATTCAGGCATCAATTATCTAAAAATTTATGATGATTCTATTTTGTGTCATAAGAATTAATCGCTTGCCTGGAGCAATGGAAAAATAATAATTGATCTCTTCATCAATATATATCAAGTATTCTTTCGGATTTCCAATCTAATTGCTTGTGTATTTATTCTCATTTCATCTGCATCATCCAGATCTTTATTCCAAGTTAATACACGTTCAGTTGCGGCAGTCGATTGATATATTTTAACCCGCGATTAATTTCGTTGTAAGTAAGCGTTTGCTGGATGTTGTTAAGCTACATTCCATTTTCCATCTTGTTGTCTTGTTGATTAGCGTTAAAGCTACCAAACTCAAAGTAATCCAGAATCATCTCATTTTACTTAGTCTGAGAAGGCGCAGTCAGGCACCAACCATCATCTCCTCCTTTCTTTAGCACTATATCTGCTTCTCATTCCACAATATGAATAGTCTGCGTCACTTGCAACAAAAGGAGAGTTATTTCGTATTGCTATCTATTTTGCAACTGAGGCTTAAGATAAGACAATGCTAAAAGGCAACAGCTGGATCAATATAATCAGATTCTGAACACACAATATATTATCATGTGGATTCTTTACCTGTTTCGACGCCACCAGATATAGATTCCACTCACCAGAAACAATAATGGCAGCACAATAAGGAAACCAACCACCAATACCGTAAGCATTGATTCGCTTAAGACCAAACTACGATCATGCGTTGCGCGCGGTTGAATAGCAATCAGATTTTCATCACCAGCAAGCCAGTTAATCAGATTAATGCCAAAATCCAAATTATTGCCATTACCCAAATAGGTATTAGCCAGAAAATGTCCACTACCAACGACCACGATACGTTGTTCACGGTCCTCTACTATACGAGTCAATGCGACCGCAATACTAATGGGGCCAGCCACATCGTGCATCGGATCAAAGGATATATCATGATCCAGCTCGTCACTTTCTACCCAGCCATGCTGCGCTACCTCAACCAGTGAGATATTCTTCCAATCTTCACTCTCATTAACCGTTATCTGGCGAGCAAAAGGAAATACAGTAATATAATCAAAATGATCGGTAATAGGATGCCGCCCATAGCTTGCACCGAGCGCAAACGTAATCGGCGCATTGAGCTGTTTCGCACGGGGGTCAACGACTACGCCGGGAATAAGCATCAAATGCAATTTCTCTGCTAATGGTAATAAACCGCGTAATGATTCCTGATCGACCAGCCATAATAAATTACCGCCCTGCTCGACATAAGCAAGCAGCTTCGCCACTTCTCCCTCCATGAGATCTGTTTGTGGTGAAGCAATGATGAGCGTACTGATAGCGCTTGGAATATCCGACTCCATAACAAGATTTAATGCCTGACTCTTGAAACCATTTGCCAGCAATTGTCTGCCAAATTCTCCCAAATCATAGTTGGCATCGCCATCCAACTTGCGCTCACCATGACCGGTAAGCCCCATGATTCGTTTTTCTCCAGAACGAGCAAGTCGCATGAGTACATTAGTAAATGCCTGCTCATTAATCACCGTAAGATATTCGCGCTTATCATTAAATGTAATCACCATCTCACCGTTAACACTCACTCCTGCAGCTCTGGCCAATTCTGGCTGCTCGGCCGGATCAATAAACGTTAACATCAGATCAGGCTTAGCACGCTGATAAAGCAATACAAAATTACTGATAACCTGACGTATATCACCAAATTCCACATGTTGCTTTGTGGCGTAAGCAGTCACCTTAACCGGCCCATTCAACTTCTGTAATATTTCAATACTTGCCTGACTCAAGCTATTACGGCCATTCTGGCTAACATCCCACTGTACACGGGTTTTCAATGCTAAATAACCCAGTAACGCAACCAGAAATAATAATAGTAGTATGGCAAATACACCCTTCTTCAGTAATAAATACGAACGTAATTTTCTGCCGATTGTGCTCATTTAAATAATTACCAAAAGCTAGCCTAGCCATGTAACCGTTCACCATCCAGACGCTGGATAGCTAATATCAAAAACGTGATGATAAACAGGACTAAGTACATGGTACTAAAGCTATCAATCATTCCGTGATTAAAGTTTTCAAAATGTTTCAGCAGAGAAAACTGATGTGCCAGGCTATCTGCATCATGCGCAACGATATTTAATACCCATAGTCCCAATAACGCACTTAACGTCCCAACAGCCGCAATTACCGGATAGCTAGTGAGACTCGAAATATACAAGCCTAGTGCCGTAAAACAGGCTGCAATTAGAAGCAAGCCAACGGTGTTACTCAAAAGTAAACCAAAATCAAGTGTACCACCCGCTAGCAATGAAATTGATAATCCCACAACCAAAACAATCACAACCAAAAAGAAAATCATCAGACCAATAAATTTACCCAATACGATATCAGTCATAGAAATGGGCGCTGAAACCAGTAGGGTCATGGTATGATTGCGACGCTCTCCGGCGATCAAGCGCATAGTTAATAAAGGTGTAATCATCAATAGCATGAGTGCTGCCATCGCAAATACAGGGGTAATAATAATCTCTGTCACACCTGGGGGATTGGCAATCTGCATTAGTTGCGATTGTATTCCCAGAAAAGCATCAAGCCGATTTAAAAAAACCCATGTTAATACCAGCTGCATTAAAGCAAGCAAGAACCACGCCAATAAGGAGGAAAATAACATGCTTAGCTCTTTCCGAGCAATGGTAATAATCATTATATCAGGTACTTGCAGCATATTCATCATTCAGGGTAAGCTGTGAAAACAGCATTTCCAGGTTAGTCTCTTTCCGCTTTAATTCAGCGAGCGTGTCGTCAAAAACCAGACGGCCCTGGTGCAGGATATGTACATGATCACAAACGCTCTCAACTTCCGACAGAATATGCGTCGATAGAATCACACTATATGCTGCACCTAACTCACGAATTAATACGCGAATCTCACGCATCTGGTTGGGATCAAGTCCGACGGTCGGCTCATCCAGAATAATGACATCCGGATCATGAATAATGGCTTGTGCGATACCCACACGCTGCTGATAACCTTTCGAAAGTGTACTGATCAGACGTTTACCTTGATCAGCCAATCCACAACGCTGTTTAACGCTATCCACTGCAGCATGAATTTTCTGATTATTTATTCGATGCAACCTGGCTATCAGCTGCAAATATTCATTCACCGTCATCTCACGATAAAGTGGCGGCTTCTCAGGCAAATAACCCATATGAGCTTTTGCATCACACGGTTTATCTAATAAATCGATACCACAAATTTCAATACGCCCCCTACTGGGTGCAAGATTCCCCGCTAACATACGCATTGTGGTCGTTTTACCCGCACCATTAGGTCCAAGCAGTCCCAATACTGTTCCCCGTTTTAATTCCAGATTAATCCCCTGTACCACAGCCAGGGCACCGAAATGACGATATAGATTTTGTACTGATAGAGTTACAGGCGAAATTTGTTCAATCATTCGAGTATACTGTGCTTCCAAGAACTATTAATTTTCTTGATGATACAATACTTACATTCCGAAAACCGACATTGATTTTTAATAAGCGAACAAGCAAGCTTTTCAAAAATAATGGGGAAAAAATAATGGGAAAGTGTAATTTGGCGTATCATCGGATATCAGCTGCAAAATTAAATAGGATTTTTATCTATTTGTCATGAAAACCAACCAGCTAAGCAATAATAAATCATGGCGTGCATCATATCTAATCGGCTTGATCTTAATTCTGTTATCAGGATGCACTGCAAACAAACCCTACCACGTATTATACGATTCTTGTAACACAGCGACTCCTCTAATTGAATGTAAGACTCATTCAATCGTTGAAATAGAAAACCCAGATGATCTGGATGAGAACTATTCATTAGGTTTTATTGAATTCGATGATCAGGGGCAATTACATGATCGAAAGCAACTAGAATTCTTGATTGATGATCTTTATTCTAAAGCAGCAAAAGATAATTTATTGATTGTTGTATTTGTACATGGATGGCAGCACAATGCGCAACATGATGACAGTTATCTTACTAATTTTCATAAAACATTAGGCAAACTCAGCAAACTTGAATCCCAATCGGCTCGCGCAGATAAGCGACCCAAACGACAGATCTCAGGCATATATCTCGGCTGGCGTGGCCGTTCTCTAGATATTCCTTATATTAATACAAGTACATTCTGGGAACGCAAAAATACTGCGCACACGGTAGGACATGGCGGCGTTGCTGAAGTTTTCTCTAGGCTAGAAGAATTACGTAACGTCAAAGTCAGTATTGATGAAACTGTACCCATCAACAAAACACGGTTAGTGATTATAGGCCACAGCTTTGGGGGTGCTGTAGTCTATACAGCCTTATCACAAATATTTATGGACCGTTTTGTACAAACAAAGGGGCCAATTGGCATTTCCTCTGACGTCAGAGGATTTGGTGACCTGGTGGTTCTGATAAATCCGGCATTTGAAGCAACACGTTTCCTTAATCTCAGCTTAATGGCAAATGAACGCGGACATTATTTTGCAACCCAATTACCTGTTTTAGCTGTCATGACTTCCGAATCTGACTGGGCGACGAAATATGCTTTCTGGGCGGGACGCTCGGTATCTACGCTTTTTGATGCCTATAAGGACATTTCATATATTAATAAGGCAGCGGGAATAAAAACCACCGTTAGTGAGAAAGAAGCTAATCGTACTGCTATCGGTCATTTTAAGCCCATTAAAACACATTTTCTTGAATACAAGCCAATACAAAAAGAAGAAAATGATATGATTGCATATCAACGTGTACAAGCAGGCTGGGACAAGGACGCACCCAATACCAGTATTGAGTTCAGCGGTTCGATTTTACATCATCAGCGTAATTCAATCGGTCATAACCCATATCTTATAATCAAGGTCGACGAAAGAATTATCCCGAATCATAGCGATATTTTTAATGATGCTGTTGAGGATTTTATTCGTAACTTTATTTTATTATCCGTACAGGACAATTAATCACCCACATATATCTGGCGTTAGCTATATCATAACCGATTGAAAGAAAATAAATAATTCACATCTTTTTATCAGTTTTCAATCCGGAAAAAATGATCTACCTGATTTTCTATTCTCACAATTTTAAATGTAGCAGGCTACATGTTAGCCTGCTACAAAACGTAAATAACTTTTAACCAGAATTAACCAAGATTTTCTGACTAAAATTAAACATTCATAAAGAATACCGCACCTATGTTTTTCGTTTCTTTCCTGCTGTTTTATTAATCCTCTGCCTATTTATTTTTCCATTAGCCCAAGCCAGCATCCCTACGCCTACCAGAACCATAGGCAAGGATAACCATTGCCCCATGCTCATTCCCCATGTCAACACACCCATAAAACCATTCTCCGGTTCACGGTAAAATTCTGCGACTATACGAAACAGACCATAACCTATCAGAAACATACCGGACACGGCACCAACAGGCCGTGGCTTAGCGGAGTAAAGCCACAGTAGTATAAAAAAAGCCAATCCCTCAAGTGCAAATTGATAAAGCTGGGAAGGATGGCGTGGTAATGCATCCACATAAGGAAAAACCATACCCCAAGAGACATCTGTCGGACGTCCCCATAATTCAGCATTAATAAAATTCCCAATACGACCAGCACCTAATCCCAAAGGAACTAATGGCGCAATAAAATCTGTCACAACAAGCCATTGCAGTTGATATTTACGAGCAAATAAAGCCATGGCAACAAAAACGCCAATCATACCGCCATGAAAAGACATCCCGCCTTCCCAGATAGCAA
The DNA here is from genome assembly GCA_965369175.1 of uncultured Nitrosomonas sp. GTDB lineage: Bacteria > Pseudomonadota > Gammaproteobacteria > Burkholderiales > Nitrosomonadaceae > Nitrosomonas. The sequence continues at coordinate 55,992 of CBDUPR010000010.1, forward strand.
AGATTTGTAATGGGTGCTGTAAATAATAACCCAATTGATAAAATATGATATGCCCCAGACGGCCGCCTAATATGACACCCAATACACCATAAAATAATGCATCATCCAGCATGTCATAAGTGAAAACGGTTTGTGGACCGCGCTTGATACGGTATCGCCCCAATATAATGAACAGCGCAAATCCCAACAAATACATAAGTCCGTACCAATGAATAGATAACGGACCCAGCGAAAGCGCGACAGGATCAATCTGAGGATGAACGAACATAGATAGGCCTCGACCTTATTTACGGTAAAATAACATTATACCAAGTACGTTTGTGACAACAGAACGTGTTCTTGTCATTTGTAATTGTATTTTTTTAATTTCAGGAGTTTTCATGCCGGATAACAAACGCAGTCAAGCCATTACCCAGGGCGCACAACGCGCGCCCAATCGTGCCATGTTACGCGCAGTAGGCTTCGATGATGGTGATTTTAGCAAGCCTATTGTTGGTGTGGCCAACGGTTATTCTACAATTACACCATGTAATAAAGGATTAAACGAACTAGCCATTAATGCTGAGCAAGCTCTCAGAAAAGCGGGTGCCATGCCCCAGATGTTTGGAACGATTACTGTATCTGACGGCATTTCTATGGGCACTGAGGGTATGAAATATTCGCTGGTATCACGAGAGGTGATTGCAGACTCAATTGAGACGGCTGTGCAAGCGGAAAGCATGGATGGCGTCATTGCAATTGGTGGCTGTGACAAAAATATGCCGGGCGCAATGATTGCAATTGCCAGGATTAATGTCCCTGCTATATTTGTTTATGGCGGCACCATTAAACCAGGTCATTATAAAGGGCAGGATCTCACTATTGTCAGCGCATTTGAAGCGGTTGGACAGCATAGCGCACACAAAATCGACGATGAGGAATTATTGCAGGTAGAGCGGCATGCGTGTCCTGGAGCGGGTTCTTGCGGTGGAATGTTCACTGCCAACACCATGTCATCGGCATTTGAAGCAATGGGAATGAGTCTGCCTTATTCCTCAACCATGGCAGCGGAAGATGAAGAAAAATACACCAGCGCGGCCCGTTCTGCAGAAGTTTTAGTCAATGCAATAAAACAACAGATTCTTCCACGCGACATTATTACCCGGAAATCTATCGAAAATGCCATTGCTGTGATTATGGCGGTAGGCGGCTCAACCAATGCCGTATTACACTTACTTGCTATAACTCACGCAGCTGAAGTAAAACTGACCATTGATGATTTCGAGCGTATACGTGGGAAAATACCCGTATTGTGTGACTTAAAACCTTCCGGGCGGTACGTGACAACTGATCTACATAAAGCAGGCGGCATTCCACAGGTCATGAAAATGCTGCTGGCACACGGTTTATTGCATGGCGACTGCATCACTATCAGCGGCCAGACGATTGCTGAAGTACTACAGGATGTACCCGAAATACCATCACCTCAGCAAGATGTTATCCGACAATGGAATAATCCCGTGTATGCACAGGGGCATCTTGCCATACTGAAAGGCAATTTATCAACAGAAGGCTGTGTCGCCAAAATTACTGGCGTGAAGAACCCCAAAATTACAGGACCCGCCCGTGTATTTGAATCGGAAGAAACCTGTATGGCGGCAATACTTGCCCGCAAAATTCAACCCGGTGATGTAGTGGTCATACGTTATGAAGGCCCCAGAGGGGGACCCGGTATGCGTGAAATGCTTTCACCAACTTCGGCATTGATTGGTGAAGGTCTGGGAGATTCGGTTGGTCTCATTACAGATGGACGTTTCTCTGGTGGCACATATGGAATGGTCGTTGGCCATGTTGCGCCGGAAGCATTTGTCGGCGGCACCATCGCATTAGTACATGAAGGAGACTCGATCACCATCGATGCAGCACAGCGGCTGCTACAACTCAATGTTCCAGAGGCGATACTCGCGCAACGACGCACGGCATGGCGCCCACCCGAGCCACGCTATCGGCGAGGTGTGTTGGCAAAATATGCAAAACTTGTTTCAACTGCCAGCCGCGGCGCAATAACGGATCCATAGCTCCATTACTTATTCGCCCCAAGTATGTCCAACTATCTTGCAGATGAAACCAGTCCATACCTTCTTCAACATGCCCACAACCCGGTTGAACTGGTTTCCTTGGGGAGAACAAGCACTGAACCTCGCACGGGCACAAAATAAACCAATACTACTTTCGGCTGGCTACGCCGCCTGCCATTTGCCACTGGTGCCACGTAATGGCACATGAAAAAATCCTGATCGGCTGGAATGGATTGATGATTAAAAGAATGGCACGTCAGGGCGGATTCCTAAGTGCCCCGCGTGGATGCGCTCCGCTAGCGCTGCGATCGATTTTATTCGGCCCACAATGCGGAGAAATAATCGATTATTCTCCGTTTATAAAAATGGCAGCGCATACTCGAAGCCTATCTTGATGACTATGCTTTCTTACCGGATGCTTTACTTGAATTATTGCGGACTAAACTTCGTCAGATTACCTGGATTTCGCCACATTGCATTAGCTGATGTGCTTTTAGAACAGTTTGAAGACAAGAAACCAGGCGGATTTTCTTTACTAATCATGATCACGAGAAACTGATATATCGCCCCAGGCAGGCTTATAATAGCACCACACCTTCGGATAATGGCATACAACAGGAGACTTTTGCAAAAGTCCTCGTCATAAATTTTAGGTTATTGATTACAAATAGATAATTTTTAAACTATTGGGGTTTTGCAAAGATCCCAACAGTTGTATTGCAACGTCCTATGTTATTCACGAGCAGTCGAGAGAACCCTAAGTTTCTTCTATCCAGCATGTCCAATTGTCCCAATAGTTATTGCAGCTTGTTAATAACCTTGGAAGAAAACATGATTCGCCCCCCTTATTATTTTACGAGGCCAGAAGACAGGTCTCTCAACATGGCAAGCAGTGTTACATAGTCGATTCCCTCATATTCTTGTATTCATACTGCCGTCGGAACTTATTGATTTGCCAGTGTGTCTTAATAAAGCTGTTCCCATAGACAGATCCGTTGACACTGTTCATGCTTAGGTTTGCCAAGGCTTCAGTTGCTTGCCGGAAGTTATAACTTACAAGAGTTGCTGCACGTCTGTGAAGTTCAGGGTAAAATGACAATTCGTTTATAATTTCAATAAGGAATAAATATGAGAGCAATTTGGATCGGAATGATTGCAGCATCAGCTTTATTTTTAGTCGGCACTGCGCAAGCAAGTGAGGACTTGGCAAAAAGTAGTGGGTGTTTGAATTGCCATACTGTTGATAAAAAACTGGTTGGTCCAGCACTGAAAGATATCGCAGCAAAGTATGCAGATGATGCTGACGCAGCAACCATGTTGGCAGGAAAAATTCAAAAAGGCAGCAATGGTGTATGGGGGCCAATCCCTATGCCACCTAACGGAGCAGTCAATGATGAGAACGCCAAAATCCTAGCGGACTGGATTTTGTCATTCAAGTAAGTTGATTTAGATTCATAAAAAGCCGGTACTGTTAATACACCGGCTTTTTATTTTTGTGCAAAAAATAATAACTGCAGATAGACCGTTCCATGTAATCAAGCATGGATGCACATTATTCCCATGAAATGTTCTATTGCAACCATTCCTCAATCATTCTTAGAAATCCTATCAAAAAAAGATGAAAACACGCATAGAGTGGAAAAGCGGAGTCAGTTTCTTAGGTAAATCAGAAAGCGGCCATGCAGTATTAATGGATGGTGCACCAGAAGCTGGCGGAAAGAATCTGGGACCACGTCCCATGGAAATGTTGTTGATGGGACTAGGTGGATGCACGACATTTGACGTCATATTGATACTCAGAAAAAGTCGACAGAATATCAGTGACTGCGTGGTTGAAATTGAAGCAGTGCGTGCCGATAAAGATCCCAAAGTATTCACGCATATTCACTTACACTTCATTCTTACCGGAAAAAATCTCCAACAGAAACAAGTGGCGCGCGCTATCAATCTCTCGGCAGAAAAATACTGTTCAGCTTCGATTATGTTAAGAAACACCGTCACAATTACACATGATTTCGAAATCGTAGAATTATAACCGTTAATTTCATCGTAACCGATAGAGCAGTATTATCCTTATTATTTTTCTGATGACCAAGTAAAGTTGTTTCAGGTTATACCCGCTTCATGGGCCTGCTGATCAGCATGATAACTAGAGCGTACCATCGGGCCACAGGCAGCATTACTAAACCCCATTTCGATAGCCGTTTGTTCAAATTTATTAAAATCTGCCGGTGAAACATACCTTAGTACAGGCAAATGCCCAATGCTCGGCTGTAAATATTGACCGATTGTCAACATTTCAACGTCATGCTCACGCAAGTCACTCAGAACCTCAAGAATCTCTTCATCCGTTTCACCAAGTCCCAGCATTAATCCAGATTTAGTTGGTATGCTTGGGAATGACGTTTTAAAATCCTTCAATAGCTTTAATGAGTGAGCGTAATCTGCGCCGGGGCGACATTGTCTGTACAAACGCGGCACAGTTTCAAGATTGTGGTTCAATACATCTGGTGGATGGGCAGATAACTTTTCTAATGCAACGGCAAGTCTGCCACGGAAATCCGGGACCAGAATTTCAATCTTTGTCTGCGGTGAGTGAGCGCGAATCTCTCGGATACAATCAGCGAAATGTTGAGCGCCACCATCACGCAAATCATCACGATCAACACTAGTAATCACCACATATTTCAATTTCATGGCAGCAATTGATTCTGCCAGATGTAACGGCTCTTCAGCATCAGGAGCCAATGGCTTACCATGCGCCACATCACAAAATGGGCAACGTCGTGTGCACAGATCTCCTAAAATCATAAAAGTCGCAGTTCCTTTTCCGAAACATTCGCCAATGTTAGGACATGAAGCTTCTTCACATACCGTATGCAGTTTCTTTTCTCGTAGTATGCGCTTAACCTCATAATAAGCCTGACTGCTAGATGAACGCACCTTTATCCATGATGGCTTGCGCAGCAGATCACTGGGAGATTGTGGAGTAATTTTGACAGGATTACGCGCTGTTTTAGCGCTGCCTTTCTGGCGAATTTCAGTGCTCATGACGATAAATATTATTTCCTTTGATAAGTCTTTCTTGTAGTTTTTCGATAAGTTCGTTACCTAACGTTTCTAGTCCTGCCGTAATACCCAGATCTTTCGTTTGTGTAACGACTAATCCCGCATAGCCGCAGGGATTAATTGCAGAAAATGGTGTGAGATTCATATCAACATTCAGCGCGATACCGTGATAACAAAACCCCCTCTTTATTTTTAATCCCAGTGATGCAATCTTAGCATTCGCTACATAGACACCTGGTGCATCCGGGCTGCCTATTGCCTCAATATGATAATCTTTCAACAAGTCTATCACAGCAGATTCCATTCTTCTGACTAACTCTCTCACCCCGAGTCTCAAACGGCGTATATCCAGTAATAAATAGGCAATGAGCTGACCGGGGCCATGATAAGTAATTTGCCCTCCTCGGTCAGTTTTAATGACTGCAATCCCATTGTCACAAAGCAGATGTTCAGACTTGCCCGCAATACCCTGGGTGTAAACCGGTGGGTGCTGCACCAGCCATATCTCATCACATGACTTATCAGTACGCCTATTTGTAAACTCCTGCATTGCCTGCCAGGTAACACGATAATCAACCACACCCATCTTTTTGATCCTAAACTGCTCAGTTTCGACAATCAGTCTGGAAGAAGGAATATCCATATATTAAGCCTTAAAGCACTATCGCCACCATCGGATGATTACTTAGTGCCTGGTACAGGGAATCTAATTGAATACGCGAAGTGGCCCGAATAGTACAGGTAATACTTAAATAAGTCGCATTCCGACTTGTTTTAACTTTCAGTGTCCCAGCATCAAAATCAGGCGCATGATGTTTCACTATTGCCAATATCACTGGCTCAAAATCCGCTTGTGCTTTTCCCATAACTTTAATAGGAAAATCACAAGGATATTCTATTAATGAAGAAGATTGTTCATCCATAAAAAGATCTTAGATCCTGCCTTTAATACTTAAACTTAATTTAACCAATTCACATTGTAGAAGCCTTGCCAGTCATCTCCCTTTATCAATCATAAAGTTATTAAAAGCTCTATTAGCAAGGCAACTCTCCTCGCATCACCGTTGCCTTGTAATGCTGGTAGCATTGATACAATCGTGTAAATAAAGGACCCGGTTCTCCATCACCCACTATTTTATTATCAAGGCGGGTAATAGCCATGATCTCTTTAGTAGAGGATGTCAGCATAATTTCCTCTGCAGTACGCAACTCATCTTCAGATATTTCTCTCACTTCATGCAAAATATTATTAGCAGCCGCAAGCTCGAGAACAACATCGTAGGTGATACCAGGCAGCATCAGATGGCTTTTAGGTGGCGCTAAAAGCACACCATCCTTAACAAGAAATATATTACTTGCGGCACCCTCGGTCAGAAATCCATCCCTTAATAATATCGTTTCTACTGCACCGACATCAACAGCCATTTGACGTAGCAATACATTCGGTAATAATGAAATCGCTTTGATATCACAACGCATCCATCGATTATCAGTGGCAGTAATAGCAGCAGCACCCTTTACAAGCAATTCCCGTGCTGGTGGTAGCAATGGAGTACTCATAATCAGTACAGTAGGCGCCACATTGTGCGGAAAAGCATGATCACGTTTAGCGGCTCCTCGGGTAATATGCAAGTATAAATATTGATCATCACCATCATTTTTTGTAATGACCTGTGCTATCAAGTCATGCCACTCCCTATCACAATGAGGATTTTTCAGGTGAATACCATCAAGACTATGTTGCAAACGGAGTAAGTGACTTGCTAATCGGAAAGGTTTACGCGAATAAACGGGGATTACTTCATAAACACCATCGCCGAAAATAAACCCCCTGTCCAACACAGGAATACACGCTTCCTCAATGGGCATCAATTTTCCGTTAAGATATATCATGCCTGTCCTTTTGATGTATTGGCAGAGAAGATCAATTAAAAAGTAATTTTACGCTATCCCAAGCACGGCCAAAGATATTGGTTGCCTCAATCTTCTCCAATGCAACAAGTGGATAAATTGCCATTGGCTTGCCATCGAGTGTGAATTTTACTGTACCAACCTCCTGCCCTTCTCCAACAGGTGCAATAAGCGGTTGTTTATACTCCATCGTTGCCTTTAACTTATCGCCCTGTCCTTTGGGTAGCGTGAAATAAACATCATGGCTGAATCCTGCTTTCACCATATTTTGCGTACCTTTCCATAGCTGAATAGTCGTCACCTCCTGTTCTTTAGTGTATAGATGCAAGGTATCGTAAAACTGGAAGCCATAATTTAACAAACGCTGGCTTTCGATACTGCGAGTATTTGCCGAGTTAGCACCCATTACTACAGAAATAAGGCGACTTTTGTCACGCTTAGCTGAGGTAATAAGACAATAACCCGCAGCTTTTGTCCACCCTGTTTTAAGCCCATCTACGTGAGGATCGAGCCATAAAAGACGGTTACGATTAGGCTGTGTAATGCCGTTATAGGTATATTCTTTTAACGAATAAAGTGAATAATATTCTGGAAAATCACGAATGATCGCTGCAGCTAATAATGCCAGATCATACGCCGTACTATAGTGGTTAGGATCCGATAACCCGGTAGAATTAACAAAGTGAGTATTTTTCATTCCCATGCGTGCTGCTTCTTTGTTCATCAGCTGTACAAAAAACTCTTCCGAACCAGCGATCGCCTCAGCCAATGCAACGCAGGCATCATTTCCAGACTGTACGATCATCCCCCGTATCAACTCGTCCACTGTTACCGGCTTATTAGGCTCAATAAACATACGCGAGCCAATCATACGCCAGGCACGTTCTGATACTGGTATGGGTTGATCCAATGTAACACGATTTTCCTTCAGTGCTGTAAAAACAACATAAGCGGTCATCAACTTGGTCAGTGACGCAGGATCTGCTCGCTCATCTGCACTTTGACTCGCTAATATTTGCCCCGTTTGAAAATCGGAGAGCAAATAAGCTGTCGCTGCTATAGATATAGCCGGCTGCTGAGCAAATAAAGGAGAGACAGCAAGGCATAACAATAATGGAAGTAAACGCTTCATAGGAATCGGAGAAAAATGAATATTATATCCTGCCCCACTCATTTCATAAACCAATGCATTTTGTAACTGCTCTTAATCAAAAAGAAAATTACATCACACATCAAGATACGAATATATTTGTTACATATCAATTGATTAACCACATATTACCCAAACATGTGAATTTCTATACCGCGCATCCATTAAGCTTATACTTAAAAATGTCGTAGTTCTACTCCAACTAGCAAAAATAATTTCGATAGACCGAGTTAGTTATTTTATGTTAGGGCAAGCTTATTTTTGCTATGTTTTTTTGAAGATCATATGAAACACCATGCCATTAATTATAAAAACTTAGCAGCTCAACCGGATATTATTTCCCGGATCATTCAAATTGATGCAGACTCGAGAGGTTGCTTCAGGGAAATGGACAATTTGTTGCGATCCGATCAAAGTGCTGCCGCGCTGATTCTCAGAGTTGCGAATTCACCTATTTATAATCGTGGCCATCAGATTGAAACACTGCCACTGGCAATCAGTCTGCTGGGCATCAATGTGATACGTTCATTAGCGACACTCGCTCTCACCCGGCCTATTTTCACTCAAAGTAAAAACAAACTGATTCAAAAGCATATTTGGCATCATTCATTACTAACAGCCATTGCCAGCCAAACTATTTGTCTTGAGCTAGGCAGCACTCAGGAAGGAGAAGAAGCTTTCGTGGCTGGCCTAATACACGATATCGGAAAGGTGTTGTTACTTTCTCACTATACAGAAAAATATGTAAATGCCCTAAGTTATACACTGAAACATCATTGCTCCAGCGCCGAGGCTGAACAGAAATTTTTAGGCGTTGATCATTATCAGATTGGCCAGCAAGCGGTACAAGAATGGAAGCTGCCCCAACACTTTAACTACTATACGGGAATTGATCTGAATCTGCTATCTCGTATACAAATAAGAAATATAGTACAACTGAGTCTCGCAGTAGCTAATAGTCTGATAAAAGGGGCTGGTATTGGCGCAAGTCCATGGGACTGTAACACTCGTAAAAATAAATTAATGGCATTGGGATTAAGCAGCGGATTCAGTGATTACCTGCTTGAAGACGTATTCATGCAAAGATTAAAGAAGCATGAACTCTATCTACACTGTATACAATATGACAATCAATAAAACATTGAATAGTACATCTAGCGTAACACCTCGTACTACTACACAATCGATTAGCATAACATCGCTTGAACAAGGTGTATGGCATGAACTAGAGACCAATGTTGCGGTATCACTAAACCGGTTACATATCGAACAGCTATTTAAGCCAACCGTACTTCTACTTCATCAGCTTGTTACCAATGCAATAGATACGCTGCATTACACTGTATTCCGAAAAATAGTCGACGCGGATTTTTACATTAACACAATGAACAGTGATGCAGCATTAAAAGCGCTCTATCAAGAAGAATTGACTGAACATGGTGATCGTAACATCGCAAAATTTTGTGAAATCAATGGATTTCAAATCATTCTGACGTTCCCGAATGAAGGTGATGCTATTGTCTCAATTAGTGTGCCTACTATGTGTAAAAATGCAATTTTCCTGAATAAAAAACTAGCTGATGCGTTGGAGTATCGATTACACAAAGAAGATATCGCAATAAACTCGGACTATTATGTTGGCACACTCACAAGGCATAAGGCTAAGCAGTCCTTGATTTTACCTGTACTGCTGACTCAACAGAGCGAACGCGATAGCTTACAGGGCATTTTTTCACAACTGGGTTACGGCATTGTCTGTTTTTCTAGTTTAGGATCGATACTGGCTGTATCACCTTCTATATTTACCAGTTTACATATGGATGCTTCAACCTCTGCGATTCAAATTCTTGCCAGGTCTATTCCTGCACATTTCTATAACGATGTGATTTGGGGCCTTGCCCTGGAGGCAGTCAATGGCGTATTTGACAATTACAGAGTTCGCATGCGGTCGTTGAAAAACCCTAATGCGTCGATGCTTTTCAATGTGAGTGGTTATTGTGACGATCGTGCAATTATTCATACACTATGGCAGACGGTTTCATTCGATGGGCAGGAAAATAGCACGCTCTCAGAAGGCTCTATTCTAAATGAGGCCAGGGTACATAATATTACCCGTAACTATGTGCCACAATTGGTGGAAGAAAAAGCCAGAGAAATTGTAAGATTAGGTGGCAACAAGCTAACTAACGAAGCTTGTTTCATTGCTGTTCTATTTTGCGATATCGTCGGCTTTACTACCTATGTAGAGAATAACGAAAAAAAAGAATCTATCATACATACATTAAATTCCATTCTTCGCAGAATTTCTAAATCAGTCAAAGATCATGGTGGTCTGATTGATAAATTTATGGGTGACTGCGTCATGGTGCTTTTTAGAAATCCACATGATGCTGTGATTGCTGCACTTGAGATGCAAAGCCATTCAATCGATATTATCCGTCTGCGCGAGCGTGCAGGGCAAGAAGTGTTGCAGCTGCGAATTGGCATACACTGGGGAAAGGTTATCATTGGCAATGTCGGCACCTCTGAAAGGCTGGACTGGACAACAATTGGTGATGTCGTGAATACTGCTTCACGAATAGAAAAAAAATGCCAGCCCGGAGAGGTTTTAATTAGTCAAACCATGCGTGATGTGATTACTACAAGAGATCATACAGATATTAAATATGGAGAGATCTTTTATCTACAAGTCAAAGGCAAACGAAACAAGCTAGCAGTTTGCTACGCCTATCCTCCGTAGTAAAGTGAATGTAAATTCAGGAAAATTAATTATATGCCTTATGCGGATGATCAATAACTCCCATATGAAAACCAATACCTCCACGATTACGCTCCTGAAAATAACGCTTCAAAGGATCATGAATAACTCGGAAAGCCATTTCATCCCAGGGTATCTCATGCTCAGAAAAAAGTGCCACCTCCAGGCTTTCAATACCCGGTTTAAAGTCCAGATCCAACAAACGCGCACGAAACAATAAATATACCTGACTGATATGCGGTAAGCTATATACGGCATAAAGACTACCTATGGCAACCCTGGCACATGCCTCTTCCAGTGTTTCACGTGCCGCGGCTTCCGCTAAGGTTTCGCTATTCTCCATAAATCCGGCAGGTAAAGTCCACCAGCCACTACGTGGCTCAATAGCACGACGACACAGTAATATTTTATCTTCCCATTCCGGGATACAACCCACTACCATTTTGGGGTTTTGATAATGGATAACATTACACGCAAGGCATACATAGCGAGGTAATGTATCGCCTTCAGGTACACGCAATTCAACGGTAGCTTTACAGTTACTACAAAATTTCATAGTGTTACCTCAAAATTGTTATTCAACAAATTCACTTATCCAGATTCAATCAAAACGCATATAACTATGAAACACGTTATTTGCTAACGATAAAATTTCGCTGCGACAGCAACTCGCCTGATTGATTGTGTAGCATCACTCGCCATTGACCTCGCCTCGTTTTACTAACGAGCTTGCTAGCATAGGTTCGCCATTGTTGACCGCCAACTTTAAGTGCTACTTCTGCCACCTTCCGATCTTGATAATACCAGCGCACATTAACCCGCTCGCCATTCAGACCATATAATTGTATAAAAAAATATATTCGTTTGCTCATCTTCTGGCCTAACGATATATGTTTAATTATATCAACTGGTTCGCGTTCTTGAATGGCGCTGGTTAGCTGTGCTCTAATCACCTCTGGTCGATCTGCCGGGATAGGATCAACTGCTGCAGTTGTTATTTCATCTGATATCACTGTATTATCTATTGCGATAACGATATCAGACTCGGTCTTTACTTCAGCGTCGGATATTACTTCTCCCAAAGACTTGGGCACCAACACGTGATTACGAGCGGGGATAGATTTATCTATATAGAAATTGGCTTCATTCCCGACTGATGCTTGATTAGCTTGAGAATATACAGAAGAAGTCGCATCCGCATTCGTTATGATAACAGGGCTAACTACAGGTAATGTCTCAGTCAACGTAGACTGACCATTATCCCAATCAAAGAACAGATAGCTGACAAAGCTAAATGCACCGCACATCAGTAATAGCACAAACACTATTTTTTTTCCGGCAACAGGTACTTTTGTTATTGCTTCCCGCTCAAGGCAGTGCGGTTTAGTTGGTTTAACAGGTTGTCTTATCTGAATACGAATCTTAAGTTGATAATCGGTCATGATTTAAATATGCTGGATCTTCTATCCTTGTGTGCAAATAACGATTTTAACCCAGACATACTCGATTCTAGATTGATCGGCCACAAAGATGAAATATTGTCTTTCAAGCTCCAAACTATTTTTAACGTAATGTTTAACTACCAGAGTGAGGAAAATCATGCGTATCAGAAGATTTTCTTTTGTAGTTAGCTTAATCTTAAGTATTTCAGGTTTTGCTGCATCAGAAATAATCAAACCGGCATCCTCAGCAAATACTGATCAACAAGCAAAGACATCAAAATTTACCCTGCCCACAACAGATAACAGCGCCACGTCAAGCTAACAACCCAATGCTGATAAAAAGCCCAGCATGATAAACTGCTGTAGAAGATATACTTGTCAAGTAATCAATTACGTAAAAAAATGGGCGATTATAAATGAAAATAAAAACTATTTTCAGAAGAACTATACTATTTTGATGTCCTATGCAAGGACCGCTCTTGTTGGACCACACTGAACACATGATGAAAATAATGCCAGATTTTCTCAAGACTTAAATGGCCGAATTGCTTCAAGAAAAACAGGACAGTAGCAATGATTTGATTCACTATCAATACACAATATATTATGATAGCCAAAACTGTATAAACCAAGGCCTGACCGGGCAGAATGGAGCTTAATATTCCCACGACTATTTTCCTTTTATGCCTGCAACTATGTGGCCTTAACACAATGAATAAATCGTTAATCCTTTATAAAACAATTAAACAGGCTGGATGATAAGAGATCAATGAGTTTCTAATTCAAAATTCCCAGTATTTCATACCTGAAGCGTCCATTATTACCCAGAATACCAGTTTATCTTACAGGGCATCATTCATGTACGGAATCATTATATTTTTTGTTGTACTATTTAGCGTTACGGCTATTGACAGCACCCAAGCCGAAACATGGACGTTACCACCAGCTGATATCGACATTTTTGGCCGGGTCCAAACTATCGCTGCAAGCAGCGAGGATACATTATTAGATATCGCCCGCCGACACGGTATCGGTCAGATTGAAATTCTGCTGGCTAATCCCAAGGTAGACCGCTGGCTACCGGTTAATGGTGCAGAAGTCATTCTGCCAAATCGGTACATCATTCCTCAAGCAAAACGTAAAGGTTTAGTCCTAAATCTACCAGAAATGCGACTCTATTATTTCCCTGAATCAAAAAAGGGTGAGAAACCAGTAATTGTCACGCATCCGGTGAGCATAGGTAGAATGGACTGGAATACGCCGTTAGGAGTAACAAAGATAGTCGAGAAGAAAAAGAACCCAACCTGGACACCACCCCAATCACTCAGAGACGAGGCGCTTGCTCGAGGAGATCCACCCTTACCTGCTTTTGTGCCGGCAGGTCCCGATAACCCACTGGGTCAATATGCTATGCGACTTGGAACGACCAGCGGCAGTTATCTGATTCATGGTACAAATAAACCATTCGGAGTAGGCATGCGTGTTACACATGGCTGTGTACGCATGTATCCGGAAGATATAGAAACGCTCTTTACTCAGGTTCCGGTCGGCACACAAATACAACTTGTGAATCAACCTATCAAACTAGGCTGGCTAGCTAGCTCTCTCTTTATTGAACTACATCCACCATTAGAAGAAGATCAGGATCAATTCGCGGATTACACACAAAAAGTCATGGATGCGATCAATGATTTTTTAATACAGGAATCCACAGATTATCGCAGTCATTCCCCTATTCATGTGGAAATCGATAGCCAAATTCTAAAACAAGCTATTGCCGAAAAAAGTGGCTTGCCCATTTTAATTTCAAAATAATTTATAAACAAAAAAGCCCCGCAGGGCTTTTTTGTTTACTTAAATTTATTTATGCATGGCTTTCTTAAACATGCGATCAATTTTTGTTTCCGTTTCCATTGACCGTCTATTTGCTTCATTCGCAGTATTAGCTGCCGAATTGGCGGTATTTACAGCTGAATTGGCAGCATTCATAGCTTCATTTGCCTTAGCATTAGCATTAGCAGCCTCAGTTCTCGCTGCTTTCGCATCCGCTGAAACAGCGTTAATCTGTGCCTGCAGGTCTTCAAACTGCCCTGTTGATGCACAACCTGATAAACCGATAAATGAACCTGTTGCAACTGCCAGCATTAACAAATGTACTTTGTTTCTTATTTTTCCTTCCATTCCAATCTCCTCAGCTTTTATTTTATTCATAATTCATAAATGGTCTAATATCACCGCTACTAGCCACCGATATTTCATATTTCCCGTATCAGTAACAGCATCGAATATTAGCTGATTTTTCCTGCAAAATAAATGGCTTCCATTAATATTTCAGAATGATCCAATTACCGGATTTTAACCATAGTACCTGGCTTAATCCATCGACTCAGGCGATCAATTTGCTCATTAGTCAACGCAACGCATCCATTTGTCCAATTATACTGATCATGGATCGCACGTTCGCCTCTGCCAATACCATGAATACCAATATGACCTCCCAAAGGGGTATTCTGAGGTGGCGTCTTTTCCATTCTGATGGCTTGCAGAATAGACTGCCAAGTCTCTACTGTAATTCTATTCTCATCCAAAGCACGCTTAGCCATTTCATGATTTGGATAATCCAGACCAAAGAATCGATAATAGCGACTTGCATTATTTATCCAGCCGATTCTAAATTGGCCCAGAGGGGTTTTGTCATCATTTCTCATTTTAAAATGGGTTGTTCCAAAACGCCCAATAGCGATATTATCAAAAGTATCCTGTACCGTATTTCCCCTCATTACCAACAAAACATGTTTTGTTGTATCCACATCAATCCAAATATCATCAGCCAGAGCAGGCGAACTACTCAATAACGAAACAACAAGCCCGGCTAACATTAGAAACCTGATGATTAATCGCCTTCCTAACACGCTTAATTCAACAAAAGAATCATTAGGGTTTGATCGTTCGACAGGAAAACTCCAGATAATCTCTTTCCTACACGTATTCAAGTTAGTCTATACTCATTTGAATAGTTAAATAATTTATCATTATTAATCTCTTTTAATACTTCAATATTGAGAATACGCACTTAGAATCAAAATTAATGACTAGAAACACAATAAGCTAGAGATCTGCCAAGCCCGCTATGTCGTCTAAAACAGGAACAGCCAACCAGTAACGCTATCACTATCCAGCAAGGAAATATGTTACGCCCATTGTACCTGAAGTAAGTTTCCATCACACCGATCATCTAATGGGATTCTGTTGCGATTATATACATGTCATCTCAAACCCAGGCCCTCAGAAAATGCTTCGGAATCCTACAATAACATTAGAAACTACTTGCTCATAACAAATATCAGGGTGTAGTATTTCTTCCTGCTAGCTTGAAACTAAAAAGATAGATTCAAAAACTTATTCATTATTCCAGTCAAGTAGATTACACGTTGATCCGTCTTATAAAAATTAACAGGCGAGGAATCTTTAAAGTGTTAATGATGACCTCTGTTAATCAATGAATCGGTTTACCTTTGATTCTCGAATTTGACCAATTAAGGAGATTCACATGCCACAAAAAGTTAGAATCGCACATGTCGATGATGATCCAGATATTCGAGATACAGTCAGCCATATTTTAAGTGTAAACGGATATAAAATTGACAGCTATCAGACAATGGCAGATTTCATCGGCTCCCTTGAAAATTCAGATATCAGCAACCTTCCAGCTCTGGCAATTTTAGACGTCATGGTCGAATCCATGGATGCCGGTTTGAACGCTTATGTTCACCTTCATAAACGTTTCCCAAGCATTAATGCCATATTCCTCACTTCCCTCGGTGATATGATCAGACCCTATTTTGAAGACAAATCTTCGGAATGGGTATGCGTAATTGAGAAGCCTGTTGAACCAATCAGCCTCCTGTCAATTGTTCGTAGTCGGCTCAATGATACTGAAACCATAGCCAGCCCTTCCTAAAGAACACAATCATGGCATTCGCCGAATTTTCATGGAATAAACTTAAAAATCAATATACTATACCACGACCGGATAATAATGAGCTAAAACTCAGTGATGAAATTCTAGTCAGCAACATACGTTGGTTCATCATCTTCCGATGGGTCGTCATTGGTGTGCTTATTTTCTTTCAAATACTCACCACACTTGCCTCAAACACGCTGATGCAATTCGGTATCACACAACAGCAAAATTGGCCAATTGCTATTACGCTGATATTGAGCCTTGCAAATTTTGCTTATATTTTCGCGCTCGATTACTGTGAGCATACCAAATATAATTCTCCATCAATAAATATCTGGATACAGATTATTATTGATCTGTTATGTTTATCGATCGTGGTACATTATGTTGGCAGTGTTGCAACACCGGCCTCTTTTTTCTATGTATTACACATAGTGCTGGCCTGCATTTTCTTCTCCACCATAGAAAGCCTGTTTGTTACGATTTTAGTTTGCTGCATGTACACAATTGTCTTACTGATTGAGAACGATATGTTCTTGCAGGTTTCACAATCAATCCTTATTGATGCCCATATGTCAGTCGAAAGCCAACAAAAAACCAAAGTCTTTCTGTGGATGTTCATCCTCGACATATTATTCTTGGTCGTTTGGTATGTCGTTTCACGCCTCGCAATCGTTGTGCGCACTCATGAACGTCATCTTCTGGATGCCCATGAAAAAATCAACCAGACACAAATTGAGAAAAATCAATATGCCGTTCTAATGACACATCAATTGAAATCACCGCTCGATGCCATTCGTAGCAAAATTAATTTGATCAATGGGGGCTATTGCGGCGAATTCTCACCTGAAATAGAAGATGCGCTACAAAAAATGAGACCTTTGCAAAACTCAGTTTCTAAAATAAAGTCCACAAACACGGTCGTTA
>CBDUPR010000011.1:0-68474 GCA_965369175.1 uncultured Nitrosomonas sp.
AATAGTTTGAAAGGCGTTTCAAGCCGACTTATTCGCAAAAAGAATTATCCCGAAACAAAGTAATATTACCGATAGCACAGGAAGCACTATCATAGGTCCGGCATCTAGAAAGCCCATTTTGATTTTTAGAAAAATTTCGTTTTTACAGCCCATATATACTTGAGAAACCCGGGTACACTCTGTCGCTACTTCCGACCAATCCACATGTCTTTTACAGCTCATTTCATTTTGAATACAGCGTGTTAGTGGTAAATGTGTTCTGATATATCTGTTTCCCCCAAGTCATCGCCTTGAGCAATACGTAACAGCGTAGATCAGGCGTATTCAACAAGCCAGCAAATCAGTCGCAACAGTACCTGTGATAGCGATTGTCCAATCGATCATCAACTAATTTTCTACCTTGAAACAGGAGAACACCATGACATTCTCATTGAATATTCTACGTATGATCGCAGCGACAACATTTGTAATCGCCTTTTCGATTCCTGCTACAACGCAGGTCGAAGAACGAATGGCCCAGATCAGAATGCTGGCGCCAGAAAACGGTCATCGGGTCGGCGTGGATGATTTCGGGATAACATCGAATATCCGCAAAGCCAGCCTCTTTATCAATCCGAGAGTTAAATCAGCTTGCTGACAGCGAAAGCTTGTCGAATCGGATGATCAACCAGCTCTCCTTACATCGGTTCTACACCGTATTGTAACCCCCGCCCGCGCATCACAACTGGCACACTGCAAAATCTGCGCGGCCATCAATCTGCTCAAAGCACGAAAATAATTCCCATCACGGAATGAATAAGCCGACTCGTTACAGTATCAGAAAATAACGGCCAGGAAAAACCGCCCACCCGTATTTCAGAGCAATACCAGATTATTGCGATGAATTAATTCTGATTCATCCTCATAGCCCAGAATTGCTGCAATTTCACTACTGGGTCGTCGCAGAATTTTCTGCGTTTCTATTGCATTGTAATTAATCAGCCCACGTGCAATTTCCTTACCAGCCGGATCAAGACAGGCCACTGCCTCTCCCCGCTCAAAATCCCCATTGATCTTTGTGACGCCAATGGGCAATAAACTTTTACCATGTTTGCTAAGCGCCTTGACAGCCCCTTTGTCCAGTGTCACTTCACCGCGCACCTGTAAATAATCTGCCAGCCACTGCTTACGTGCTGCCAATACGGGTATCTTTGCCAATAACCGGGTACCAATCGGTTCGCCTTCAGCCAGACGAACCAGCACATTATCTTCATGCCCCGAAGCGATAATGGTGTCCGCACCACTGCGAGCGGCTCGTTTTGCCGCCATGACTTTCGTCTGCATTCCTCCTCGCCCGATACTGCTTCCGATGCCACCCGCCATTTCTTCAATTGCAGGGTCGCCTGCGCTCACTTCACTTAACAGCTTTGCATCTCGATTCTTACGCGGATCGCTGGTGAATAAGCCCAACTGATCAGTCAAAATGACCAATGCATCCGCTTCAATCAGATTGGTGACCAGTGCAGCCAGCGTATCGTTATCACCAAAGCGAATTGCTTCAATCGCGACCGTATCATTTTCATTAATGATCGGAATAATATTCAACTTGAGTAAGGTTGTGAGTGTGGAACGTGCGTTGAGATAGCGGGTACGATTAGACAGGTCTTCGTGAGTCAGTAACACCTGGGCCGTCTGGAGTTTATGCTGACAGAAACTAGATGCGTAAGCCTGTGCCAGGCCCATCTGCCCGACCGCAGCGGCTGCCTGTAATTCATATAAGGCAGTCGGTCGTTTTTCCCAGTTCAACCGCTGCATGCCTTCTGCGATAGCGCCAGAAGAAACCAGAACCACCTCTTTGCCCATTTCCTTCAGATGCGCAATCTGCGCTACCCAGCAGGCCAGTGCTACATGATCCAACCCCTTGCCCTGGTTAGTCACCAGACTGCTGCCAATCTTAATTACAATGCGCCGCGCTTGTTTTAATATGGATTGCATAAATTATCTATCATTAGACTCATTATTTACTTCGATCACATTTTGTTCCAGATATTCCATAATAGCGTAAGTTAATACCTTACAACCAGCACCGCTTAATGCAGAAATCGTAAAATATCGACCTTCCCATCCGAGATTGTGAATGAGCTGATTACAAATCGCTGCACGCTCATCCTCCGGCAGCAAATCAACCTTATTCAACACAAGCCAGCGGGGCTTCTGATAGAGTGATGTATCATATTTTTGCAGCTCTTTTACCAGTGCCTGGACATCATGTACAGGATCTGCCTTTTCATCCAGTGGCATCATGTCAATGACATGAAGGAGTAACCGGGTACGCGTTAAATGTTTCAAAAAGCGATGGCCCAGCCCAATGCCTTCGGCTGCCCCTTCGATCAAACCCGGTATATCAGCAATAACGAAACTGCGATTCTGATCTACCCGCACTACACCCAGGTGGGGATGCAATGTGGTGAATGGATAGTCTGCCACTTTTGGACGTGCTGCGGAGACCGCACGAATAAGAGTCGATTTACCGGCATTAGGCATACCCAGCAAACCGACATCTGCCAATACTTTCAATTCCAGTTTTAATTCAAATTCCTGTCCCGGTTCACCGTGAGTGAATTGGCGGGGGGCACGATTTATACTGGATTTAAAGTGCAGATTACCCAGCCCGCCTGCACCACCTTGAGCCAGCAAAGCTTTTTGCTGATGATGAATCAAATCGGCCACAATCTCACCCGTATGAATATTGGTAATTAACGTGCCCACAGGCATGCGTAAAACAATATCATCGGAGCCTTTACCATAACAATCCGAGCCACGCCCATTCTGACCATTCCGGGTTCGATATATACGCGCAAAGCGATAATCAATCAGTGTATTAATATTGCGATCTGCTATCGCATAAATGCTGCCGCCACGTCCACCATCGCCCCCGTCCGGCCCACCTCTCGGAACAAATTTTTCGCGACGAAAGCTGGCCGCACCATCCCCGCCTTTACCCGCGAATACCTGAATAGTCGCTTCGTCAATAAACTTCATTAGTCCGTCTTCTTTTGAGGCTTGATACCACAAACAAAAAAACCCCATCGCAGCCGACGGGGCTTTTTGCAAAAATCGAGTTTTCCTGAATTTTAAAAATACCCTTATACCCTCATACAGGAATGATATTCGCCATCTTGCGTTTGTGTTCGCCTTTGACACAGAAATCGACTTTTCCTGTAATTTTAGCGAACAAGGTATGATCTTTACCCATCCCCACATTCACGCCGGGATGAACCTGTGTACCGCGTTGGCGAATAATGATGCTACCGGCTGAAACCAGCTCGCCACCGAAACGTTTTACACCTAACCGCTTGGAATGCGAATCACGTCCGTTTCTTGAACTGCCGCCTGCTTTTTTATGTGCCATTTCAATTACTCCTTATGCCGAAATACCAGTAATCTGAATTTCGGTGTAATTCTGTCGATGTCCCTGGTGCTTCTGGTAGTGTTTACGACGACGCATTTTAAAAATACGAATCTTGTCATGTCGTCCCTGCCCCAACACCGTTGCACGAACTGTAGCGCCGTCGACAAGCGGCGCACCCATTGAAACCTTTTCACCATCAGCAATCATCAGCACCTGATCAATTACGAGTTCACTGCCGTCTTCAGCCTTAAGCTGCTCTATCTTCAGTTTCTCGCCAACTTCAATGCGATATTGCTTACCACCGGTTTTTATTACCGCATACATATTTGACTCCACACATCTCTTTTACAGAACAGGGAATTATACATAATCAGATATCTTTTGTGCGGAGAAAATTAAATTGATTATCGTTTCATACTTGACACTTTGGCGTTGACATTCCTAACATAGCGTTTTCTTCAAGGTAAAATTGTGTCAATCGAATCTATCAGAAGCTTTATCGCACCAGACATGAATGTCGTGGACAGTGTCATTCGGGAAAAATTGCACTCTCATGTCGCACTCATTCGCCAGGTCAGTGAATATATTATCAATAGTGGGGGAAAGCGTCTGCGACCCGCACTTGTCATTCTGTCTGCCGGCGCCTTTGGCTATACTGGAAAATATCACTACAATCTCGCAGCCGTTATAGAATTTATTCATACAGCAACGCTCCTACATGACGATGTCGTTGATGAATCCGAACTCCGGCGTAACAAGGAAACAGCCAACGCGTTATTTGGCAATGCAGCCAGTGTATTAGTTGGCGATTTCCTCTATTCCCGCGCATTTCAAATGATGGTGGAAGTCGACAACATGCGGGTCATGCAGGTGCTGGCCGATGCAACCAACACGATTGCCGAAGGTGAGGTTCTACAAATGCTGAATTGTCGTGACCCGGATGTTGAAGAAGACAATTATCTCCGCGTCATTCGTTTTAAAACCGCCAAACTGTTTGAGGCCGCCAGTCGGCTGGGAGCCATTCTTGGCAACGCGACAGAAGAAGAAGAAAGAGCCCTCGCGATCTACGGCATGCATCTGGGCACCGCATTTCAACTAATTGACGACATGCTGGACTATTCCGGTGATTATCAGGAAACCGGTAAAAATCTGGGGGATGATTTAGCTGAAGGAAAGCCGACACTGCCCCTCATTTATGCCATGAGAGCCGGGACACCGGCACAGATCAGCATCATACGCAAGGCAATTGAAGAAGGTGGACAGGATGAACTTCAGTCGGTGCTGCAAGTCATTCAACAAACGAAGGCACTTGACTATGCCAGACAATCTGCCCAGACTGAGGCTGACACTGCATCCGCCGCCATTGCATCATTGCCGGATTCTGACTACAAAACATGCTTACTACAACTGGCTACCTTTGCAGTAACCCGCAGTCATTAGTAGTACCGATTTCGAGTAATCAGGATATCAACCATCCGGATAAAACCTGATGGCGATATGCAATCACGCAATCCATATCGCTTTGTCGGATTCGTATGGGTAAGGAAATGATGTCCTATAGTATTCGGAGGGTGGCTTAGCCTGGAGTGACTGGATTCGAAACACAAACGTCGGCGGTTCAAAACCGCCCAGCTGGTCAACAGCAGGCGATTCCTCAGAAATAACCCGTAATCGGACGAATGCGGCCTAACGACACTAAGACAACAGAGGCTTCATTCAACCATTTTCCAGTCCAGGCTTTCCCCTGCTCGTAACGGAATCAAATTTTCTCCTGCAAATTCAAGCTGCGTAGGCATGACCCAGCTTTCCTTCTTAAGCGTGATCGTATCCTGATTACGCGGCAATTGGTAGAAATCCGCGCCATGGAAGCTGGCAAATGCTTCCAGCTTTTCCAAGGCATTCGCCCGTTCAAATACTTCCGCATAAAATTCAATAGCCGCATGGGCCGTATAAATGCCGGCACAGCCACAGGCCGTCTCTTTATTGGATTGGGCATGTGGTGCACTATCCGTACCCAGAAAGAACTTTGGATTGCCGCTGGTCGCGGCCTCAACCAAACTCAGCCGATGGTTTTCGCGCTTCAATACGGGCAAGCAGAAATGATGCGGATGAATGCCACCATAAAATAATGCATTGCGGTTAAGCAGTAAATGGTGAGCAGTGATGCTGGCGGCAATATAACAGCTGGCTTCTTTGACAAATGCAACCGCATGACTCGTCGTGATATGCTCCAATACGATTCTTAATTGCGGAAAATGCCGCGTGAGTGGAAGCAAAATACGATCGATAAAAACACTTTCTCTATCAAACACATCCACTCCCGAGTCTACAACTTCACCATGCACCAATAACGGCAAATTAACTCGTTCCATGGCTTCTAGCGTGAGATAACATTTTTCGATATCAGTCACACCGGCATCAGAATGGGTCGTCGCACCGGCCGGATAATATTTTACTCCATGGACAATACCGCTTTCCTTAGCCCGAATGATTTCCGAGGGACGCGTATTATCGGTCAAATACAATGTCATTAAGGGTTCAAACCGTGTCCGCATTACAGTGGGTAGCGCAGCCAGTATCCGTGCACGATATGCCCGCGCCATTTCAGTCGTCACAATCGGTGACTTCAGATTAGGCATAATAATGGCACGTGCAAACTGACGGGCAGAATCAGGCAGTATCGCGTACAGCTGCTCATTATCCCGCACATGCAAATGCCAGTCATCCGGGCGTGTAAAAGTTAAAGTAGTCAAAATAAATGCAAGGCTATCAATACAATGAACAGAATCACATTATACGCCAGATTCAATGACTATCCAGCTGGTAACGCCATGCCTGGCTGCCCATCCGGCGATTATACTGCGGCGCATTCTTTTTGCGACAGTGCCAGCTTATATAGTGTCTTCTTATTCTCACCGGTAATATCCGCAGCCAGCTGAACGGCCTGTTTCAATGGCAGATCAGCCAATAACCGTTTCAGTATCTGTTGCGCTTGCTCACTGATGATCGATTTGTCCTGAACAGCAGCACCGGATAACAATAAAACAAATTCTCCTTTCTGCTGATTAGCATCCGCTTCCAGCCAGGTCAATGCATCACCTAAAGTGCTCACATGAATCGTCTCAAATAGCTTGGTCAGCTCTCTTGCGATGGTGATTTTGCGATCCACACCAAAAACCAGCATCAAATCAGCCACACAATCGAGGATACGGTGCGGTGCCTCATAAAATATCAACGTACAGGTATAACACTTCAGTGTCACTAATGCATCCCTGCGTGCGCCTGTCTTAGTTGGTAAAAAACCATAAAACAAAAATTGAGGGTTAACAA
Source organism: uncultured Nitrosomonas sp. (assembly GCA_965369175.1). Classification (GTDB taxonomy): domain Bacteria; phylum Pseudomonadota; class Gammaproteobacteria; order Burkholderiales; family Nitrosomonadaceae; genus Nitrosomonas. The sequence continues at coordinate 6,722 of CBDUPR010000011.1, forward strand.
TCCCTGCCGCTGATAAAGCACACAATGCCGCATTTGCGCCCGGAATCGGAATCACGGGATAACCCTGCTGACGCACCAGATCAACCAGTTTTGCACCCGGATCAGAAACGCCCGGAGTCCCCGCATCCGAAATCAGCGCCACTGTTTTACCAGCCGCCAGCAATGTCGCAATTTTTTCTGCCATTACCGCTTCATTATGTTGGTGCAAGGTAATTCTGCGGGTGGTTATCGAATGATGGGCCAATAAATGGCCCGAAGTATGAACGTGCTCAGCTGCCACCACATCCACGTTCGCCAGCACATCCAGTGCACGCAAACTGATATCGTTTAAATTGCCTATTGGTGTGGCGACTACGTATAACGCACTCTTTGTTAGCATATTCATGAGGATACCTGTTCTCCACAGCCGACTGTTTCGATCAGGCATTCACCGCCGCATCGAATAAATTGGCAGGCATTTTCGAAACGACTGATCCAACAGGATAACAAATGATCCGAAACCCGGAATCAGCAGCAAAACGCTATCCGCCCTGTCAAACTAAAATCTTACATAAGTCAAAATCAATGCGCCTATTATACAATGCCGCGGCTTTCGAGTAATGCGGTGACGCGTTCCACCGCTTCATCGATGGGTACTTTATCCGTTTCCACGATCAGCTCTGGCTTCTCCGGTGGTTCATAGGGAGAACTGATACCCGTAAACTGCTTGATCTCACCTGCGCGTGCTCGCTGATAAAGTCCTTTAACATCCCGCTGTTCACACACTTCGAGTGAACAATGGCAGAATATTTCCAGAAAATGTCCATGAGGAAACATGCTCCGCACCCGGCTTCTGTCCGCAATAAAAGGAGAAATAAAAGCGGTCAGCGTAATCACACCCGCTTCTACAAACAATTTAGCCGTCTCACCCACGCGACGAATATTTTCCTGGCGATCCTCCGACTGAAAACCCAGATCACTGCATAAACCATGACGCACATTATCCCCATCAAGTACAAAAGTACGACAACCCCGCTGATGCAGTGCTTCTTCCACAGCATGGGACAGCGTAGATTTGCCTGACCCGGATAAACCGGTAAACCATAACACGACACTTTTATGCTGATTCTGCAACTCCCTGCGCGCTCGGGTAACGCTGGCATGGTGCCAGACGGTATCACTGCTTTTCATTTTATAGGTATCCATTACTATAGCTATACTGATTTTAATTGAGAAGAATCTATATGAGACTTTTGCAAAAGTCCTCACCAGAAGTTTTCTACTATTGGTTATAAAAGATTAATTTTTCAACTATTGGGGTTTTGCAAAGGTCTATATATACTTAAGCATTAAGCACAATCGTTCGAAACAGACTGCACCAGAAAATGCGGATTAATCAGTGAATCTTTGGTGTTATACAACAGTGGCTGACCATTTTCGACAATAACGACTTCGCCACCTGCCGCATTCACTACGGCATGCGCTGCTGCGGTATCCCATTCAGATGTCGGGCCCAATCTCGGATAAAGATCTGCTTTACCTTCCGCTACCAGACAAAGTTTAATGGAACTGCCTATCGAAATCAGCTCATATTCTCCAAGATCTGCCAGAAAAACCTGCAAGCTATCACCCGCATGCGTCCGGCTTCCGGTCACTATCCAAGGCTCGCCCGCCTTATGTTGCCTTACCCGTATTTCATGTTGTTTACCGGCATGTTGCTTTCTGGCGGGCTGGCCTTGTTCACCCATCCAGGTCACATCAAGAACCGGCGCGTGAACTACACCCAAAACAGGTTCATGATTATCAATCAACGCAATATTCACCGTAAATTCACCATTGCGCTTCATGAATTCCTTCGTTCCGTCCAATGGATCAATCAACCAGTAACGACGCCATTGCCGGCGCACATCCCAGGCAATTGTCAGCGACTCTTCTGATAAAACAGGAATCGTCGGAGTCAGCTCCCGCAGGTGCTGCGTGATCAGATAGTCTGAAGCCATATCCGCTGCTGTCAGCGGACTATTGTCTGATTTTATGTGTTTTTCAAAGCTATCCTGCTGGTAGATATCAAGAATGATTTTACCTGCGCTTATCGCAATAGAAACGATAGATTCGATATCGATTGCTGGTTTCATAGCGTGCACTCTCTCTGACTCCTTCTATAATCTCGTCATCATGAAAATGGAAACGGGAGTACCCCCGCATCCAATCTGATTGACTGTATTGTCATACGCTATTTTACCCGCTTTTATTATAGTGCTTGTATTTGACGCAGCGCCACAAAAAAACAGGCTCATACTGTCATTGCAATGACAATAGCAGCCATCACTGGCTACTCAATTATTGACACAAAAGCAGGCAGAACATGCATAACCCGCTTTCTCCATACAAAGTGTTCATGATTCTGTCCTTCCCAAAACCACATATTTCTACTTAAAGGCTTGTAATAATTGAAAAAATTAAAAATTTAAACCCCGCACTTCTACTCCAATCAGGAACCACAGCACATTTTAGATCAATCGAAACGTTTAAATCGGGGTTAATTTCAGCGTTAATTTGACTTGTATTATTCCAACCGGTGCCGTAGAATCGCCGCTTTAGATCGCGGAAATAAAGAAGGGGACTCTTACTTATGGCAGCAGAATCACTACTTGGGGGTGGCTCCGGTCAGGAACTCACCGCTGGAACGAAAGCATTATTAAATCGATTTTTACAGGACACCGTTGAAAGCAGCGCAAAATTGACAGACTTAGGTGGCGGCTCTAAGTTGATTGTTGGCACAGGCAGCAAAGGTGAGACGCAAGGTGCTGTTGTTTCAGGCAATGTAGCTGTTGCTGCGGAAGTTAAAGATGGCGTAATGCAACTGGCAGTGAAGTTACCCGCCGGTATCAGCATCGCCTTCGAAGGCTTAAACAAACTCGCAACAATCGCAGAAGTAAAAACGTATATTAATGAACAAATTGAACAAGCACTGCCAGCTGCTGAGGCCAACCCTGAGGCTATCGCCCTACGCGCCAGCCTGGAAAAGGCGTTCAATAATCTGACCGATGCATTTGCTGCCAAAGGCATTGACACCAGCATTATTCGTATTGTTGATTTTTCTGACGACGATGGGCAATCCCTAAACAGTACCTCTAACGCTACCGCAGATTTTGATACTAATACTTCCACTTCCGAAAACGGCAACATTGTCTTCGATGCCAGTGGCGTGGACAATCATGAAATTTTTGCACTGCTCCTGGATCAAATTCAGGCAGGCAAAACGCTGGAACTCAAAAATATTGAAAGTGCCATGCTGGTAGGTAACGGCACCGTTCAAGTAACGGACGATACCGGTGCCAATCTGCAAGGCGATAACCGGGATCAGCATATCATTGGCGGCAGCGGTAATGATACGCTGGTTGGCGGCGGCGGCAACGATACCTTGGTTGGTGGCGGTGGCGATGATATTATCGGGTTCAATGCACTGGGTCATTACACGGTTCAGATTGATCAAAGCGACAAACTCGCCTTCCAGTTTGATGGTCTGAATTCCTTAGACGATCTCTTGCCACATGTCACCAATGTTGTTGAATCGAACGGCAATGTTACCTTCGAATTCTCAGATGATGCTTCCATTACATTGGTTGGTGTAACAGCCGACGATATTACTGCGGATATGGTGAAATTTACGTTGTAACCTAGTTAATTCGCTTTAGAAAGCCCGCTGGAAAATCGCGGGCTTTTTTTATGACAAGCATTCAAAATCAAGCCCTAACACCTTATCTTTCGCCAATCCTGGTTCATCATGAACTGCTCCGAGGGTGTGCTTTCATTCCAGGCAAGAAACGCATTCGGGTCGCGGTCTTTATAGATGGCAGCATATTCACCGAAATAGATTGCGAATCTCCCGTTCCGGAAATATACCGGGAAGCATTCGGTCAGCCCAGCGATGCTGCCAGGAGCTTTCTTGTCCCCTTACCAGCCCGGGTATTTGACGGCGCACAACATGAATTTACCATCCGGCTTTGCAAGCCCGGACAAAAAATAACGATAGCCAAACCAGGCATTCCACAACAACCCTGGTTACTCGAAAATCGACTCGATTTTCGCCATGGTGATTGTCATGGCCAGGTTACCGCCGCGGCACAATCCTATCAAGGCTGGGTCGCTTTCAGTCAGCGGCCACATCCCTTGCCACAACTGACCCTGAGTAATGAACAAGGACAATTCATTAGACAGATTTCGCTCATTCCCGTACCGACTGAAACAGGACGCCCCGATAATTATCTGGCAACCTTCCGCATCTCCCGAGCAGATCTACCCATTCCACTCCGCATTCACTGTGGTGAAATTGAATTAAATGGCTCACCCTGTCAGCCCCCCAAAAAGCCCATCGGATTCCTGGAGAAATTTGAAGGGCATGCCATTCACGGTTGGGCTTTCGATATGCATCAACCCGCGAATCCGGTCGAGTTGATTTTAAAAATTGACGGTCAATTGACGCAGCGTTTTCGTCCCAATAGTCGCCGTCCTGACGTAGCAAAATATTTAAAGTTACCGGAGGAGCAGCTCGGCATCGTCGGCTTTCATATAACGCCACCAGAGATCCTGTTTAACGGAGAGGCTCATCAAATCAGTGTCGAATTCGCCGAATCAGGTCACCCGCTTCATGGCAGCAAACAACACGTACAAATACCCAAAGCTTATCTATCGCTGGAAGAAATTATCCCACTGCCGAAACAATCCAGAGCAATAAAAATGATCGCGCGACCACACGCACCCAAGGTTTCGATCATTATTCTGAATCGCGATGGCGAGGCACCACTGAGTGCTTTGCTTGAGAGCTGGGAAAAACACAACGGTCTCACTGAAATTGAATTCATTATTGTGGATCACGCCTCTGCAGACGGCAGCATGAAACTGCTGAAATACTGGCAATCCCGGTTACCGATACATCTCATTCCCCTCTCATACAACGACTCTTTCTCTGCTTCGTGCAATCGCGCAGCATCAAAGGCACGCGGTCAGTTTCTGTTATTCATGAACAATGATATTGTCTGGCTGCAGGACGCGCTCCCCGCGATGCTCAATACACTAGAAAGCGATCCGGGAGTTGGTATGCTGGGTTTGAAGTTGCTCAAATCAACCGATGATGGGCAGTTACCAGGCCAGGTATCCGTACAACATCTGGGCGTACGATTTAAGCTGTCCGGAACAGCTTACTGGCCCTATGAGGTTACGCCAGACGAGGGCGAGGCTGAATATGCACCTCAAATGGTGCCGGCTGTTACCGCAGCCGTCATGTTGTGTCGTAAAAACGATTTTTACCAGGCAGGGCAATTTGATTCCAGCTATTTTTATGGCTTTGAGGATGTTGAGTTCTGCCTGCGATTCAGCCATCGGCTGAATAAGAAAATTATTTGTCGGAATGACCTGAGTGCACTGCACCGCCATGGCCATACGCGTCTCTCCGGACGCGCAACTGATATTTTTGATCGTCTGGTCAACAATGCCGATGTTTTGCAGGCGCATGCCGGATTATGGTTAAAACGTAATTATTGGGCCTGCCTTATCGACCCCAGCCATCCCCTGACAGTCGACCAGCTCACTATCGGTTTCATCATTGATGATGTCATCACAAGCCATGAAGCCACTCCCCTGCGAGCCCGTGCCAGTAAACTCGCCAGACAAATACTACGCTGCTATCCCACGGTCCGCATCGTTTTCCTCCCACCCAGCCGCGGCTGGTATCGCTTACGCAATATCCATTATCTGATTGTCGGCCATCCTGAATACGATATCGGTATGACTACATTCCGCCGAGCCGACCTGCTGATACTCGCCTGGATTGAAGACCAGGCCAAACTGTGGGCCGGGATGCCCTGGTGGTCACACTTTGATGGCTATCTTGCCGCCAACACGACCATCATCAAGCAGCTTGCGCCTACGCTCCCCAATCCCATTATGCGCATAACCGCTACATCGCCACTGGGCCCCCTCTTTAATCCTCGGAAGCCACCACTGCGAATAGCGCTGTTAATCCCGCACAAGGCGCCCACTCAGCACAAAACCAGCCTCAATACATTGCAGCAATCACTGAAATCTGAGGGTGCCGTCGTCTGGCAGGACCCACTGGATGCGCCTGACGGTCCAACCCGCGTGGCCGATGTGTGCATCGTACTTTGCCTCAACCAGAAGTCATTACGAGTGGACTGCAAACCTCAGACACATACATTAAATATTCTTTGGGCGCCACGTATGCAATCGCAAGCAGACACCACTCCCCCGGCAGGATGGCAAATCGTCAAGCAAATGCCGCAGGTGGCATGGCTACATCATGAAATTGAGAGCGCACTTGGAAATACTTTTCGTTCATCCTAACTTTCCCGGACAATTCCGCCATTTTGCCGCAGCGCTGGCGCGTGAGCCGGGCATACGTGTATCGGGTATCGGTGACGAAAAATGGATGAAAGACACCATTCCCTTAGCCGATATTCCGGTCATTGCCTATCCGTCACCTACCACGGCCAGTCATGATACGCACGCTTATGCGCGCAGCTTTGAAACAGCCGTCAGACGCGGGCAGCAAGTGGTGCAAACACTGCTCACCCATAAACGTCGGGGGCTCGAACCGGATCTGATCATTGCGCACCCGGGCTGGGGCGATGCCTTTTATCTGAAGGATATTTTTCCCGGCACTCCGGTCATCGGACTGTTTGAATACTACTATCGAACCAAAGGGGCCGATGTCGGCTTTGATCCCGAATTTCCGATGAATTTTGATGATATCTTTCGTATCCGCAGCCTCAATGCCACCCAGCTACTGGCCCTGGAATCCTGCGATGCCGGCTATTGCCCAACGGCCTGGCAACACGGCTGTTTTCCGGCCCATCATCAGACGCACCTCAACGTCATTCATGATGGCATTGATACCAATACCGTTGCGCCCGACACAAAAGCCAAAATTACGCTGCCAGATGGCTCTATTCATCGGACAGGAGAAGAAATACTCACTTTTATCAGCCGGGGCCTTGAACCTTATCGCGGATTCCATATTTTCATGCGTGCATTGCCCCGCATACTTAAGGCACGACCGCATTGTCAGGTCATCATCGTAGGCAGCGATCAGGTCAGTTACGGCAAGCAGCCATCACCCGGCCAAACCTACCGCCAGCGCTATCTCGACGAAATCTCGGACCAGGTCGATCACACGCGCATTCATTTCAGCGGGCACCTCCCCTACCATGATTACCTCAAGGTATTGCAGGTATCCCGCCTGCACACTTACATGACCTATCCTTTTATCCTTTCCTGGTCTATGCTGGAAGCCATGTCTGCCGGCTGTCTGGTCCTCGCATCCGCCACTCCACCGGTACAGGAAGTAATTACGGATGGTGAAAATGGTCTGCTAACACCTTTCAGAGAGCCGTCTACCCTGGCCAGTCGCGCCATCAGCATACTGGCTAACCCCGAGCAATATCAGCATATACGCCACGCAGCGCGGCAAACAATCATTACCCGTTATGACTTTAATACGGTCAGTTACCCTGCATTCAGACAGTTTCTAAAACAATTCGAATGGTAAAGAGAAATCCATGACTAAAAAACTTGCCTCCATACTCAAAGAAGCCGGTGCTCTGCTTGAAAACCGGGATTATACCAACGCGGCTGCACTCTACCAGGAAACCATGAAACTCCAGCCGAGCAATGCTGCCGCCGCCATGGGCATCGCCATGATCCATAACCGTACTGGCCAGCCGGAAGAAGCCCTTAAAATTCTCCAGGGCGTGTGGAAAGCAATTACCAGCAGCAAGACTAAAGAAAATACCCTATCAAAAGCAGCCGCACTCGCCCAGATTGGTCTGGCACAGCAACAACTCGGGCGGCTGATAGAAGCCCTGCAAAGTTTCCGGCAGGCCAATGGCTTATTTCCTTCAGCCGAATTGACCAAACGCATTCAACAGCTGGAAGATATTATTGAGAATCCCCGTACTATCGAACAGCTTCTGCTGCGCGCCAGTCAACTCTATCGCATGGGCCAGCTCGATGAGGCTGTCAAAACCTATCACGCGGCACTGCAGATCAATGCAGATTCTCCGGAAGCACTTCACGGCCTCGGATTAACATTGCGCGCTCAAAAGGACTTGGATGGCGCATTGCCGCTGATTCAACAGGCAACCATCCTGGCTCCGGATCGGGCAAACTACTATAACGACCTGGGCATGATCTTCCAGGATCGGGGCGAAATCGAGAAAGCCGTTAGCTTCCATAAACGGGCTTTGAAAGTAGATACCGAGTTTGTTCCCGCTTATATTAATCTCGGCGTTGCCTACAAACGCCTTGGCCGGCCTGAAGAAGCCATCGCCGCTTACCGCCAGGCCATTACTTTGCAACCTGATTCTGCTGCGGCTCACAACAATCTCGGCAACCTGCTGCGCATTCAGGGAGATCTAAGCGGTGCCCGCCGGGAACTGAAACGGGCCATTCAGCTTCAACCAGGCAACCAGGATGCTCTGGCTAATCTGGCGGCGATCAAACAGAAAAGAGCCATAAAAAAGCCAACCATCCCTAGGAAAATAGCGGCAAAATCACCGGCCACCGCCAGAAAAGCGACAACAAAACCAAGAGCGCGTAAGAGTACAAAGGTGAAAGCAATCTCATAGCCTGACCATCCATCGAACCCGATCGGATACCAGTCTCCGCTCGGATTCACGTGTTTTCAGAATTGATCCTACTGGGCGATACTTCAGCATCTCTATCTACGGGTAGACCAAAGGAGTATCGCAAGTGTATAATCCTTCTCAAATAATGTGATACATCATGCAGTCTGGCCATTCCGCTTATCGTATTGCCAGCCACAGGATGGGTGAACAGCTTAGATCGCATTCAGCTGAAATTCATTGGATGACTTTGTTTATATCATTTGGGCACACCATCAGGTAGGTACTTGACATCAGGAGAACGTACACGAACAAGGCCATGTCATTACATATTCACCCAGTTATTTTATCCGGCGGCAGCGGCACGCGATTATGGCCGCTTTCCCGTACTGTTTATCCCAAACAGCTGTTGTCACTCATAGGCAAAGAAACCTTACTGCAGGCTACGCTGGCCCGTGCAAGCGCATTATCCAATTCGCAGGCACCGATCCTGGTGTGCAACTCGGAGCATCGTTTTCTGATCCGGGAACAATGTGAAGGTATCGCCATTTCACCAGCAGCGATTTACCTTGAACCGGTTGGCCGTAATACTGCACCGGCTATTGCACTGGCTGCATTTCATCTGGCCGACACTAATGAAAACGCCATGATGCTTGTCCTACCGGCTGACCATGTCATTGATGATCAGGCCAGCTTCGCAGCGGCCGTAGAAACTGCGACATTGACTGCTCAGGATGGTTATCTCGTAACCTTTGGCGTCGTACCCCATGCGCCGGAAACCGGTTATGGTTATATCAAGGCAGGGGAAGCCATTTCGTTTGCCACGCCTACTGCGCTTATTCCCAGTCGCGTTCAATCTTTTTTCGAGAAGCCGGACCAGAAAACGGCTCAGGCTTACCTTAAGGAAGGCGGTTATACCTGGAACAGTGGCATGTTCGTCTTTACCGCCAAACATTACCTGCAGGAACTACAGCGCCATCGACCGGATATTTTCGCAGCGGCACAAAAAGCCTGGCAGGAAAAAACAGCTGATCTGGGTTTTATTCGCCCTTGCAAGGACACATTCACTGACTGTCCGTCCGATTCGATTGACTATGCTGTGATGCAGGTCACTGACCGCGCCGCTGTCGTGCCCGCACAATTTGGCTGGAGTGATGTCGGCTCCTGGGATTCACTTTGGCAAGTCTCCACAAAAGATGAGAATGGCAACATCACCAAGGGTGATACCTATATCGCCGACACTAAAAACAGTTATATCCGTGCCGAAAGCCGCCTGGTCTCCGTCATCGGGCTGGAAGAAGTCGTTGTCGTCGAAACGGCCGATGCCGTACTGGTGATGCACAAAAGCAAGGCCCAGCAAATCAAAGGGGCCATTCAGCACTTTGAGGCCAATAACCGGAAAGAACACCTCGAACATCTGCGTATCTATCGCCCCTGGGGGTGGTATGAAGGGATTGATCAGGGAAAGCGTTTCCAGGTCAAGCGCATCATGGTTAAGCCTGGGGAAAAGCTGTCATTGCAAATGCACCATCATCGGGCTGAGCACTGGATTGTTGTCAGTGGTACCGCCAAAGTGACGATCGATGGCAAAGAAACCTTGATTGCAGAAAATCAATCGACCTATATTCCGCTGGGTCACACGCACCGCCTGGAAAATCCGGGCAAAATGGATCTTCATATTATTGAAGTACAATCAGGTGCTTACCTGGGAGAAGATGATATTGTGCGATTCGACGATTGTTACGGTCGATAGACAACGATAGCTTCATTGAAATGGTATGACTAAAATGGCATTCTGCTATTATTTTCGATATGATAGAAAATCGAAATAGTGTAGATCCGCTTCAATGAACGCCAGGAACCGTTTTCAGTTGTCTCAACTGTATTATTCGATATCTGACAAACAATGATCGTAGCCTGTTGCCGGACAATCAGCCTGCAGAATCAGAAAAGCATTTGGGGAAACCCGACCAGCCGTCTCCGCATAATGAATATCTAAAACAATATTAAAAATCAATATGAAAAGTATCTGCATTACCGGCTCAGCTCAGACCGGCCTGCAAGCCATTGCTGATATTCTGCAGCAAGCGGGCATGAAACAACCCAAACCGAGTAAACATGATCATTCTATCGATATCATATGCTGGCACGAGCAAGTCGCCAATGTGACTACAAAGGCATCTCATGATACCCAGGTGATTTCCAAGCCCGGTCAACCTTGGGAACGCCATGCGCGCGATCTGTTTCTTGCTAACAACAAATCAAGCGTATGGGGTTGGGCCGATTCACGCAGTATCCAGTTGCTCGATTTCTGGTATCACTTTGAATCCCGTCTGCGTTTTATTCTGGTTTGTCTTTCTCCACAGCAGATGTTGGCCAATCTTATGGTAAACGAAACCAAGGCCATTTCTGTCGAGAAGGTGATGCATGCCTGGCAAGTACAACATCAAGCATTATTGCACTTTTATCAACGTAATCCGCAGCGCAGCCTGCTCGTTGATTCCAACCAGTGTCTTCATTATCCAAAGCAGCTGATTGAATACTGCGTTAAACAGTGGAAACTTCCACTCACCATCCCTGCCTATACCGGAAATACCGTTCCCGAACAGGATTCCCTGACCCACTACCTGGCACAGCAGCTATGTCAGCATTACCCACAGATCATCCAGTTACAGCACGAGATTGCCAGCGCGATGCGCCCGCTTGGTGAAACTGCTCCCGTTATCGACACGGATATCTCCATCTCCGAACAAATAATGGCTGACTATCGCTTACTGCGAGGCCGATCCACCGAATCGCAACCGCTACAAACTGCGCATGAAGCGTCGACTATACTCCCAACACAGCATGACGATGCAATTACCTGCAGCGCACCGCAATACTCTGATAATCAAGCCAGACTTAGTGCCGCCCTGTATGAACAGGAATTGCTACTGACACGGTTTCATCAAATTCGGGAAGAACTGGATACAACCTGTCTGGAATACCAATCAGCACAAGAACAGATCCATGCCTTGACCCAGTTCAATGCGACGCTGGAAAGTGATAAGGCCACACTGACACAAGAAGTTGCCGATCTCATCCAGTCCCGAGAGAAACAGGCTTCCATGCTCATGGCGTGTCAGGCCAGAATCGATCAACAGAACCAGCTCCAGATCGAGAACAGTGACCGACTGCTACTCGAAATCCACCAGGCCCATCTGGAAAGTGAACATTATTTTCAACAGCATCAGGCCGCGCTCGCCCAACTACAGGCAGCGGAAACACGGTGGCAACGCCTGCTGCAACGCTACCCCGCCTATCTTGACTATGAGACCATTGAGATCCTGCCCGTTTCGGCTAACCAAAATGACCCGGTTACATGGCGCCTGACTCATTTCAATATCCCAGGCTATCACCCACCTGTATTCGAATTCAAAACACCCCTGACACAAGGTATCGCAGGCTTTACTTTTACGCATTTGCCGGAAGTTGGCTCACCTTTTATTGACGCGCTCGGCGCTCATTTGCAAAACGGGCTCACTGAATTCACGCTCATGCCCGCCGGAACAAGGACCGCTCTCCAGCAATGCCTTGATATGCTGCTTAATGCCAGCACCCGTGATTGGGATCTACTCCAGGCACTCAGCAAGCTGCTCATCAAGACACTCACCGTACCAGCTATTCTCAGAGAACACGCAGCTATCCAGCCGAGAACACTCCGCGCAGGCCTGGAAAAATTTGACCAGCTTCTCCAGAAACTGCCACCGATAGTACGCTACGACCAGATTCAGCTCAAACAAGAGCAAATTCATGCTGGCTACGAACACCTGTGGTTGCATTTCGATCAGCTTTCCTTCGGTGATCAGCGCTGGGCCCGATTTGAATTTCGTCTGGCCTGCGCCGCTATTGATTCCGACTCGTTTGGCACTCACCCCAGACTCGAATTTCCTGAAGAAGCGGGCCAGGCAACATTCGAAGCCTGGTTTATCGAAGCCTATGACGACTTTGGTACCAAACTGGAACTGCGCTTTGCCCAACCCGATGCCATGGATATGGCAGTCTGGTGGCGTTTGGCAAAACAGGACCATCGCTTTCTTTTGGCTTTGATCAACCGTTTACCTGCTATTTTGCAGACCTTACGTAACACCGGTATACAGCTGAATCGGCCCTGGGAAGATTGGCTCAATCTGGCACACGAAATACAGCGCATCGTTAAACTGCGCACAGGTATTCCCACCGCTGCACCAACAACGGCATCGGACCCGGCAATGCCAACAGCACCAAAGAATCCGGAAGCACTTTCAGCATCATCACTCCAGACGATCAAGCAATCACCAAACAAATCGACATCAAAAGTGAAAGCAGTGAAATCCATGCCAGCTGCAAATACACGCCGGGCTCGGAAATAATGTTGCCGGCCACCACCTGTTTCATGCGAGCTGTTCTTTTCTTGTTGAGTACAGATGTCACCACTTTACCATTTCGATCCTATTGAGGGTGGTGAGCATCCATTACAATAACCCCTGATTTCTAATTCGTCGATATTTCTTATGCATTCTCATCCAGCTCAGGAACAAAATTTCACTACGCTAGAAGCGCTGCGTACTTATCACCAGATGTCTTTCATTCGGTCAGCCTATCGATCGATAGTCGGGCGCGAAGTCGATCCGACCGATCTCGACGATTTACTTTCGCAGCTACGTCAGCAGCTCAGCCCGGCAGGATTGTTGACAGAGCTACGTTGTATTACAGGGTCATTGGTCGACTTTGTTGAACAAGCCAGCGTGGATGAGGCATTCGATGAGCAAACAGGCAAGCACCCCATTCTTGAACCTATGAGTAGTTTACGACCTGATGAGAGCGGTAATCATAGCTGGCATTCTGAGGGCAACGATCCCTGGTTCCTATGGTCAGATATTTGCCAAAAGCTGCGTCCGGGCTGGTACATGATCGAATTGTGCCTGCATTCACAACACACTCATAATAATGTTGCGAAACTGTATTTTGATTATGGTGATGGTTATCATGAAGCATTTTCAGTCATACTACCATTCCATCATGGTCAGCTGGCCAGGCGTTTATATTATCTGGAATCTTCTCCCAGGCAGGTTCGCTTCGACCCCCTTGAAAGGACCGGCCAGTTCTCTGTGATACATCTCGATCTTGTGCCCGTCTCGTCAACATTGGCACATAGACATATGCTCCTGCATATTCAACATCATCATGTGCAGTACAAGGATTATGTCATTACTCGCATTTGGAGAGCGCTGGCAGAAAAAGCCAAAGCTACAAAAGCCACAGCAGATGCGCTGCTTTATCAAGACTACAATCAGTCTCTTGATCGTGGAGTCAATAAAAATTATATAGCAGCCAGTTATACAGACTGGATCAGCAAATATGAAACACCCGAATACTCTGATCCCACCGCCATTTTAACGGCGCAGCAATCTTTTAAGTTTCGACCGACGATTTCTATCGTCATGCCGGTCTACGATACAACCGCATCTTTTCTGCGCCAGGCAATTGAATCGGTGCTGGCCCAAAGTTACCCGGATTGGGAATTGTGCATCGCGGATGATGCTTCATCTCAGCCTCATATCAGAATTTTGCTGGAAGCATATAGTCAACAAGACTCACGCATCAAAGCCATCTTCCGCGCAGAAAACGGACATATTGCCGCTGCCAGCAACAGTGCATTAACACTGGCAACCGGTGAATATGTCGCTTTACTGGATCATGATGACGAACTGGCACCACATGCGTTACATTTTATGGTTCAGGCAATTAATCAACATCCCGCTGCGCAGATATTCTATAGCGACGAAGACAAAATCGACATGCAGGGCAATCGTCAGGAACCTCATTTTAAGCCGGATTGGAACCCAGACCTGTTTTTCTCGCAAAACTACATCTCACATCTGAGTGTCTATCGTCATGCATTGCTTCAGCGCATCGGCGGATTTCGTCTCGGTGTGGAAGGCAGCCAGGATCAGGATCTATTATTACGTTGCCTCCTTCATGTTAAACCTAACGAGATCATACACATTCCCAAGATACTTTATCATTGGCGAATAGCCGAAGGCTCTACCGCACTGCATGCCGCTGAAAAAAACTATACCACCACCGCAGGGATTAAAGCATTGCGGCATTTCTTTGATATACAAGGTCGGAATGATATTCAAATCGAAGCGGGAATAGCGTCTAACACCTATCGTGTGCGCTATCCGCTTCCACAACCAGAACCCCTGGTCAGTCTGCTGATTCCGACCCGGGATAAACTGGAATTGCTGGAGCCGTGCATACGTAGCATTCTCGATAAGACAACCTATCAGAATTACCAAATTATCATTCTGGATAACGAAAGCACCGAATCCACCACACTGGATTTCTTTCAATCCATTCAAAACAGCGATGCCCGGGTCAGCATACTCCCTTATCACCAGTCCTTTAATTATTCAGCCATTAACAATTATGGCGTACAGCAGGCTAAAGGTGAGCTGATTGGCCTGATCAACAACGATGTTGAAGTGATCAACCCGGAATGGTTGAGTGAGATGGTCAGCCATGCCTTGCGTCCGGAAATCGGTTGTGTCGGGGCCAAACTATACTACGATGATGAAACGATTCAACACGCAGGCGTAATCACTGGACTTGGTGGTGTTGCCGGCCACTCACATAAATATTTTCCCCGGACCGCCGCCGGGTATTTTAATCGCCTAAAAATTATCCAGAATCTATCAGCGGTAACCGCAGCCTGCCTCATTGTACGTAAAACGATCTATGAAGAGGTCGGCGGCCTGGAAGAAACACATCTGCACGTGGCCTTCAATGATGTCGACTTTTGCCTTAAAGTACGCGAGGCAGGATACCGCAATCTCTGGACACCCTATGCGGAACTGTATCATTTTGAATCAAAATCGCGGGGCGAAGAAGACACGCCCGAAAAAGTGGCACGATTCAACAAAGAAATCGAATATATTAAAACCCGATGGGGAGCGACGTTGCTGGCTGATCCCTGCTACAGCCCTAACTTAACCTTAGTAAGAGAAGACTTCTCAATTGGAGATTAATTTATGGAGCAAATAGAATTACTTTACAATAAAGGCGTCTTCGCGATTAACAAGCCGAACAGGCTATCTAAGGAGAAGACTGTCATTGTACTGGGTGTCGCACGCGGCGGCACTTCAATGATTGCAGGCACACTGCATCATCTAGGTATTGCGATGGGAGAAAACCTCTCAGCCGTTTATGAAGATATTGCTTTAAGTACGGCCATTGAACAAAACCAAACAAAAGATATTGCGTCTATCATCACGCAAAGAAATACCACCTTTCCGATCTGGGGCTGGAAGCGCCCTTCCGCCATACAACATATACAAGCCTGGCATGGGAAATTTCGCAATCCCTATTATGTCGTAGTTTTTCGCGACTTATTTTCGATTGCCAACCGTAATCGTATATCAATGCTGAGTGATGTTGTCAGCAATATGCAGGATGCAAACCGCCAATTTGAATCCATGCTCGACTTCGTGGCAGCACTTAAAGAACCAACCTTGCTTGTTTCATATGAAAAAGCCATGGCTGATCCACTGCATTTTGTACAGATGCTATGTAATTTCATCGATATCAACGCTGAAACAGCGACCCATACGGCAGTTGAGTTTATCAAACCCAATCCAGAGCATTATCTCAAAGCCTCTCGGATCACATCCGCAAGAGGCATAGTGGATGCGGTACAAACCAACAGAATATCCGGATGGGCCATGTATCCGCAGGCTCCCGACCAGTCAGCAAAGATTCTGGTTGAAATCAACAATAATCGGGAATTTGTCGTTATCGCCAATCATTTTCGGCAGGATTTGTTGGACACCCATATTCATCCGACAGGCAAGTGTGGCTTTATACTGGTATTATCAGACAAAGACGCACTCCACCCCGGAGATACTGTCAGCGTTCGTGTCGCTGGAGATATTAATACCCTCGCAAACGGCATGACAACCGTATTAGCGAAAGACAATGAGCGTTAAGCAAATAACCCGCGATACGCGATAAATCTTACCGCCTGCTATGATCTATTCAACCAAACCATCTAAAAACTTTGCCTCTTAGAATAACATTCTTATATACATGACAGCGCTGAACATCAAATACATCCGAATAGTAAACGTATTCCATCTTTGCCGATGTTTTCCGATGACCGTCCTCTGATTCATTCGCTGATTTGCTACGTCTCACAGGCATATTGGCAGTATTTAACTCAACCTGGATAGATTCGTGATAATCACGTTCATTTGAAAGGAATTAAAGAAGGAAAAATCCATGATTTTGATTACAGGCGGCGCCGGTTTCATAGGCGCCAATTTTATATTGAACTGGCTCGATACCACAGACGAGCCAGTAGTCAATCTCGACAAGTTGACCTATGCAGGTAATCTGCGCAATCTGGCCAGCCTGCAGGACGATCCGCGTCACAGCTTCGTGCACGGCGATCTCGGTGATACGGCACTAATAACGCGCCTACTGACCGAATATCAGCCACGTGGAATCATCAACTTTGCCGCTGAATCCCATGTGGATCGTTCCATACACAGCCCGGAAGACTTTATCCAGACCAATATCGTCGGTACCTTTCGCCTGCTTGAATCTGCTCGCGCCTATTGGCATGGCTTGCAAGGTGCAGCCCACAGCAACTTTCGCTTTCTGCATGTTTCAACCGATGAGGTATACGGTTCGCTCAAGCTGGATGACCCCGCCTTTACCGAACAGCATCGCTACGAGCCCAATAGTCCCTATTCGGCCAGCAAGGCTGCCAGCGATCACCTGGTTCGCGCCTACCATCACACCTATGGCCTGCCGGTACTGACAACCAACTGTTCCAATAACTATGGCCCCTATCAGTTCCCGGAAAAACTCATTCCATTGATGATTGTCAATGCCCTGGCTGGCAAATCACTGCCCATCTATGGCGATGGCCGGCAAGTACGCGACTGGCTATACGTCAAAGACCATTGCAGCGCCATTCAAGCTGTAATCCAGGCAGGCCAACCCGGCGAAATTTACAACATCGGTGGCTGGAATGAAAAACCCAACATTGATATTGTGCACACCGTCTGCGCATTACTCGATGAGCTGCAGCCACGTGTTGACGGCATCAGTTACAATCAGCAGATTCGCTTTGTCAAAGACCGCCCGGGTCATGATCAGCGCTATGCCATTGATGCCCGTAAGATCGAGCGCGAGCTTGGCTGGAAACCCGCGGAAACCTTCGAGACAGGCATCCGTAAAACCATTCAGTGGTACCTGGATAATCAGACATGGGTCAGCAATGTGCAAAATGGAAGCTATCGTGACTGGGTACATAAACAATATGAAAAAGTACGCGCATGAAAATTCTACTGCTCGGTAAAAACGGGCAAGTCGGCTGGGAACTGCAACGATCCCTGGCTGTACTCGGTGATGTCGTCGCGTTAGACCGGAGCACCACATCAGATGGTCTGTGCGGTGACCTGAGTCATATCGATAGCCTGATCAAAACAGTACGTACCGTGGCACCCGCTATTATTGTCAATGCGGCGGCTTATACTGCTGTGGACAAGGCCGAAAGCGAAGCCGAGCTGGCCCATGCCATCAATGCGCATGCCGTGGGAATACTGGCACACGAGGCAAAGCAACTGGACGCCTGTTTAGTACACTATTCCACTGATTACGTATTTTCCGGCCAGGGCACGATACCCTGGCAGGAGCAGGATACGGTTGCGCCGCAATCCAGCTACGGACGCAGCAAGCTGGCAGGCGAAGCAGCCATTATAGCCAGCGGTGCCTATGCCTTAATATTTCGTACTTCATGGGTATTCGGCGTGCATGGTCATAATTTTTTGAAAACGATGCTGCGGGCAGCCACCCGGCACGAGACGCTCAAGGTCGTCGCCGATCAGTGGGGCGCACCGACATCGGCACACTGTATCGCCGATATTACCGCGCACGCGTTACAGCAAATTAAAACCAGCCACCTGGAACGAAAATCCCACCTCTTTCATCTGGCTCCCAGTGGCTATACGCACTGGCATGCCTATGCCAGCTACGCTATCGAATATGCACGGGCATGTGGCTGGCCAGTTAAAGCACAACAGATCCTTGCGCTGGCAACAACCGAGTGGCCAACACCCGCTGTACGACCCGCTAACTCGCGCCTCGATTGCCGCAAACTCGAGACGCTATTTAAACTGCACATGCCAGATTGGGAGTCAGGCGTACGCAGAGTCACAGAATTACTTATTCAGGAAGGTTTACAACCATGATTCAACGCAAAGGCATCATTCTGGCCGGCGGCTCCGGTACTCGGCTGCACCCATCCACATTAGCCGTCAGCAAGCAATTACTGACCGTCTATGACAAACCCATGATCTACTATCCGTTAAGCACACTACTGTTAGCCGGCATACGCGATGTGTTGATCATTTCCACCCCGCAGGATACGCCACGTTACCAGCAACAACTGGGTGACGGCAGTCAGTGGGGCATTCGTCTGAGTTATGCAGTTCAGCCTACGCCAGGCGGGCTGGCACAGGCTTTTATCATCGGTGCGGACTTTATTGGCGATGATCTGTGTGCACTGGTGCTGGGCGACAACATCTTCCATGGTCACGATCTTCATCACCTGCTGGATAGCGCCATGCAGCACCAGAACGGTGCTACCGTGTTTGCCTACCATGTGCAGGATCCGCATCGCTATGGTGTCGCTGAATTTGATGCCACCGGCAAGGTGTTGAGTCTGGAAGAAAAACCGATGGCTCCTAAAAGTAACTACGCGGTTACCGGCTTGTATTTTT
Organism: uncultured Nitrosomonas sp.; assembly: GCA_965369175.1. Taxonomy (GTDB): domain Bacteria; phylum Pseudomonadota; class Gammaproteobacteria; order Burkholderiales; family Nitrosomonadaceae; genus Nitrosomonas. Next base: position 26,154 of record CBDUPR010000011.1, read on the forward strand.
ATGACCAACAGGTTGTACGCCTCGCGCATGACCTTAAACCTTCTGCCAGAGGTGAATTGGAAATTACCGATTTGAACCGGTTATACATGAACCAGAATGCGCTGAACGTGAAAATTATGGGCCGTGGCTACGCCTGGCTGGATACCGGCACACATGATAGCCTGCTTGAAGCCGCTCAGTTTATTTCCATACTGGAGAAGCGTCAGGGGCTCAAAGTGGCTTGTCCGGAAGAGATTGTATGGCGCCATGGCTGGATTGATGCACAACAGCTGGAACAATTAGCCCAACCGTTGGCCAGGAATGGCTATGGCCATTATTTATTGGGATTATTAAAGGAACAGGTGTTTTAATGGACGTAAAGAAACTGGCTATTCCCGAAGTTATCTTGTTTACGCCCAGGGTATTTGGCGATGACCGCGGTTTTTTCTTCGAAAGCTTTAATACACAAGTATTTGAACAGGCTACCGGCCTGCAAGCTGATTTTGTGCAGGATAATCATTCCAAGTCACAGCGCGGAGTGCTGCGCGGCCTGCATTACCAGCTGCCGCCACACGCCCAGGGTAAACTGGTTCGCGTAGTGCAAGGTGAGGTGTTCGATGTTGCAGTGGATATCCGTCAGTCTTCTCCCCACTTTGGGCAATGGGTCGGCGAAGTCTTGTCCGCAGAGAATAAATATCAGTTATGGATTCCACCAGGCTTTGCCCATGGCTTCATTACCTTAAGCGAGACTGCTGAGTTTCTATACAAAACCACCGATTTTTATGCGCCACAGGCTGAAAGAAGTATTATCTGGAACGATCCCCGTATCGCCATCCAATGGCACTTCAACGGCACGCCACTGCTCTCCGCAAAAGACCAGCAATCGGTACCCCTGACGCAGGCCACCGTGTTTGATTGAACAAAGAAAGTGGCTGCTCTGGAGCGACCTTATTTTATAAAGACCGCTGCATAACTGTGTTTTTGAGCTTTTTTGATTACTTGCAGCATTGACAAACAAACACTTAAAAATCTTTTCCAGCCCGAGATAACCAGTTATGCAGCGGTCTTGGATATGGTGATGGTCAGATAATAAAATTCAGTGGCAGGGTGCGATTCGTCTTCAACCAGAATGCCTACAAAATCGCTGTTTCCCTTTCTCATGGGTGGCACCTTGTATTCCATGGTATGAACAGACCAGGCGGCATCTGCCTGAAACCAGCGCCAACCGGAGTTACCCACTTCATTGGTTGAATAAGCCAGCGCAAACCGTGAGGTATCACTGCCCGCCGCAGCCCGCGCAATCACACTCACCGCAATATGCTGGCCACTGGCCGCCGCTTCGATAGCATCAGGCAGACGAATACTGTAACCACCGGTAGCTCCACCGGAGGTGGCATCCGGATTACCATTGGCAAGTCGGATATAGCCCGTTTCACTGGCTACGTCAGCATGATTGGAACAAATCATGCCCGCAGGGATTCTTTCAGCCTCACCGGTTTCAAACACATGAAAAAAGGCTGCACCCGCAGCAATATCTGCGCGCAGTTGATCTGCCCTATTGATCGATTCAGCGGGCTCCAGCAGTGGCTGAACATTTGCAATGGCCTCACGAGCGGGTGTCAGATCCGCGTTCGTCTCAGTCGTCGTTACGGAAGTAGCTGTAGCTTCGGGTATTCCTTTTGTTCCTTTTGTGCCTGTTGTTCCTTTTGTGCCTGTTGTTCCTTTTGTGCCTGTTGTTCCTTTTGTGCCTGTTGTTCCTTCTGTGCTTTTTGTTCCTGTTGCTTCCCGAGCGGTAGCCATTGAGGAAGATTTACGTCCACTGATTTTATCCCAAAGCATTCCCAGTATACTTTTTCCCATCGTTACAATACTCCCTGTCAAAATGAAATCGCCATCATTCAGCCTATCCAAATATTGCTATAGATAACCGGGACAGCGATGCCTTATAAAGCTGATTAACACCAGCGCATTCTAAATATTTCTATTTTTTATGATACGTTAAATTCCTATAATGAGCTATAACTCACCTTCTAGTGTGTCATCAAGCTGAACCGCCACTTTTCTAAACCAATTCGATAGTCGGTAAAATTCACCCGTTTTGTTTGCGATATACGCCAAATAGTTCTGAATATAGTCCCGCACGTTAGCAAACGTTTAAATTGCCTATCAACGACGCAACCACATATAATGTGATTTTTATCCGCATATTCATCACGATGCAACGTTTTTTTGCTGCCTGTCTGATATTTATCATCGCGCTGTACATCAGTCCACACGCCTTTTCGACTCACTTGGAAGATCATATTTCCAATTATGACGAGACAGCGTCGACGCCATCGCTCGTGCCGCATGTTGCTCTGCTGTTGCCATTACAATCATCATCATTCGGACAGGCTGCGGATGTAGTACGACAAGGTTTCGCAGCAGCGGCGACACGCGAACAGGCCCTGCCGATCGCCACCCGGATATATTCCACAACCGACGACCCACTGGATATCCTCATCACTTATCACCAGGCACTGGATGCCGGCGCCATACTGGTGGTGGGTCCCTTGACCCGCGACGGGGTATCTGCCCTGGCTTCCAGCAGCGTAATCGCAGTCCCCACACTCACATTAAATACAGCAGACGGCGACATCATGGTACCGCCCAACCTCTATCTGTTTGGCTTGCAAATGGAAAATGAAGCCAGCCTGAGCGCAGAATTCGCCAGGGCTGAAAACAAATCGCACGCGGTTATCATCCATGACGGCAGCCCCTTGTCACTACGCTTGCAAGCCGCTTTTGCAGACAAATGGCTGCAATCGGATGCACATGCAACCGCCGAATCCATCCCTTATTATAATGAGCCATCCGTATTGAAACAGTTTCGCAGGCAGACAGCGGATAAAGATACGGTTATTTTCCTCACGCTGGATGCCAAGAAATCCCGCATATTGCGACCCTATCTCAATCCCGGCACGCCCGTCTACGCTACTTCCCAAGTCTATACCGGCCAGGATAATTCTCTGTACAACCATGACCTCAATGATATCCGGTTTGTCGACATGCCCTGGTTATTGCAGCCGGATCATCCGGCCGTCATGGCCTATCGTCATGCAGATAACCTCGAGAGTATGGATATGGAGCGCCTTTACGCATTAGGCATCGATGCTTTTCGACTAATGGCGCGCATGCTGCAGGCATATACAGTCGATGAAATTTCATTAGATGGCGTAACAGGATATATCTATTTTAGGCCACCCAATCAATTCATACGGGAAGCAATCCCGGCCAGGTTTGATAATGGCCGGGTATTCCGTCTGAACTCGCAATAAGACAGCCTGTCGATGAACGGTAATCAGGCAGAACAACTGGCAGTCGCTTTTCTCCAACGCCAAAACCTGATTCTACTCACACAGAACTACCGTTGCCGATTTGGGGAAATTGACCTGATCATGCGCGACAAAACCATACTGGTCTTTGTCGAAGTCAGAATGCGGTCAAGTGATTACTTCGGCGGTGCAGCGGCCAGTATTACCTTATCCAAACAAACCCGGCTATTACGTACAGCCCGCCATTATCTTACTGGATTAAACAATAATCCCGCCTGCCGCTTTGATGTGGTCCTCCTGTCAGGTAGCCACGGTCAAAAAATCGAATGGATTCAAAATGCTTTTGGTGAATAGCCGTATGCGCTACCGATCTCGGTCATCCTCCTGATTACAGATTAATGCTGCGTCCACCATCCACGGCAATGATCTGGCCTGTAATATAAGGTGCTTCTGCAATAAGAAACCGTACCGTTCTGGCAATATCTTCTGGTTCGCCGGTGCGTTTTAATAATGTTGCCTCAATGATAGCCTGGCGGGTAGTTTCATTGGTCAGTTCGCCATCCTCCGGCCATAAAATGGGACCTGGAGACACGCCATTAACCCGTACTTCAGGTGCAAGCTCCAGCGCCAACGATCGAGTCAGTGATGCCAGACCGCCTTTGGCTGTGTTATAGATTACATAATTTTTCAGGGGACGATCCGCGTGAATATCCACAATATTGACAATACAACCCCGCTGCTGTCTCAGATAAGGTGCCGCGGCCTGCGACAAGAACAGCGGCGCTTTGAGGTTACTACCGATCAAATCATCCCACGCCTCCAGGGTACACTCACCTAACGGTGTCGGAAAAAAACTGGAAGCATTATTGATCAGCGCATCCAGTCTGCCAAATCGCGCCGCAGCTTTATCGATTAAATCAGGTAACAGAGGCGTATCCAGTAAATCGGCTTGAATTAACACCACTGAATCAGGCCGTTTTTGATTTAACTCAACCTGCAAAGCCTGTGCGGCCGCCAGCGAGGCACGATAATGTATAACAAGATTCGCACCGTATGCATGTAATTTTCTGCAGATAGCCGCACCAACTCGTTTAGCTCCCCCCGTGATCAGTATTACTTTTCCTTGCACAGACATCTCCTTAAAAGTATTGTTACACTATGGCGCTGTCTATCCCATTCACATTCCATTGCAATGGAACCGGATTCTGAATGCACCAGACACGCGATAACGGATTTATTCCATTCAACCTAGAAATTTACCATAAAGACACTCAAGCACCGATGCCTTCACGCACCACATTACCAACACCCAATGAAGCCGCTCTCCAGCACAGCCATGCAGCACAACAAGCCATTCAGGCCGAGATCCGCGCCGCAGATCATTGGATTTCCTTTGCACATTATATGGAACGCGCACTCTATGCCCCCGGCCTGGGTTACTACAGCAGCGGCACAACCAAATTCGGGAGTGCGGGTGACTTTGTCACTGCACCTGAAATTTCTTCCCTATTTGGCCGTACTCTGGCACAACAGGCGCTGCAAATACTGAGGCTGATCGAGCAGGCGGCTATTCTGGAATTTGGCGCCGGTTCTGGCAAGCTGGCACTGAATTTATTGCTGGAATTGGAAAAACAGGGATGCCTGCCAGAAAAATATTTTATTCTCGAGGTCAGTGCTGAATTACGTCAACGACAACGGGCTTTGTTTAACGACCAGGCACCTCATCTTGTTGCGCGGCTGCACTGGCTTGAACAGCTACCCTCCACATTCGATGGCCTGATACTGGCCAATGAAGTCCTCGATGCCATGCCGGTGCATCTGGTCACATGGCGGGATAATCAACTGTTCGAACGCGGCGTTGCCTGTCAAAATGAGACATTTATCTGGCAGGAACGTCCGCTGCTAAAAGGCACATTATTTGAGATCGCCCGCGAATTAACCCTCCAAGTCAACCGGGATGGCAATCAGAATCAGCCTTACACCAGTGAGATCAGCCTGGCCGTGAGACCTTTCATCCACAGCCTGGCAAACATGTTGCGGCAAGGGGCCATTATTCTGATCGATTATGGTTTCGGAAGTAACGAGTATTATCATCCTCAACGCAATCAGGGAACGCTCATGTGCCATTATCGTCATCATGCGCACGATGATCCATTTTACCTGCCGGGATTGCAAGACATCACCAGTCATGTCGATTTCAGCGCCGTCGTGGAAGTCATCCCCCATACCGGACTGGAATTTCTGGGATATACGACTCAGGCCCATTTTTTGATCAATTGCGGCATCACAGAAATACTGGCACAAACCTCAGCCGAAGATATTCACGCCTACCTGCCGCAGGCAAATCAATTACAAAAACTGGTCAGCCCTGCCGAAATGGGCGAGTTATTCAAAGTGATCGCCATGGGCAGGCATATTGACCAACCATTAATCGGTTTTCGCAGCGGAGATAAAAGCCATTTATTGTAGGAAAATAATCGGCGCATTCATATTGACCGTATCCTGAGAATGCATTATCGTTACTCTCAAGTAGTTAAGATAACTAAGTATTCACAACACACAACAACAAAAAAGCGAGACCGCACACATTAAAAGATAGCAACAAATAACAACGGGCCAATCACCTGCGACGTATCATTGTAGACAATCGAATTTAAAGGGAGATTTTATGTACTTTAAAAATGTTTTGGTGACTACTGATTTCTCAGATGTGTCGTTTGCTGCTTTTGCATACGCGGCAAATATGGAGTACAGCCACATTACCATATTGAATGTGATGCAGGATTGGAGTGCGCCTCCGCTATTATTGAATCAACTTCCGGATCCCGACGCGCTGACAAAATACCGAGGGGATATTTTCAAACAAACCAAGGCCAAGCTGGATCTGATTGCTCAGGAACATTTTCATAACCTGAAAACCCACACCGAAGCCATTCCCGGCACGGACGATCCCGCAACAGCGATCTGTCAATTCGCGGATGAAAACGATATTAACGCGATCGTAATAGCCGGCCATGGCCGGGGATCACTGGGCAACCTGTTTATCGGCAGTACCGTACAAAAAATACTGCAGCTCGCCAAATGCCCTGTGATCGTTGTCCCCAGGACTCGGTAGATTTTCTGTCGCGTATTCTGATTCGCCTTTAAAGAACAGCCTGCCGCCCTTGCGCAATGTCATCATCTTTGCCTTCCCAGGGTAGCGCAAGAGTCCTGTTGACTTATATACTGCGCATCTATTCCCATGATAGCCACCGCGCATCTATTGCCATGGCATGACACATCCATTTACTTCTTAGTGTTTAGTGCAAATATCATCTACCCTGATCACCATCCACGCATCATGTAGGGATTTAAGCAACACTTTTTGAAAAATAAAGTGCGGCAAGTTTCATTTTTGAATCTGTGTTGAGTTAAAATGAGCGATATGTCTAATTCTTATACCCCAGATCAGATTATTCGCCCGGAAATTCTGGCACTCTCGGCCTATCATGTTCCACCTGCAACAGGCATGATAAAACTGGATGCGATGGAAAATCCGTACACATTGCCCGCCGTACTGCGCGATGAAATTGCACAATTGGCAGCCGGGGCACCCGTCAATCGTTATCCCGATGCCAGTGCTGCTTCGCTGATTGCTACTTTACGGGAGGCATTGGCTATTCCATCTGACATGGCCGTATTACTTGGCAATGGTTCGGATGAGGTCATTCAGATTATCGCCATGGCAATGGCCAGACCGGGTGCTGTATTAATGAGTGTTGAGCCCGCATTTGTTATGTTTCGCATGATCGCTACTTTTGCCCACATCGATTATGTCGGGGTGCCACTCAACAGCGATTTTTCACTGAACCTCGATGCCATGCTGGCAGCGATCAAAAAACATCAACCCGCAGTCATTTTCCTCGCCTATCCCAATAATCCAACAGGCAACCTGTTTGATGCTGAAATGGTTTTGCGTATTATTGAAGCGACTCCCGGCCTGGTCGTCGTGGATGAAGCCTACCATGTCTTTGCTGACAAAAGCTTAATGGGAGAGCTCGCACAATACCCAAACTTATTATTAATGCGTACACTTTCCAAAGTGGGGCTGGCGGGCTTAAGACTCGGACTATTAATTGGCCGATCTGAATGGCTGGTACAGATGGAAAAACTGCGTTTGCCCTATAATGTGGGCATCATGACCCAATTAATTGCAAAAGCAGTGTTGCGCCACCCTGATATACTATTGCAACAAGCCGCGGCAATTAAAGCCGAACGGGCAGAAATGAACAGGCGATTGAGTGCATTGGCGGGTATTCAGGTTTTTCATTCAGATGCTAATTTTATTTTATTCCGCATCAACGAAGCCGACCCGGTTTTTCAGGCACTCAAACAGCGCGGAATATTAATCAAGAATCTGAATGGAACACATCCCTTATTAAAAGATTGCTTACGTGTGACAATCGGAACATCGGATGAAAATGCACAATTTTGCACCGCTTTGCACGCCATAATCGACAGATCAGCTTAACTATTTATTTATCAATCGCTTCTTTTAATCAAAGAAATTAATTTTATGCGACAGGCACACATTACGCGTCATACACTGGAAACCCAAATCAGTGTCAATTTAAACCTGGATGGAACAGGCCAGGTCATACTGGAAACCGGCATTCCCTTTTTGGACCATATGCTCGATCAGATAGCACGTCATGGCATGCTGGATATCGAAATTACCGCCAAGGGAGACTTGCATATCGATGCACACCATACAGTCGAAGATATCGGTATTACCCTGGGACAAGCCTTCAAGCAGGCAGCAGGTGACAAAAAAGGTTTACGCCGCTATGGCCATGCTTATGTCCCACTGGATGAAGCATTATCCAGAGTCGTCATTGATTTATCCGGACGCCCTGGACTCGAACTTAAAGTCGACTTTGTACGCGCCCGTATCGGTGAGTTTGATGTGGATCTGGTGAATGAATTTTTTCAGGGCTTTGTCAACCATGCCTGGGTTACCCTGCATATTGATAACCTCTCCGGTAAAAATGCACATCACCAGGCAGAAACGGTATTCAAGGCATTTGGCCGGGCGCTTCGCATGGCAGTAGAGCTTGATCCTGGCGCAGCAGACATCATACCGTCCACCAAGGGATCTTTATAAGCATTCTTGTTTTGATATTCTACGTATGACTGATATTGCAATCGTTGATTATGGAATGGGCAATTTACGCTCCGTATTGAAAGCCCTGGAGCATGCAGCTCCGACTGCTTCCATTGTTGTTACGAGTGATCCATCCATCGTACACCAAGCGAAACGCGTCATTGTACCCGGCCAGGGTGCCATGCCAAACTGCATGCATGAGCTAGATGCGCGCGGTCTGCACCAGGTCGTATTGGAAGCGGCTGCCAATAAACCCTTCCTCGGAATATGCATTGGTTTACAAATGCTCTTTGAGGAAAGTGAGGAAGGCCATGCCAGCTGTTTAAATATTTTACCGGGCAAAGTAGTTCATTTTCCAACTGCAGCCATGGTAACAGCCGATGGTCAAAAACTTAAGGTGCCTCATATGGGCTGGAACCAGGTGCACCAAACGATGAAGCACCCCCTGTGGGAAGGAATCGCCGATAATACCCGATTTTATTTTGTGCACAGCTATCACGTTGAAACAAACCATCTAAAATCGATTGCTGCAAGCAGTAATTATCCTTTCCCATTTACTTGTGCCGTCGCACAGGATAATATTTTTGCTGTTCAGTTTCATCCGGAAAAAAGTCATGCATCCGGTTTAAGATTATTGAGCAATTTTGCGCAATGGACACCCAACTTCAAAAACTAACTGTTTATTTAAATTAACAAACATGATCCTATTTATATCATTCGTCCATTATCAATCACCGATTCTAATTAAGCTATGCTGATTATTCCTGCAATAGATCTCAAAGATGGACGCTGTGTCCGGCTTAAGCAAGGCATCATGAATGATGCCACAATCTTTTCTGAAGACCCTGACAAGATGGCAGCACACTGGCTAACCCAGGGTGCACGACGACTCCATCTGGTTGATCTGAACGGTGCATTTGCCGGCAAACCACAAAACAAGTCATCTATTCTGAAAATTATTCAAACCATCGATAACAAAATCCCCATTCAACTGGGCGGCGGTATTCGTGATTTGGAAACTATCGAGCGTTATCTGGATAATGGCATTACTTATGTCATTATTGGTACTGCTGCAATAAAAATACCCGGATTCCTCCATGATGCCTGCAATGCCTTTCCCGGTCATATTATGGTTGGACTCGATGCAAAGGATGGCAAGGTTGCGGTCGATGGCTGGTCTAAGGTAACAGGCCATGATGTCATCGATCTGGCTAAGAAATTTGAAGGATATGGTGTTGAAGCTGTTATCTACACTGATATCGGGCGAGATGGTATGCTCAGTGGTGTCAATATCAAAGCAACCGTTGCATTGGCCAGAGAACTGACCATTCCCGTTATCGCCAGCGGTGGAATCACCAATCTGGATGATGTCAACACGCTCTGCGAGATCGAGCAGGAAGGTATCATGGGCGCGATAACCGGGCGGGCTATTTATGAAGGCTCGCTGGATTTCAAAGAAGCACAGATATTAGCCGACAAACGGGCTCAATAGCATGCAATATAAAAGATCCGTTTTAGTCACGTTTACACTGCGTTCTTCATGCAATCAGATCACATCACAATAACAACACTCTAATCTTATGGGTCTCGCTAAACGTATCATTCCATGCCTGGATGTCACCAACGGGCGCGTCGTTAAAGGCGTTAATTTTGTTGAGCTTCGAGATACCGGTGATCCTGTCGAAATAGCCCGTCGATATGACGAACAGGGTGCCGATGAACTCACTTTTCTGGATATCACTGCCAGCTCTGATAATCGGGATCTGATTCTGCATATTATTGAAGATGTTGCCGCTCAGATTTTCATTCCATTAACGGTCGGGGGTGGTGTGCGTCAGGTAGCCGATGTCCGCCGCTTACTAAACGCGGGAGCTGACAAGGTCGGCATCAATACCGCTGCCGTACTCAATCCACAACTGGTAGCTGATGCAGCAGATCATTATGGTGCACAATGTATTGTAGTTGCTATAGATGCCAAACAGGTCCATCATCAACATAATCCACCCCGCTGGGAAGTTTTTACACATGGCGGGCGGAAAGCAACCGGTATCGATGCCATTGAGTGGGCAAAGAAAATGCAAACACTGGGAGCCGGCGAGCTGCTGCTAACCAGCATGGATAGAGACGGCACTCGTAACGGTTTTGATCTGGCACTCACGCGAGCTATTTCCGATGCAGTGGATATACCTGTTATTGCCAGTGGCGGGGTCGGCAATCTGGATCATTTGGTCGATGGTATTTTGCAGGGTCATGCAGATGCCGTGTTAGCAGCCAGTATATTTCATTATGGCGAATATACCGTACAGCAGGCAAAACAGTACATGGCACAGCATGGTATTGAGGTACGGCAATGATAATAGAACAAAACATTCAATCTTAACAACCCAATCCTACTCAAGTCTTAAATTATGTCTACGCATTGGCTCAGCAAAATCAATTGGTCTGAAGATGGACTTGTGCCCGTAATCACCCAGGAAGCGGGCAGCGGTAAAATACTCATGTTTGCCTGGATGAACCGTGAAGCCATTAAACTGACTGTCGAAATGGGTGAAGTCATCTACTGGTCCCGTACTCGGAAAAAACTCTGGCACAAAGGAGAAGAATCGGGCCATGTTCAGAAAGTAAAGGAAATTTATCTGGACTGTGACGAAGATGTATTATTACTGACGGTGGAACAAGTCGGGGGTATTGCCTGTCATACAGGGAGATATAGTTGTTTTTTTAACAAACTTGAGAATAATCAATGGATGGTGATTGCACCCGTGCTCAAGGATCCCAAAAACATCTACAACAAATGATAGATGCGACTATTCTCCATCGTCTGGCGGAAACCATTGAAACACGCAAACAGGCAGATTCTGCCAGTTCGTATGTAGCAAAGCTGTTGCACGAGGGGCAGGATAAGATACTCAAAAAAATAGCAGAAGAATCTGCGGAGACACTGCTGGCATCAAAAGATGGAGATCCTCAACACGTCATACGAGAAATAGCCGACTTATGGTTTCATTGCCTGGTATTACTTGCTCATCATGAAGTGAGTCCCGATGATGTCCTGAAAGAGCTACAAAGACGTGAAGGTATTTCAGGAATCGATGAAAAAGCATCGCGTAAAACAGGATAAATTAATGGATAGTTGTATATTTTGCAAAATTATTCAAGGTGAAATCCCGGCCAAAAAACTATATGAAGATGAAGATGTATTGGCTTTCAATGACATCCATCCAGCAGCGCCGGTCCATATTTTATTGATACCAAAATTGCATATTGCTGCGTTGACTGAGGTCGATGATATTCATCAGCGCCTATTAGGTAAGATGCTACTATTAACACCTCAACTGGCAAGCAAGCAGGGCTGCACAGATGGCTTTCGCACCATCATTAATACCGGACGCATCGGTGGTCAGGAAGTTTTCCATCTGCATTTTCATATTATCGGGGGTAAGGAGCGCCTGCCTGTAATGATTCATCACGGTTAGGTTAAGCTGTTTCATGTTAAGGAGTAAGTGATGGGCACATTCAGTATTTGGCATTGGCTGGTTGTTCTGGCAATTGTTATTCTCGTATTCGGCACCAAAAAACTGCGTAATCTCGGAGGCGACTTAGGCAGTGCCGTAAAAGGCTTCAAGGAAGGAATCAAAGAATCAGAAACCGAGAACACGTCGCCTCCGCCCTCACAAATTAACGGGCAACCCATAGAAGGCGAAATTAAGGAAAAAACGCATACCAAGGTTTGATACCTGCGGTGGCAGTCCTCCCCGGCAACCAGGCGCACATCACAATCTGGCTAGCTGTTATAGTGATACTATTTATACTACAATCCAATGTTTGATATCAGTTTTACAGAAATACTGATCATCTCAATTGTTGCATTGATCGTTATCGGTCCAGAGCGACTTCCTAAAGTTGCTCGTACACTTGGGCATTTACTGGGGCGTGTCCGGCGTTACATTGGTAACGTAAAAAATGATATTCAGAACGAGATAAAGCTGGAAGAATTAAAAAACCTGCATGCATCCATGCAAGAAACAGCGCAGACACTTGAAAATTCGATGCGGCAGGAAATGGATCAACTAAAATCAACCGTTGAAGCCGGTGATCAAGAAATTCAGGCTACAGCATCGCCTCCTGCTACCGATGTAAAAACCGGTATAACTGCACAGCAACCGACATTGGAAACAGATGCATCAAAAAAACATGATACCCTTGAGAAGGAAAATAAATAATCCTCAAACAGGCCTTTTCTGATCAATTCCAATGCCCGTTAAACACACAATCCATTTTTTTCCTCTTTATGAGCACTGAAGGTACTTTTGTTTCACATCTGGTGGAATTACGCGCCAGAATAATACGTATAATCAGTGGGCTCATGATCGGATTCTTGCCTTGTGCTTTCTATGCACGGGAATTATATACGCTACTCGCCCAACCGCTTCTGGAAAAACTGCCACAGGGCGGGCAAATGATTGCGACCGATGTCGCCACACCCTTTTTTGTACCGATGAAAGTGGCTATGATGGTAGCTTTTCTAATCACATTGCCCCATACACTCTATCAAGTCTGGGCTTTTGTTGCACCCGGGCTGTATTCTCACGAAAAACGGCTAGCCTTGCCCCTGGTTCTTGCCAGTAGTCTGCTGTTCTTTTTTGGAATGGCATTTGCTTATTTTGCCGCGATGCCGCTGGTATTCGAGTTTATTACCTACTTTGCACCAGAAGGGGTTGCGGTCATGACGGATATCGATAAATACCTCAATTTCGTTTTATCTATGTTTCTTGCTTTTGGCATCACTTTTGAAGTACCGGTGTTTGTCGTGGTACTCGCTAGAACGGGTATCATCACAATCGAAAAGCTAAAAGAAATACGCCATTATGTTCTGGTCGGTGCATTTGTCATTGGTGCAATTTTTACACCGCCCGACGTTATTTCGCAGCTCATGCTGGCTGTTCCCCTTTACCTGCTTTATGAGCTGGGTATCCTGATCACTGTTTTTTTAATGAAAGAGCATAAAAAGACATCGCAATCCAATCAGGTAACACAATCTCAAGAAAATCAGCATGGAAAACCGGAGAAAATCGATCCTAAAGAAGAAAAAAGCATGGATTGACAGACCCTCTGTAAGAAGAGGGCACAAAAACAGGTTGATCCAGGCATGCCTGATGCTGTACAGGCGGCGTCTGCAAGACAGTGAGAGAATGCCCAGGTATCAATTTATGCTGTTTCCTTACAGAACCAGGAAACCATTCGAGACCTTTGCAAAACTCCTCGCCAGAAGTTTTCGACTATTGGGATTCTGCAAAGCCCTCCATTCATATGATGATATGACTAAAACGATCTCAACTCATCATCATGAGAAACATTCTATGAACGTGTAATTTCTGCCGATTATTATATTCAGATCTAATTAAAAGGCGATCAACCATGTCAAATAGCCGCGAACGAGCAGGTTCTACAGCAAGCAGATTTCTCCTGCCAACCATGCATCAAATTTATATTACCGCCAGATTGATCATGCTGATTTGGAGCTTATCTTCGAATCATGCGCTTGCTCAATCCCGATCACTCAGCAGCAAGATGACACATATCCCGGTTGAAGGCAATACACAGCCACCCGCCATTCTCGAGAGATACGATACAATCGCCATACCGATACCCATACCCAAGCCTGACCCAGACATGTCCGTTCGGGCTATTCATCGGATTGGCACCGCATTCAAAGGCAGGAGCAGCATCAGTATCAAAAGCACCGATGCTGGCATGATTCCTCGGCATTATCCAGCATCAGGATGCACTACTTACTGTGGCGCCACTGATTTCATAACACAAGGTACCGGTCTGAATGCCATCGCGGCAGGCGTTATCGGTGGCACCATAGCCCGAAAAATCAACCGGCCAGATTCATATCCACATACTACAAATTATGATGATGCCGGCATCATCATGCGAAATGGTACGCAAACCACCATTGTGTTGCCAGACAACCCGGATTTTCGGAGGGGGAACAGGATAAAGCGAATTGATAATATGTTCGCACCTGATTATTAATTATCTTGTGCCTTACTCCCAGATTGATATCAGTCTCAATTTTATCATCAACTTACAACTCCCCCACCGGGCGGCCACATCATATCGGTTCACAAAAATCTTTAACGCATATCAAAGATGATTGACATATACCCCATGGGGGTATAAATTAATCCTATTGCTTATTAAGGAGGCGGCCATGAGTTCCCATGTTCTCAAGCAAATTGAATTACCTATTGAAGGCATGACTTGCGCTGCCTGCGCCGCCCGCATCGAGAAAAACCTGAATAAACTGCCCAGTGTGCAAGCTGCCGTCAATTTCGCGAATGAGAGAGCACGCGTCCATTATGACGATACTCAGATCGAAAGCGATCAGTTAGTCGATGCAATCGAAAAAGCCGGTTTTCACATTGTTCCTCAGTCTGTACAACTGCAAATCGGGAAAATGACCTGCGCGGCTTGTGGAGGACAGATTGAAAAAGCATTGCATCAATTGCCCGGTGTCAAAACTGCAACCGTCAACGTAGCAACAGAGATTGCGACTATCCACTTTATACCCGGGCTGATTACGGTTGATCATTTAATCGATGCCGTCATACAGACAGGCTATGATGCCAATCCAATCAGCAATACCAGCCGCTCTGAGGAAAAGAGACGGCGCCAGGCTGCCTATCATGCAGAACGTCGCATGTTCTGGATTTCTGCTGCACTCACCTTGCCATTAGTCCTGCAAATGGGCGCAATGTTCTCTGGTAACGGAATGGATATGGATGTTCTGCCGCGATGGGTGCAATGGCTATTGGCCACGCCCGTTCAATTCTGGATCGGTCGACGCTTCTATATTGGCGGATGGCATGCTCTGCGTGGTGGCGGTGCGAATATGGATGTACTGATTGCGCTAGGCACCAGCATGGCTTATTTCTTCAGTGCGGTGGTGACATTGTTTGCACTGAATCAGCATGTTTATTTTGAAGCAAGTGCTGCCATTATTACGCTCGTTCTGCTTGGAAAATTAATGGAGGCACGCGCCAAAGGTAAAACATCCGAAGCCATTGAGGCGCTGATCAGGCTACAACCTAAAACCGCCAGAATAGAACGCGATGGGGAGATACTTGAGGTGCCTGCCAGCAGCTTACAGGTAAACGATCTCTTTATTGTGCGTCCAGGTGAGAATCTACCGGTGGATGGCATCGTTATCGAAGGCATGTCCAGTGTCAATGAATCCATGTTGACCGGTGAAAGCTTACCTGTCAGCAAACAAACGGGCGCAGCTGTTTACGCAGCTACCCTCAATCAACAAGGCCTGCTTAAATGCCGCGCAACCAGCGTGGGTGCAGATACTCAGCTGGCAGCTATTATTCGCCTGGTAGAAGAAGCGCAAGGTTCCAAAGCACCCATTCAGCGCATGGCCGATTCTATCTCAGGTATTTTTGTACCCATAGTAGTCGCAATCAGTATTTTAACCCTGGGCATGACATGGTGGCTGATCGGTGATTTTGTTCCAGCATTGATCAATGCCGTCGCGGTTCTCGTCATTGCCTGCCCCTGTGCACTGGGATTAGCCACGCCAACAGCCATTATGGTGGGAACAGGGCGCGGCGCACAAATAGGTGTGCTGGTTAAAAATGCCACTGCACTGGAACATGCCGAAAAAATACAAGTTGTCATTGTCGACAAGACTGGCACCCTCACGGAGGGCAAACCGGAAGTCACCGACATCGTTCCCGCCGGATCAGTCACTACGCACGATTTGTTACAAATTGCAGCCAATCTGGAACAAGGGTCTGAACATCCACTGGCCAGAGCAGTCCTTGAGAGCGCGCGCAAAATGGCGATCTCACCACAGTCGATTCACGATTTTTCTGCCATAGCAGGCAGGGGGGTTACTGCGCGTATGCAGGATTCCGAATATTTGCTGGGCTCTCCCAGGTTTCTATCAGAACGGAATATCAACCTGGATCATAAACAGATCGCACTCCTTCAGGCCGAAGGCAAGACAGTCATTGGCGTGGCAATCATTTCTGATAGCAAATCTGAGATACTGGGATATCTGGCAATAGCTGATCGTTTACGGGACACGTCCATACAGGCTGTAAAAGAATTGCAATCTATGGGCATTGAGGTAGTGATGCTGACCGGCGATAATGCGGCGACTGCGGATGCCATTGCCAAACGAACAGGTATCACTACTTATCGTGCAGAGGTGCTGCCTGAAGATAAAGCGTCAGAGGTCATGAGAATGAAGGCCAATGGCAAATTCACCGGAATGGTGGGTGATGGTATCAACGATGCGCCTGCATTGGCTGCCGCTGACGTCAGTTTTGCCATTGGTGCCGGTTCTGATGTCGCCATTGAAGCGGCCGACATCACGCTGATACGCAATGATCTGATGAGCGTGGTAGATGCTATTTCCCTCTCTCGTGCCACATTGAGTAAAATCCGCCAGAATCTATTCTTTGCCTTTGTCTATAATACACTGGGCATTCCATTAGCTGCCGTGGGTTTGCTCAACCCAGTCATTGCAGGCGCAGCCATGGCTATGAGCTCAGTATCCGTCGTCAGTAATTCATTATTATTAAAACGATGGCAAGCAAATTCTTAAAATATTTTTTCAATTAAAATCTATCTAGTAAAAGGATCATACCCAATGATACAAACAAGCCTCATTAAAATAGGCGGCATGACCTGTATGGGCTGTGTCAAAAGCATACAAACTATACTTGACGGGACCCCAGGTATAAACCAGGTCGAAATTTCGCTGGATCAAGCACTCGCTACAATTCAACATGACCCAGCAATAGTCAACATAGATCAACTCAAGGCAATTATTGAAGATACCGGTTTTGAAATCATCAACGAATAAAGAGCCGCATTGCATGCCTGATACTGTTACACAACCAGATAAAGAAATGCTGATCAAACGTCTTAATCGTATCGAGGGACAAGTTCGTGGCGTCACCAAAATGATTACAGAAGATCGTTATTGCGTTGATGTACTCAATCAGATTTCTGCACTACAATCTGCATTGGATGCTGTTGCCATGCAGCTACTGGAGAATCATACGCAGGGTTGTATGCAAACAGCAATTAAATCAGGTAATGGAGACGCCGCAATCCGTGAAATGATGGCAATAATCAGAAAATTTGCGCGATAACATCGCTGGCAATACGGCGCCTATCATAATCAACTATTCAATCGTTGGAATATGCGATATTTTCCTTTTATTCTGCCAGTTTCTTTTTTAGAATCATACTGACTTGTGCAGGATTCGCTTTTCCTTTGGTTGCCTTCATGACTTGCCCAACGAGCGAATTGAAGGCTTTCTCCTTCCCACTGCGATAATCCATTACTTGCTGCAGATTAGCCGCCAGAACCGCATCCACACGCGCTTCAATTTCGTTGTCACCCGAAATCTGCTTCAAGCCTCTGGCTTCGATAATCGCGTCGGCATGCCCCCCCTGTTCACCATTCCACATGCAATCAAATACACTTTTAGCTGCGTTTCCTGAAATGGTGCCATCACTGATACGCAGCAGCAACGCGGCAAGTTGTGCCGGGCTAATCGGGCAAGCCGTTATCTCAACGCCATCCCGTTTTTGCCGGGCACTGATCTCGCCCATAATCCAGTTAGCGCAGAGTTTGGCTTGTGTTGGTAACAGCTTTACCGTGCTTTCAAAGAAATCCGCCATTTCCCGGGTTGCAGTCAGTACCGTTGCATCATAGATAGAAAGACAGAATTCTGTCACATAGCGATTACGCCGGGCCTCGGGTAATTCCGGTAACGTTTCCTGTATTTCACGAATCCAGGCTGGGGATATTTCAAGTGGCAACAAATCCGGATCAGGAAAATAACGATAATCATTGGCATCTCCTTTACTGCGCATGGTGCGTGTTTCATTTTTATTCGCATCATAGAGTCGCGTTTCCTGGCGTATGCTTCCCCCCTCCTCCAGAATCTCAATTTGCCGCCTGGCTTCATAATCAATCGCTTTTTCAAGAAAACGAAATGAGTTAAGATTTTTAATCTCACAACGTGTACCCAGTTTATCCGAGCCGTGCGGGCGCACCGATACATTAGCATCGCATCGGAATGATCCTTCCTGCATATTGCCATCACAGATCCCGATCCAGCGTACCAATGCGTGCAATGTTTTGGCATAGGCAACAGCTTCCGCACTGCCACGGATATCGGGTTCTGAAACAATCTCTAACAGGGGCGTACCTGCCCGATTCAGATCAATTCCACTCATGCCATGAAAGTCTTCATGCAATGACTTGCCGGCATCTTCCTCCAAATGTGCCCGAGTCAGGCGTATTACTTTCTCAGTTTCACCCACTTGAATCTTGATATGACCGCCACCGACGACCGGCAACTCAAATTGACTGATCTGATAGCCTTTAGGTAAATCGGGATAAAAATAGTTTTTACGCTCAAAGATTGAAGGCGAATTAATTTTTGCCCCCACCGCGAGCGCAAATTTAATTGCGCGTTCGACAGCGCCACGATTCAGCACTGGCAGAACACCCGGCAACGCCAGATCCACCGCACAAGCCTGACTATTGGGAGTTGCCCCATATGCCGTCGAAGCACTTGAAAAAATTTTTGATTGTGTCGAAAGTTGCGTGTGCACTTCAAGACCAATGACAATTTCCCACTGCATGGTTTGTTTTCCGAACAAGATTATATTAAGAAATTCAGAACTTAAGCCGGCATGCGCAGATGCCAGTCCGTCGTCTGCTGATATTGGTTCGCCACATTCAGCATTTGCGCTTCATTAAAATAATTACCAATAATATGCAAGCCCACGGGCCTGTTTTTATTACCAAAACCGACCGGGATAGACATGCCCGGTAATCCGGCCAGACTCGCCCCAATGGTATAGATATCCGACAAATACATTTGTATCGGGTCACTGCTTCGCTCGCCCAGGTCAAATGCAACCGTGGGTGAAGTCGGTCCCATGATAACGTCACATACTTTAAATGCCTCGCTGAAGTCCTGCGCAATCAGACGGCGAAGTTGCTGCGCCTTGATGTAATAAGCATCATAGTAGCCATGAGATAAGACATAAGTTCCGATTAGAATTCGCCGCTTAACCTCTGTACCAAAACCTTCGGCACGGCTTTTTCGGTACATATCGCCCAGATCACGATATGATTTAGCTCTGTGACCATAACGTACCCCATCAAAGCGGGACAGATTGCTCGATGCTTCGGCAGGTGCCAATACATAATAGACAGGAATAGCAAGACGGGAATTGGGTAGTGATATCTCAACGGTTTCTGCTCCCTGTCTGCGATATTCTTCAAGGGCCTCCTCCACCGCGCATTCAACATCGCGACTCATTCCTTTTGAGAAATATTCTTTGGGCAGACCAATACGCAAGCCAGCCAGTGGTTTCTCCAAATCACGCGCATAATCTTCTGATGCGCGTTGCAAACTGGTTGAATCACGCGCATCAAAACCAACCATGACATTTAATAACATGGCCAGATCTTCTGCTGATTTAGCCATTGGCCCGCCTTGATCCAGGCTGGATGCAAATGCGATCATCCCGTAACGGGATACCAATCCATACGTGGGTTTGATTCCCGAGATACCACATAATGCTGCCGGCTGACGAATCGATCCCCCGGTATCTGTTCCCGTAGCGGCAGGCGTCATGCGGGCAGCCACGGCACAGGCTGCTCCACCTGAACTCCCGCCGGGAACCGCCAGAACATCCCATGGATTCCTGACTGGCCCATAAAATGAAGTCTCGTTACTCGACCCCATGGCAAATTCATCCATATTGGTCTTGCCGATATTAACCGCCCCGATCTGATTAAAACGCTCAATGACACCTGCATCATAGGGCGAGATAAAATTTGACAGCATTTTAGATCCGCAGGTCGTTAGCCACCCTCTGGCACAAAAAATATCTTTCTGAGCAACAGGAATGCCGGTTAATGGACTCGCCTGACCCGATGCGATCATTTCATCGGCTATTCTTGCCTGAGCAAGACTGGCTTCTTCGTTTATTGTAATAAACGCATTGTATTCAGGATTGAGCGCCTTGACACGCTTGAGAAATTCTCCTGTCAGTTCAGCGCTTGATATTTTTTTTTCTTTAAGCTGCGTAGAAAGTTGCTTAAGACTGGCATTAAACATGATATTTGCTAATCAGGAGGTGTAAAATAATAATAAAGAGGGGGTAATAAAAAATTATCATTCAATAACTTTTGGTACCAGATATAGTTCCGCTTCGACTTGAGGCGCTATCGATTGAAACAGTTCATGTTGATCTGATTCGGTAACCACATCATTGCGTAGTCGCTGTGCAACATCTTGCGCATGTGACATGGGTTCAACAGTGGACGTATCGACTGCCTGCATTTCTTCGATAAGATTAAAGATACTCGATAGCTGAACCAAAGCAGCCTTTGCCTCATCTTCATTAACCTCAATATGAGCAAGATCAGCAATACGTTTTACATCATTAACAGATAAAGTCATCGCAGCCAAGAACCTTATATTCAAAGAAGTATTAGGGTATCATGACATGTTTCACTGGCGCATTATTTTTTGATGTGTTTTTACTATATTATGCATTCACGTCATGATGATTATTAACAAATCTTGCCACCATCACTATGTTTAACTTTATGAACAGTAATATTCTGGGGAGTTATTTCTCAACAGACATGGCTATTGATCTAGGGACAGCGAATACATTAATTTATGTCCGTGGCCAGGGCGTCGTACTCGACGAACCTTCAGTGGTAGCAATTCGCCAGGAAAATGGATCCAGTGGAAAGAAAATGATTCAGCAGGTTGGATTAGCTGCCAAACAAATGCTGGGCCGGACGCCTGGCAATATCACCGCGATTCGCCCAATGAAGGATGGGGTCATCGCCGATTTCACTGTCACTGAGCAGATGCTCAAAATGTTTATTAGAAAGGCAAATCCGCCACGCTTGTTTTCCGCCAATCCACGGATTGTCATTTGTGTGCCTTACGGCTCCACTCAAGTAGAGCGCCGGGCTATCCGTGAAGCGGCCTATGGTGCCGGTGCGCGCAAAGTGGAACTGATTGAGGAGCCCATGGCTGCCGCGCTCGGTGCTGATCTGCCAGTTGAATCACCCACTGGCTCAATGGTTGTAGATATTGGCGGCGGCACAACAGAAGTCGGAGTCATTTCCCTGGGAGGCATTGTTTACTCAAATTCAGTACGAGTCGGCGGTGATAAATTTGATGAAGCGATTATTAATTATATTCGTCGTAACTATGGCATGCTGATTGGCGAAGCCACTGCTGAATTTATTAAGGAAGAAATTGGTTCGGCCTTTCCAGGATCTGAAGTGCGTGAAATTGAGGTAAAAGGACGTAACCTGGCCGAAGGTATTCCACGCAGCTTCACCGTTTCCAGCAACGAAATTCTGGAAGCGCTAACCGAACCACTGAACAGCATTGTCAGTGCAGTCAAATCCGCGTTGGAACACACACCGCCAGAGCTGGGCTCAGACATCGCCGAGACAGGCATGGTCATGACGGGTGGGGGTGCCCTGTTACGCGACATTGACCGTCTCCTAATGGAAGAAACCGGCCTCTCCGTCATTATTGCGGAAAATCCGCTTTCATGCGTGGCACGCGGCGCGGGCATTGCGCTAGAAAATATGGATCGTTCAATCGGTATATTTGCCAACGACTAGATCGGCTCACAAATATACAACCATTTGTTTTTTTCATATTCATACTATATACGCAATCCAACCGGAATTTAGAAATACTGGATGTAATGGAAACAACGCCACAGTTTTTCAGGCATGGTCCAGGCCCGCTTGCGCGACTGCTATTTTTTGTATTACTGTCATTCTTACTCATGGCTGAGGATATTCGTTTTCAATATTTTCCTGAGCTGCGTCAGACTATCGCCGTGATTATCTATCCATTACAAAAATTAGCGCATACGCCGATAAGCATTTATGACCAGATAAGCGAGTTTCTCTCCAATCTTCACTTAATTGAAGAGAATATTTATCTCAGGCAACGCTATCTGATCGACCAGAAACAGCTGCTCCAACTGAGAGCATTAGAAGCTGAAAATATGCAATTACGTAAACTGCTTGGTGCAGTCGAACGAATTAAAACAAAAACCGGGGCTGAAGCCGTTATGGCAGAAATCCTGTATGCACCACGCGATCCTTTTAATCGTAGAATTACACTTAACAAGGGTAGTCAGCACAATGTCCAGCCCGGCCAGGTCGTTGTCGACAATCGAGGCGTCGTCGGACAAATTACACAAGTTTATTTATGGACATCTGAAGTCACATTGATTACCGACAAAGATCATTCTGTCCCTGTACAAACGATACGTAATGGTTTGCGTTCAGTCATCTCTGGTGCAGGCAAAAATGGCGAACTAGAGCTGCGTTACTTATCGATTAATACTGATATCCAGCAAGATGACTTACTGGTCACGTCTGGAATTGGTGGCGTTTACCCCTCCGGCTTACCTGTAGCGACCGTATCCAGCATTGAACGCGATCCAGCTTATGCATTCGCACGCATTATCTGTTCACCGGTTGCAGGTGTCGATCGAAATCGACAGGTATTGATTCTATCCTTGTTGTCACCTATGCCGGAGAACCAAATTGAAACGCCCAGAATCGGATCGAAGAACAATTGATGGCAGGAAGAAGATAGATTCACCCAAATATCTTGAACAAGAAATCCTGTTACCTGCCAAAAGCGGATATGTTTTCCTGAGTCTGAGTGCTGCTTTGATACTCAATTTATTACCTCTACAAGGTATTGCGCTGGTGCTTCGTCCTGATTTTGCAGCAATCACGTTACTCTATTGGGGTATTAATCAACCACAACGCATGAGTATGAGTCAGGCATTTTGTATCGGCCTATTAATGGATGTCGGCAACACAACCCTATTAGGTCAACATGCACTCGCATACAGTGTCATTGTTTATTTCGCGTCAGTCTTCCATCGGCGCCTGCGTATTTTCAATTTACTGCAGCAGGCACCTCAAGTTGGATTCATACTATTTGTCATGCAGATGATCATTTTCCTGATCGGCTTATTCAGTGGCAGTTTTTTCCCGGGCTGGTGCTTTTTCCTGGCCAGCGGCACCGGAGCATTATTATGGGCACCCATTTCCTTTTTATTAACAAGGCCGCTGAGACCAAAATCTGATCCTAATGCATTATGAAACATAAGGTAGAGATTCGTAATCACCCACTCGAGCTACATCATTTCCGCATGCGCTTGGCGATCGCTGCCAGTTTTGTATTGCTATTATTTTTATTACTCTTTGCCCGTTTTTTTTATTTACAGGTTGCACAGCGAGAACATTATCATACACTCGCAGAAGCTAACCGCATTTCTATCTCTCCGCTCATTCCTAATCGTGGTTTGATTTTTGATCGTAACGGCAAAATATTAGCACAGAATTATTCGGCCTATACGCTGGAAATTATTCCGAGCAAGGTTCCCAATCTGGAATCCACATTGGATGAATTGGCTACCGTCGTCGACATCACACCCGGAGATCGCCAGCGATTCAAGAAATTAATGTGGGAAAGCAAACGATTTAAAAGCTTACCTATTCGTAATCGTTTAACAGATGTAGAAGTAGCC
The DNA here is from genome assembly GCA_965369175.1 of uncultured Nitrosomonas sp. Classification (GTDB taxonomy): domain Bacteria; phylum Pseudomonadota; class Gammaproteobacteria; order Burkholderiales; family Nitrosomonadaceae; genus Nitrosomonas. The sequence continues at coordinate 50,244 of CBDUPR010000011.1, forward strand.
CGCTTTGCTGCTAATCGCTATCGCTTTCCCGGCATTGAAATCAAAGCCCGCGTACTGCGCCAATATCCATACAAAGACATTATTTCTCATGTAGTCGGTTATATCAGCCGCATTAATGATAAAGATCTGGAGAACCTGGAAGCCAGCAAAGAATCGGATAATTACCGTGGCTCTCATCATATTGGAAAAATTGGGATTGAACAGAGCTATGAAAAAGCACTGCATGGCATTACCGGCTTTGAAGGGATTGAAACCGATGCAGCAGGTCGCTCAGTACGCGTGTTGTCACGGACTTCGCCGATACCCGGTAGCAACCTCATACTATCATTGGATATTGGGCTACAGGAAGTGGCCGATAAGGCTTTCGGGGATCGGCGCGGTGCTTTGGTCGCAATGGATCCGACTAACGGAGAAATTCTTGCTTTTGTAAGCAAGCCCGGTTTTGATGCCAATCTCTTTATTGGCGGCATTGATCAGGAAAACTGGGACTTACTGAACAACTCCATTGATCGACCACTGAATAATCGTGCCTTACGGGGCGTATATCCGCCCGGATCCACCTTTAAACCCTTCATGGCCCTAGCGGCACTGGAGCTCAATAAAAGAACACCCGAATACACGATCAATGATATCGGCTATTTTACCCTCCCTGGCGTAGATAGACGCTATCGTGACTGGAAAGTCGGTGGGCATGGCCGGGTTGACCTCCGCAAGTCATTGGTTGTTTCATGCGATACATACTATTACAGTCTTGCCAATGATCTGGGAATAAACAATATATACAATTTTGTCAGCCAATTTGGACTGGGGAAAAAAACCGGGATTGATATCCAGGGCGAAGCTGCCGGACTGCTTCCCTCACCTGAATGGAAAATGAATCGCCATAATAAAAAATGGTATACGGGAGACACAATCTCTGTCGGAATCGGTCAGGGATATAATCTATCAACACCGCTACAGCTTGCTTTCGCGACCATGATTATCGCTAACAAGGGGAAAGCGTTTCTTCCACATATGGTCAAGCAGATACAAAACAGCCAAACCGGAATCACGGAAACTGTACCCAAGCGATTATTATATTCACTCGATCTAAAACCGGAAAACATGGAGCTCGTGCACAATGCATTAGTGGATGTTACTCGCACGGGAGGCACTGCAGCTGGCGTGGGTGCCGACGCCGCCTATTCTTTTGCAGGTAAAACAGGCACCTCACAAGTTATCGGCACCAAACAGGGAGAACGCTACAATGAAAAACTGGTACAGGAACGCCATCGTGACCATGCACTGTTTATTGCCTATGCACCTGCAGAAAATCCCAAAATCGTACTCTCCGTTTTAGTAGAAAATGGCGGGCATGGTGGCGCAACCGCTGCACCTATCGCACGACAGGTTATGGATTATTTCTTATTAGGAAAATCACCTGAGTCTACTGTTGCAAGCGATATTAAGCCTATCGAGGCTCACTTGCATGAACACCCTTAACACAAGCAATTCGTAAACAACAAAACATAGCCCCATGATTGAGTTTAAGCAGTTCTGGTATTATCTCACGCGTTATATTGATGGTTTCCTTATCGCGGGCATTCTCCTGTTAATGTTCGTAGGTTTAACGACATTGTATAGTGCAACCGGTGCAAATCTGAGCAAGATGTGCAATCAGGCCATCAACATGTTCATAGCCCTCGTTATTATGTGGCTGGTTGCGAATGTGCCATTACAACAGATCATGCGCCTTGCATTACCCATATATTTTCTGGGCATGGCCTTGCTCATCGGTGTTTCATTATTCGGTGAGATTAATAATGGTGCACGACGCTGGCTTGATATCGGTGTGACGCGTATTCAGCCCTCTGAATTAATGAAAATCGCTGTCCCTCTTATGATGGCATGGTATTTCGACAAACATGAAATCACCTTACGCTTCAAGGATTATGTAGGCGCAACATTATTATTACTGCTACCTGTCGCATTGATTCTGCGACAACCCGATTTGGGTACCGCACTATTAATTGCGGTCAGCGGCTTTTACGTATTGTTTCTAGCCGGATTATCCTCGCGTATCATTCTCGGATCATTGATAACTGGCCTATGTAGCATGCCATTGCTCTGGTCATTTATGCATGACTATCAACGACGACGCATCACAACGCTATTTGATCCATCACAAGACGCGCTGGGCGCTGGTTATCACACCATTCAATCAACCATCGCCATCGGTTCTGGCGGCATTGTCGGCAAAGGCTGGCAAAATGGCACACAAACCCAACTTGATTTCTTACCTGAACGAAGCACCGATTTTATTTTCGCAGTCTTCTCTGAAGAATTCGGATTAGTCGGAAATATGCTATTGTTATTACTGTATCTGGCTATTATCGGACGTTGTCTCGTGATTACCGCGAATGCTTCAACTCAATTCACACGCCTGATTGCAGGCTCGATTACGCTCACTTTTTTTACCTATATCTTTGTGAATATGGGGATGGTCAGCGGTATTCTGCCAGTAGTCGGCGTACCCCTGCCACTAATCAGTTATGGCGGCACATCGATAGTGACAATGCTATTGGGTTTTGGTATTTTGATGAGCATACAAACTCATCCCAAGCTGGTGAAAACATGACAACCAAAAAATTACACAATTTCTCGACTGTTATGCTTCCATTCTATACATCATTCATTAGTGCACTGATTCTGATTACACTGATTGGATGCAGCAGCACCTCTCAATATACTGGGTCACAGAAGAAATTATCCACGACCGCTGCGACATCCACTTTTCTCAATAAGAAGAAGGGTGGCGGCTATTATCTGGATGACGGTCCAGATGATCACCCCCCGCATAATCTGGAATCAATTCCAAATGCCATCCCCAAAGTTGAACCCTTGCGCAAAGCCAATATGAAACCCTACACAGCGCTTGGAAATGACTACAAACCCATGACCACACTGAGCACTTACAAAAAGCGCGGAATGGCTTCATGGTATGGCCGCCGTTATCATGGCAATCAAACCGCGTCAGGTGAGGTCTACGATATGTATGCAATGACTGCTGCTCATCCTACTTTACCTATTCCCAGCTATGCTCATGTGACAAACATAAAAAATGGAAAGTCCATTATCGTACGAATTAATGATCGCGGACCTTTTCTCTCCGATCGACTGATTGACCTTTCTTATACTGCTGCCTACAAGTTAGATGTATTGGCCTACGGCAGTGCTCCGGTAGAAGTAGAAAGTATTATTCCCGGGACTGACTCAACTTCACGAACCAGATTGCGATCAGATACATCACCTTCATCCATGCCTCATGCAAATCCGGTTTATCTACAGTTGGGCGCATTTGGCTCGGCAAGTAATGCAAACGATTTCTCTTCACAAATACAAGCAAAGCTCCCGTGGCTGGCCAATACGCTTGGCATCATTAGAAAAAATGGTCTGTTCAAAGTCAAGATTGGTCCCTATTCTAATCAAATACTGGCACAACAGGCTGCGGATTCAATCACACGACAACTGGCTATCAAACCCATACTGATCATTGACTAGCGCACCTAAACACAAACAGGACTTACAACATATCCAGGGGTTAATTCCCGCGCACCCGACGGTCAAAGCATGCCCCGCCACTTTCAATCTGGTTTTACATCTGCCACTCTGTTTCTTTGCCATTCTCCGTTGTAACCTGACGGGTTCGATTCCGTGCTTACAGAACGTGTTGAGTACAGCAATCTTCTTGAAAGAATAACAAAGCGGGACAGTCCATGACCTATGTCCACGGCATCAGTTAAGGCTTTTGCAAAAGCCCTCGCCAGAAGTTTTCAACTATTGGGGTTTTGCAAAGATCTCATAAAATTGATTCAAGCCAGTAGTCCGAGCGAGTCACTTGCTGCATATCACCTTATCTATCAGCAACGCTCATATTCCCTAACCGCTCACGAGAGGCTCTCTGAGCCTGAGTGAGTTGCTCAGAATTCAGCGACAGCATAATCTTATTACGCATTAATGCCGCTTCATCGATACCTGCAGCCGCAGCCAGATTTAACCACATATAGCTTTTTTCCAGATCAGCGGCAACACCATAGCCAACCTTGTAGATCATTCCCAGCTCATACTGGGCTAATGCGTGATTTTTTTCCGCTGCCAATTCAAACCATCTGGCCGCTTCTTCAAAATCCTGAATAGCGCCATTCCCGGTTAAGTACAGCAATCCCAACTGATATTGTGCAGCGGCATCCCCTTTCCGGGCCTTTTCATAATACAGCTGCACCATAAAGAAGCGGTTATCTGTCTGTAATTTTGTAAGCGCAGGATCTGCACTGATCTCGGCGATTACTTCTGTTTCCTCTGGTGTGGTCGCATACGTTGGATTCTTCAATATCAGATCGGTTTCAGAACTACCCTGCCATTCCGTGATTTGATCTAATGTAATTTCGCCCGCCTCAAGTTGTTGTGACCGCACAATGCTTTGACCAGGCGCTAAAACATTGATCCAGGCAAAGTATGCCAAGAGAAAACTACAAAAAGATACCATGCCCACTATAAAATATGCCTTTTTATATGGTACCCAATAACGCGTCTTACACGCATGGCAATGCAATGGTCTGAGAAAGATTTTTGATAATGTCCGTTCCCCCTTCCGTACTCGAGATCGGTGTACCCTTTCACTCCCACATTTAATACATTCTCTACGCATTACTTAACTCACGAATATAAACAAGCGTTACAGTTTGTAAAATTATTTATTGTTATTGACGATTTTTTGTAACATAAAATTCATCTATTAACAGATTAGTCGTTAATTATCACTACCATCATACCCAACATTTTTAATAACCAGAATAATTTTTATAGAGTCAAGCATTATCAGCCTGGCATCATGTATTTACAGCAGAATCTTAGCTAACACATCCATTGCAAAACCTGATAAACAGCATGAGCAATGTACGCCTATCATTTGATTAATCATGTTTCATAAAGCGTATTGCTATTATCTTAATGCTATGCTCGAATTAACCAGGCTCATCCGACTATCAGCAATTAATCGAAAAAACATTGTCTTATATAGCTGCCGGGACTATTATAACTGTTACTCAGACTGATTCCCTAATTGCATTGTAGGGTAGCAGTACGGCCATTTATAGATGAGTTAATGTGCCAGGCATCCGATTCATATCCAAGTCTGTTATCGTGATAGGATCACAGACAAAATGATAAATTCATGTCTGTTACTTTGATTCTTGTTCAGATACGCAAAATGTTCTTAAATCGGTTACATGAACCACTAACCGCTGCATCACCCGAAAAAAACCCAAAGCGTATTAATTAACTGACCTTCTATAAAATGAATGCTATATTCGCACTAATTTTACCTTTTGTTTGATTATTCAGCAGCATTTCTAATCATACATATCAGATGATGAGACACCGTTCGAATAACCATTCATTAACCCGAACTTCATCGATCTACACGCCAATAAGAATATAACCTCCATGACCGAATTAGACCAAAACAATACCGGATTATCCGAAGAAAAAAAAACGACCGATGAACCACTTAGAACAATCAAGCTAGACGGCTGCGATATTACGCTTCTGGGTACTGCACACGTTTCAAAGGCCAGTGCTGATAAAGTCCAGGAGCTCATTGCCACGGGAAAATTCGATGCAGTCGCTGTCGAGCTTTGCCCCAGTCGCCATAATGCAATCATAAATCCGGATTTATTAGCTAAAATGGATTTGTTCCAGGTGATCAAACAAGGTCAGGCCAGCATGGTTACTGCAAGCCTTGCATTAGGTGCTTATCAGCAGCGAATGGCTGAACAATTTGGTATTGAACCAGGTGGTGAAATGCGGGTTGCTATTAAAGATGCGACAGAAGCTAAATTGCCCGTCGTATTAATCGACAGGGAAATTGGCACAACGCTCAAGCGAATTTATCGTAATGTTCCCTGGTGGAAACGATTTAATTTATTTGGCGGCCTGATTGCAAGTATTTTGAGTCAAGAAAAGATTAGCGCGGCTGAAATTGAAAAGCTAAAAGAAGGCGATATGCTCGAAAGCACCTTCTCGCAATTTTCTGAAGATGAGAAAGATTTATTTCAGCCTCTTATTAGCGAGCGGGATGAATATATGTCAGCCCGTCTTTTAAAAGAATGCAAAGAAAATAATTATCGACATATACTCGCGATTATCGGTGCTGGACATATGCATGGCATGAATCAGCTACTCCAGACCAACACCATCGATAATCCAGATGAGACCATCGCGAAACTAGACATCATTCCCAAACCGTCCAGTTGGTTTAAATCTTTACCCTGGCTGGTCGTCGCATTGATTCTAACTGGTTTTGCAATTGGCTTTGCACGTAGTCCTGAGATTGGCACAGCGATGCTGATCGACTGGATACTGATAAACGGAGGGCTTTCCGCATTGGGCGCAGCCATTGCCTTTGCTCATCCACTCACCATTATGACCGCATTTATTGCCGCACCGATCACCTCATTAAATCCGACAATTGGCGCCGGCATGGTGGTTGCTGCAGTTGAAACTTATTTACGTAAACCTAAGGTTGCTGACTTTAATCGGCTCCGCAGCGACACAACCAGTCTAAAAGGCTGGTGGAATAATCAAGTAACACGCATATTACTTATCTTCCTGCTATCCACAATTGGTTCTGCCATTGGTACTTATGTGGCTGGCTTTAGAATATTTGAACGATTAAGTGGGAGTTAGTCAAACAAGGACACCGCTCAGACATAGTCCTGGTATCCAACGGAATAAATTAAAATGGCTCATTCAATGAGTAATAAAACAAAGATCTGCGTATAAAGCCATGTTTAGTTTCTTTGAACGCCTTACCAACCCTTTTCCACCTGAACATCCGACCGAACCACCCAAGGGCTTATACCTGTTTTGCCGCCATTATACCCGCGGAATTGAGCCCTATCTCTTATTGATGGCAATATTGACTACGGGCCTTGCCATCAGTGAAGCTTTGCTCTACGGCATTCTGGGACAAATGGTTGATTGGCTGGCCACAAAGGATTCACAGAGCTTCCTACAAAATGAATGGCAAACCTTACTCGCCATGTCATTGTTCATACTGATATTTATACCAGTCCTGGTGCTAATGCATGCGCTGGTAACACACCAAACCTTAATGGGTAATTTCCCAATGATGGTACGTTGGTTATCTCATCGCTACCTGCTCAATCAGAGTTATGCATTTTTTCAGCACGACTTCAGTGGCCGCATCGCTACCAAGGTGCTACAAACAGCATTGGCGGTCCGTGAAACCGTGATGAAGTTGCTGGATGTCATACTCTTTGTAACTGTATATCTGGCCACGACCTTAGTACTCGTTGCCAATGCAGATCTTCGTCTGTGCTTACCTTTACTGGCCTGGCTGATTGCATATCTTATGATTTTGTTTCATTTTATTCCTCAATTAAAGGATATCTCTACTTTACAAGCAGATGCCCGATCACTCATGACCGGCCGCATCGTCGACAGCTACACCAATATCATTACACTCAAACTTTTCTCCCAGAACCAGCGAGAATCAGCTTATGCACAGGCAGGAATGCAAGAATTCATGGCTACCGTGCATCCACAAATGCGTCTGGTCACATGGCTGAAAATATGTGTCTGGATTATTAATATGTTGCTGATATTTATTACAGGCACGCTGGGCATCTATTTATGGATCAATGATGCCATGGGCCCTGGAGCCATCGCCATCGTCTTGAGTCTGGCAATCCGCCTTACGGGTATGTCGCACTGGGTTATGTGGGAAGTCAGTAATTTATTTGAGAATATCGGTACCGTCCAGGATGGCATCAATACCTTATCGAATCCACAAAGCATTACGGATACACCGAATGCACATGATTTACAAGTAAAACGAGGGGCAATTCACTTTAACCACGTCAGTTTCTCATATGCAGTAGAAGCCGATAAACCCGGTAAGCCGAAAAATATTCAAATCTTTGATGACCTTAATCTACAAATCGGTGCCGGTGAGAAAATCGGCATTGTCGGTCGTTCGGGAGCCGGAAAATCAACATTTGTTAATCTCTTGCTACGATTCTATGATGTTCAACAAGGCAGCATCAGCATTGATGGGCAAGATATTCGTCAAGTCAGCCAAGACAGTTTGCGCGCCAATATCGCCATGGTGGCACAGGATATTTCACTTTTACATCGCTCGGTGCGCGATAATATATTATTTGGCAAACCCGATGCCACAGAAGCGCAGATGATCCAGGCTGCCCAACAAGCCCAGGCGCATGAGTTCATTCAGGCACTGACTGATAGCAAGGGCCGGAAAGGATATGATGCCCACGTAGGCGAGCGCGGCATCACCCTTTCAGGCGGTCAGCGTCAACGAATTGCAATTGCGCGCGTACTCCTCAAAAATGCCCCTATACTGGTATTGGATGAAGCAACATCTGCGCTGGATTCAGAAGTAGAAACCAGTATTCAGCAAAACCTGTACCAATTGATGGAAGGAAAAACAGTGATTGCCATCGCGCATCGCTTATCCACTATCGCAGCCATGGATCGTCTCGTTGTGTTTGACAAGGGACGCATAGTAGAACAAGGCAGCCATGCCAAATTAATCGCTAACAATCAGCTCTATGCCCAATTATGGAATCATCAATCGGGTGGATTCCTGGGCTTCCTGGAAGAGCGATAATATTCCGCCTGATCATTATCAGATGACTCAGAAAAAAACCCAACACGCAATCCGTCACGATAACTGCAGATATAAAGATGTTACGATCCAGGCAGGAGACGACACAGCAGTGCGTTTAAAAAAGCACAAGGGGTTAACATGTCAAATTCAAAAGCACAAGTTATGCTGGTAGATGACCATGCCATGCTGCGACACGGTATTGCAATGCTCGTTAATATGGAGCCGGATATGGAAGTATTCGCTGAAGCAGGGGATGGCAGCGAAGCATTGGCCATACTTAAACAGAACCATCCTGTCGATATCGTTTTGCTGGATGTAACGCTCAAGACCGTTTCCGGCTTGGAAGTCATCAAAAATTTACATGCCTATTTTCCCTCACTACCGGTACTCTTTGTTTCCATGCATGACGAAACGGTTTATGCTGAACGGGCCTTGCGGGCCGGCGCACGGGGTTATGTCATGAAGCAGGAACCGGGCGAGGTATTAGTAACAGCTATCCGAGAGGTATTAAAAGGAAATATCTATCTGAGCAAACAAATGCACGCCAAGCTGCTGAATCAGATTACAACAGGACGCTCAGAACCCGAGCAGTTAATCAACAGCCTGACGCCTAGTGAGTTTGAAGTATTGCACTTGATCGGAACCGGACACAGTAGCCAGGAAATGGCTAAATTGCTTGGCCGCAGCATCAAAACAATTGAAACCCATCGTTTTAATATCCGAACCAAATTAAATCTAAAAGACAGCGCCGATCTGGTACGTTATGCCACGCGATGGATTTTAGAAGAATTGAAGAAAGCAATGTCATGATGATCGGTTAGCACAATCTTTTTTACAGAAAGAGACTTTTGCAAAAGCCTTCTTCTGAAGTTTTCTAGCATTGATTATAAAGGATTAATTTTCCAACTATTGGGGTTTTGCAAAGGCCCGTATCACTTTCCATTCTTGAATTGAATTGGATAAAACTGAAACCCTATCCTTATCTCCCCAGCCTAAAAGCCGAGGTTCTCGGATATTTTTTGATGAACCCTGATATGTTTGAAAGGAGCGCTGCCTTTGTCTTTAACGCACAGTCATTACAAGATCATCGTTATTGGTAGCTTATTGCTAATGGGATTAACTCTGGCGAAGAGTATCGCGGTTTATGATGTCATGCGACAACAGCTTGAATCTACTCTCGGCAGAGGGCTTAACGTTGCATTACAAAGCAAAGCACATTTTCTTGAGAGTCAAATCGAGAGAGGTCTGGCTAATACACGCACATTGACTACGCCCCCTTTTCTGGCACAATCAATACAGCAACTCAATGTGCAACCGAGTAACATCCGCGCGCTGCGCGATTTAACAGAAAAAGTCAATTCATTGCTACAGGCTGGTTTCTCCGCGGCAATCGTTTACGATATACACGGTAACGCATTATCACAAGCAGGTGATTTCTCTGGAAATCAGGTGCCATCACTGCCATTGAATCAATACATGCATACAGCCTTGCTATGGAATGGGCAGTTTATCCTGCGTACCCGCAAGGATCTGCTGGATAGAAACGGCCACAGCATTGGCAGCATCACAACGGAAAGCCCGCTACCACAATTAACTCGCAGCTTTGATGAAATCAGAGAAATCGGCAAAACGGGAGAATTCATTTTATGTGCGCCACCGGAAGACAGTGAAAAGGAAGTTGCATGCCTGATGAGTCAGATCGATGGTGTAAAATTTAAACACTTATCGTACCTGGTCGAAGATGAGGCAGTGCCAATGAATTATGCACTGGAAGGAAAAAATGGTGTTATGACCGTAAAAGACTACCGGCGGATACGGGTAATTGAAGCCTATGCACCATTACCCGTTATCGGTCTGGGCATGGTACTGAAGCTGGACGAGGAAGAGTTACTCAGACCGGCGACTGAAAAGTTAAAAACTATCGTCCTGTATCTTGCTGGATTAATCATCGCCGAGATACTGCTATTAAATTGGTTTGTACGCAAACTGATTAAATCGAGACGGGAAACACGGCGCGCTAAAGCAAAAACCAAACAGTTTTCCATACAGCTAAGTCATAAGGAATCTGAGTTACAAGAACGCTTGAGAGAAATCACCTGTCTCTATGATATTCGTCGTAGCATAGGAATGGAATTGACGATAGACAGTGTCTGTCAACAGATTTTTAAACACCTGATACCCGCATTGCAATATCCCGAAAATGTATTTGTCGTGATCGAAATCGAGGGCAAACGAATCACCTCTATGCATCATAACCAAACTTTAACGCATGAGTTGCGATCAGAGATCAGCATCAACGGAAAGGCATCGGGTCAATTAAGTGTATTCTATCCTGAAGGCAAACCACTCCTGTTGCAAGAAGAACAACAACTCATTGACACCATCGCCAGCGATCTGGGAAGTTGGCTTGAACGCAAGCATTTAGAGCGCGCACTTGTTTCTATCGCGGAAAAGCAACAACACACCATCGGGCAGGAACTGCACGATAATCTTGGACAGCAGGTGGCCGCCATTGGTTATCAAGTCAGGGCGTTAGAGAAAAAGATATTTGCTACCGGAAATAAAGAGATGGCAGGAGTCGCTGCTTCTATTGCAACACAGGCACAAACGATAGTCATACAAATTAAACAGCTCGCACAGGGATTGCTGCCATTTGAGCTTGAAGCTCACGGCTTGATATCCGCATTGCAAACATTGGCAACGCGTATAACCACGACTTATAATATTACCTGCGATTTTTCATATAAAGATACAGTTATTATTCATGATAACAATATTGCGCTGAATCTTTATCGAATTGCTCAGGAAGCGGCCAATAACGCAATACGTCACGGTAATGCACAACATCTGGTAATATCGTTGACGACTGAGGAAAAAATGCTCCGTTTATCAATATGTGACGATGGTTGCGGCTTGGCGGATAACAATACAGAACAGGAGACGATACAAGGCATGGGTATTAGGATTATGCAATATCGTGCAAAGCAGCTGGGTGCCCAACTGGAATTCCTACCGCGCGCTGAAGGTGGTACAACAGTACGCTTAGAAATGCAAATGGATTAGCATGCCAACTTCAAAAGCACAAGTCATGTTAGTGGATGGTCATGCCATGTTGCGACACGGTATTGCAATGCTCGTCAATATGGAACCCGATATGGAAGTATTTGCTGAGGCTGGTGATGGTAGCGAAGCGCTGGCGATACTCAAGCAGAACAGTGCTGTCGATATTGTTTTATTAGCTGTGACACTCAAGACCGTTTCCGGCTTCGAAGTGATAAAAAAAATACATGCCTTGGTTCCCACGCTACCCGTACTTTTTGTTTCCATGCATGACGAAATGGTTTATGCTGAACGGGCTTTACGGGCCGGTGCACGGGGTTATGTCATGAAACAGGAGCCCGGTGAAGTACTGGTAATGGCTATCCGGGAAGTATTAAAAGGGAATATTTATCTGAGCAAAAGAATGCATGCCAAGCTGCTGAATCGAATTGCAACTGGCAATCCGGAGCCTGAAGAATTGATCAACACCCTGACACCCAGTGAATTTGAAGTACTGCATTTGATTGGATCGGGCCACAGCAGCCAGGACATTGCCAAGCTGCTTAACCGCAGTATTAAAACAATTGAAACACATCGTTTTAATATCCGGACCAAATTGAATCTGAAAGATGGCGCCGATCTGATACGTTATGCCACACGCTGGATTTCAGAAGGACATTAAGAAGTCTTGTTTGTGTACAAAAAATAAAAAATATCTTCTTGATGCAATGGCCTGATGATTTAACCTGAAAGCCTATCTGAGCCATTCTCCTTACCACTGCCTGTCAATAAACTAGCTATCAAAATACAATCTAATGGTTTCCCTCACTCAAAAGCAATGGTTTCCTTCATTGAGAAACAATAGTTTCCCCCATTAAAAAACAATAGTTTCCCTAATATACACCTGGGTGTTGATTCACTAAACTGATTACCAGTTAAATCACCAGGAGTCATGATCATGAAAACAGGAAAATATGCTGCGATTTTATCCGTATCAATTTTATTACTTGCTTTTGCACCGATGAGTCTGTTTGCATCAGTTCAAGATAGCAGCAATGAACTCAATCATGATATTCTGGCAAAACAACATGAAAATTCAGCCAGAAGAATGCAAGTACAAATAAAAGAACAAGAAGACATTCTGAAGAATAAGCCCCGTGGCAGTTATTATGGTAGAACTGGTCAGAAAATCAAAGCGCGTGTTGCGCACCGGATTCACCAATACGAGAAAACAGCAACTGCTCATCAGGATAAGGCTACTTATCACTATAAAATGGCTGCCGAACAGACCAATGGACAAACGAGCGCGCAGATAAACGACGCAAAGGGAAGATCAGATAGCCATCATAGTTCGTTATAGAAACTGATTGAGCTCCACAACGTATTGTATGGATGAAGAACACAATAAACTATTGATAGCCCTCTCTTCATCCTCAATATCAGCTGTTAATATTGCCCATAAGCTTTCAGGCTCAGAGTGGCGGCATCACAATAAAGGTACAACGGCTATTCAGCCGGATCCGTACCAGCATAATCGCTCTCATGCTGTTTGTTTAGCCAGTAGCAGAACAAACAGCAAAGCCTGACCGGTTTTATCCATAGTCCATACAGCCTGCTTCAACCACTCCTGCCAGATAAAACAGACCGATTTAACGGATCTGAGCAAAACTGCCATCTGCCTGACGAAACCAGCTTTCCTCAGTAAAAGCATCAAAAATAGCCGCAGCATCGGTTGCAAAACAATCGCCCACCACCTGACTGGTAGCCGTGCCTACAAAAGAAAAGGTAACGGGTGGATTAATTGTAATCATTCCCGGAATATTCTGAAAAGATTCGAATTGCGTTGTAATATCGTAGCAGACATTCATGTTAACAATTAGATTGGCGGTTTGTTCCGGCGCATTCATAGTGCAGTACGTACCTGCAAAAGAGTCCTGCAACGCTCCGGCCGGATTCGGTATACCCGGCATATCGATTGAGATTCCCTTGATTTCAGATGAAGTCATACGGTTACTTCCCAGCACAGAAATACCTGTTTTTGCAGGTGAGGAGGGAGCCGCACAAAGGTTACTATTGCCGTCATCCGGAAGTGCAATGCACTGGCCATTCGTTGTAATCTGTACCACATCGCCATTCTGGCTAAATACCATGCCCGCTGGAATATCATTCGTGTTACATCCGGCAATACTGCCATTTTCGCCCGTAACTGATATATGATTTAATAAATTGGCAGTGGTCTCAATGAAGGTTGGATGCTCATGTCCCCAAGGCCCCCCTAACACAAAAATTTCGTTATCTTTCATACCGACATAAATATCGGTTGCAGGATAATACCGAAAGCGCCAGGGTTCGACACTTTGCGTAACCTGATGATCTACGAAGAGTTGCGGGTAATGATTTTCAGCCCAATTAAAAATAGTCTCAATATCACTACTTGTATCGGCTAAAACGAAGCTGCTATTTCCTGAAAGCAGCCAAAAAGACAACACGAAATACCTCAATCTATTTTTCATATTAACGACACGCCCCTATTTCTAAAATAATTTTTTTATTTTGACTGTTTTCCATGACTCGCTTTTAACAGGATAGCAGATGAAGATGCCCTGAATGTCGCGCCACTTATCACAATGCAATGAGCGGCGGATTATAAGCTTATTTCCAAGATTAAAGAAATTAACTGGCAATTGGCTCTATCCTATTGACCATTAGCTTAATAAGGGTAGATTAATCACATTGTCGACCATATGACTTGAAAATGGATCATCGCGTTATTGCAGAAAATTGACTTAGGAACGCATTAAGAAATAGTCAATACGAAACTTCTGACTTATCGTACACTCAATTCACGCAGGAGGATAATCCAATGCCTGACAATAATCATTTTCGTGAAGCGATTATCGATACCGCACTCATGCTCGGATCGCTTTCTTCATGGGAAGCAGTGCGCCTTTATGATATCGCCGCTGAACTGAATATCTCTCTGGACGAAATACGTCTTCATTTTCGAGAAAAGGAGGACCTGGTTGATGCCTGGTTTGACCGTGCTGATAGCCAGATGCTTAAAACAGCCCACTCGACTCATTTTCTGAATCTTTCAACACAGCAACGCTTGCATTGCCTCATCATGACCTGGCTTGATGCACTCGCTCCTCAGCGTCAGGTTACAAAGCAGATGATCTACGGCAAACTGGAACCCGGGCATCTACATATCCAGATCCCAGGCTTGATGCGCATCAGTCGTACTGTACAGTGGATACGCGAGGCGGCGCAACGAGATGCGACTTATCTACGTCGCGCGCTGGAGGAAACCGCACTGACCACACTCTACCTAATGACATTCTATTACTGGATGCATGATTCCTCGAAAGATTCACGGTATACGCGAACATTTCTTGATGATCATTTAAGTCTGGCCAAGTGGCTGGACCATACTGTTTATGATCACCAATGTCATCAATCTGACCAGACACACTCAGCCGCCTCAGCTTCTGACAAAACAGCACCTTAATTCATCCAATCCATATGGATACCCTCACCCATGCTTTAAGTGGTGCTTTACTTGTATATGTGGCTAGCTCATCCATACCCAAAACGGATGGATTGCCTTTACGAATACAAATGACAACCGGTTTTGCAGCCGCTGTTTTTCCTGATCTGGATTTTGTACTGCGAGCTATAAACACGTTAACTTATTTAAATTGGCATCAGGGCCCCACCCATTCGTTGCTTATGCTGCCTATATGGGCCTGCCTGCTGGCCCAGTTGTTTTCCAGAATCACACGAAAACGCTATAGCTGGAAAGCATTTTTTATTCCGGCTTGTCTTGGTATGGTGATTCACATCGCAGGTGACTTCGTTACGGCATATGGAACCATGCTCTTTGCACCACTGACGTTTCAGCGCTTTTCTTTACCTCTGGTCTTCGTCGTTGATTTATGGTTTAGTTTATTCATCATTGCGGGGCTCATTAGCGCCTTCATTTTTCCACGACAAAAGATCGTGGCTATATTGGCATTCATCGGCCTCTTCGGCTATGTTCTATTTCTATGGATATTACAGGAGCGCGCCATCAATACAGGCCAGGCTTTTGCAAAAGCGCTGGGGCATTCGCATACTAAAATCAATGTACTGCCACAACCTTTTTCACCTTTGCATTGGAAAATCATTGTGAACCATGGCCCCCATTATCATGTTGCATTGATCAATCTAAGCCAGACTAAAGACACAATCACACACACTGCTAATGCGAATTTCTTACAAAAATTCAGAACTGCCTACCAACATGCTGCGCTCGCACATTGGCAATATTACTCGTTACTGGGCGAACCTTCTACTGACACCACGCTGACGCGTACAGCCTGGTATCAATCCGATTTCGCTGATTTCAGGCGATTTTCAGTATTTCCGGCACTCGAACGCATTCAACACAAAACAGATGAGGTTTGTGTCTGGTTTTTTGATTTACGTTTTAGCTTACCTCTATTACCACCCTCATTCCGTTACGGTATGTGTCGTAATCACGCAACACACAAATGGCGCATGCTTCAACATGAAAGCACATTCTGGATTGATTGACATCCTAGCCCGTCTGAGCACGGACATGATATAATAGCGATTTTATGTTGCGGGTTCATCGGGTAAATTAGATGGCGGGCGACGAGCCGCTAGATGTTTTTCCACATCTTCTTTGCTAAAACCAATTCTCGTTGCAACGTGCTCAGCATGACTGACTCGAGAAATCCCAGGAATCAGTTGATGCGTTGGACCATCTGCTCCAAACGCAACCTGCAGATACTTACCAATCCCCTCACCCTGTAAACGCTCGCATAATTCATGATTATGCGTAACCAGTAATGTACTGGTTCCAAGCTTATAAAAGCCCTTCAGAATATACTCGGACAGTGTCATCTTTTCTTCAAAAGTAGTCCCTTCTGAAAGCTCATCCAGTACGGCAAGACTCCGCGGTGTGGCATTAAAAAAAATCTCTCGAGTTTGTTTTAATTCATGGCCAAAACGCCCTATTTCAGCATCCAGACGACCAGGATCGGGCACTTGATAGAAAAAATGCTCCACCGGTACCAGTTGCGCACGTGAAGCTGGAATGTAACAACCAATTTGACCGAGCAGCTGAACCTGAACAACCGTTTTGCAGTAGGCGGTTTTACCGCCGCTGTTTGGCCCCGTGATAATCAGCAATCGTTCCGATTGATCCAATGCGATATCATTGGGAACAAAATCCGGAGAAGTTTTGTCCAGCAAAGGATTCCGTGCTGCCGTCACGTTAAGTACGTGGTGCTGCGCATCCAGTATGTCGGGTAATGTGACCGCACCATCAGTCGATGAGGCATAGCGACGAAAAGACAATAATTCATCAATCATACCCATCGCTTCCAGCGCTTTAGCCAGGTCCTGGCTATGCCGAAACTGCTTACGCAACGGATAAATAATCGAATCACGATCAGAAACTCTGATCGCGAGCAGGATAACTGGAATCGCTATGATAATCAGAGCCAGAATTCCATAACCCATATAAGAGGCACCCAATTCCGGCAGCATCATTTGAAAAGCATACAGAATAGCGCTGATTGCTGCCATAAAAATGAACATTGGAACCGGTTTAATCATGGAAGGGCGAAAACGAGGTATAGGCCAGAAGCGGGGTTTTTCCTCCTGTGTTTTGAACTTTCCATCCACCAGATAAACCGGGCCGCGCATTAAAGCATAGATGCGAGACCGCCCGAAATCACGAATAGCACCAAACAGGCTATGCAAATACAGCGTTTGTGGCTGAGGAAACGCATTGACCGCTTCAACCAGATCCACTACAAATCGGGTCCCATTAATATATTGACGATATCCATAACCACCAAACGCTAACTTGTTCGAATCACTGAGTGGCTCATCGCTAGACAAACCTCCTATAAATTCACCATAAAGCAACGGATAAAGCCCCTTTTCACCCACGGCCATATTTTCGATAAAATGCTTTAAAATATCGTGCATTTCAGGATTTGATTCGAGCTCACGCACCGCTGCCTGTTTTTCTATCAGCATCTGAGCATCACTAATCGGACGTGCCAGTGAACGATAAAGAACCAGATGGCCCATATGTGTTTGTGTCAGATTAATCACATCAAACAGCGCATCAACCTCCATCGCATCAAAAGTTCTGGGATCCAGTGCGCCATAATCACTATCTATTGGCCGCATAGCCGATATGCTAGCCGGTTGGGCCCCACTCGACAAAATTAAGGAGTGGTGCCATATTGACGCAGATTTAGTCGATGTATTCATGGGTTTCTCTACTGGTGGCCATTCATTTATCACCTATTACTGGTGGCTTTTTATTCATTACACATCGCTGGACTGATCGCCGCACCATTCCAGAGAGCACCTGTTTCTACCACATTCTCATCGCTTTTTCATTCATTCTCTCAACAGATTCGATTGTTGACATCCTCCCCTTCCTAAACGAAGGGGATTCCTAGCGACTTATTAAG